>PMTR01000033.1 GCA_003167255.1 Bryobacterales bacterium
CGAGGCCACGCGGCGGTATTTCGCCAACAAGGGAACGCCCGGCTGGCAGGCGGGGCTGCGCTTCCTGGTGGTGACCGCCGATGGCGCGCTGCAACCATGCTCGATGCAGTTCCAGCGGTACTGGTTGGAAGACCGCAGCCGCATGATCGCCGAATTCACGCGCCACAACCAGTGCGACGAGTGCTACGTTTCCATCCGCTCCTATCTCGATAAGAGCTTCCCGCAATTGCTGCGCGAGAACGTGAGCGAATTCCTGTCGGTGAAGTAGGACAGGCCTCCTGGCCTGTCGGTTTCAGTTCAGCTTGAACGTAACTGCGATGTTCGCAATGATTTCAATCAGCTCGCCGTTCAGTCGCGAAGGCTCGTAGACCCATTGCAGAACGGCATCGGCCGCGGCCCGCGCCAGCAGCGGGCTTCCCGCCAGCACCTTCACTTCGCGTACCCGGCCATCCGTTCCAACCACCGCTTCCAACTGCACGGTCCCGGAGACGCGCGCCGTCTTGGCGAGGGCCGGGTAGGCCGGCTCCAGTCTGCGAATCAAGCGCCCCAGTTGGACCCGGCCGCCCGGGCGGTAGCGCTTTGGCTCCTCGGGCGGCGAGGCTGGTTTGGGCGGCGCCACAACCAGCACGGCCGGCGGCTCAATGCGCACCGCGTTGGCCGGCAGAGCGCTGAAGAACGCGCCGGGAACTCCCGTCCCCAATGCGCGCGCGTCGCCGTTGGGAACGCCGATGACATAACTCGCGGCGGGCGCATCGTCGATCGACGCCACGCGGGCTGGGATGCGGACAGGCGCGACGAAAACGTGGGACTCGGCACGCGGCACGACGCGGGCGGAGGTGCGCTGTTTGACGAGATCGCCTTTGGGAGGGGGGCCGGGTGGCACCGGCGGCAGAAAGGTCGCCATCAACTGGGCGTGCGGCATCATCTGCGGCCAGATCATTGGCACGAGAATCGCGCCGCCCACCAGCATCACCTGCGTGGAGACGCCCAGGAAAGTAGTCCAGACCCGCTTGCCGGCGGGGCCGGACGCAAGAGTAGCCTGTTCGAACATAGCAGTGCTCCTTTCGACCGGTTGGGACACACGTAGCCCCCCGGCGCCCGAAAGCGCATTCCGGTCTCATTGTTTCGGGAATCAGTCGAGGGGTCCGGCTGTTGACATCGGGGTCAACCTCCATCGAAGTAGACACCGCGTCTCAAAAGAAGTTCCGGCGGTACGATGAAGGGTGCAATTGCCGGCCAACGTCCAGCGGATCATCCAGGAGTATGCGGAAGCGGCCGGCTTCCCTGCCCTGAAGCGCGCAGCGGCTGCGCAATCCGAAGCCTACCGCGCGGGCCGGCCGCTACCGTTGGCCAACGGCGAAAGCGTGGCGGCTTACCTGGTGACGCGCATGCCGGCCACCTACGCCGCCGCGAACGCGGTGCTGCGGGAAGTGCGGGCCCGCATCGGGCCGGTGGAGAGTTTGCTCGATGCCGGAGCCGGGACGGGCGCCGCTGCGCTGGCTGCGCGGGAGCATTTTCCGGAAGCCGCCATCACCATGATCGAACGGCAGGCGGCGCCGGCGGAGGCCGCGCGCCAGTGGCTCCCCGGCGCAATCGTGCTGTTGGGCGACGTGGCCCACATGGGAACGCTCGCGCCGCACGACCTGGTGATCGCCTGCTACTCGCTGAGCGAATGTGGGGCGGCCGCGGCGGCGCGGCTGTGGCAGGCGGCGCGCGTGTGCCTGGTAGTAATCGAGCCCGGCACGCCGCATGGGTTTCAACTCATTCGGAAAGTGCGTGACGATCTGCTCGCAGGCGGCGCGCACATGGCCGCGCCGTGCCCTGGCGGCGGCGCATGCCCGGTGATCGAGCCGGACTGGTGCCACTTCGCCGCGCGCGTGGAGCGTTCGTCGCTCCATCGGCAGATCAAGGGCGGCGATCTGGGCTACGAAGATGAGAAGTTCAGCTACGTGGCGATGGCGCGTCAGGCCGTGGAGCCGGCAGGATCGCGCATTGTGCGCCGGCCGCGCCAGCAGCCGGGCCTGATTGTGCTTGAGACCTGCACACCGCACGGCCTCGAAACAGTTCGCGTCTCGAAGCGCGACCGCGGGCGGTTCCGCGCGGCCCGCCACGCGGCGTGGGGCGACGCCGGTATATCATAAGCAGAATGATCGATCGCGAAACGGCCTGGAACATTCTCTGCGAATTCACGAAATCCGACGGACTCCGCAACCACGCGATGGCAGTCGAGGCGTGCGTAGCGGCATACGCCCGCAAGTTCGGCGAGGACGAGCGGCGCTGGGGCATCACCGCGCTGCTGCACGATTTCGATTGGGAGATTCATCCCACCCTGGACGGACACCCGATCAAAGGCTCGCCCATCCTGGCCGAGCGCGGCGTGGACGAAGAGATGCGGCGCGCCATCCTCTCGCACGCCAATCACACCGAGGTGGCGCGGCTATCGGCGCTTGAGAAGACGCTGTTCGCCTGCGACGAGCTGGCCGGATTCATCACCGCCATCTCCTACGTGAAGCCGCACCGCAGCGTGTTCGAAGTGGACGCGGCCTCGG
The DNA here is from genome assembly GCA_003167255.1 of Bryobacterales bacterium. Classification (GTDB taxonomy): domain Bacteria; phylum Acidobacteriota; class Terriglobia; order Bryobacterales; family Bryobacteraceae; genus PALSA-129. The sequence continues at coordinate 2,550 of PMTR01000033.1, forward strand.
TCAGGAAAAAGATGAAGGACAAGGCCTTCGCCCGCTCCGTCAACCGCCAGGACATTGTGGACGGCGCGCAGGAGTTGGGCGTGCCGCTCGACGAGCACATCGATTTCTGCGTCAAAGCCATGCAGGCGCGCGCGGAAGAACTGGGGCTGAAGGGCAACTTCGACGCGTGAGCGCGAGTCTCCGCTCGATGCCTCTGCGCCCCGGGGCAGCAGGCGTCGGCAAGAGTGCCGACGCGGCACGCCCGAGTGCGTGCGCCACGAAGATCGCTCCCTCACGGTCGCGGCTCCGATCAGGCCTTGGCTTCACAGAGCGCGGCCAACGCCCCGGCCCGGGCTTCGGCGAATCCGGCATCAATCAATCCTTCTTTGTGGAATCGGCGGGAGGGCTGTGCCGCTCGACTACGATGGTGCAGACCCCCACTACGGCGGCGAGCGCTCCGGCCACCGCCAGGGTCGGGGCTACGATCGCCCCAATGGTCGCCACCGTGACCGGAACCTCGACCAGCGTATGGCCATGCTCGTTCTTGATAGTCAGGCGGCGCACGTTGCCTTCATGGATCAGTTCGCCGACCTTGTCGACGAGATCCTTGCCTCCGACTTTGATCTGTTCAAACACCTGGTCGATATTGCTCATAGGCAAAGTGTAGCTCGAACCGGTCACCGCGACACGTTGAAGCCGCCCGTATCGATCGCAGGCTTTTCCCCGCGCGTATCGGCCTGCCGCACTTCGGTCCGGATGGTGCGGCGCTCGCCGGGCATAAGCCATACGTAGTTGTCGCTGTAGAGGGCGGGGAGAATGCGATCGCCGGTTTTTCCGCGAACGGCTTTCAGGCGCACCATCAGGGCAGGCGTGGCGGAAGGGTTCCGCAGTTCGGTAGTCAGCACCCAGGTGTCGCCGCGGCGCTCCGTGTGCGTGACGGCTTCCAGCTTCACCTTGGGCAGATCGCGGAGCGCGCGGTAGTCGCCTTCTTCCAGGCCGCGCCAGTAGAAGTTTTCGGAGATGGTCTCAGCGCCGCGGGAAAGCACCAGCCGGATAAAATGAACCGCGCTCAGGCCCGCGGGGTACTCCATGCGGATGGGCGCCGCGGTGCTGTCTTCGGCGCTCTCCACGGCGGCACTCTTTTCCCATTGGCGCGACCCATCCAGATTGAGGACTTCGGCGTGCGCCGTGAGCCCGGGGGCCGCGCCGCCGCTGTAGTTCACCACCTCCACCGATTCGGTGGCCGGGTTCCACTGGATGTGCAACGGCTCGGAGGCTTTCTTCGCGCCGAAGTACGCCGCGGTGGGCTCGAAGTAGTAATCGTAAGTCTGCCACACGAAGGAGGGCCAGCAGGGATGGCTCATCCAGATGAGCAGGCCCATGCGGTTCTTGCTCTGCGCTTCGAACATGGCGCGGTAACCGTTGTAGTTCACGAATTGCGCCAGCGTGACCCACTCTTGCGCGTTGGCCGCGCCGCCATAACCCTTGTCGATCATGTCGCGGAAACTGGCGCCGCCCTGCGCGCCGTTCAGGGAAAAATCGTGCAGGCCCCACATGTCGCCCTGTGGCCACATGGCCGACTCGGGCATCATCTGCCGCAGGCTGTCGAAGGTGACGATATTCGGCATGCCCATTTCGCTGTGCAGCATGGGCGTGGCGCGCTGCTCGAAGTAGGATTTCTGCGACTGTGCGCGGTAAGGCCCGTGCCCGCTGACCACCACGTCGGCGGAGCTGGGGATGTAGTGCAGATCGGGATGGAGGTCCGCAAGAATGCGGCGCAGGCCCTCTTCCAACGGGTCGGGGGGATTGCCCTCGTTGCGGCCGCAGTAGAGCCCGAGCGAAGGGTGATGGCGGATGCGCGCAACGAAATCGCGCGCGTTGCGCAGGAACATCTCGTTGTCGTCGGGATTCGGACCATCCACGGGGTTGGCCAGCCAGAAGTCCTGCCACACCACGATGCCGTAGCGGTCGCAGGCTTCGAAGAACGCGTCATCGCCAATCTGCCCCACCCAGTTGCGGATCATAGTGAAATTCATGTCGCGGTGGTAGCGCACGGCGGTATCGTATTCGCGCGCGCGGTATCGCAGCATGGATTCGCCGAAGCCCCAGTTGCCGCCGCGGGCAATGAAGCGGCGTCCGTTGATCCAGATCTTCAGCGGTGCGGTCGCGGTGTAGTTGAACTGGCGGACGCCGGCGTGAAACTCGTTGGTATCGGAAACCTCGTGGTCGGCGGTTTCAAACACCAACTGGACGGCATAGAGGTTGGGATCGCCATAGCCGTTCGGCCACCACAGCTTGGGGTGTTCCAGGCGCAGCGCGGGCGCCTTCACGCTTTTCACCGAATGGGGGTCGAGTGTGACGGCCGTTTCGAAAGGTGTGTCGCCAAAGTGGCCGCGCAAGGTGCCCGAAACCGGGGCATCCGTGGAGTTGCGCAGAACGGCTTCCACGGTGACCTCAGCGCGGGAAATGTCGGGCAGCGGCAGCACCGTGCTTACGAAAGGATCTTCAATGGTGACGGCCCCGGCGGTTTCCAGGTGCACGCCGGCCCAGATGCCTGTGTTGCGGCCGCGAATGGTGGGGATCCAGTCCCAGCCAATCGATGCGTGGTAGGTGGGATTATCCGCGCCCAGAGCGCCGCCGTTCAAGCCGGGGCTGTCAAAAGTCTTTTCATGCACGCTCCCGGGGGTGGCGTTCTTCTCGACTCTGACGGCCAGCGCGTTCTTCCCGCCGGCGCGCAGCTTGCCGGTGACTTCGAAGCGGCCCCGCAGGAAACCCCCTTCGATGCGGCCCAGCTTTTCTCCATTCAGGAAAACATCGGCTTTCCAGTTGATGCCCTCGAAGATCAGCCACTGGCGCTTGCCGCCGGCGGGCGGCGCGACGAATTCATTCCGATACCAAAAATCGGCATAGAAGAAAGAGTCCGAAACCGCGAGCTGATTGTCGGCGTAATTGGGATCGGGCAGCGCGCCCGCGTTCCAGTAGCTGGAGAGGACGGTCGCAGGCACGGTGGCCACCACCCAATCGCGATCGTCGAATCCGGGTTTGGAAAGGGCATCGCCCGCGGCCGCGACCAGCGAATCGCGCTGCAGACGCCACGCGCCGCCGGAAAGGCCCTGTGCGGGCTTCGGCCGCGGGGTGAGGCCGCCGCGTCCCCACACTTCCAGCTCGCTCAGAATGTAGCCGCCGGGCGATTCCGGCCTGGTCATCAGCACGCGCACGTAGCGGGCTTTGACGGGGCGCGGCAGCTTGACATCGTCGCCCAGAGGCGCCAGCGTCTTCCACGCCGCCGCGTCGTCGGAAGCCTGGATGCTGCCTTCCGCCGCGCGCCGCAGCCAAAACAGCTTGATGCGATCGAACGTCGCGGAGGCGCCCAGATCCACGTACACCCATTCCTGGCCCGAGCCGGCGCTCATCCACGCGCTCGAGAAGCGGTAGGGACCGCCGATCTCGACGCGCGCTTCGCGGTTGTAGAGCGTCACTTCGCCGAGACGCCACAGAACAGCGCTGGCGGCTTCCAACTCCAGGCGGTAGAAGCGCGCGCGCGCTGCCGCCTTGAAGGCGATGGAAGTATGGAAATCGCGGCCGGGACGTTCACCCGCCGAGTTCGCACCGCCCAGCTCGTTCCAGGACTGCCCATCATCCGACCCGGAGACGGTCGCGCTCCAACCGGCGGCCAGTTGGGCATTGGCCTGCACGTTGCCGAGAGCCTCGATGCGGTCCACCTCCAGCGGCGCGTCGCCGCCGGCCAGTTCGAACTGCACCCAGACTTTGGCCCCGCGCAGGCTGACGGTGCTGACGATGTTTCCGTCCACCAGCAACTCTCGCTCGTTCTTGCGCGCCGGGCCCGCCTGGCTGGTGGTGGTCGCAAGCCAGTGCGGAAGCGTGGTCTCCTTGATTCCGTCGGTAACCAGTTGCGCGGTGAGGTTGTAATCGTAAGCGCTGGACTGGTAGGCGGGACGCCGCAGGGCTATATTGCGGTAAGTGGAATCAGCCGCCAGGGTGGGAGCGAAGTCCTGCGCGGGATCGCCGGGATAAACGCCGACGCCGCGGGTGAAAGGCTGCGCGCCGAGCAACGCGGCGGTAGCGAGCATGGTGGCTGCAAGGCGGCGCCATGCGTCGACACGAGTGTCGACGCGGCACGCACGAGTGCGTGCGCCACGGGTTGAAGAAATCTTGTTGGAGTGCATGGTTACCTGATATCGGCGTGCGCGAATTGGCTGCCGGCGCGCCACTTCGGCGGGTCCGCCGCGTTGGCCACGGCTTCCACCAGGCGCCCGAAGAAATCGTTAAACTTCGCGGCCGCCGGCGGATCCCAGGGCTGATTGATGTCGTCGGCCGGGCTGTGATAGCGCTCGGCGTACCAATGGCGGTAGACCTGCTCTTCGGGTGATCCCTTCTCATAGCCGAAAATAAACCCCGTCGCCGGCACGCCGATCTGCATAAAGCTGTAGTGGTCGGAGCGCGTGAGCAGCCGCCGCTCGGGCTCCGGATCGGCTTGGATCCCGATGTCCATCTTCTCCGCCACCTGTTTCGCCGCCACACCCAGGCTGGATTCATCCAGCGCCAGCATGGTGAGAGTTTTCAGCGGGAAGATGGGCCGAAGCTGGTCGAGGTTGATGTCGGCCACCAGTTTCTCTTTGGCGATGGTGGGATGAGCCGCAAAATAGCGCGAGCCCAACAGCCCCTTTTCTTCGCCGGTCACCACCAGAAACAGCAGCGAGCGCTTGAGACGGCTGCCAGATTCGTGCAGCTTTTCGGCCAGGTCGATGAGCGTGGCAACATAAGCCGCGTCGTCGAACGCGCCGTTGTAGATGCGGTCGCCGTTCCACGGTTCGCCGAAGCCGTAGCCATCCAGATGCGCGGAGACCACCAGGTATTGGTTGGCCAGCGCGGGGTCGGAGCCGGGCAGCACGGCGACAATGTTTTCCGAGGCCAATTCGCCGGATTCCACTTTCATGGTGGCGCGCAGCTTCGTGGGGATTTCGAACTGCGGAAGCGGCTGGCCGTCATCGGCCAGTTTTTGCAACTCGGCGTAGGTATGGCCGGAGCCTTGAAAAAGCTCGCCGGCGAAGGCCGGGTTGAAGCGGAAGGTGAGCGGCCCGTTCCCGCCCTGTCGCTGCACGGACTCGGCCAGGCTCATCGCCACCGAATAGGACACGGGCCAGCGTGGAGGCTCGGGGCCGCCGGTCGAATCGATCGCGATGGTGGCGGCGGAGCTGGTGCGCACCGTCCCCGTCCCGCGGCCGCCGCCGGCCGCTGCCCGCCGCGGCAACTGCACCACGATCTTGCCGGTCGTGTCGAGCGGCGGCGAGCCAGCCGCCGGACCATCGCCCGGAAACACAAGGTCACCCTCCAGCGACTCCGGCAAGCCCACGCGCGCCCCGGTTGTGATCTGCCGCAGCCATTCCAGCTTCTTGACACCGTCTTTCCGCACCAGTTCAATCGAGGATTGATCGGTGCGCAGACGCACCACACGCAGCGGCACGGACTGCAGATAGCCCTTCTCGCCGGCCGGCTTCAGACCAGCTTTCTCGAATTGCGTTACGACATAGCGTTCGGCTTTGAGGTATCCGGGACTGCCGGTGTCGCGGCCTTCCATGCCGTCGTTGGCCAGCGCCACCACGTGCGTCCACCAGCGTTTGGTAGCCTCATTCGGCTCGGTGGCCAGGAGGGTCGCGGCCAGGCAAAAAATGGCGATGCGATTGAGTTTCATGATCGTGTGGAACCAGATTATCACGCGCCATCGGCGGGGGCGTGGGGCAACTTTTCGGCGTCGTGCGGGAGCGGGTCCAGGGGGACCCGCGCAGACCAGGGGGTCTGCCCCACCAGGGGCGGAATCGGGTTCGATTCGGGAATGGGATCTAGTTGGTTTACTTGAGGTTGACCCTCGGAATTGGGTTCGTTTGGTATTTCTTCCAATTCGTCCGATTCGGGGCGGAGGGCGCGGAGGCGTTGGAGGTCCTCGATGGCGCGGCGGTATTGGCGCTCGGTCTGGGTCTGGTAGCGCAGAAAGAGTTCCCAGGTGTGGGGCTTCTGAGTGTTCATGTGGAAGCCCGTGGAGAGCGCGAAATTGCGATTCTGGGCGCGGGTGATTTCGATATCGCCATCGCCGGCCATTTGGGCGGACATGAAACAGAGCTGCTCGCCCTCAGGGCCGAGCGTTCGGTCGAGGCAACTGGTCAACATACCGGACTCGAGGCGGGCGACGCGGAGGAGGGCCATCTGGCAGAGGGCGATGCGCTCGACGGCGAAGATTTCCTGGGAGTTGACGGGACGGTAGGTGTCGAGGGCATCCTGGCGGAGGTGGTCGAGGGCCTTGAGGTCTTCGAGGCGGACGACGGTGAAGGTGGAGCCGGCGAAGCCGTGCTTGCGGGCGTTGAGAGCGGACTGGGTTTTGCCGGCGGCGGAGCGGGAGCCGGTGGATTTTTGGGCGTTGCGGCGGTTGGCGGCGATTTGTTGGTTGGTAGCCATGGAGGATGCCTTTCGGAGGAGCGCGAGGTGCTCCTCAATTCCAGGCGTAGCACGGCGACGAGCGGGAGATGGGACGCGAGGAGAGGAAGTGGTTTGGAATCAGCGAAAAAAAGGCTGAAGATTGTTGTGAATGACGGGGGAGGCGGGCGGCATCGTGCCGCGGCCGAAGCGGTCAGATGACCATATGGCGCTTTGCTATACTCAGAAGAGAATATGAAAGGCCGGATCGTCAGCGCGACGGACTTCAAAGCCAAGTGTCTTGCCTTCCTCGATGAGATGGAGCAACACGGCGGAAGCATCACTGTCACCCGGCGAGGCCATCCGGTCGCGGTGCTAGGCCCTGCCAGGAAGAAAGCCTGGAAATCGTCCAAAGGCCTTTTTGCCGGAAGGGCAAGTGTGGTGGGCGATATTGCCAATCTCGACACTTCCGGATTGTGGGAAGCTGTCCGCGAAGAATAGGTGCTGCGATTGCTGCCCCGGTTCTTACTGGACACACACATCGTGATTCGCTGGTTGATCCAGCCCGATAAGCTTTCGCGCGAGCAGGTACGGGCGATTGAGGGAGCGCTACGCCGCACGGAGCCGGTAGCCTTTAGCGCGGTGAGCTTGCTTGAAATTGCCATACTGGTGAGCGAGGGAAGGATTCGCTTGCGCATGCCGCTCGACGAATTCTTCGAAGAACTCCAGTCGATCCCGTTGTTCCGCCTGCTCCCGATTTCCTATGAAGTCGCGTCGGAGGCGGCGGCTCTCGGCAGTTTGCGCGATCCGGCGGACCGCGCCATCGTGGCCACCGCGCGGGTTCATCGCCTTCGCCTGGTCACCTCCGACCAGCGCATCATCGAAGCGAAGCTGGCGCCGGTGGTGGAGTAGCGCACACCCTCACGCGGCGGGCGCCCTCATGACCGCAGCCGGTCAACTGGCTTGCCGCAGCACGTCTTCCACGGCCGCGGGGGCAAAGCGGGGACAGCTATCCAATTCCAAAGGCGGGAATTGGTAGCAGTCCCCGTTTTGCGGCGCCCGTTTTGCGGCGACGCTCAATGACTGCCGTCGAGGTATTTCACAAAGAGCACGGCATTGCCGCGTTGGTTGTAGACCAGCTCGTCCACCATGTTGCGAGTCATCAGGATGCCGAAGCCGCCGGGGCGTTTGCCTTCTTCCGCGCGCACTTCCACGTGATGGATGGGGGAATCTTCGGGATTCGAAATGGCGGCGTGAGGGAGCGAGTCGAGAGAGAAACCTTTGCCGGGATCGGCGATGTGAACGATGATGGATTTCGGCGTGTGCAGGAGCGAGGCGCGGACGCGCTTGCGGGGGTCGTACTTGCCGCCGTGCTCGATGGCGTTGAGGAGCAACTCACGGAAGGCGGCGACCACGTCCTCGCGGACCTGCACGGGCAGGGCGGTTTCGAGCTCGCGAAAGAAATGGGTGGCGCGGTCGGCGGCGTCCATCTTGCAGCGGATGGCGAGGGTGATCCACTCGGGGCGGGCGGACATGACCAGAATATCGTCCGGGGAGGGTGCGGAGTCGAGGGCCTGCTGGACCATGTCGGCGAGCGCGATGGTGGGGAGCGGAGAGTGGAAATAGCTGTAGGCGCGGGCGCGGATGGCGCGGATGACGCGAGTGGGGTCGGGATCGCCGGTAAAGATGGTCTTGGCGTTGGGCTGGAGGGCGTGGAACTGACGGGCGAGATTGAGGCCGTCGAAGCCGTTGCGGCCCTGGCCGGCCAGGACCAGGTCATAGGGCCCGGAACGGAGGCACTCCAGGGATTCACTTCGGGCATAGGCGTTCCGGATGGTGCGATCCTCGCGTTGAAGGAGGCCCATCAGGAAGTCGTGGACGGAGCGATCAGGGTCGATTAGCAGCAGGCGGCGGGGGCTCAATGCATCTCCCACACTCTATTAGACGAGGATCAGGATACCATGGCTGGAGGGGTGCAGAACGGAAGGGTGTAACAGGCGGGCCGGAACGACAGGCCGGAACGACAGGCCAGGAGGCCTGTCCCACGGGAAAACGGTGTAACCAGCGGGGACCGGGAAGCATCTGAGGTCATGAGATGGTGTATCTAAATTTAGCGCATCGGGTTTGCCGCGCCGGCTGCTTGAGCGGCTTGGGGCTGGTTTTGGTGCTGGGGCTGGGAACGGCGGCGGCGCAATATGGAGGGCAATACCCGCCGGGGCAATACCCGCCAGGGCAATATCCGCCAGGGCAATATCCGCCAGGGCAATATCCGCCGGGCGGGTATCCGCGAGGCGGACAGGGCATCCCGCTGCCCTCGAAGAAGAGTACGAAGACCGACACGGCCAACGCTCCGATGCCGAACTATCGGGGTCTATTTAAGCAGATGGACGATAAAAACATCACCATCGAGCTGGACGACCATCGGGCGCTACAGTTCAAGCGGACGAGCAAGACGAAGTTTTACAAGAACGGCGACGAGGTGAAGACGCCGAAGTTCGACCCGGGCGACCAGTTGTCGATAGAGGGACCGGAGGACGTGGAAGGCTTCCTGACCGCCTTGAACGTGTATTGGGAAAAGAGAGCCGCGGGAACTGCCACGAGCGCACAGTCGGGCGATGGCGGGGCATCGCCGGCGGTAAAAGGCGAGGCACCGCGAAGCGACACGACGGATGCGGCGATCGCGCAGGCCGCAACGGAGATGGCGCCGCCGCCGGCCAAGGCGGACCCGGACGATCCGGGGCGGCCGAAACTGGTGCGCGGCAAGCCGGCGGATGCGGAGCGGGAACGTTCGGCACAGGTACCGGAACAGACGGCCCCGGCGCAATCGGCCGGCAGCGGAGTGGGGGCAATGGCGCCGCCGCCCGCGGGCCAGACTACCGGCAGGCTATCGGGCGCTCCGACGATTCTGCGAGGCGACGACGATACGCCGATTCCGCCACCGCCGGTGGGGGACCCGCTGATCCGCAAGGCGGCGGATGCGGCCATGGACTTCACCGAGTCGCTGCCGGATTACGTGTGCCAGGAGATGATGGCGCGCTACCAGAGCATGGCGACGCCGGCGAACTGGCAGGCTCTCGACATTGTGGGAGCGGCGGTGGTGTACCAGCAAGGCAAAGAAGACTACCGCGACGTGACGATCAACGGCAAAGCGATCAAGAAGAATATCGAGCAACTGGACGGGGCGTGGTCGACGGGCGAATTCGGAACGATCCTGATCGACTTGTTCTCACCGGCGACGGCGGCGGATTTCCGCTACAGCCGGGACTCACGTTCGGGCGGGGTGAGCGCCAAAGTTTACGATTTCTCGGTGGTGCGGGAGCGTTCGCACTGGCAGATTTCGATGGCGTCGCAGACGTACGATCCGCCCTACAAAGGGTCGGTATGGATCGATCCGGCGACGGCGCGGGTGCTGCGGATCGAGATGCAGGCTTACGGATTCCCGGATGCGTTTCCGACCGACCATGTGGAATCGGCTACCGATTACCAGTACACGCGGCTGGGAGACACCAAGCAATACCTGCTGCCGGTGCACGCGGAAAACCTGAGCTGCCAGCGAGGGTCGAACTTCTGCAGCCGGAACGTGATCGATTTCCGGAACTACCACAAGTACACCGGGGAATCGACGATTACGTTCGGAGAGACGGTGAAGAAGTAAGTGGTGGCGAGAAGCTGCGAATTCAACGCGGAGGCGCGGAGGCGCGGAGAAAACGTGAGATGGTGAGAGGCTCCGCTCCTTCAGAAGCCAGGAGAAGATGGCCGCGATCGGCGGGTTGACAGACGAAAGCGTCTGTCCCACTTTGGTGCGCAGTCGCGGCCCGGTGGGCAAGCTAAAGCATGGCCCACTTATTTGGCTTGTTGGATGGCGGCCAGGAGATCGGGCTCGGTGATGGCGCCGTCGAAACGCTTCACCTGCTTGCCGGCCTGGTTGTAGACCAGGGTCACCGGAAGCGCATCCAATTTATATTGCTGCATGATGGCGTCGGAGCCTATGGCTACGGTGTAATCGATGGGGTGCTTCTTGAGGAAGGCGGGCACTTTGGCGGCAGCATCGTCGTCCATCGAGACGCCGAGGAAGGCGACGCCTTGCGATGAAAACTGGTGGTAGAGCCTGTTGAAGAACGGGAATTCGCCGATGCAGGGGATGCAATAGGTGGCCCAGAAATTGACGACTACAACTTTTCCGGCGAGCGAGGCTGTCGAAAGCGGGCCGCCTTCGAGGCGTGTCACTTGCGGGTAGTCGCCGGCGGGGGCGGGCGCGGCCGGGGCAAGCGGCGGGGCCTGGGCTTGATTGAGGAAGGCGAGGAATTGAGCGGGATCGCGGGTGAGCCCTTCGAACTTGGCCACCAGGCGTTCGTTGGCGTCGAGGATCACATAGTAGGGCTCGGCGACGGTGTTGAACTTTTCAAGCTGCAGCTTGGAGTTGGCTTGGGAGGCAGCATCGGTGCCGTCGGTGTAGAGTTCGACCAGGACGAAGTTTTTGAGGACGGAGGCGATTTCCGGGAGGGCCAGCATGTTGGCGCGCATCCAATGGCAGTTGGTGCAGGCATAGCCGGTGAAATCGATGAAGACCAGTTTGTTCTCGCGCCGGGCGCGGTCGAGCGCTTCGCGGTATTGATCCTTCATCCAATGCAGGCCATCGGAAGGCGCGGCTGATTGGGCAGCGCCCATGGGGACGAAGGCGTCGATCCATCCGAGCTTGTCGCCCGCCATGCCGGGCCAAAGGCTGACCGCAAAAATCAGAAACAGCATGCCAGTGAGCAAGCGTCCGAGTCCCATGTTTTCGTCGTGCGTGACGCCTTCCAGGCGGAGGAAGCCCAGCAGGTAGAGGCCGGCCATGGCGAAAAGGACGATCCACGCGGCCAGGAATCGCCCGCGCGTGAGAAAGCCCCATTGCATCACCTGATCGAGCTTGGCGAGGTATTCGAGGCTGGCGGCGAGAATCACGAAGCCCATCACCATTTTGACGCGCGCGAGCCAGCCGCCGGAGCGAGGCAGGCGCTTCAGGTAAGACGGGAACAGCGCCAGGAAGAAAAACGGCAGAGCCAGGCCGGCGGCAAATGCGACCATGCCGAGCGTGGGACGGGCGCGGCCTTGGGTTACCGATTCGGCCAGCAGCGTACCGACGAACGGGCCGACGCAGGCGAAGGACGACAAAGAGAACGTAAGGCCCATCAGCAGCGTGCCGGCGAAACCGCCCTTGCCGGAGGACTGGTTCAGGCGCGTCAGGATTGAAGATGGAATGGTGATTTCGAAAGCGCCCAGCAGGCTGAGCGAGAAGGCGATGAAGAGGAGCGTGATGAAACCGTTGACCCAGGGGCTGGAGCCAAGTTGCTTGACGCCGACGGGTCCGAGCAGCAGGGTGGCGAGGAGGCCGAGACCGGAAAAGAGAACTACGATCCCCAGGCAGAAAACCACCGCCTGCATGACGGCGTCGCGCTTTTCGCCGGACTGCTGGTTGAGGAAATACGACATCGTGATGGGGATCATGGGGAAGACGCAGGGCGTGAAGATGCAGGCAAGCCCTAAACCGAAAGCGACCAGCAGGAAGGCGGCCCAGCCTTCGGAAGCGGGCGGGGCGACGGCGGCGGAAGAGGATGGCGGAGGATGCGCTTCGCTATAGCCGGCGGGAATGTCGAGGGTTCGCGCCGGGGCAGCGGAATCGACGATGACGGAGGCAGTGCCGGCCCATTTTCCCAGCACGCAACTGGTGTCGTTGCAGGTCTGGTAGCGGACATTCACGGCAAGCGTAGCGGGCCCGGCGGAGGCACCGGCGGGAAGCGCAACGTCCAGCAGGAAGGCGGTCTCGCCTTGGTAGAATTCGGCTTCGGCATTGAGGGTGGAGTCGAAGGCACGCTTGGGCGCGGGCTGTAGCACACGCTTCAGAGCGCCGGGGGAAACCTGGAACGTGGCGGGGATCCCGGCGGCGGAAGAAGCCGAGTAGAGATGCCAGCCGGAATCGATTTGGGCGGCGGCGCGGATCCGGACGGTAGCGCCGGGCGGAGCCGGCGCCGGGTCGGGTTGCAGGGTCCAGGCGGCGTGCTGCTGCCCCTGCGCGAAAGCGGATGCCAGAGCCAGGAAGCAGGTTGCGACGAATCGCACGTCAATCTCCGGCTTTGCGGACCAGGCCGCGGAGTTCGTCTTCAATGCGCTGGTTGATTTTGCCGCCGGAGAATTCGGCGGCCACGCGGATGGCGTTCTTGATGGCGTTGGCGTTGGACCGGCCGTGGCAGATGATGCACGCGCCGCGCACGCCCAGCAGCGGCGCGCCGCCGTATTCGGAATAATCCAGGCGCTTCTTGAAGGTGGCGAAGGCGTTCTTGGCGATGACGTATCCGATTTTGCCGGAGATGGTGGATTCGAGAGCCTCGCCCAGGAAGTGCTTGACCATGTCGCCCAAACCCTCGCTGACTTTCAGCGCGACGTTGCCGACGAAGCCGTCGCAGACCACCACGTCGACGTTGCCGGCATAGATGTCGCTGCCTTCGACATTGCCGATGAAGTTGAGGTTGAGGTTCTTAAACACGGGCGTGGCTGCGTGGGTGAGCTCATTGCCTTTGTGTTCCTCCTCGCCGATGGAGAGCAGTCCGACGCGCGGATTGGGACGGTGCAGGATGTTGCGCGAATAAATTTCGGCCATGACCGCGAACTGGCCCAGCATGCGCGGCGTGCAATCGACGTTGGCGCCGACATCCACCAGAACCACGGGCGTGCCTTCGGCGGTGGGGAGGATGCCGACCAGAGCGGGGCGCTCCACGCCAGGGACCACACCCTGGACTATTTTGGCGGTGGCCATGACGGCGCCGGTGTTGCCCGCGGACACGAAGCCCTGCGCGACGCCGTCGCGCACCAGGCGCGAGGCGATGCGGAGGGAGCTGTCGCGTTTGGCGCGGAAGGCCTTGGCGGCGCCGTCCTCCATGGTGACACGCTCGCTGGCGTGCACAATCTCAATGGGGAGTTCACCGCAGCCATTCTGCACTTGGAGCTCACGGCGGACCACATCCTGCTGGCCCACCAGGATGACTTTGACTCCCAGGTCCCTGGCGGCGCGAATCGCCCCTTCGACTTCAGCTTTGGGGGCGTGGTCACCGCCCATTGCATCCACCGCAATGGTCAGCATGTTGTGCCGAGGCTACTCTTGTTCGACTTCGACAACTTCGCGGCCTTTGTACTGCCCACAATGGGCGCAGACGCGGTGGGGCAGCTTGGGTTCGTGGCAGTTGGGGCACTCGGACAGGCCGGCGGCTTTGAGCGCATCGTGCGCGCGGCGGGTGCTGGTCCGCTCCTTGGAGTGTCTACGTTTGGGATTCGGCATATCTCTTTCTCAACCAATCTTTCGTCGTCTTCAAGAATGTATCAGATCTCCAGCTTGCGGAGCGCGTCCAGGCGATGGTCGTGTATTTCGATGCGGCAATCGCATTCCGCTTCGTTCCGGTTCTTGCCACAGACGGGGCAAATTCCTTTGCAGTCTTCGCTGCACACTCTCTGCATGGGTAAGGCCAGCAGGACCTGTTCGCGGAGGACGTCTTCCAGTTCCATGCCGCCGTTCTCATAAAAACCGATCTGGGCTTCGCCCTCGTCGATTTCCACTTCTTCCGCGCGTGCGATAACGGAAACGGGCTTGTAAAACAGGTCGAAGCCGGCATCCAGCGGAAAACGCGCCGGTGCCAGACAGCGATCGCAGGGCGCGGTGACTTCCACAGTATAGCGGCCCTGGATGCGCATTTGCCCGCCGGTGTTTTTCAGCAACTCGGCAGAGCCGACGGCGTGCAAGGGAGAAGCCTGCTCCAGATTCTCACTGGCGAACTCGATCTGAGCGGGCTCAAAAGATTCGTCGAAACGAACCTTACGCAGCTCCATCTCTCTGACACTAAGGAACATAAGGGTAAGCCTGGATGCAGGGCGGAACTTAGCCATTATAGCAGCAAAGGTGCGGAATGGCGGGGTGGCTTACGGCCGCGCGTGGCCGCTCACGCGGCCAACGACCGGCCGGGAGGCCGGTCCCACACCGGCGGCAAAGACCGCCGGCGCTACCAGTTGGTCTCTACTGAGCCTCTTTGACGCAGCGGAAACCGATGTTGGTGCTTTTCCAGCGTGCAGGGACGGTGGTGGAGTCCCATACCAGACCATCCTGGAGGCCTTCTTTGAAGGAACCTCCGCGAATCTGGTACCAACTGTCCTCACGGGTGGGCTGAGGATCAAGAGACGGATAGTTGTGAAGCGCAAAGTCGCTGGGCGTTGTCAACTCAAAGACCATTTCCCACACGTTGCCGACCATGTTCAGCGCGCCGCAGGGGCTGGCACCTTTGGGGAAGTCGGTGGCGGGGTGGATTTCGCCGTTGGGGCCGAGGTTCGCGAGCGTGGCATCCTTATTGTTGCCCCAGGGGAAGAGGCGTCCATCGACGCCGCGCGCAGCCTTCTCCCATTGCAACGCACTGGGGAGACGCTCGCCGGCCCATTTGGCAAACTCGGCGGCATCCAGAATGGAGATGTTGACCACGGGGTAACTCGGCTTGTCCACGGGGAAGCCGTCGGGCAGCGGGCGGCTGGTTGCATCGCAGAAGCTTTTGTAGGCGGCGTTCGTGACTTCAGTCTGGTCGATGTAGAACGCGGGGATGGGAGCGGTCGGTTGCTTCTTTTCGCCAGCCAGGAAGGTGCCGGCGGGGACCAGCACCATGCGGCCGGATTTCGCATCGATGAACGGAGCGAGTTGCTTCGGCTTGACGGCAAAATACAGCCCCAGACCCAGGCCGAGCACAAAGAGGAGCACGACGGGCAGAAGCCAGGCGGGGCGCGGCGGCACGGGCGGAGGTTCCACCACGCCCGGAAGCAGCATGGTGGGGGCGTCGATTTCGGCTAGGATGCTTTCGAGCGAGGCGCAAACCGGGCCGAGGCCTTGCGGGCGCGCGGCGGGGGCCTTGAGGGTACATTGGGTGACGATATCGCAGACCGATTGTGGGACTCCGGCTTTACGCAGCGGCTCGACGTCGAGGGTTTCGTTGAGGATGCTGTAAAAGATGCGCTCGACGGTTTCGCCGGCGATGGGCTTGACACCGGAAAGCAATTCGTAGAGGAGCACGCCAAAAGAGTAGACATCAACCTGCTCGGTGACGCCCTGGCCGGTGACCTGCTCGGGGGCCATGTAGTAGGGCGTCCCGACGACGTAGCCGGCGCGGGTCATCTGAAGGCCCTCGGTTTTGGCGATGCCGAAATCCATCAGCTTTACGACGCCGTTCGCGCCGACGTGCACGTTGTCGGGTTTGATGTCGCGATGGATGATCTTCTGGGAGTGAATGTATTCGAGGGCGCGGGCGATCTGAAGGGCGATTCTCAACTTGTCGCGGAGCTCGCCCGTGTGGCCGCCCTTGATGGCGTGACCGAGGTCTTCGCCCTTGAGATACTCCATCACCATGAAAGGGCGCTGCTGGTCGTCTTCGCCGAAATCGTAAATACCGAGGATGTTGTCGTGGGAGATGTTGCCGGCCATGCGCGCCTCGGCCAGGAAGCGGGCCTTGGCTTCGGCATCCTGGCAGCCGGCTTCGGTGAGAATCTTGACGGCCACGGTGCGGCCGATGACGGTATCGCGGGCGCGGTACACGTGGGACATCCCGCCGCCCAGGAACTCTTCGAGCTCGTACTTGCCGATTCTGGCGGGAAGCTGCATCTTAGGCATTCTACCGTAGCAGGAGGACGCCGGCTAAAGCCGGCTGCGGGCAGAATTGCCCGCCCCACAATGGCCCACAATGGGCGGGTTGTAACACACAGGTCGCGGCGTCGGGGTAAAATGGGCGGCAGCGGCAAACATATATGTCACTTTTTGTGCCGAACCGGTACCGCGGCAAGCTCATCGTGGTGGAGGGCATCGACGGCTCCGGGAAATCGACCCAACTTTCTCTATTGAGCCACTGGCTGCGTTCGCAGGGCTTCGCGGTGGCGTTCAGCGAGTGGAACTCTTCCCCGCTGGTTCGCGAGACCACCCGGCGGGGCAAGAAGAAGGAAATGTTCACGCCCACCACGTTCAGCCTGATTCACTGCACGGATTTTGCGGACCGGATGGAAAGCTACATCCTGCCGCTGGTGAAAGCCGGCGCCATCGTGTGCGCGGACCGGTACAGTTACACGGCGTTCGCGCGCGACGTGGCGCGCGGAGTGAGCCGGCGGTGGGTGCGCAACCTGTACCGTTTCGCCATCCACCCCAACCTGGCCTTCTATTTCCGCGTGCCCCTGGATGTGGCGCTGGGCCGCATTCTGGGAGGGCGCGACGCCATCAAGTATTACGAAGCCGGCATGGACCTGGGGTTGGCGCGCGACGTGGAAGAGAGCTTCCGCATTTTTCAGGGCCGCATTCTGGATGAGTACGAGGCCATGGCGGAAGAGATGGGATTTCACATCATCGACGCGACGCAGTCGATCGAGGAGCAGCAGCGGCGGATGCGCGACATTGTGATGAGCGAGATCGGCGACGATCCGAAGAACGGCATCCTGCACGCTCCGGAAGGAGGAGAGTTCCATGCGCAGCCGGGAACCGCTCCAATTTTATAGCGAACCGCTTCCGGGCGTGGACGTTTCGGAACTGCAGGGCAAGCTGATTGTGATTGAAGGTCCGGACGCGGTGGGGCGCAGCACACAGATCACGCTGTTGCACCAGTGGCTGGAGCAGGAAGGCCACGCGGTGCTGGACACGGGGATGGCGCGCTCGGCGCTGGCGGGCAAGGGCATCAAGATGGCCAAGGAAGGCAACACCCTGGGGCCGATCACCATGACCTTGTTTTATACCACCGATTTTGCGGACCGGCTGGAGAACGAAATTGTGCCGGCGCTGCGGGCCGGCTTCGTGGTGCTGATCGACCGCTACATTTTTTCGATCATGGCGCGGGCCACGGCGCGCGGCGAGAATCGCCGGTGGATCGAGCAGGTGGCCGGTTTCGCCTTGAAGCCCCACGCCGTGTTGTATCTGCGCACGGAGGTGGAGCACCTGGTGTCCCGCGTGGTATTAGGACGCGGCGCCTTCGATTACTGGGAAAGCGGTATGGACCTGCGGTTCGGGCCGGATATGTACGAGAGCTTCGTGCGCTACCAGAAGAAGTTGATTCAGGCGCTCGACACCATGGTAGAACCGTACGAGTTCACGGTGATCGACGCCAGCCAGCCGGTGCCGAAAATTTTCCGCGAGCTGCAGCGCCAGGTGTCGCGGCTGCGCTTGCGGCGGATGCCCACGGCGCGGCCGCCCGCGCGGAAGGCCCGAGGCTGATGCAGGTCTATCTGTTGCGGCATGGCATCGCCGAAGCGGGCTTGCCGGGACACCCGGATTCCGAGCGCGCGCTGACCGACGAAGGGCGGGAAAAACTGCGCCGCGTGCTCAAGCGGGCAAGGAGCGCGGGCACGGAGCCGAGCCTGATTCTTTCCAGCCCGTACCGGCGCGCCCTGGAGACAGCCGAAGTGGCCGCCGAAGCGTTGGGCTATCAGGGCAAGGTGGTAAAGACGCGAGCGCTGGTGCCGGAAGCGTCGCCCTTCGACGCGTGGGAAGAGATCCGACAGCGCAGCCAGGAGCGCGCCATCCTGCTGGCCAGTCACGAACCGCTGATGAGCTCGATGGTGGCATTCCTGCTGGAGAGCCCGGCGCTTTCCGTGGACATGAAGAAGGCGGCGCTGGTGCGCGTGGATTGCGAACGCGTTGGGCCGGAACCGCGGGGCGTGCTCAAGTGGATGCTGACGCCCGCCGCGGCGGGGGAAGCATGAACATAAAAAAGGCGACAACGAAATATGAAGCGTGGCTGGCGCGGCACCTGCGGATTGTCGATCCGGACCTGAAGTTCAAGCACGCCCAGATGCGCACGGCGGTTTTTCCATTTATGCGCGCCACGTATTATCGCTGGGCGCAAATCTGGGAAGACGTCTGCGGCGACGCGGCGCTCGGGCTCAAGGTGCTGGCGGTGGGCGACCTGCACGTGGAGAATTTCGGGACGTGGCGCGACATCGAGGGCCGGCTGATCTGGGGGATCAACGATTTCGACGAGGTATGGCGGCTTCCCTACACCAACGACCTGATCCGCCTGGCGACCAGCGCCCTGCTGGCCGAGATGGGCTGCGACGACAAAGCCGGCATGGATGCCATTCTGAAGGGCTACCGCGAGGCGCTGGCAGCGGGCGGGCGGCCCTTCGTGCTGGCGGAGCACCACCCGGCGCTGCGCCACATGGCGACGGCGCGCCTGCACGATCCCGAGCCTTATTGGCAGAAGCTGCGGGCGCTGGCGGAATTAAAGCAGGCAGGTCCGGCGGGCGTCGGCAAGTCGTTCGACCACATGATGCCGGAACGCGGCCTGCGCTGGCGGGCGGCGCACCGCATCGCCGGGCTGGGCAGCCTGGGGCGGGAACGGTACGTGGCCCTGGCGGAATGGCGCGGCGGATCGGTGGCGCGCGAAGCCAAGGCGCTGGCGCCCTCGGCTTGCGTTTGGGCGGCAACCGGAAAAGGCACCGCGGAAATTCTGTACCAGAAGATCCTGGATTGCTCGGTGCGCTGCCGCGATCCGTTCGTGCGCTTGCAGAAGCGCTGGATCGTCCGGCGGCTGGCGCCGGATTGCTCGCGGATTGAACTTTCGGCGCTGCCCAAGGAGCACGACGTGCTGCGGTTGCTGAACGCCATGGGCTGGGAGACGGCCAATATCCACCTTGGCAGCGGCCGCGCGACCACCTTGCTGGCGGATTTGAAGAAGCGGAAGCGGGGCTGGCTGCTGGAAGCGGCGCGGGCGATGGAGAAGGCGGTGAAGGCGGATTTCGAGGCATACGGGGGCGGATGATGCGGTATACCAACCAGTTCCAGGTGAGCACAATCGGCGGGCGTTGTGGGGCAGGATGGTATCCTGCGCGCCGGTTGGAAACCGGCGCCTAGTACAACGTTTCATTAAAAGATAACCTAATCAGTCCTCTGCGAGTGCCTCGAAATTCTTCCAGCGGTGGACGACGGGTGCAGCATTGATTTCCTCGATGCCTTTGAGGATTCGGGCTTTCAGTTCATTGAGGGATTGGACTCGGATATGGCGCAGAAAGCTTCGCGCCATCTTGCCGAACAGAGTCTCGACGATGTTCAGCCATGAGCCGTGTTTCGGCGTGAGGACGTACTGGAAGCGGTTCGGGTGCCTCGATAGGAATGCGTGCGTCTCTTTAGAAATGTGAGCGGAATGATTATCCAGTATGATTCTGATGGTGCATTCAGGCGGATACTTCGCATCGAGGTCGGACAGCAGGCCAATGAATTCGACGCTGCGGTGGCGGTCTTCCACGCGCGCCGTCACGTGACCATCCTGGAGGTCCAGCGCTGCCAGTATTGAACAGGTGCCGAGTCTCTCGTATTCGTGATCGCGGCTGATTGTGGGATGCTTGCCTGGCACCGGGGGAAGGTCAGGCGCGGTATTGCCGATGGCCTGGACTCCAGGCTTCTCGTCCACAGAAACAGTGATGATGTTGGAAGCCGGCTCGCCAGCGGCCCGTCTTGCATTCTGCAACGCCACATCCTGATAAACGATCAGGACCCGGCGCATTCCCCCCTCAAAATCAGGATCGCGCCGTTCCAGGTAGTACTTGACCTTTTCCGGATGCAGAGGTTGTTCCGCCAGGATTCGATGCACGGTTGCTTTGGCCGCCCGCGACAACGCAGGAAAACCGGCCTCCACGGCATGCTCGCGGACATGCCTTGCCAGCGCTTGCCGACTCCAAACTTCGGCCGCGTAACCCAGATCCTTCGGCTTCGAGCACGCCAGATGAACCACCCACGCTTTGGCATCGTCGCCGATTGCTGGCTCCTTGGGGCGGTGGTAGCTGTCTTTCAGCGCCGCCATCGGCCCCACCGCCAATGCCTTTGCCACCCATTTCGAAACGCTCAGGCGCGTCATCCCGAGACGTCTCCCAATACTGGCAATACTCTCTCCACCGTAATACCCCAGAATGATGGCGGCGCGTTGCGCCTCCCGATGCGGCAGCGTGCGCGATCGCGACAACTGCTCCAATTCCGCGCGGTCTTCGTCCGACAGAACCAGTTTGGAACGTCTAGATTTGCCTGCCATGCCTAAGCATACCAGGAAACAGAACTATTAGCTCATGTTTTATTGAAACGATATACTAGTCGCCGATGTACCAAGGTCGACAGGCGGGTTGCCAACCCGCCGCAGGTTGGCAACCTGCCCCACAAGCCCACAGGCTCTCATGCCGCATATAAGAGCCGCGCCTCTTCGAGCACGGAAGCTCGGATCAGCGGTTTCAGTCCGTTCTTCGACACCAGATCCACCTTACGCCCGAGGAGATGCGAGAGATCCAACATCAAGCCGGCGTAGTCCACCAGATCGATGCCGGCATCCGGCAGAAATTCGACAAGCATGTCGATGTCGCTATCGGGCCGCATCTCTCCGCGGGCGGCGGACCCGAAAAGCGAAAGCTCCCGGACGCGGTACTGCCCGCAGAGATCCGCCAGCTTGCTCTCATCGACCTGTGTATCGCCGAGTTTTAGCATACGGCCCTACTTGTTGCCTCTATTATGCCCGACCCCTACTCCACCCGGTAGTTCGGCGCTTCCTTCGTGATAATTACGTCGTGTACGTGGCCCTCGCGCAGGCCGGCGGGCGAGATGCGGAGGAAACGCGACTTGGTTTGCAGTTCGGTGATACTGCGGGCGCCGCAGTATCCCATGCCGGATCGCAGGCCGCCCACCAATTGATAGATCAACTCGGAGAGCGGCCCTTTGGCGGCCACGCGGCCTTCGATGCCTTCGGGAACCATCTTGGAGTTGGGATCCTGAGCATAGCGGTCGAAGCTGGATTTGCCGGACGCGCCGAGCGAGCCCATGCCGCGATAGGTCTTGAACGTGCGGCCCTGATAGAGAATGGTCTCGCCCGGGCTCTCGTCTGTGCCGGCGAGCAGACCGCCGATCATGACGCAATCGGCGCCGGCCGCAATCGCCTTGGTGATGTCGCCGGAGAACTTGATGCCGCCATCGGCGATGAGCGGGACACCGCCTTCGCGCGCGGCGCGGGCGCATTCGGCGATGGCTGTGATCTGCGGAACGCCGGCGCCGGAGACCACCCGGGTGGTGCAGATGGAACCGGGACCGATGCCGACCTTGATGCCGTCGACGCCGAGCGCGATGAGGTCGCGAGCGCCTTCGTAAGTGGCTACGTTGCCGGTGATGAGCTGCACGTCGGGAAGCTTCCTCTTGATGGTCTTGACCGCTTCCATCACGCGGCTGCTGTGGCCGTGGGCGGTGTCGATGGCGATCACGTCCACTTTGCGGGCCACCAGTTCCTGGGCGCGCTCCAGGAAATCGCCGGTGGCGCCGAGCGCCGCTCCCACGCGCAGGCGGCCCTGGGAATCCTTGGCGGAATTGGGATACTTCAACTTCTTCTGAATATCCTTGACGGTGATGAGTCCCTTGAGTTTGAACTGGTCGTCGACCACCAGCAACTTTTCGACGCGATGACGGTGGAGAATGGCCTCGGCCTGTTCGAGCGTCGTGCCGACCGCGACCGTCACCAGGTTCTCCTTGGTCATGACTTCGGAGATGGGCGCGTCGAAGCGGTTTTCAAAACGGAGGTCGCGGTTGGTGAGGATGCCGACCAGTTTGCCGTCCTTGGTGACGGGCACGCCGGAGATGCGGTAGCGGGCCATGAGCTCCTGGGCCGCGGAGATGGGCAGGTCGGGGCTGATGGTGATGGGATCGACAATCATGCCGCTTTCCGAGCGTTTCACGCGGTCCACTTCCTCGGCCTGGCGTTCCACGCTCATGTTGCGGTGAATGATTCCGATGCCACCCTGCTGCGCCAGCGCAATCGCCAGATGGGATTCCGTGACGGTATCCATGGCTGCGGAAACGATGGGGACGTTGAGGCCGATCTGGCGGGTGAGCGAGGAGCGGGTGTCGACTTCAGACGGCAGCACATCGCTGTGGGCCGGTTCGAGCAAAACGTCGTCGAAAGTCAGGCCCTCAATGAGTACGTCTTGGATCATAGGGATTTTTAACATGATAGCGTAGATGCCGGGCGCCCGCGCCCCGCGGCGGATGTGCCACAATGCGGTTTCATGCGGCAGCGTTCAGCCATTCGAAACGGTTTGGAATACGCCGCGGCCCTGTTCGTCCTGAAGTCGCTCGAGTGGGCGCCGGTCCGGGTCGCGCACCGGCTGGCTCGCGGGTACTCGAAGCTGCTGGACCTGGCGCTTCCACGGTTGCGGCGCGTGGCGTACCGCAATCTTTCGCTCGCGCAGCCGGAATTTGATGAGGCGCGCCGCAAGCAGATCGTGGACGGCGTGTTCCGCTCCATCGCGCGACTGTTGGTAACCGTGGCGAAGTTCCCCGCCATCCGGCGCGAAAACCTGTCGCGGTGGATCCGCTGCGAAGGCCAGGAATACTTCGAGCAGGCGCGGCGCGAGGGTCGCGGCGTATTGTTCGCGACAGCACACCTGGGCAACTGGGAACTGAGCGCGTACGCGCATGCGCTGCTCGCGGCGCCCATGAACGTGGTGGTGCGGCCATTGGACAATCCCCAAATCGACGCCCTGGTGGAGCGGCGGCGCGGGCTGTCGGGCAACCGCATGATCTTCAAGAAGGACTTCGCACGGTCGATTCTGAAGGCGCTCGGAGCCAATGAGGCCGTGGGGATTTTAGTTGACCAGAACTCGTCGCCCGATGCGGGAGTGTTTGTGGATTTCTTCGGGGTGAAGGCCTGCGCCGGGACGGGGTTCGCCAAACTGGCGGCGCACAGCGGAGCGAGCGTGATTCCGGGCTTCGCCCTGTGGTCGGAAGAGGAGCGGCGTTATGTGCTCCGATTCTATCCGCCGGTGGAAATGACCGGCGACGCGGAGCGCGATACGCAGGCGGTCGAGAGCAAACTGGAAGAAGTGATCCGCCAATACCCGGACCAGTGGTTGTGGATTCACCGCAGGTGGAAGACCAGGCCGGCGGGAGAGCCGGAATTGTATTAGGGGAGGTCACTCAAATCACTGCTGTGCCATTATGCAATTAACCCGGCCAACACCCAAACCTAACCACAACTCACATCCTGCCTGCGCTTGTGCCATGAATCAGCGGCTATCCCGGATCTTGATATAATTCCCTGGTCCGTCAGGGAGGCATTTATGGCGCAACCCGGCACGCCGCCACGAATCGTGTTATTCGGGGTCTTGGCGGTCTTGCCGATGTTCGGCGATCCACCCGCGACCCCCGCTCCGCCGCCTGTCCAGACTGTCATGGTTCCCGCCAGTTCGGACCAGGCAACCGCCATCGTCCACCTGTCCGGGATCGACAGGCCCGCGACTCAAGACCTCCAAGTGAACGTTCCGTCGAGCGATGATCGGGTGGTTCCCACCCTCACCATCACCGGGGTCGCCGGCGCGGCCAAGGATTGGGATGTTTCGCTCAAGGCCGAGCAACTGATTTCATTCGGAGAGACCATCGCCACATTGTCGTATAAGGGTCAACCTGCGCAGATCGTACGGTTCTTCAAGCCGGGACTGGTAGTCAAAACGCCCGACGGCGGCTTCACGGCGAAAGAGGAGTCCTTTCGGTCGCTGGGCAAGTGGGTTCCTTGGCTTTATCAGGCTGGCACGCCACTCACCATCGTGCTTGAGAACCCGGCGGCGGCCGAATATCCCGTGGTCCGCGGCCGCTTGCGCTTCCAGGACACCGACGTCTGCGAAGCCACCACCGATAAGGCGCCGCTTGGCCAATTGGGCGATAATTCAAAGTGCAACGACCCGGCGCAGTGGGCCAGCTTTCCAGTCACCAGGTTCACCTCCATCACCTTGCGGGCTATGGGAGCGGAATCCTGGTTTCGGGATCTGCAAACGGGTCGCCCGAAGAGCGCAAAACGCAAGGGCATGCTGACCCTGCGTTACGACGGTCCCGCCGAGGGAGCGACTGCGCCGGTGTACGAACAGAACATCCCGCTCGAAGTGCAGTTCGAGCCCAGCAGTTCGAGCACGTTATGGACCCTGTTGCAAATTGCGGCGGGGTTGCTGGCGGGCGCGCTGCTCTCACTGATTCTGCGCGTTACCATCCCGAACTACCGGCGCAAGCGGGCCATAAAGGAACAGTTCGCGCAAGCCACCAAAGCAACGCGAGCCATTTCCGACGGTGTGAACTCGATGCTGCGCGTACTGCTGCGGGTGGAGAGGCTGGCGTTGCAGTCCAGCTTGCGCGGTTCGTGGATCGGCGGTCCCGGCTTTGCCGAAGTGGCGCAGCGTGTCGAGCAGGGTCTGGCAACGACGAAACGGAAGATCGACTTCGCCAAGCGGCTGGATGCGGCCCGCAGCAGGCAATCCGGCCTGGCCGACCAGGACGCGCCACCCACGCGGCTTGATAGCATCGACCGGCACATTGCCGCGGCTAGCGACGCTCTGCTGCGCGAGCAATTGGGCGAACAGGATTGGGTTTTTATTCAGCAGCGGCTGGAAGCGGTGGATAAGCTGCTGGGCGAGCCGACTCAGGAGGAGAAGGACGCGTTCGAGGCGCTCATGGTGCAGCGTTGGAAGTCGATTCGCGATTTCTTTCAAACGGAAACGGACGGGAGCCTTAAAGTTCCGCCCGTCCTGCTGGAAATGAAGGAGTGTTTCCCTTCGGTGGAATGTTTGCCCGACGCTAAGAAGGATCCGGACGGTAGCGGCTGGGTAAAGAACATCGGCCTTACGCGGGCGGATCTGCAGCTCAGTGCGCTCGCTCTAATCCGCGATTTCCAGTTCCTGTTGCCGTCTACCGGGCTGAGCACACCGCCGTGGAGTCTGGTGAAGGGGGATTTGACGTCTCTTTTGCAGGCTCCAGGCATCGAGAGTCTCACGGTGGCGCGCCGGATATTGCGCGAACTGGAACAGCGCATCCCGATTACAAGGATCGAAGATGCATTGCGCGCCCACGAGGCCGATATAGAAGTTGACCCGCAAGTCGCCTCGCGCAACGAGAAGACACGGCTGTTTCTGCGGTTCCGCGATCAGGACCTCAATTCGGCCGCGGCACGCCTGTTTCTGGAATGCGAGTGGGATCTGGAGGATCGGCCGGGGACCAGGCATATCGAATGGTGGACAGCTTTGCAAGCCCGCGTTGGCATCCATCCCGCGGATCAGCCGGAGACCACGCTTCCCGAGCGCCGGCCGGGGACCAAACTTCGCGAGCGTGGGTGGGAAATTTACCACTATTTCGAGGACAACGTTGCACAGAGCGACATTACGATTCGGTTTTACAAGTACGGCAAGCTTCTGACCACACCCGCCGACGGGGAAGGGCAAACCGAGCCGGTGGCCTTGACTTATGACAAGACCGTTTTCCCGGGTGCGCAAGATGTCAGTTCCGATCGGTGGTGGCGCTTCTACCGAAATGAAAAGTTGCAGCGGATCATGCCGGAGGCGCTACAGTTGGCCGCGGCCCTATTAGTTCCTCTGGCCGCGCTGGCGGTAGCCCAGGCCGGCCAGTCCACTAGCGGCCAATGGTGGGATCTGATCGGCATCGGATTCGGATCCGAGACCATCCGCAACATTCTGACGGGCACGCCCGAACAGAACAGCCCTCCGGCGCAACCATCTCCAGCGAAATAGAGCCGGATGGGCGACCATCGGCCCCCGCGCGCTAAGGCGCCACGCAAAAACACTTTCGCAGTCTGCCGCCGTGGCGCACGCACTCCTGCGTGCCGCGTCTCAACCGACGCCTCCGCGCCCTAGGGCAGCGGCGTCGGCAACAGTGCCGCCAGGATGGCTCTTACGGCTCCCATGCGAGCCACGACCGTGAGGGAGTGGTTTCTGGAAAAGAACGATACAAGCCGGTCAACACACTAGCCGCCGATCGAGTACATGGGCCGCGGCGGAGCGACGAACTTAGCCGAGTTGATTTCGTGGCCTTCCCACTTGCCGGCGATGTTGCGGCGNNACATCGTCCTCTTCGATGGCGAACAGGCAGTAGCGTAGTTTGCCGTCGGCGGTGAGGCGAATGCGGTTACAGTTCAGGCAAAATGGACGGCTCACCGAAGCGATGAAACCGACCTGGCCGATACCGTCGGCGAAGGCGTATTCGGCGGCGGGGGCGCGCGGATCGGGATCGGGGACGGGGATGAGCGGCGATATCTCGCGCGAAAGAAGCGCGATGATGTCGTCGGCCAGAAGCACTTTGGAACGGTCCCAGAGGTTCTGCGCGTCCAGCGGCATGAACTCGATATAGCGTACTTCGAAGCCGTTTTCGCGCGCGTAGCGGGCCAACGGAACGATGTCCCGTTCCACCAGATTCTTCACCGCGACGGCATTCAGCTTGATGCGCGTGAAACCGGTTTGCCGGGCGAGCGCCAGGCCGGCGAGGACCTTGTCGAGGTCGTCGCGGCGGGTGATTTCGAGGAAGCGCGCGCGGTCGAGCGTGTCGATGTGAACGTTGAGGCGGCGCAGGCCGGCTTCGTAGAGCGGACCGGCAAACTCCGGGAGCAGCACGCCATTAGTGGTGAGGGCCAAATCCCGGATGCCGGGAATGGCGGCCAGGCGGCGGATGAGCAGCGGCAGATCGCGGCGCACCAGAGGCTCGCCGCCGGTGACCCGCAGCTTGGTTACGCCGAGCGGGACGGCGATGCGGACAAAGCGTTCGATCTCTTCGAAGCTGAGGATCTCGCCGCGGTCGACGAATTGCGCGCCGGTTTCCGGCATGCAGTAGAAGCAGCGGATGTTGCAGCGGTCGGTGACGCTGATGCGCAGACTGTCGTGGACGCGGCCGAAGGAATCGAGCAGAGGCGCGGCCTGCATCTACTTCACGGCCAGCATGCGCTCGAGCGGCAGGAGCGCGCGGCGCATGATCTCGGGCGACAATTCCACGCGCGGTTGCAGGGTTTGCAAGCAGTCGCGGAGTTTCTCCAGACTGTTGAGCTTCATGTAGGGGCACTCGCTGCAATTGCAGTTCTCGTTGGCCACGAAGTAGAAGCGCTTGGAAGGCGCCGCACGGGCGAGCGAATACCGGATGCCGCTTTCGGTCATGACGATGAACTCGTCGGCGTTCGACGCGGCGCAGTATTGGATGATGGCGGAAGTGGAACCGATGAAATCGGCCATCGCCAGCACCGATTCGGGGCACTCGGGGTGCGCTACAACTTCGGCGTCGGGGTGTTCGACTTTGGCCTCAGCCACGCGGCGCGCCGGGAAGGTGGCGTGCACGATGCAGGTGCCCTGCCAGATCTGCATATTCTCGCGGCCGGCTTCGCGGCGCACGTAATTGCCCAGGTTGCTATCGGGCAGGAAGAGGATGGGCTTATCGCGCGGGATGGAGTTGACGATGCGGACGGCGTTGCGCGACGTGCAGAGGATATCGCTCTCGGCCTTCACTCCAATGGAGGTATTGATGTAGCTGACGATGACGTGATCGGGGTTGCGGCGGCGAAATTCACGAATGGGCTCGACGGGACAACCGTCCACCAGGCTGCAACCAGCCTCGCGATCGGGCGCCACAACTACCCGATCGGGATTCAGCACCTTGGCGGTTTCGGCCATGAACCAGACGCCGCAGAACGCGATGACGTCGCCGGAGAACTCGCGCGCTTGCCGGGCCAACTCGAGCGAATCGCCTACCACGTCGGCCAGTTCCTGAATCTCCGGCTCCTGATAATGGTGTGCCAGCAGAATGGCCTTGCGCTGGCGTTTGAGGTCGAGTATTTCCTCGGCGGTAGTGGGAGCGGCAAACATGGGGGAGACGGTACCTGGCTTTATTTTATCAAAGCGGAAAGAACCATAATGGAAGGGCGTGCGCATTGTACTGATTTCGACCTACGAAATGGGGCGGCAGCCGTTCGGGCTGGCGTCGCCGGCGGCGTGGCTGCGGGGCGATGGGCACCAGGTGACGGCGGTGGATCTCTCGTGCAGTCCGATGCCCTGGCCGGCGGTGGAAGAAGCGGATCTGCTGGCATTTTTTCTGCCCATGCACACCGCCACGCGGCTGTTCCAGAAATTGATCGACAAAGTGCGGGCCGCCAATCCGGGCGCGCATCTGTGCGGGTATGGGCTTTACGCGCCACTCAACGATGCGATGCTGCGGCGACTGGGTGTACAGACGGTGATCGGCGGTGAGTTCGAACAGGGATTGTGCGACCTGGCGCGGCGATTGAGCGTAACGCGCGCCGGCGAGTTGCCTTACCGGCAGCCGGAGCCTCTGATCTCGATGGCGCGGCAGCAATTTCGCGTGCCCGACCGCACGGGGCTGCCGGCGCTGGCTGCGTATGCGCAACTGGTAACCGACGGCGCCACGCGGCGGGTCGGGTACACAGAGGCATCGCGCGGCTGCAAGCATCTGTGCCGGCATTGCCCGGTGGTGCCGGTATATCGCGGTTTGTTCCGCATCGTGCAGCAGGATGTGGTGCAACAGGACATTCGGCAGCAAGTGGCGGCGGGAGCGCAGCACATCACCTTCGGCGACCCGGATTTCTTCAATGGCCCGGGGCACGCCGTTCCGATTGTCGAGGCGCTACACAGTGAGTGGCCGGAACTGACTTATGACGTCACGATCAAGATAGAGCACTTATTGAATCATCGCGAACTGCTGCCCGTCTTGAAGGCCACGAATTGCCTGTTCGTGACCAGCGCCGTGGAATCGCTGGACGACGAAGTGCTCGGCAAACTGGCCAAAGGACACACGCGAGCGGGGTTCGAAGAAGCCCTGCAACTCATGCGGGCAACCGGCCTGGCGCTCTCGCCGACGTTCATTCCATTTACACCGTGGACCACGCTCGAAAGTTATCGCGAGTTCCTGCGGGCGCTGGTGGATTTGGACCTGGCCGAGCAGGTGGCGCCGATTCAACTAGCCATCCGGCTGCTACTGCCGGAAGGGTCATTGCTGTTGCAACTGCCGGAAATGCGCGCGAGCATCCAACCATTCGACACGCGCGCGCTCTGCTACCCATGGCACAACGCCGAGGGCCGGCTGGACGTGCTATGCGCCTCGGTCCAGGAGTTGATCAAGCGCCAGGAGCGGCGCCACCAGAGCCGATGGGATATCTTCCGGCAGATCTGGGACCTGGCCGCAGCCGGCGAGTTCCCGGTGGACGCGCCGATGGTTTCGCGCGCCACCATCCCGTATCTGACCGAGCCCTGGTACTGTTGAGCGGAGCCTACTGAAGAGCAGTTGGCTCTTGTGTAAGCATTTGCATAATACCGATAATGAGATCGTCAATAGGCGATCTGATGATAATTGAGTACTTTGTGATTTTTGCAGACGATCCCCAGGAATTGCAGGATGCCGTGAACGAGGCACTCCAGAATGGATGGCAACCACTCGGCGGCATCGGCGCAAGCGTGGCTTAGGGTTCTCACGAGCGGCTGTATCAAGCGGTCGTGAAAATGGCAAAGAGCAGATCAGAATAGCCCGCGACCATAAATCAGTTGGTGGGCATTATTACGGGCTATGGCGATCAAGGAGCCAGATCTGTATGCCATTTACTCTGGCGATTAAGGAATAGAACTATGCGCACATTTGTATATCCAGCCAGGTTTGGGCGTGGGGACATGCCGGGCGTCCTCGTGATTACGTTCCGCGATATCCCCGAGGCGATCACGCAGGGAAAGGGAGAAAAAGATGCACTCTGGCAGGCGGCGGATTGCCTGGAAGAGGCGATCGCTGGAAGGATTGACGGCGGACGAGAGATCCCCAAAGCGTCGAAAGCAGCGCGGGGCGAACGGCTGATTCCCGTGCCGGCACAGATGGCTGCGAAAGCCGCTCTCTATCTCGCGATGAAAGAGACCGGAATCACCAATGCGCAATTGGCGCGGAAACTCGGCTGCGACGAGAAGGAAGTGCGGCGGATGCTCGATCCCAGGCACGCCACCAAACTGCCGCGCATCAAGGAAGCGCTCGACGTCTTTGGCAAGCGTCTCATCGTGAGCGTTGAGGAAGCAGCGTAAACTAGCCGGCATTCGGTGGCGATGACGTAGCGCACGCGCTCTTGCGTGCCGCGCCGGCACTCGTGCCGACGCCGGGCGACGACAGATTGCCCGTACCCCAACCAACGTGTCGAGAAGAGTCTCGACACGGCACGCACGAGTGCGTGCGCCACAGCCACGGCTAAATCTTCGCCTTCGGATACCGCGCCTTCATCCACTCCACGAATTTCTCGGGCGCCGCCATGGTGGAGAGCCTTCCCTGCCGCACCAGCGCCCAGTCGTCGAACTTTTTCGACTGCTTGATTTCGGCCAGCGTCGTGGGCGGGTCCAGGCGTCCGGCAAACTCCAGATCGACAACCGCCGATTTTGGATTCTTCGGGTCGTCGCGCGGCTCCGACCGCACCGTCGCCAGGCCCACCACGCCGGAAACGCCGCCGCTGTGATAGACGAAGATGCGGTCGCCCGGGCGCATCTCGCGGATCGCGCGGACGGCTTGCGCGTTGGTGACGCCGTCCCAGGAGGTCTTCTCTTCGCGTTCCAGATCGTCGATGGAATAGGTCTCGGGGTCGGTTTTCGCCAGAAAGTGTTTCATCTGCCCTCCTCTCTCATTATGGGATAATGACGGGCTTGAAACCGTCACAGAGTCGTAAAAATGCGTCTGTCCCCTTTTCGAAATGGAAAGCGCGGGCGGCGTTGGTGACCCTGGCACTGGCGGCCTACGCCGGTTCTTTCGGGCTGGGACTAGCGCAGGATTCCAAGGTGATTGTCGCGCAGGATTCCCGCATCCGCGAAGTCACCGCGGAAAATATCAAGCTGATCCTCACCAGGAATTATTGGTGGCCCAAGACTGGCGACGGGCTATACCGGCCGGTGACCACGCTGTCGCTGCTGTTCAACAGCGCGGTGTTGGGCAATGGCACGAACCCGGCTGGATATCACGCGGTCAATTTCCTGCTGCACGCCATCAACGTATGGCTGGTCTTCGAACTGGCGCTGCTGCTGTTCAAGATGATCCAGCCCGCGTTCTTCGCCGCCGCGCTGTGGGCTGTGCATCCCATATGCACCGAGGCCGTCACCGGCATCGTGGGCCGCGCCGATCTGCTGGCTGCCATGGCCGTGCTCGGCGGCCTGCTGCTATACGCGCGCACCGAATCGTTCGAAGGCCGCCGCCGCTACTGGGCCGCCGCGGCTCTCTTCGTCATTGCTACTGCCGGCGTGTTTTCCAAGGAAAGCGCCGCCGTGCTGCTGGGCCTCATGCTACTTTGGGACCTCAGCTTCGCCGAAGACAAGCCGCGCCTGCTAGCTCGCTGGCCCGCCTACGCGGCAGTCGCGGCGTCGCTGGTTCTGCTCGCCTGGGCGCGCCAAGCGGTTCTCGGCCCGTTGCCCGTTCCGCAGCCGGTCTATGTGGACAACCCCATCCTGGGCGCAGATTTCTTCGCCGCGCGGCTCACCGCCATCAAGGTGATCGGGCTGGACCTTTGGCTGCTGATCTTTCCGCTGGACCTCTCGTCCGATCGTTCCTACAACCAGGTACCGGTGTCCGCCTGGTCCGATCCGTGGGCTTGGGTTGCGCTGGTGGTGGTGGTGGCGATTCTTGCGCTGGCCTTCGTGCGGTACCGCCGCGACCGCCTCACCTTCTGGCTGGCCGGCTTCTTCGCCATCGCTTTGCTGCCCACCGCCAACCTGCTCTTTCCCATCGGCGCTCTGATGGCCGAGCGCTTCCTGTATCTGCCCTCCGTTGCGTTCGCCATCGCACTTGTGGCGCTGCTCGGCCGGCTGAACAGCCGTCGCTACACAACTGTCGTGGTCGCCGTGTTGGTGGTCCTCTATGCCGGCCGCACGTTCGCTCGCAATGCCGCGTGGAACAGCGACCTGACGCTCGCTTCCGCCGACGTCCAGACCACCCCTGAAAGTTTCCGCCTGCACGACATGCTCGCCAAAGCCCTGTTCGAACAGGACGCGCGCCGCAACATCGATCGCAGCATCCAGGAGGAAGAAAAGTCCTGGCAGATTCTCGCGCCGCTTGCGCCTGCCCGTTCCTCCGAGTTTCCGCCCGCCTTCCTGGGCATCTATTACGCCGCCAAGGCCGATCTTGACCCTGCCCACAGCCGCGCCTGGTATGAAAAATCGCTCGCCGTTCTTGAGAAGGCCCGCGAGATTTCCCTGGCCACGGAGAAAGCCTACGGAGCCGTGCAGAGTGCGCACGGCGCGCCTCGCCGGGCCCGTTCCGGCTTCCAACAGTTGTATTTCAACCTGGCGAACGCCTGCCTCAACCTGGGTCGCTACCAGGAGGCCATCGACGCGTTGCGCTATGGCAGGGGACTGAACCCCGCGGCGCTCGAAGCCTACGACGGCCTGCAGGTGGCCTACGCCGCCACGGGCGATTTCCGCATGGCGGCTGTGTCGTTGGAAGAGAAAGCCCAGGTGGACGGCTTCCAACCCGCCACCGTGGCCGCCATCCGCAGTGTCTATGGGAAGATTCCCGACGGCTCGTGCGCGTTCGTGCAGCAGGGTTCCGCGTCGCAATTGAACATGAACTGCCCCGTTGTGAAGAGCGATCTCTGCCTGGCTTGGTCTGATTTGGCGGGGGCTTACGCCGACGCCCGCCAAACCGCCCAATCGCAAACCCTGCGTGATACAGCCGTCAGCCGCTACGGCTGCGCGGGCGGCATGACAGACGACAAAAACCGATCGTCTGTCCCACCTAAGTGAACCGCATTGCGGCTAATCGCCGGAGACGGTTTCGTACTCTCGCGCGGGTGGCCTCGAGGCCTGCAGCGCGCCCAAGCTCACGTGGATTTGCGGCATGGAGCCGGTCTCGAAGGATTCACGCACTCGCGCGTCATCGCTCGCGTCCGGCTTCTGGCGCAGCATTTCGCGGCGCAGGCGGGCCTCGAACTCCTGTAACTGCTGTTCGATGGTCTTAGCCTTGTTCTTATTGCGCACCATATCTTCGCGGTAACGTTTCAGGAAGTAGCCGATGGTCTCTACGCGGATCCTGATCGAGCCGGTGGGCTTGTTCTCGTCGATGTCCTTAAAGCAGAAGTAAGGCGTGCCGGAGTGCTCCACAATCTCTTCCACCACGGTGTAAATGGGGGCGTCATGGCCGCACTTAAAGCTCGATAACTCAAGCGCCACCAGGTTAGGATGGCGCGCCACGTACTTAGCGGCCCATACTTTGCGGCTGGTGTTCTCGGAGTAGGAATTCTTCCAGACGTCGGCGATGGACATCGGGTGCGGACACTCTCCCGATGCGACATCCTCGCCGAACAGTCGCCAGATGATATCGTCGTCGATCGGCAGGCAGTCCTGCGCGAATACCGGGTAACCGAGCTTCTGGAACTCTTCCAGGATTTCGTGGTTCACGCCGGGGTCGTTGTGATACGGACGGCCCAGCAGCACCACGCCCAGGCGGTCTTCCCGTTCGAGCTGCTCCAGCACCTCGCGCGCGGCGCCGCGCATGGTCACGTTGTCGAAGTAGTGCAACGAACGGTAGCCCTGCTCCACGGCCTTCTTGTTCTCCTCGGGCGACAACCCCAGGATGTCTTTGAACTCTTCGTAGAGTTGCCGCTCCAGCAGGTCCGGCTTGGAGAGGTTGACGAAGGTATCGAGAAAGCGGACGCCCTTCTCGGCGAACAGGTCGCCTTCCTTGATGAACGCGGCCTTCACGGCTTCGGGCGTGGCCGCCACGGTGGGACAGCTACGGCTGGCCTGAACGTTGTACAAATCCGTCGTCAGGCAATCGATCATCGGGAAGAAGATGATGTCGAGAGGTTTCTTGGCGTGCACCTTGTAGAGCAGGTTGTGCACGTGCGGAATCCCCAGTTTGGAGGGGAAACATGGGTCGATGGCGCCGCGCTTGGCGCCTTCCTTGTACAGTTCCTCGCTGGTGAAATCCGAATAGACGATGTTTTGCGGCTGTATGCCCAGCGCCGCAAAGTAACCGGTGAAGACCGGCGTCTGCGAATACATGTTGAGCACGCGCGGCATGCCGATGCGAATCTCGGACCGCCGTTTCATGAGCGCGGCGCGCTTCTTCTGCGCGGCGGTAATTTGGAACTTGGGCAGCGCGTCGGCCACAATGGGCACGTCCGGCACACGGAACACGGCCTTGGCCGCCAGTTCGACGAAGTTCGGGTTGGCTTTCTTGATCTTGTCGAGGTCGCCCTTGATGTTGCGCATTTCCTCGATGTTTTCCACGGTGCCCTTTTCACACGTGGCGATGATCAACCGCTGCGCCCCGGCTTCCAGCGGAACCTTGGTCTTCTTGGGCGGCGCGGTGCCGATATTGATGATGTTGGTTTTGACGTCGATGAACGTGCGCAGGCATTTGTTCTTGCAGAAGTAGCAGCGGGTGGCTTCTTCGCGCGTGGTCTTGTAATTGATGTGCGCGCAGGCGTCGAGGCCAATGAACGTCGATTGCCTGCCGTTGTCCCAGAGACGCCCGGCTTCCAGGCCCGCGCCGATGGCGCCGGCTTCGCCGCAGTGCTCGTGAACGATGACGTCGGCCTCCACATCCTTGCCCTTGAAACGCGACTCGATGAAGTCCACCTGGGCCTTCACCGCGGCCAGGTTGTATTGCGTGCCGCCCTGCAGCAGGAAGCGCTTACCAATAGCCGACAGGTTCGGAATCTGCGAAACGTAAAGCCAGATATTCTTGGGCAGAACATTGCAAAGGCCGGCCATGATCTCTTCCGGCTTCCACCCCTGCCGCTGGAAATCCACGATGTCGCTCTGCATGAACACTGCGCAACCATAGCCGAACGAGGGGTATCCGTTGGCCCCGAATGCCGTATCGGCGTACTGCTCCACCGGCACGTTAAAGCCCTGCGCGGTGGATTGCAGGAAGTAGCCGTTGCCCGCCGAACACTGCGTATTCAGCTTGAAATCCTTCACGCGGCCGTTCTTCAGGATGATGATCTTGATATCCTGGCCACCCACGTCGCAGATCACGTCCACGTCGTCGTAAAAATGAAGACCGGCCTCGGTGTGGGCCACCGTCTCCACCAGCGCCGCGTCGGCGCCGATCACGTCTTTCAGAATGTCCTTGGCATATCCCGTGGTGCCGACACCCAGAATCTTCAGGTCCGCGCCTTGATCGCGGATCTGCGCGTCGAGTTTCTGCAGAACCTCGATGGTGTCTTCAATCGGATTGCCTTTGGAAAGCTGGTACGTCTTGGCCAGGATGCGGCGCTTGTGGTCCTTGGAAAGGAGCACGGCTTTGGTGGACGTAGACCCGCCATCCAGTCCCACGAAGCCTTCCACCACATCTCCGGGCTTGAAGGTGACAGGCGTGAATTTCTTGGTGCGGTATTTCTGCTTGAACGCCGCCAGCTCCGCTGCGTCCTTCGCCAGCCCGCCGATGCCGCCCTTCTTGGCCTTCTCCTGCTCGCGGCCCACGGTGACGTACCACTCCAGCTTCTCGTAGCCGGTATACTGCCCGATTTCATCGTCTTCCGATTTGCCGAATTCCACGGAACCGATGGCGGCGAAATACTGCGCGTTGTCGGGAGTCTTGATGAGGTCTTCCGGCGGTACGCCTTCCGGCAACGGTGTGTTGCGCTCTTCCCAGATCTTCGGGATGTTGCTCTTCCAGCAATCGCGCATGCCCTTGATGTAGCAGTTGGGGCCGCCCAGCAGCAGCACCACCGGCAGCAGCGTGTTGCCGCGCGTCAGCACCGACAGGTTCTGCATGACGATGGCTTCAAACAGCGACGCCATCAGCTCATCCGGCGGTACGCCCATCTTCTGCAGGCCGTTGATATCGGTCTCGGCGAACACCCCGCACTTGCCGGCCACCGGGTGCAGCTTGACCCCCTTGTAGCCCATTTCGCAGAGCTGAGCCGCCGGGATGCGCAGCTTGGCGTTGATCTTATCGATCACCGCGCCTGTGCCGCCTGCGCACTTGTCGTTCATCGACGGAATCTTTTTCTTGCGGCCGGTCTCCGGGTCAGTCTTGAAGATGATGATCTTGGCGTCCTGCCCGCCCAGCTCGATCACCGATCCGCATTCCGGATAAAGCTTCTCGACGGCCAGCGAAACCGCATTCACTTCCTGCACAAACTTGGCGCCCAGGTGCTTGCCCAGCCCGTTGCCGCCCGAGCCGGTGATGAACATGCGCGACCGCTTCGCGTCGAAGCCCTCGATTTCCGTCTCGAAGCGCTTGCAGAACTCGAGGACCTTCTCCGGCTGTTTGGTGTCGTGCCGCTGGTAGTCGCTCCAGAGAATCTCGTCGGTCGCGGCATCCTGCACCACGGCTTTCACCGTGGTCGAGCCGACATCCATCCCTATCAGGAAGTGTTTTTCCATGGTGATCCGGTTAATTCGCTACCGCTGCCAATTCACGCACGGGCCGGACTTCCCCTTCGGCCTGCATGCGCTCCGCAATGTGCAGAACGAAATTCGCCGCGCCGCCGACATAGCCCTTGGCATGCGGCACCTGGTACATCGGCCGCCTGGTTTCGGGATGCCGCTCTACCCAGGCGCGGCACTCGCCCAGCGTCAGTCCGGTTTTCTCCAGGGCCGCCGCGAATTCCTTCTTGGCCTTATTCTTGGCTTCTCCCAGCGCCATCTGCACGCGGCTGTGAGCGTTGATCTCGCCTTCGCCGGAGGTCTCCACCGGCAGGTAGATCATATCTTTGAAGTTCGAAACCACGGCCGATTGCGCGCCATCCGATTGCGTGGAAGGCATGCAGCCGAAGGGCTTGAGAGAAAGCACCATGTGGGCCAGGTCTTTGTTCGAGTAGTAAATATTCTTGGCGACTTCCAGGTGGCCTTCGCCGCCGCCGGCGCGCGAATTGTAGAACGGGTGGCCCAGCCGTTGCAGTTCGTACTGGTCGGCCAGGTGATGCGCAATTCCGCCCAGCGCCTTGACGATCTTGTGGTATTCACCCTTGAAGATGCCTTCGGCGAGCTTCAGCTTGGCCACCTTCTGGCGGTAAGTGAATTCGATCTTGGCGCGCGACCCCACCTTCCACAGCGGCGGCAGCACGGCGCCTTCTTCGAGGCCCTTGAAGTCTTTGTACTTCTGCACTACCTGGTGGATCATGTACATGATCCAGGTGCCGATGGGTTCCACCAGTACCTGCGCGCCTTCGCGCTCCAGGAACCTGAACATATTAAAATTGCCGTCGCCTTCGGTGGTCTGCGCCCAGAACTCGCCGGTGATCTTGACGATGGGCTTCACACGCAACCGGTCGATATCGATTTCGTTGAACCGGTCGCGGCAGTGTTCGAGCGGCCCCACGTAATCCGCGCCCTTGAGCTGGTTGACGAACTTGCCGATGTATTCCGCGGTGTCGGAGAAGCCCAGCAGATACTTGCCCATTCCGCCTTCGAGCTTCCACGGGCGCTTGTTCTTGAACACCTCGTGCATGTAGTCC
Source organism: Bryobacterales bacterium (assembly GCA_003167255.1). Lineage (GTDB taxonomy): Bacteria > Acidobacteriota > Terriglobia > Bryobacterales > Bryobacteraceae > PALSA-129. The sequence continues at coordinate 40,202 of PMTR01000033.1, forward strand.
ATGGTCTCGTCGAGCACCTGGTCGGTCTTGCCGGCCTCGGCTTCGAACGGGCGGATGGCGTATGCCACTTCGTTCATCACGTCGCCGCAATTGAGCGCGTTAAGGATGCCGAGGAAGAAGTCGAGATTCATCTCCATGCCCGCTTCGGCGTCGGACTGATTCAACCCGCCGGACTGCTGGAACAGCAGAACGCGGAAACCGTCGAACCCGGAGTTGCGCAGCGCCAACCGGTACTCGGCCTCATACATGCCAAAGCGGCACGGGCCGCAGGCGCCGGCGGTGAAGAAGACATGCGTGTCGATGATTTCCTGCCGCGACATGCCCTGCTCTTCGAGACTCTGGAGATAGGTCACCAGGTTGCCCACGGTGAAATAGGTCGGGTTGCACTGGCCGTTGTTGCCGTACTCTTTGCCGGCCTGGAAGGCCCTCACGTCGGGCGTCGGCACCGCGCGCGCTTTATAGCCGAGACCTTCGAGCGCGCCATGCACCAGCTTTTCGTGTTTCCACGTGAGGCCGCCGAACAGCAGTGTGGTGGTCGAGCGCTGGTCGCGGGTGAACGGCTTCTCAACCGGTCTCTTGAAGTGATGAAGCTCACGTTTGGGGAGGCCGGCTTCCTGTTCCAGACGGGCGCGTTCCTCCGCAAGCCGCTGTTGGATCACGTTCTCAACGGGAGAGCCGATCTGTACAAGATTGGCCGGGGGCATGGCTTTCGGTTCAAAGGACTGAGTGCTCATAGTTGTGCAACCTTCCCAGATTGAAGCCATCTTGCCCGTTTAACCGATTGAAAGAAATAGTTATCCATTGAACGGCGACTTTCCAAACGGAACGGGGGAATTTGGCGGGGTGAGCGGCGGCGCATTCGAGGGGGGCTGGACTCCGAAATTAGGCTCAAGTGGCAGCGATTTGTAATGGTTGCGACATTTGGAGGGCGGCCCCCCTGGTCCGCGCGGGCCCCCNNCGCGGGACGCCCTCGTCCCGCAGTCGGAACAACCATATCAGCTTCCTGCACAACGCGAGCAGGCCGACGGGGCGTCGGCCGCGGACAAGGGGTCCGCCCTTCAGCTTGTGCGGATGTGCGGCCCAGATCCCTAAGCTTCACTTCCGGCGAAGATGGCAGACGTCCTTTTGGTCCCTGAGCCGGCCTGCCGCGATTTTGGCGGCGAGAATGTCTCGGCGGCAAAGGACCGGCGTGGGCTCTCCTCCGAAATCCACAACAATCCTTCGACTCCACGCTGATGGGAAATCAAGACCGGTCACGGACGTCAGGATGTCGACGCGAACGGGATCCACGCCAATCTGAAAGAAGACTTCGGGTTGAGTGAAGTCGTCTGCGCTCACGCAGCGGTGGGAGCGCCAAAGGCGGCGAGCGCTTCGAGCATGGCGCGTGCGTTCTCGCGGTCAGGCTCGATCCAGATGTCCAGGTCCTTGGTATATCGCGGCTCAGTGTGGACCATCACCGCGTAGCCGCCCACCACCAGCTACCGGACGCCGCCCGCGTTTAAACTTCGTAACAGATCTTTGAAGCCGGAGTTGATCTTCATGGATGCCCCGTGCGGCGGCGGCGGTCACTACCAGATCCCAGGCCGCTTCGAAAATCCGCGTGGGACCGAGCTTCTGCCAGAACGCGATATCAAACTCGCGCCCCGGAGCGCGGCCGCGGACCAGCCGGCTCATGATCACTCGATCGCCCATAGTCTCTATTATGAGGCATGCCGGGCCGGCTTCAACGACCCGGCGGCAAGTCCATCACGGGGTTACTCGCGAAGAAGCCCCAGGGCACCAGCTTGAAACCGGCCTCGTAGACCGGCATCACCGGCCAATCCTCGGGGCGCGGATTGTGCGTGATTCCCATGGTGTACCAGAGCACGATGTCCTGGTTGTCGACGGAACGGTTGGCGGCGGTCCACTTCACCAGGCCGTCGCCGCCTTTCGACTGGTTGGGATAATCGCCCGCGGCGTAGCGCTCGGCGGCGTTGTAGGGCGTCACCCAAACGTGCGCGTTCAGAAAGCCGGCGCGCTTGCGCACCCACGAATCGGGTTGCGCGAACGGCACGGAGTTTTCGCCGGGCAACAGCGCATAGCCCGTGGGATGGCCCAGAGCATTCTTGACCGACGCGCTTTCCACAATCCAGCGGCGGCTGCTCGCCATGTTCAGGCTTCGCTCGGCTTCGCGTTCCGTGCGCAGCGTGGTCTCCTGCATCAGGAACCCGCCACCGTAGGGATTCTGCTTGCCCACCGGCATGGGAACGCTGTTCATTTCCACGACGCGGTTGGGCGTGCCATCCACGTCCATGTCGAGCCGGAATGTGAAGAAATGCTGATGGTGCGGCGCCGCCAGGTTCTTGGCCACCAGGTGGCTGTGCTGGTCGGAGCCATCGGCCACTCCCTTGGCGGCCATGATGCCGGTGAGCGAGACGCGCACTTCGATGGCGCCATTCTGGTGAAAAACCCAGTCGAAACCGTACTCGTAATTGCCCGGCTGGGTGAAATAGGAAAGCACCAGCTCGCGCTCGCGCCGCGTGTTGTTCTCGTGCTTCCAGGCGACGCCGGCATCGCGTTCATAGATAGCCACGGCGCCCGGAATGGTGCGGGGCTCGCCGGAACTCTCCGCCACCACGGCATCGAATACGCTGCAATTGGCGGGGCAATCCACCCCGGGCCGCAGGGAACTGGCCATGGCGCCGAGACCCAATTCGCCGGCGTCGAAACTGTTGCGGAAATACCAGGCGCCCGACGGATCGCCGTAAGGCACCACCATTTCCGAGAGCGACCCGCGATAGAGAACCGGCCGCACGCGCCCGCCATCTTCATAGCCGGCGGTATAGACTACCAAACCCTCGCGGGGATGGAGCGCATAGCGGAAGCGCCACTTCTGCCAGCGCACTTCACCGTCTTCAATCTGGAAGCCCGGCCCGCCCGGTTGGGTGACAACGAGCGGGGCGAGCGGCGGTGCCCCGGGCCGCGGCCCCAGGTCGGCATTCTCACGCGAGACGGGGACGTTGCGATCGATGTCGAGAAAGTCGATGACCTTGCCGGTGGTGAGGTTGACGTGCGCCACGACGCCTTCCACCGGATGTGCGTACAGATTGGCGCCGGCGCCTGCATAATAGGGCACCACGCACACAACGCGGCCGGCGTCAGTGCCGGGCCCGAAATAGCCGGCGCTCCATGCCATGGTGAGGACGTTTTCGGCGTCGCGGATGCCGCGTTGGCGCATGGCCTGCGCCCATCGAGGATCGGCGCGCACAATTGCATCCGCCAGATCGGAATCCTCGGAGTTGATGGCCGGCTGCGCTCCCGGGATGAGCTTCCAGGAATCGATGGCGCTGGTAGAGAGGTTGGCAATCGCCTCCCAGGTCTGGTTTCGCTTGCGATCATAGATCACCGCGAACGCGCGCCGCGGAACGGCCGTCTTCGCCAGCACCATTTCCTTTGGTGGTTCATCGAGCGCGATGAGGCTGAAGATGCCGCCGGCGGGAAAGGGGTCGGAGCTTCGCAACAGGTTAGCGGCCGCGCGGATTTCGTCTGCCGTCAGCGGCGCGAGGGGATGCGGAGCGGCCGCCGCCGGTGACAGGGTGATCAGAATGGAGATGAAAAGGAATGCGAGAATGCTCCGCATGACTAAAGGATCTCACTCATAGGTCACCATCGCCATTATCCCGCAGCACCTCGTGCCGCGATTCGCTGAATCCGCTTTCCTCGGCATGAATATTTACCGTACAGTAGTAGGGGAGATCATCGCGAGTGCCACGGACTGTCCAACGAGGCCGGAAACAGATGGAGCGAACGGAACAGACGATTGAAAAGCGCGCCATGCTGATTCTGACCGCCCGCGAGACGAAAGCTTTTGCGGACGCGATTCTGAATCCGCCCAAGCCAAACCCCGTCTTTCGCAAGGCTGCGCGTGAATACCGCGAAAAAACGGCCAGGCGGTGACCACTCCGCCGCCATCTGGCGCGAATCCGGGCTGGAAAGCCTGCTCCACACTCCAAATCGCTACAGCACTTCCTCCGCCCAGCCTTCCAGCACCTGTTTCACTTTGGTCATGAACTGGTCGGCTAGCGCGCCATCGATCAGGCGGTGGTCAAAGCTCAGCGAAACGTGGCAAATGGAGCGAATGGCGATGGCATCGTCGATCACCACCGGTGTCTTGTCCACCGTGCCCACGCCCAGAATGGCGACCTGGGGCTGGTTGATGATGGGCGTGCCGACCAGGCTCCCGAAGCTGCCGAAATTGGTGATGGAGAAGGTGCCACCCAACACTTCGTCGGGCTTGAGCTGGCGCGAGCGGGCGCGCGTCGCCAGATCCACGATGGCGCGCTGCAACCCCAGCACGTTCTTTTCGTCGGCGCCGCGGATCACCGGCACAATTAGACCGTTGTCCAGCGCGACCGCGATGCCGATATGGATTTCATTGTGGTAGACGATGTTGTTGCCGTCGAGCGAGGCGTTGAGCAGCGGGAACTGGCGCAACGCCACGGCGGCGGCGGCGGTGATAAACGGCAGGTAGGTGAGCGAGAAGCCGTGGTTGGCCTGGAACTGGCCTTTGAATCGCTCGCGCAGCTTTGCCACCTTGGTCATATCCACGCGGTGGATGGTGGTGACGTGCGCGGAAGTGCGCTTGGAGAGCAGCATGTGCTCGGCGATCTTGATCCGCATGGTGCTGAGCGGCTCGATTTTCGTCTTGGCGCCCGGGGAAAAGGCCGGCGGCGGTGCGGCGGCCGGCTTGCTTGCATCGGGAGGAGCCGCAACCGGCACAGCCGGTGCCGCTGCAGCGGGCCCGGGCGCCGCTGGCGTGCCCTGCGCCATGTAGGCTTCCACGTCCTGCTTGGTGATGCGGCCGCCGGCGCCGGTGCCTTTTACGCGGCTGAGGTCGATGTTGTTCTCGCGCGCCATTTTTCGCACCAGCGGAGAAAGCGGACCGGACACTTCGGCGGCGGGTTCGGCAGCGGGCTCTTCCGCCGGCTTGGCTTCAGGCTCGACTGGCGGCGGAGCAGGCGCCGCGGCCGGCGCGGCTGCAACGGGAGCCGGCGCTTCCGGAGCCTTCTCGGCCGGCGCTGCCACCGATACGGCTGCAACGGCGGCCGGCGCTTCCGGAGCCTTCTCGGCCGGCGCTGCGGGCTCTGCGGGCTTTGCCGCGGCCGCTCCGCCTTCTTCCGCAATGCGCGCCACCACCGTATTGATCCCTACCGTAGCTCCCTCTTCCACCAGCACCTCGGACAACGTGCCGGCAGCCGGCGAAGGGATTTCAGTATCCACCTTATCGGTCGAAATCTCGAACAACGGCTCGTCGCGCTCCACACGGTCGCCGCGCTTCTTGAGCCACTTGGTCAGCGTGCCTTCGACAATGCTCTCGCCCATCTGGGGCATCACTACGTCGGTCATATCAGTTCTCTCTTTCCGTGGCGGCCAGGACGGGCGCCTCGAACAGCATCTCACACTCGAAAACGCGGCCGAAATGGGCGGCAAAGACCTGCGAAACTTCCGCCAGCGAAGCGCGCACGCCCAGTTGCGCCATGGAAGTCACAGGCTTGGTAAGCCCGCAGGGGACAATGTATTGAAAATAGCTCAAATCCGTATTCACGTTCAGCGCGAAACCGTGCGACGTCACCCACCGGCTGAGGTGCACTCCGATGGCGGCGATTTTGCGATCGCCCACCCAAACCCCAGTCAGCTTGGGAATGCGGCCGGCTTCAATGCCGAACTCCGCCAGCGTGTCGATGAGCGACTGCTCGACGGCACGCACGTACGCGCCCACGTCGCGCTTCCAATCGCGCAGGTCCAGGATCGGGTAGCCCACCAGTTGCCCCGGTCCGTGATACGTCACGTCGCCGCCGCGATCGGTTGGATAAAAGGAAATCCCGGCGCGACTCAAGATCTCGTCCGAAGCCAACAGATTCTCTACGTGGCCGTTGCGCCCCAGCGTGATCACGTGCGGATGTTCCAGAAGCAGCAGGTGGTCCCCCACCGTGCCCTGTTTGCGCTGGGTAGCAAGCTGCTGCTGCAATTCCAGCGCCTTGCCATAATCGATGCGCCCGAGTTCCCGCACGCAGCACTTACGCATTGATCGAAAGACCGTATACTGCGTTGAAGGCCTCGCCCAAGGCTTCGTAGAGCGTGGGATGCGCGTGGATGGTTTGCATCATCACCTCGACGGTGGCTTCGGCTTCCATGGCGGCGACGGCTTCGCCGATCAGCTCGAATGCCTCCGGCCCGATGATGTGGACGCCCAGGATCTCGCCGAACTTTTCGTCGGCCACTACCTTAATGAACCCCTCGTGGTGTCCAAGGATCGTCGCGCGGCTATCGCCGGCGAACGGGAAGCGCCCGATCTTCACCTTGTATCCCTGCGCGCGAGCCTGCGCCTCCGTCATCCCCACGCTGCCGATGCCGGGCTCGGTATAGGTGCAGCCGGGGATGCGATTCTTGTTGATGGGGACGGCCGCCTTGCCGGCTATATGAGCCACCGCGATCATGCCTTCGCGCGTGGCCACGTGCGCCAGTTGCGGCGTGCCTGCCACCACGTCGCCGATGGCGTAGACGTCCGGCTCGGCGGTCTGCTGGTGTGAATCCACCTGGATAAATCCGCGGTCCAGCTTGACCTTTGTGTTTTCCAGGCCGATCTTTTCGGTATTCGGCTTGCGCCCCACCGCCACCAACAATTTTTCGGCCTGTAGCTCTTCCTCCTTGCCGTCCTTGGTGACCAGCTTGAGCGCCACGCCCGTGCCGGTCTTGCGGATGTTTTCGGCGCGCGCGCCCGTCTCGACGCGAATTTTCTGCTTGCGGAAGTTGCGCTCGAGTTCCTTGGAGATGTCTTCGTCTTCCACCGGCACGATGCGCGGCAGCATTTCAACCACCGTCACTTCCGTGCCGAAGCGGTTGAAGATAGAAGCGAACTCCACGCCCACCGCCCCCGCCCCGATAATGATGAGGCTCTTGGGAATGGCCGTGAGGTTGAGGATCTCGACGTTGGTGAGGATTCGCTCGGGGTCGGCCTCCAGACCCGGCATCATACGGGCTTCCGAGCCGGTGGCGATGATGATGTTCTTCGCCTCCAGCGTCTGCACGCCGGCGTCGCTCTGCACTTCCACTTTGCCGCCGCCCTTGAGCGTGGCGTAGCCCGCAATGCGCTCCACCTTAGCGCGCTTGAGCAGCATCTCGACGCCCTTGGAATGCTTGGTGACGATGCCATCCTTGCGGTCCTTCACCTTGGGATAGTCCAGGCGCGGATTCTCGCAGACGATGCCTTCCTGGTCCGCATGCACGAAACGCTGCCAGACGTCGGCCGTCTGGAGCAGCGACTTGGTCGGAATGCACCCCACCAGCAGGCAGGTCCCGCCGAGTCTGGGCTGCTTCTCGACGAGAGCGGTTTTCAATCCGTACTGGCCGGCACGGATGGCTGCGGAGTAACCGCCGGGACCACTTCCGATCACAATCAGGTCGTAAGGCACTTTTATCATTCTCCCATGTCACCGGAGGCGATGCCGGTGCGTCTACCATAAGGACATGAAGTGGCTGCTCCTTATTCTGATGCTGGCGGCGGGGCCGGGATTCGCTCAGACGCGTCCGCCGGCGCAGAAGAAGTCCACGCCCGCCGCGGCGCCGGCGAGGTGGCCCATTTCGAGCTTGGCGGTGGAAGGGACTCACAATTTTACGCGCGAGCAAGTGCTGGCCATCGCCGGCCTGAAGATTGGCCAGGTTGCCGGCCGCCAGGAATTTGATGCCGCACGCGACCGCCTGACGGCCTCGGGAGCCTTCGAGACCGTCAGCTATAAGTTCGTCGCGGGCGCCGGCGGCGGTTACGATGCCACATTTCAGGTAACCGAAATCGAACAGGTGTACCCGGTGCGATTCGAGGAATTGCACGTTTCGGAGAAGGACCTGGTGGCCGCCCTGAAAGCCAAGGACCCGTTGTTTGCGAAGGGCATACTGCCGGCCACCCAGCCGGTCTTCCAGCGCTACACAAGGTGGGTGGAGGAATACCTGGCGGCCATGGGGATGCAGGAGAAGATAGTGGGCACGGTGATGCCGGACCGGCCCGGCGAATTCGCCATCGTTTTCTATCCGGCTCGGTCGCTGCCGGCGGTGGCGCTGGTATCGTTCGAAGGAAACCGGGTGCTTCCACAGGAAGTGCTGAAGGAAGCCATCATGAGCGTGGCGGTCGGCACGCCCTACACCGAAGACCGCTTCCGCGAGTTGCTCAACACGGCGGTGCGGCCGGTATATGAAGCGCGCGGCCGCGTGCGCGTAGCCTTCCCCAAAATCAAGACCGAGCCGGCCAAAGACGTGCAAGGCGTCAACGTGACGGTTTCAGTGGACGAAGGCGAGACTTACAACCTGGGAAAAGTCACCGTCGATCCCCCCACTCCGCTCAAGCCCGACGAGTTGCTGAAGGCCGGAGACTTCAAGACCGGCGACCTGGCCAACTTCGACCGCGTGAACGAAGGCCTCGAACGCATCCGCAAGGCGCTGCGGCACGCCGGTTATATGCAAGCCGCGGTCACCGTCTCGCGTCAGGTGGAAGAGGACAAACACACGGTCAACGTGACGGTGCTGGTGTCGGCGGGACCGCAGTTTTCCATGCGCAAGCTGACCATCGTGGGGCTGGATCTGGATTCGGAAGCGGAGATCAACCGCATCTGGACCATGAAGCCCGGCAAGCCGTTCAATCCGGATTACCCCGACCTGTTCCTGACTCGCGTCCGCGACGAAGGCCTTTTCGATAATCTCGGCAAGACCAAGGCCGAACTCAAAATCAATGAGCAGGACCACACCGCCGACGTCACTCTGACTTTCGCCGGCGGGGCGCCCGACACGAAACCCGGCCGCGGCGGCCGTGGACGCGGTGGCGGGATTTAGCCTGCCCCTGTCTCCACGACAACCGTCTCCACGGCAACCGCTTTCTATTCCCTTTTAGGCCATGTATACTCTTACCCAACGTCTATCGGAGGGCAAGCAAGGAATTTCGGCCTGGAGGAGAGTTCAATGCGCATCAATAAGCTACGTTACGCGGCCCTGACAGCGATTTTGGCCTGCCTGTGTTGCGCGCTCGCCGCATGCGGCAAGAGCGTGACGGGCACCTACACGGATCCAGCCAGCGGCTACACAGTGGAACTGAAGTCAGGCGGTGAGGCAACCATCACGTTCATGGGTAATTCGGGTCCGTGCACGTATAAGGTAGATGGCAACCAAGTCGCACTCACCTGCCAGGGGGGAGGCGGAGGCGGCGTTTTTACGATCCAAAGCGACGGGTCGCTGGCCCCGCCACCGGGCGCCCCAATGCCGATATTGAAAAAAACGAAGTAGCGAAAGACGGAGCCAACAGGCTGAATCCCGGCCCGGACCGGCCACTCGCCAAGGCGTGTGCGCATCACGCCTTGCGGGTTTGTTCTCCGCCCACCTTCCACAGAATCTGGCGCAGCATCCCCAACAGCACCGGGGCATCGCGCGCGGCGATGTCGAGACGCCGCACCAGGCCCGCAAAAAGGCCGAGGCAGCCTCATGGTATTGTGGGTTTATGGGCATCGAGACGCTGATCTCGGTCGACGATTACCTGAATACGTCATACGACCCAGATGTGGAGTTCGTGGATGGCGTGTTGGTGGAGCGAAATGTGGGCGACTGGCTGCATAGCCTGGTGCAGAGCAACATCATTTTCGCGCTGCGGCGCAAGTATCCAAGCATTAAGGCGGTTCCGGAACTGAGGTCCATGGTCAATCCAACGCGGTTCCGGTTGCCCGATGTCTGCGTGATGTTAAGTGCACCGACGACCTCGGTCCTGCTCGAACCACCGTTCGTGGCGATTGAGATTCTCTCCGAAGACGACCGCATGACCAGAGTGATCGCGAAGCTCAAAGAGTACGCCGGAATCGGTACGCCGCATATCTGGCTCTTCGATCCCAGACCCCGGCAGATGTTCCTATTCCGTTCCAACAGCCTGCTGGAAATCGAGGGAGATCTGATCTCCACGGACAACCCCCACCTCGAACTGACGCGGGAAGAAGTATTTCACGAATAGCCCTCATCCGCTCACCTTCCACAGAATCTGCCGCAGCATCCCCAAGAGCACCGGGGCATCGCGCGCGGCGATGTCGAGACGCCGCACCAGGCGGCGCACCTTTTCTTCCGTGGACGCGGCCGTCGTTGGGTTGACGTAGCCGCTTTGCCGCAGCACGTCCATCAGCAACGCGGTAATCTGTTCGGCCTCCGCGGCCGCCGCCCGCGCAATCTTTCCGGGTTTGGCCTTCACCGCCTTGGGATCGCGCGCCAACTCGTAGAGACAGAGCGCAACGGCCTGCCCCAGATTCATGGAAAGATCGGCATCGACAGTCGGAATGCGCATCAGCCAGTGGCAGTGGCTGAGGTCTTCGTTGGAGAGTCCGAACTTTTCGGAGCCGAACAGTAGGGCCACGGGCGCCTTTGCGAGGGCGCGCTTGATGAGGCGTGCGCCGTACTCCAGCCGCCGCATGGGGTGCTGCAACCCGCGATGGCCAATGGAGGTTGTGCCCACCACCAGGCGGCAATCGGCGATGGAACTGGCGAGCGTGGCATAATCCTCAGCCTTTTGCAGCAGCGGGGCAGCTCCCACGGCGGAGCGCGCTTCGCGGAAAGCCACGTCGTAGGGGCTGACCACGCGCAGACGCGCGAAGCCGAAGTTGGCCATGGCCCGCGCCGCGGCGCCGATATTGAGCGGGTTGCGCGTCGAAACCATCACCACCCGCAGGTTGTTTTTCCAGTTGGTCGAGATGTTTCGATCGTAGCGTAACGCGGGCGCCGCGGAGGATGCGCCAACCCGCGCTAAATCTGCTAATCTGCCGTTACGGAAAGGAATCGTCATGCCAGCTAAAACGGTGAAGGCGCCGGTGCGCGCCAGGCGAAGCAAAGCGGAAGTACAGCAGGAGTTTGCGGAAGTCCAGGAACAGGTGGAACAAGCGCGTGAATCGCCGGACACCAAAGGCCTGGAGGCCGCTCGATTGCGCGAGAGCGAAATCCGGCACGCGGCCGATGGAGCCACCGTGGAAGGCGTCGTGCAGAGAATCTCCGCGCTGGGGCTGGAGGTTTCCCGGGCGCTATCCGATGTCGCCGGCAAGCTCACCGAAGAGGTGCAGTTGCTGGCGGCGGTGCGCGAGACCGTGACGCTCGAACGGAAGGAACTGGAACGCCTCCACAAGATCGACGTGGCGGCGACGGCTCTCGACCAGATGGTGCAGGACTACGCCCGCGAGAAGCAGCAACTCGAGGCCGAGATCGCCGCCCAGCGCACGGCCTGGGAGGAAGAATCCGAGAAGACCGAAGGCCAGCGCAAGGATCTGGAAGAGGGCCTCAAGAAGCAACGCCAGCGCGAGATCGAGGACTACGAATACAAGAAAGCTCTGGAACGGAAAAAAGCGCAGGACAAGTACGAAGAAGAGGTGCGCCTGGCCGAGAAGAAAAACCAGGAAAAACAGGAAGCTCTGGAGAAAGGCTGGAAGCAGCGCGAAACCGCCCTCAAAGAGCGCGAAGAGGATTTCGCCCGGCTGCAGAAGGAGGCGGAAGGATTTCCAGCCCGTCTGCAGAAAGAGGCGCAGACCGCGGCCGAGCAGTCCCGCAAGGAGACTGAAGCCAGGTTCGAGCAACAGATACTGGTGCTGAAGAAGGACGCCGAAACCGAGAAGCGTCTGGCGACTATGCAGGTCAACTCGTTGGAAGAGTCGGTGGCCCGGCAACAGGCGCAGATCGCCGCACTCGAAAAACAACTCGCGGATGCCAAGCAACAAGTGCAAGACATCGCGGTGAAAGCCATCGAAGGCGCCAGCGGAGCGAAAGCTCTGTCGCACATCAACCAGATCGCCATGGAGCAGGCGAAGAACCGTCCGCAGGGGTAAGATCAAGAGATTATTTCTTCTCCCCCGTTTTCTCCGCGTCTTCCGCGCCTCCGCGTTGCACTCGGAGCCCGATCGGCGGATGGCCGGCAGCCCTGTAACCCGATTTGACAATGAACCCCTAATCTCTGTAAGCTTAATGTTTTGCAGTTCAAGAAACAGTTGGAGACGTGTGTCAATGAGTACCGAGTTCCCATCCAAGGACGGCATTATCCGGCAGTGGCATGTGATTGACGCCCAAGAGGCGATTTTAGGCAAGATCGCCAGCAAGGCGGCCATGCTGCTGATGGGCAAGACCAAGCCCATCTACACGCCGTTTCTGGATACCGGCGATCACGTCATCGTGATCAACGCCGACAAAGTGAAAGTCAGCGGCCGAAAGGAAGAAGACAAGATGTATCGCCATTTCACCGGATATCCCGGCGGATTGGTGGAGAAGAGCTTGAAGCGCGTGCGGGCTGAAAAGCCGGTCCGCCTGATTGAGGACGCCATCTTCGGCATGCTGCCGAAGACCAAGCTCGGCAAACAGATGTATCGAAAACTGAAGGTCTACGCGGGCGACAAACACCCGCACGCGGCGCAGAAACCGTCCGCGTTGGCCGTGAGATAGAGGTACAAGTTCAGTGGCAGCGACGATTGTTCAATATTTGGGTACGGGCCGGCGGAAGAGGTCGGTGGCCCGCGTGATTTTGCGGCCCGGTAAGGGCGAGATTCAGGTGAATGGACGCGCCTTCGAGAATTATTTCCCAACGGAGAGTTCGCGCGCCGTGGTACGGCAGCCGCTGGCGGCGACCGAGTCCATGGATAAGTTCGATCTGCTGATTCTGGCCGATGGCGGCGGTGTGGCCGGCCAGGCGGGTGCATGCCGTCTGGGCATATCCCGGGCATTGGTGGAGTTCAATGCGGAACTGCGGTCCAGGCTCAAGAAGCTCGGCTTCCTGACCCGCGACCCGCGCAAGCACGAGCGGAAGAAGTACGGTCAAAAGGGCGCGCGTAAACGGTTCCAGTTCTCCAAACGATAAATTCTTCGTGGGGCCGCAAGGCCCCTCAACAACAACGGCTATCCGTGCCGATCCGCGCACAAATCTCGCTTTGGGCCGTGTCGCGGATGACGGTGGCTGACTAGGAGGTATTTTGCCGGCAATATCGATGAAAGAATTGCTCGAAGCGGGCGTTCACTTCGGGCACCAGACCAAGCGCTGGAATCCCAAGATGAAGGAATACATCTTCGGGGAACGCAACGGCATCTATATTATCGATCTTCAGAAGACTCTGAAGATGTTCAAAGACGCCGCCCGGTATGTGGGCGAGATGGCTGCGCAGGGCAAGAACGTGCTCTTCGTAGGCACCAAGCGTCAAGCGCAGGAAGCCATCGCCGAAGAAGCCAAACGCTGCCAGATGTACTACGTCAACCAGCGCTGGTTGGGCGGCCTGCTCACCAACATGCTGACAGTGCAGAAATCCATCAAGCGCCTGAAGGAACTGGAAGCCATGTCCTCGGTGGAAGGCGGATACGCGGGCCGGCCGAAGAAAGAAGTCATCCGGCTGGAGCGCGAGCGCAAGCACCTTGACCAGAACCTGGCGGGCATCAAGGATATGCCGGGCCTGCCCGATATCCTCTTCGTGATCGACTCCAATAAGGAGGCCATCGCGGTGAAGGAAGCGCGCCGCCTGGGAATCCCCGTGGTGGCGATCGTCGACACCAACTGCGACCCCGATGAAGTGGATTACGTGATTCCCGGCAACGACGACGCGCTGCGCGCCATTCGCCTGTTCGCCAGCAAGATCGCCGATGCCGTGGTGGAAGGCCGGTCGCTCGCCACCGAGCAGGATTTCGCGGCCGACAAGATCGCCCAGGACGAAGCCCCGGCCGAGGAAAGCATGCTGGAGTACACCGAATACGTGGACCCCAAGTACGCCGAGAAGATCATGGCCGAAAGCCTGGCCATGGAAGACGATCCGGCCACCGGATCGCAGCGTAAGGGCCCCGTTTCCGAAACCGCCGAGCCAGCCCCGGAGCCGGTAGCCGGCGAGGGCGGACACTAGAGATCACTTGTGACAACCGCTCTCGCGACTCCGATGCGAGCCGCGACGGTAAGGGAGCGATTGCCAAGGAAGCAAAGAGACACAATCATATGGCGGAAATTACCGCGGCACTCGTAAAAGACCTCCGCGACCGGACCGGCGCGGGGATGATGGAATGCAAGAAAGCTCTGGTGGAAGCCAAGGGCGATATCGCCGACGCGGAGATCGTGCTGCGCAAGCACGGCATCTCGCTGGCCGATAAGAAGTCGGCGCGTGCCACCCGCCAGGGCCTGATTGGATCCTACATCCACCACGGCGGGCAACTGGGCGTGCTGGTGGAAATCAACTGCGAATCCGATTTCGTGGCGCGCACCGACGATTTCAAAGAGCTGGTGCACGACGTGGCCATGCACATCGCCGCCGCCGATCCGCGCTTCATTCGCAAGGAAGACGTCACCGAGGCCGTGCTGGCCAAAGAGCGGGAAATCGCGCGGGAGCGCGCCGTGCTGGAAGGCAAGCCGGAGAAAATTCTCGACAAGATCGTCGAGGGCCGCCTGGGCAAATTCTACGAAGAAGTCTGCCTGCTGGAACAGCCGTTCGTGAAGGAAGCCACCTTGACGGTCGGCCAGTTGGTGAAAACCAAGATTGCCAAACTGCAGGAGAACATCACCATTGCGCGCTTCGTCCGCTTCAAAGTGGGCGATGTGGCGGCGATGGAAGCGGGCCACGAAAACCCGGCATTGGCGTAAATGCCCGCCTTTAAACGCATCCTGCTGAAGCTCAGTGGCGAAGTGTTGGCGGGCGGCGCATCGTTCGGAATCGATTCCGAAAAGGTCAAAGGCCTGGCACGGGAAGTGGCCGATGTGGCCGCGGCCGGCATCCAAATCGCCGTGGTCGTGGGCGGCGGCAATATCTTCCGCGGCGTGGCCGCGGCGGCGCAGAAGATGGACCGCGTGACGGCCGACCATATGGGCATGCTGGCCACCGTAATCAATTCGCTGGCCCTTTCCGATGCGCTCGAACAAGCCGGTGTTTCCACCCGCGTGATGAGCGCCATCGAAATGCGCCAGGTGGCCGAACCGTATATCCGGCGGCGCGCCATGCGGCACCTGGAAAAAGGCCGCATCGTGATCTTCGCCGCCGGCACATCCAACCCCTACTTTTCCACCGACACCGCCGCCACCCTGCGGGCCCTCGAGATCAAGGCCGACATCATCGCCAAAGCCACCCGCGTGGATGGCGTCTACGACAAGGACCCGTTGCAATTCCCGGACGCGGTCAAGTACGACCAGATCACCTACCTCGAAGTGCTGGCCCAGGGCCTGCGAGTGATGGATGCCTCCGCCGTAGCCATGTGCCGTGACAACCAGCTTCCAATTATCGTTTTCAATTTGAATACGACAGGCAATATAATGCGTATGGCGATTGGCGAGCCAGTTGGTACTGTAATTAAATGACTGAGTTGCGGTTTACAACTATACGGCAACTCTAAGTCCGCCGGCTCGCTGCCGAAAATCCACAGTTGATGATAAGATGGGCAACTCAACTGTTTGCGTGTCGACGAACTTATGCCGGAAAAGCGTTGGTTCTGGGCGACTCTCACGCTGTCCTGCATCACTCTTGTTTCGGCGGTGTTCGCCGCGTGGGAGGTCGTGGAAAACCGGTTCTTTCGATATGCGAACTATGTCACGCTTCACTATCTCTACATCACGCGCGGCATCGCCTCTTCGCTCCTGCTAGCTTTTTGGGCCGCCTGGTTTGTGTTGCGCCAGAGGAGGAAAAGCGAGGAGGAACTCCGGCGATCTCGCGAGCGCTATCGCGGATTGCTCGAAGTCTTCCCGGGCGCTGTGATCCTCTACGACTCCAGCCGCCGCGTGCTGGAGTGGAATGCATCGGCCCAGCGCATGTACGGCTATGGAAAGGACGAGGTCTGCGGCAGCAGCCTTCCAGTAATTCCGCAGGCGAAGAGGGGCGAGTTAGGGGACTTCATCCGCCGAGTGGAGTGCGGGGAGCCGATATTGGACGTGGAAACCATGCGGCAACCGAAGGATGGCGAAGCCTTTGAGGTTCAACTCAGCCTTCTTCCCTTCCGCGAGTCGGCCGGTCCGCTCCTTTTTCTGGAAGTCACTTCCGATATTCGCGAGCGCGTCCGCTGGCGGCAGCGCATGCTGGAAATCGAAAAGCTCACCAGTATGGGCAAAATGGCCGCGGGGACCGCGCATCATCTGAATTCTCCCCTCGCCGCGCTCCTGATCCGAGTCCAGATGATGCGCCAGCGTATTAAGGAGGACGCACTGGCGGCGGATGCCGCGCGCCTGGAAGAAGGCCTGAACTTCTGCAGTCATTTCGTGCGGCGGCTTCTGGAGTTCACTCGTACGGCATCGATGCAGAAGGCGCCGCAAGATGTCGCTTCGGTGGTCGAATCGGTGACCGATTTCTTCCTGCCCGCGCTCCGCTCGAAGGGCGTCGCGCTCTCGGTGGATGTTTCGCGGGGCCGTGGACGCATGGTTCTCGCCGATCGAAACCTTCTGGAAAGCCTGCTGCTAACCCTTCTCAGTAATGCCCTGGATGCGGTATTGCCAGGCGGAGAAATCCGGGTCTTCTGCCGGCAAATCTCCGCCGGCCGCATTGGATTCGTGGTAAAAGATAACGGTTGCGGCATCAGCGCCGCCTGCCGGGAGCGCCTGTTCGAGCCGTTCTTCACCACCAAGGAGCCTGGCAAGGGCACTGGTCTCGGCCTTGCGATGGCGAAGAATGTGGTCCTCGAACATGGTGGAGCGATTGAACTCGAAAGCCAGGCCGGAGAAGGAACCACCGTCTACGTGGATTTCCCGCTGGCCGCAGTGCAGCCGGTGAGCCTCAAGGTGGAGCTGTGAAGACTGGAACGGAAACGCGCGGCGCCTCGATTCTCGTGGTAGACGACGACGCCAGCCTGGCATCGACGCTCAAGGAGTTCCTGGTTCGCGAAGGGTACTCGGTGGAGGTCGCACTCTCCGCCGCCGAGGCCCTCTCAATCCAAGAGGCCAACCCCGGCATTTCGCTGGCACTGGTCGATCTGATCATGCCGGTCACCGATGGACTGACCCTTACCGACGAACTCCGCCGCCGTAATCCAGACCTCAGCGTGATCATTATGACCGGATACGGTACCATCGAGACCGCCGTCGATGCGATCAAGCGCGGAGCCGAGGACTACGTCACCAAGCCGTTCGACTACGAGGCTGTGCGCAAGAAGATTGCCCGCCTGACGGAGGTGATTGAACTGCGCGAGCGGGTCGCCCAACTTGAGAAGAATCTGGAACGCCACCCCTGTTTCGAGAACATCGTAAGCCTCTCGCCTGCCATGGAGCGCGTTCTCGAACGCGCCCGTCTGGCGGCTGCAAGCGCCGTCCCGGTGCTGCTGCTGGGCGAGACCGGAACCGGCAAGGAAATGCTCGCGCGCGCCATCCATGCCGCCAGCCCGCGTGCCCGCATGCCCTTTGTGCCCGTCAACTGCGGCGCCCTGCCACGCGAATTGGCGGAAAGCGAGCTGTTTGGTTTCCGCAAAGGCGCTTTTACCGGTGCTTACGCCGATGCGCCAGGCCTCTTCTCGGCAGCATCCAGCGGCAGCATATTCCTGGATGAGATTGGCGAAATGCCGAAGGATATCCAAGTGAAGTTACTTCGAGTATTGCAGGAGGGCGAACTGCGGCCCATAGGCAGCACACGGGCTGTACAGGTGGACGTTCGGCTGATTGCCGCCACCAACCGGAGTCTGACGGAACTGCGCTCCGGATTGCTGCGCGAGGATCTGTACTTCCGAATCGCCACGGTTGTGCTGGAAATGCCCGCGCTGCGCACTCGTCCCGAGGATATCCTGGTGCTGGCCCAGCATTTCGCCGGACGGGTCTCACGGCGCTACAACCGGGAGATTTCGCTTTCGCGTTCCGCGCTCGAACTTCTGCTGGGCTATTCTTTCCCGGGAAATGTGCGCGAGTTGGAGAGCCTCGTGGAAAGCGCCAGCGCCATGTCCGCCGAGGACCCGCAGGTCATCACCGATAAGGACCTTCGGCCGCTGCTGGGAGCGGGGACGCCCGGCATGGCGGGACAAAGGGCGGGCGAGTCACTCTCGATGGAGGAAATGGAGCGTCTCACCGTGCGGCGGGCCTTGCTTGCATCGGCGGGCAACCGCAGCAAGGCGGCGGCGCTGCTGGGCATCTCGCGCGATACACTGTACCGGAAACTGCGGCAGTACGAGTTGTGATGCCGGAGGGAGCGGTGAGAATCGGACGCGGAGACGCCGGCAGAGAAAACGAAAATTCACCGCGGAGACGCTCTCTCCATCTTCTCCGCGCCTCCGCGTCTCCGCGGTGAACGGATCTTTTGTAACCCAAACCTCTCCCCGCGGAAGATTTGGCGTTTTGGAGCGCGACGTGCTCACATGGAGCGTATGGTCGCGTTGAGTAGACCGGGACAATTCCTGCTTTGGATCGTCGCGGCCTTTGTCGCCATAGGGATCCTGGTGACCAACCTGATCTCCGAGTACCGCTCTCCGGTGACCAGGCACGCGCTGTACGTGGTGGGCGTCCCGGAAAAAGGCGCGGAGCTGTTTTTCGGGGGAAAGCGGTGCTCGGTGTGCCATGCGGTAAACGGCAAGGGAGGGCACGTGGGACCCGATCTGGGGACGATTCACCCCGGCAGGCCGGCCATGGGCTGGCTGGCAACGGTCCTGTGGAACCATTCACCGGCCATGTGGAACCGCATGCGCGGTGTCACGCCGCCGCAGCTCGATCAGCAGGAGATGGCCCACATCCTCTCGTTTCTGTACCAGGCAGCGACAGAGGATCATCCTGGTGACGCCCGCGCCGGCGAGCTCGTATTCTCGATCAAGGGCTGCGTGCAGTGCCATGCGGTGCGCGGCGAAGGCGGTCATACCGCGCCGGAACTTTCGCAGGTGGCGGCCAGCGGGGATGCTGTCGCCTGGGTGAGAGCCATGTGGAACCACGCGCAGCGAATGGTCGGGCCGATCTCCAGCAAGCTGGGCGAGTGGCCCGAGTTTCAGGGGGAGGAGATGAACCACCTGATCGCCTACGTGAGCGGCGGCCAGGGGCGGGGCGAGTTCGACGCGCGCTCGGGAAGTGTGCTCCGCGGCAGCGCCGAGCATGGATGGAAGGTGTTCCAGGAGAAGTGCATCCAATGTCACTCAGTGAGCGGGGAAGGCGGCAAGATCGGGCCGGAGCTCGGTCCCGACCTCGACCTTCCGCACAGCACGGCGCGCTTTGCGACGATCTTGTGGAACCATGCTCCGGCCATGCTGGCGCGGGCCCGCCAGGTTTCCACGGTGATACCCGCCTTGGATGGCGAAGAAATCAAGGACGTGCAGACGTTCCTGATCAGCCTGCAGTACTTCGAGCCGTCGGGCTCCGCATTGTTGGGCCAACGTGTGTTTGACGCGCGGGGATGCGCGCGGTGCCACGGCGCCAAAGCCGAAGGCACCCATGAGGGCCCGCGGCTCAAGCCCAGCGCCGACGTCTTCACTCCCGTTTCGCTGGCCAGCACGCTTTGGAATCACGGGCCCGGAATGTGGGCCCGCGCCCAGCAATTGGGCGTTGCCTGGCCGGCTCTGGAAAGCGCGGACCTCGGCAACCTTACCAGTTTCCTGAACGATTCGAAGTAATCAGAGGTGGGACAGACGATCGGTTTGTGTCGTCTGTCAAGGTGGGACAGACGATCGGTTCTTGTCGTCTGTCAAGGCCCGCTGCTCCCCAATGAGGCATGACAGACCACGAAACCCGATGGTCTGTCCCACCGCATTGCCTGTAGCGAGATCGTACACGTTGTACGGAATTCGGACAGGCAAGTCCGTAAACTGGCCGGTTGGTGTTTGGGAGGGCTCGCTTCCAGCAGGCGGATGGATGGCCTCGCGCGGGGCGCGCTGCGGTGGTTACCAACGTGCTATCCCCGCGCTGATGAAATCGCTATTCCTGCTGGCGTGGCTGCCGGGCTTGGCGCTCAGCGCATGGGGACAGGTTGCGGGTGGATCCGCATATGTCGGGAGCAACACCTGCGAGGAGTGCCATAAGCAGGGGTATCGAAGATTCTCCGCCACGAAGATGGCGAAGGTCTTTTTCGATGCTCCCAGAAATGACCTGGAGAAGCAGGGGTGCGAAGCCTGTCATGGTCCGGGACGGGAGCACGTCGAGGCGGCGCGGGAGCACGATCGCGTACGCGCGCAGGGGCAGGTCTATGCGGGGCCGCCGAGCGGCCAGTTCATTCTGCGCCTGGGCAAGGGCTCGCCGCTTTCGGCCAGCGAGCAGACCGCCCGCTGCCTGCAATGCCACGAAAAGGGCGGACGGCTGTTCTGGAAAGGCAGCGCGCACGAAGGACGGGGTCTGTCTTGCATGACGTGCCACCAGGTTCACCAGAACCGCCCGGCAGCGCCGGCCACAGCCGCGTTCAAGGAACCGCTGACCGGCAATACGCTGTTTCCGACACGGACGCAGATGGAGGTCTGCCTGGAATGCCACCCCATGCGGCGCGCGCAGCTTCAGCGGTCATCGCACATGCCGCTGCGCGAAGGCGAGATGACTTGCGCGAGTTGCCATAACCCGCACGGCAGCCCGAACCCCAAGCTGCTGGTGGCGGCTTCGGTCAACGAAACCTGCTACAAGTGCCACCCGGAGCGGCGCGGGCCCTTTCTGTGGGAGCATCCGCCGGTGATGGAGAGCTGCCTGAACTGCCATGAGCCGCACGGCTCTACGCGGCCGCAGTTGCTGAAGGTCAGCCCGCCGCGCCTCTGCCAGGAGTGTCACGACTCGACCGGCCATCCGGGCCAGCCTCACCTCGCCACGGAGCGTTACGTATTCAACCGGGGATGCACGAACTGCCACTCCCAGATCCATGGGTCGAACCACCCGTCGGGTAGCAGGTTCCAACGCTGAAGGAGCATCCAATGAACTTGCACAGAACGAGAATCCTTGGACGCCGCTTCCAACCCATCCTGCTTCTGCCGTTGGCGTTTCTGCTGAAGCCGGTTCTGCACGCCCAGGAAACAGGCCCGGAGCGCGGGAACCTCGAAATCGGGGTGCGCGCGCTGGCGGGCGATCACAATTCCTCCCAATTCAACGAGTACCGCGATCTCCATCCGGGCTTTTTCGTGCAGGACTTTCAAACCAGCCTGGACCACCTGTTCCACGGAAACTACTTTCTGACGGTGCAGACGCGCGACAGCCTGCAGAAAGATCAGCGTTTCCGCGTGACCTTCGGCGATACCAGCAAATTCAAATTCGAATTCGACTGGGACTCCACGCCGCACGAATTCAGCAACTCCGCCATGACGCTGTTCACGCCCGGCAGCCCGGGAGTGTTCACCATCCCCACCGCGGTGCGCAACAATCTCATTAACAGTCCGGCCAGCCTGCCCACCATGCTGCAGTTCGCCACGGGGGCAAACACCGCGTCGAGGCGGCAGCTCGGCGGCGGCAAGTTCACCTATACGCCCAATGGCGCCTGGGCGCTGTTCCTGCAGTACTCGCACGAAAAGGAGAGCGGCTATCGGCCGTTCGGCTCGCTGCTCAACTCCTCCAATATGCTGGAACTGCCCGAGCCCACCGACTACCGGACGGACGAGCTCAAGGCGGGAGTGGAATACGGCAACAGCCGCGGCGGGTTTCAGGCGGGCTACTCGGCTTCGATCTTCAACAACCAAGCGCCGGCGCTGCAGTGGCAAAACCCGTTTAACAGCGTCAGTGCGGTCAGCAACTCGTCGCAGGGCCAAATCGCGCTATACCCGGACAACACGGCGCAATCGCTGGAATTTGCCGGCGCCGTGAATCTCTCCGCTTCCACGCGCCTCATGGCTTACATTTCGCCGGAGTGGATGCGGCAGAACTCGGCGTTCCTGCCTTACACGGTCAACTCGGCGGTGACCGGCGTGGCGCCGCTTCCGGCCACCAGCCTGAACGGAAAAAAGACGCGGCTCGCCATGAACTACACGCTGGCCAGCCATCCAGTCAAGGATCTGCTGGTCACGGTGCGTTACCGCGATTACGATTACATCAACGACACGCCCAGCCTGCTGTTCCAGAACTACGTGCAAACCGATAGCAGCGTCAACGCCCTGGCCCGGCAGAGCCTGCCGTATTCCTTCAACCGGCAGACCGCGGGCGTGGACGCCACCTGGATGCTTCACAAAGGCGACGCCCTTACGTTGGGGTATAACTTCGAGAACCTGGACCGGCAATATCGCGATGTGGCCAAATCGCAGGAGCATACCGGTTGGGTGACGCTCGATCTCAACCCCAGGAAGTGGATCTTCTTCCGGGGCTCCTACCGGCTGGCGAAGCGCGATCCGCAGAATTACGACCTCAGCCGCAATATAGACCTGCTGGATCCACAGGGAGAAGGCGCCACCGCCGTAGCCATGCCCGCAGGCTGGGAACTCTTTGACGAGGCAGCCCGCACGCGCTACAAGGCCGATGCGCTGCTGGAGATCGATCCCACCGACCGCCTCGAACTGACGGCTTCCTACGAAAATCAGCAGGAGCGCTACAACGACACCATTTACGGAATGCTGGGCAACCGCAACATGGAATCGACCATCGATGGAAGCTATACCCTGAGCGCCCATGTTTCACTGGTGGCTAATTACGCCTACGAAACGTATAAGACCGATCAACGCTCGCGCCAGTATTCCGGACCAAGCGGCAGCAACCCGGCTAACGACACGTCTAATAACGACTGGGAAAGTTACATCCGGGATGGCGTCAACACCGTTGGGGGTGGCGTCAGCGTATCCGGGCTGCGCAGGAAGCTCACATTCGACGGTCTCTACAGCCTGTCGATGGCCAAGGGGAATATCCTCAACCGGACGCTCGGCAACCCGCTGCTCGCGGGCTTCCTGGTAACCACGGCGCAAGATTATCCGGAGACCGGCACCCGGTTCCACACCGTGACCGCCGCCGTGCGGTACAAGCTGACCAACAGCGTATTCTGCAGGGCGGAATACCGCCTCGAGCGCTACGACCAGGCGGACTTCCAGACGGCTGTCATGACTCCGTACATGGTTCCGCTCGATTCCAGAACGAATACCTCTATATTCCTGGGGGCCAGTGTTCCCGGGTATCATGTAAATATTTTGTCGTTATCGCTGGACTACAGGTTCTAAAGCAAAGGAGAAATCAATGCATCGAACTATCCATATCGTTCTCGCCGCGGCTTGCGTGGCGTCTTGTGGGGTGATGGTCGTTCGGGCCGGAGACGTCGGCCCGCGAATCATCGACGTCACCGCCGACGCGGACAACCGGTTCAAGATCCCGAAAATGAAGGATCCGGTGATCACCATGAAGGCGAACGAGGTGGCGGTCCTGCGGATCACCGCGCACCGGGGCGGAGAGTGGGATGAAAAGGACGGGTCCATTCATACCTTCACGATCAATGCTTTGAAGGACCGCGGCTGGAATTTCCGTTTGAAAGAGGGGACCCAGAAATTCCCGGTAGTGGCGCCTTCCGAGCCCGGAGAGTACGTGGTGGAGTGCACGGTGAAGTGCGGCAAGGGGCACGACGATATGAAGATGAAGCTGGTGGTGACCCCGTAGGGGACGGCATGGAAGCCACGCGGCGCGGTTTCATTCAATTTCTGGCCCGGGGCACGGGCCTGCTGTTGGTCTCCTGGGTGGTGGTAAGGACGGTGGCGGCGCATCTGTTCCACGCGAAGCTGCCTCCGCGATCCGTGGCGCCCGGGAAACAACGATGGGTGATGGTCATCGATCTGGCCAAGTGCGACGGTTGCCGGGACTGCACCAAGGCCTGCACCAAGATGCATTTCGTGCCGCCAATGCAGGAATGGATCAAGGTCTACGAGATAGCCGATAATTCGGCCGCGGGATCCTATTTCCTGCCGCGCACCTGCATGCACTGCGACAACCCGCCGTGCGTGCGCGGCTGCCCGGTAGGAGCCACCTATAAGCGCACCGACGGCATTGTCATGATGGACCAGGAGCGCTGTATCGGCTGCCGCAACTGCATAGCCCAGTGCCCCTATTCGGCGCGGGCGTTCAACTGGTCGGAGCCGCCGCACACGCCGGAAGAACTCGCGCAGCCTTATTCGGTGGAGCACAACTACCCGCACCGCAAGGGAGTCGTCGAGAAGTGCATTCTGTGCCCGGAAATGCTGCGCATGGGCATGCTCCCCGGCTGCGCGGAACACTGCACCATGGGGGCCATTTACTTCGGGGACGAATTCGAGGATGCCGTCACCAACAGCAAGGGCGACACGGTCCAGTTCTCCAGGATCGCGGCCAAGGGCGCGGGATTCCGGCTCATGGAAGAACTCGGCACGGAGCCGCGCATCTACTACCTGCCGCCGGTCAACCGCAAGTATCCTTCGCCCACGGAAAAACACCAGCACGACGCCGACATGGCGAACCCCGCCTAGGGAGGCAATGTGAACCAACGAGAGAATAACCTGATGCAGACGCTGGACATGTCCAACCCGAAGTTTCGGGCGTGGGTGGGGCTGCTCGGGGCGGTCATTCTATGGGGCGCCTTCGCATACAGCCTGCAGTTGCGCCATGGCCTGGCGGAGACCGGGATGCGCGACCAGATTTCCTGGGGCCTGTACATTTCGAACTTCGTTTTCTTTATCGGGATCAGCCATGCAGGCACGCTGATATCCGCCATTCTCCGCGTCACCGACGCGGATTGGCGGCGGCCCATCACGAGGATGGCGGAAGGCATCACGGTGGTGGCCCTCTGCATCGGAGGCACCATGGTGCTGATCGATCTCGGGCGGCCCGACCGTGCGCTGAACCTGTTCCGCTACCCGCGGATCCAATCGCCCATTGTCTGGGATGTGCTTTCCGTCAGCACCTACCTCAGCGGGTGCCTGATCTACTTCTACCTGCCGTTAATGCCGGACCTGGCGATCCTCGCCGAGGAGGCCAACCTGGGCAGCTTCCGGCGCCGCGTCTACCAGCTTCTTTCGCTGGGGTGGACGGGAACGCCCGGCGAGTGGCGCCTCCTGGAGAAGGCGATTTCGGTGACGGCGGTGATGATTATTCCGCTGGCTATTTCGGTCCACACGGTGGTGTCGTGGATCTTCGCCATGACCCTGCGGCCCGGTTGGGACAGCAGCATATTTGGGCCGTATTTCGTGGTGGGAGCCATCTATTCGGGCGCCGCCGCGGTGGTGCTGGCGATGTGCATCCTGCGGAGTGTGCTGCACCTGGAGGAATACCTCGAGCCAGTGCACTTCCGCAACCTGGGGCTGCTGCTGCTCTCGTTCTCGCTGCTGTACCTGTATTTCAACGTGAACGAATACCTGACGGTGGCTTACAAGTTTCAGGGCGGCGAGAAACTGCTGCTCGACCGGCTGTTCAGCGGCGACTACGCGCCGTACTTCTGGACAGTTCAGGTGGTGGGAGTGCTTCTGCCGATGCTGCTGATGATGGCGGTGCTCGGCCCCAAGCGCTACCGGCATTTCACCGTGCCGGGATTGGGTCTGGCTTCGTTCCTGGCGATTGCCGGCGCGTGGGCCAAGCGCTACCTCATCGTCGTGCCGACGCTTTCCAGCCCCTTCCTGCCCATCCAGCGGGTTCCGGAGAGTTGGGGCCACTATACTCCGACCTGGATTGAATGGTCGATCACCGCGGCCGCCTTTGCCGCGTTTCTGCTTCTTTACACCCTGCTCGTGAAGTTTTTCCCGGTGGTGTCGGTGTGGGAGACCCGGCATATGGAGCCGCCCGCCGAAGAGATGGAGACCGTATCCGGCTTCGGTCCGCGGGCGTGGGGTTCCGCGGCGCGGCTTTCGCTGATATTAGTGGGCATTTTGCTGGTTGGCGCGACGCTGGCTCGTGCGGAAGAGAAACCGGTGGCGGGGCCGACGACGCTCTCGGTGACCTGGAGCAACCTTCCATCGGCGGCAGTCCCGAAGATGGAGGACGCACGCACAGATCCGGCGCCGGGCACGCCGTGGCAAATCGGCGCTTTTGCCGGAGGCATGCCGCACTTCTGGAACTCGCCCGGCAATGCGGCCAAGAGCCCCGGAGTCTACCCCGTCGTCTCGGTGGCCGCGCAGTTGAAGGACGTAAAAGGCCAGGCGCTCTCCTTCCAGCCGGTGAAGTTCAAGCTGAAGACGTCGCTCGGGTGGCTGGATTTCGGCGCGCGGCCTACCGACGATGAGGGCAAAGTGGCGTTGGTGGTCCGCGATCGCCGTTACGGGAGCTATCCCGTCTCGGTAGCCTACCCCGGAGACGGCGTGCACCAGCCCAGCCTCGGCGAGACCATCGTCGAGTTCGGCCTGCGTCCCGCGGCGGCGCTGCCGGAAGGCGGCGTGCTGACATCGCCGACTTTCACTCCCGAGATCGGCCTGCCATTTGTGCTTTTCTACGGCTCCATGTGGTGCGTCTTCGCGTACTCGCTGGGGTACCTCGTAATTTGGAAGATGCGCGCGGCGCGGCAGGCAATCGCGCTGAAGCCGGACACCCAGTGACCGAGAGGAGCTCCGAAGCGTTCGCCCAGTCGCGCGCAGGCGAGTTCCTTCTCTCTGCTATACTTCCGTCAAAGGAGACGATGGCCTTGGAGGGTCAGCACTGGCGGCAACGGGCGAAAGACCTTCCGTGGGCCTCTTTCCTGGCCACGCTCCTGCCGGCGTGGCGCTCAGCCGCGGCAGCGCTCCTACTCCTTGTCTTCCTAATCCCGTACGGTTTCGGTTTGGCCGGGCTCGCCGAACGCGAGAGGCCGGCCTGCGGCATGCAATGCTGCAAAGGCTCCAAGGCCAGTTGCTGCCGAAGATCCAGCAAGAACGCGAACCAGGCCGGCCCAGGCTGGGTCGCCTCGTCGAAGTGCCCAGGTAGTTGCGAACAACTTCCTGCGGCGTCCGGAACACTTTCGGCGAGTCTTGTCGCATCCCGGATCGCGGTCACCCCAGTCGGCCCGGTGTCGCGTCTGCGAATCTCGGCCGGCTCACCGCGCGGATCCTCCGAGGCTGGTTTCGCTCTCTTTGAACGGCCGCCTCCCTGCGTCTAGCCCCCATTCCTGTTCACTCAAGTAGGACAGGCCATCGTCTTTCGTGGCCTGTCATGCCTCGCTGAAGCACGGCCGCTTGACAGACGACGTAAACCGATCGTCTGTCCCACTCGGCTGCGGCCAACCATCCAACGCAGGGAAAGAGTTCTGAACCAGGAGATCTGAAATGAAAAGTACTTCTACGAAGTGTGGAGCTCTATTCTTACTGGCAGTGTCCATGCTAATTGCCGCCACCGGCAGTGTTCGCGGCATCGTACACGATCCGCAGCACCGCCCGGTGCCGGGCGCGCAGGTCGTTCTTCACGGCCCGAATGCAACAGAGACGAAAACCGTGCAATCCGCCGGAAACGGTGAGTTTCAGATCAACGGCGTTCCAGAGGGAGCATATACCCTCGATGTCTCCGCCCAGGGTTTCCGGACGCTTGAGCAGCAGGTGGTCGTGACGGCGGACAAGGCGCCCATCCTGCACTTTCGACTCGAACTCGCGCCGCTAAACTCAAGCGTCGAAGTTTCCGCCGCCAACAGCAGGTTGAACCCGCAGACGTCAACGGTTCAAACCCTGGTTTCCCCGGAAGACATCGCTCAGACCCCGGGAGCGGATCAAACCAACAGCCTCGCGATGATTACCGATTTTACGCCGGGGGCTTATATGGTTCACGACATGCTCCACATGCGCGGCGGCCATCAGGTGAACTGGTTTTTCGACGGCATCCCCGTGATCAACACGAACATCGCGGCCAATGTGGCGCCACTCATCAATCCGAAGAACGTGGAAGAACTGGAGGTCGAGCGCGGCGGATACTCCAGCCAGTATGGCGACCGCACATACGGGTTTCTTAACGTCGTGACGCCATCCGGCTTCGAGCGCAACAACCAGGCCGAACTGACCCTGTCCGCCGGGAATTTCTATTCCACCGACGATCAGTTGAGCTTCGGCAGCCACACCCAGCGCTTTGCCTATTATGCGAGCGTGGATGGAAATCGCTCGCAACTGGGACTGGGCGCGCCGGTTTCGCAAGTCATCCACGATCAGGATAGCGGCGTGGGCGGATTTCTCTCTCTCCTCTTTAATCCCACCGCCAAGGACCAGCTCCGCTGGATCGCCTCGCTGCGCGAAGATCATTATCAGATTCCCAACACCGCGGACGATCAAAGCGCCGGCGTTCGCGATGTCAATCTGGAAAAGGACTACTTAGCGGGCTTCCATTGGACTCACAGCTTCGCCGAGGGCGTGGAGTTTACACTCTCCCCTTATTTCCATTACAACAACGCACACTACCTGAGTGGACCGCGGGATACCCCCTTCATCCTCGACGACAATATCCGTTCGAATTATGTGGGCGCCCGCTCCGTTCTGCACGTGCAAAAGGGGCGCAACGATGCGCGGGCCGGCATTGAAGTGTGGGGCCAGCGCGACAATACCTCCTTCGGACTTACTGCCAATCCCGGCGGAAGCGTGCTGAATCAGCAGGAGAAGCATTGGGCCAACTCGGACGCGCTGTTCCTGGAAGATCGATACAAGGCGGCCTCGTGGCTCATGTTGGACCTTGGCATCCGGCTCACACATTATGCGGGGCTGATCGATGAGAACGCCGTCGATCCGCGAATCGGCGCGGCCATACGGATTCCCCGTCTGAACTGGACTCTGCACGGCTACTATGCGTATTACTACCAGCCCCCTCCGCTCGACAGCCTGGCCGGTCCGTCGCTCCAGTTTGCGATTGCACAGGGGTATGGTTTCATTCCGCTGCGGGGCGAGCGCGATATTCAGCATGATATCGGGCTCAGCATCCCCGTGCGCGGATGGGCGCTCGACGTGGACAGTTTCCACACCAGCGCGCGCAATTTCCTGGACCATGACGTGATCGGCAATTCCGGCATTTTTATTCCGCTGACGGATCTGGCTGCGATCATCAGCGGAACGGAAGTCACGATACGTTCGCCGCGGCTCTTCCATGTGGCCCAGTGGCGCTTCGCGTACTCCAATCAGATTGCGCAGGGAATCGGCCCGGTCACGGGAGGTTTACTCGAATTCACCGACTCTGGCAACTTCCTCCTCGATCACGACCAGCGCAACACGGTAACTTCCGTCCTCACATTGAGCCTGCCAGGCCACGCCTGGGCGACGCCTGCCTATCAGTTCGGCTCCGGCTTTCTAAATGGCGACGGCCCAGCGCACCTGCCGCCGCACTCCACGTTCGACCTGTCGATCGGCAAGACATTCCGGGAGAACGTGACCATTTCCGCCAATGCCGTCAACATCGCCAATACCCGCTACCTGCTGGACACAAGCAATACGTTCGGCGGGACACACTACATCAACCCTCGCCAGATCTATGGCGAGGTCAGGTACCGGTTTCACTTTTGACCGCGCGCCAGCCGAGCCGGTGTAGTGCGTCGCAGGGGATGGCCGCTTCTGGATTTCGGAATGACGGCCAGTTTCAGCGCGTACCGGCGTGGGATGTCATGGGGATGTCATCCGGTGGCAGCGTTCCAGCATGTGGTGAAGATACAGCCGGTCGTCCTTCACAACGGCGTGGCCTCGCGAAGGATTCTGTCGCGCACGTACCAGTGGAGCGATTTCTCGGTCCCGACATGGACCTTCATCCCGAGCAACTCCTGGAGATCCTGAACCAGCCCTGAGTGATCCAGCAGGCTCCTGCCCGGCTCCCACGCTACCAGCAGGTCGAGGTCGCTGTCGTCATTGGCTTCACCACGGGCCACCGAGCCGAAGACGCGCAGGCTGTGGGCGCCGCGCTGCCCGGCGAGCCGGAGGATCTCCTCCCGCCGTTCCGCCCGCAATGCGTCCAGGGTGACCATGTCTCCATTGTGCGACAATTCCGCGCTACAATCATCCGGCTGTCACTCCGCCGTCGGACGGCGCCAGCGTCGAAGCGCCGCCCCAATTGTCTGCGACGACTCCACGAGGCCGGCGTTCTCAAGATCGTCATCGGCACCAAGGGTCGGCTGTTCAGTGCAAGAAACAACCGGCACCGTCATCGCCCGAGATCTTGCCGCCAAGTCCTCCCGGCTTTCCACTCGAAGAACTGGCAGCGCTATGTTGGAGCGCTTAAGCGGTTGCACAAGCAAAAGATAGCTAAGGGCCGACGCAAAAATAGTTTCACATCGGCGGACTGGAAGATGTGGCGCACGCACTCCTGCGTGCCGCGTCAAGGCACTCTTGCCGACGCCCGCTGCCCCTGGGCGCAGAGGCGTCGAGTGGAGACTACCTGCTGGACACAAGCAATACGTTCGGCGGGACACACTACATCAACCCCCGCCAGATTTATGGCGAAGTCAGGTACCGGTTTCACTTTTGACCGGGACGCAGTCCTGGATTCCCTTACGCCTCCCTATAGAAACACGCCCCGGCCGTCGCCGCTATCAGCACTTCCACCAGTCCGACCGCCGTGGCCGTCACCAGCAGGCCGATCGGATATACGTGCAGGAAGGCCATCATTCCGTTTGCCATGGCGTGGGCCAGGAGCCATACAGCCGCTCCCGCCGTATCGCCGTCCGGGGACCGGGTCCGAAGCGAGGGCGCATCGCTGCATACAGCCAGACCGCGATGATCCCGGCGGCGAATCCCCACACGTTGAACGCCACGATCTGCTTGGCCGACGTTGCGGCGGGCCGCCCAATCGCCTTGGCCGCTTCACTCCACTGCGGCTGGAGAATCACGCCGTTCACAACACCCTCGACCACGTTGATGATCACCCCCGCGATGATTCCACCAAGAATCACCCGGCCCATGTTGATTTTTCCCATCTCGCTCCTTCCCGTTTCGCCCGGCCTGTATGAAACCGCCTGCGTCTTGTTGATTTTATGCCAGCCCACCGCACCACGCAAGCGCAAATCGGGTGCGCGACACATCAGTGAGAGCTTTACGCAAATGCCGGCCACTTGAGAGAATCCTAGCGTAGGGAGTACTCCAATCGGAGCCGCGACCGTAAGGGAGCGTTAGGTCTATGGGCAACGCCAGCAGCGCTCCCTTACGGTCGCGGCTCCGATCGGGCTTCCTTGTCATCCACTCTATGTCGTGCACCCGCGCAAATCGCGCCGGCGTTTCCGGCTGACATGGAGCGGTGTAGTAATGTATACCTGGAATGTGGCGTGAGTGACTTAAC
This sequence comes from Bryobacterales bacterium, assembly GCA_003167255.1. Lineage (GTDB taxonomy): Bacteria > Acidobacteriota > Terriglobia > Bryobacterales > Bryobacteraceae > PALSA-129. The sequence goes on from PMTR01000033.1 coordinate 71,220, forward strand.
CGCGGACACGGAGGTAATCGCATCGGCAGCCAAATCATCCGCACGTTGATCGACCGCAGGGAAGCGCCCGCGCAGGCGGTTCTGCCGGAGGAATTGAGAAGCGCTTACGGTGGCGACCTGTGGTTCCCGCCGGCAAGTCCCGAATGGCCCTATGTGATCGGCAACTTCGTGAGCACTGTTGACGGGGTGGTGAGCTACGAAATCGCCGGCCAATCCGGAGGAGGCGATATCAGCAGATTCGACCCGTCGGATCGTTTCATTATGGGGCTCCTCCGGGCGTCGGCGGACGCCGTCATGATGGGATCCGGTACGCTTCATGAAACCGCCCCCGGGCATTTATTCGTTGCCGGCCGGGCATACCCGGAAGCCCGCGACCTGTATGCGCGCTACCGCTCGGAGACCCTTCGGAAGAAGGCGCCGCCGCTCCATGTTGTGGTTAGCGGAAGCGGCAGGATGGACCTCACCAGAGCCGTTTTTCGGACACCCGGAATCCGAACTTTGATTGTCACCACGAAAGCCGGTGGAGACCTCCTCGCAGCCAGCGGCGCGGCATCGCTGGTCTCCACTGAGGTTCGGCAGCTCGAAGGTCCCATCATTGCGCCAGCGGCCATTCTCGAACTTCTGCGTGCCGAGTTCGACGTATCGCTGCTTCTCCATGAAGGCGGCCCCACCCTCTTCGGTAAATTCCTGGCCGATGGCTGCGTCGACGAACTCTTCCTCACCATAGCCTCTCAAGTGGCCGGCCGAAACACGCCGCCACCCCGCCCGGGATTCATCGCAGGCGTGGGGTTTACTCCCGAAACAGCGCCCTGGCTGGACCTTGTCAGCGTGAAGCAGCAAGGCAACCACCTGTACCTGCGTTACAGCACCGCCAGTGAGTCAGGTAAACCACGTTCTGAACGTGAGGGGCCGGTCGTCTGAGCGGACCATTACGAATGACGTGACGCGCCGGCCCGCGACCCACACGGTGGACACACTGGGAAATACGTCCGGCGGTTCGCTGGCGGACAGGAACTCGGGAAGGGAGGGGAGTCCGGGTGGGGTGGCAAAGTGTTCGGTCATGGCAAAGAACGCTTTGGCGCCGGGCCGCAGCACGTCGTAAACGGCCTTGAGGAAATTCAGCTTCTCGGGAAGGTATTGAAGAAGCTGAACGCAGATCACTAATGCAGCGGAGCCGCTGGCCAGTGGGAGCTGGTCGGCCGTACCGATGATTGCGCCCGGGGCATCGCCTCCCGGATTGAGGTCGAGACCCACCAACTGATGTTGCGGCCACCCGCTCGCAATATCGCGAAGCGCGGCGCCGCTACCACAGCCGATGTCAACGACGCGCAACCTGCCTTTCTGCGACAGAGTCGAAATGAGCTCTCGGAAGTGAGCCGGACCAACCTCCGCTTCTATCGACCATTCACCTGAGCGGGCGTGCAGCCGGCGGCTGCGAACCATCGGGCTGGTCTCGACGGCGCCGCAGGAAGCAGCGCGGCTAAACGTCGTGCGCAACAGGAAATCGGCAGCATCGAGCGCCCGCCTGAGAAGGTCGATTCGAGCGCTCGCGGTCTGCCGGGAATTCACATATTCGGCCAGGAGGGTTGCCCGGAGGGACGGCGGAAGCGGCTCGGAGAATTGACCAGGGAAGCTGAATAGAGTCGCAAGGTTGGCGATTGGCACGTCCCAAAAAGACGCCATTTCCAGATCGACGAGCACCGGATGGCCATCCCGAAACAGGAAGTGTTCCCGTTTGATATCGGAAATAACCAGCATGGGGGAGTTTGCCACAGAGGCGGCCAGCGCTTCCGCGGCTTCCAGAACCTTGCCACGACGGTCTTCCGCGCCGCCGAACGTCAGCAGGATTTCCGCCGCGAGGCGGGCTGGCGAAGGAAAGCCAGTGGCCGTCAAGTCCGGGAAGAGGGAGTGGGCTTCTTCCTGCTTCATCTGACAGGCATCGTGAAGGCGGGCCAGATAACGAACGATGGCGATCAATTCGGCCTCATCGGGTCTGGCCGGCGCCTCCGCCCGGCCAAGATCGCAATAGAGAATGGCGCCGCGTTCGGGATCTGACGACAGAATCGCCGGAGACTCGATGTGGCGGCGTTCCAGATATTCGTGAATCCGCACGCACAAGCTCGCCACCTGAGGCGAGGCAACCTTCAGGATCAAGTGCGTATTGCCGCTGCAAACGCGATAAGTTTGACTCACATCCGACAGCGCCAGGGGCTCGACGGTCATGCCGGCAGCGGCCAACCCGCATCGAGCCAGGTACTCGCGCGCCCGGCGCTCCAGGCACGCCACTTCCACGGATGAGAGCAGTATGCGCTTCACGCGCGCTTGGGGAATCAGGGACAACATGCAACACCCGCGAAACGGCCGAGTTCTTCTTCGATAAGCCCGGCGAGCGCCGGGCAATCCGGGTTGGCCATTCGGCGGAGCTGCAGCGCCAGCACAGACGCACGTTCAGCGACTGGCAGACGCGAAATGCGGGATCGGGCATCGCCGATGCTGGACACTTCGCCGCACAAGGCATCGAAGAAAGAAGCCGCGACGCCTGCCCAGTCGAGCTGAAGCCCTTGTAAGAGCCGCCGCGTCCGGACGGCATCGTGAAAGAGGCCAAACAAGGTCTGGTTCAGAACTTGAATTGGAAGGGCAGCCTCGTACTCGGATTCGTCAAGACGCTTCGCCTCATATCCGCGTGCGAGCCAGCCTTCGGGCATTCCGGGACAAACTTCCGCGGCCGCGCAGTTCCCGCATTCGCCGGTCTTCGTACGGCGGAATCTCGACGGATAGACGTCCTCCAGAGTGTGCCGCTCTGAAATGGGGTGGGCGAAATCGGTGAAGTAGCAATCGACCATAAAATTTGGAAGGCCGAAGGCGTTTTCCGGGAACGTTCCCGAAATGGCGTGTTGGATGCACGCTGGCAAGTTGAAGTCACGGAGAACGGCGGGAGCACTGCGCCGGGCCAGCAGAAACCGGGCGCGTTCGAACTGCGAGCGGACTCGCGGAAGATCCGCCGCCGGCGGCAGCCAATCGGTATTGTCTTCTCCGTGAATCCGAAATCGATTCTCTTTGTTTGCAGCACCGTATTCCCGGTGAACGGGCAGATAGTACAGACAATACAGCGGAGCTTGCCGTGAAGCCTCGCGCGTGCGCAGAATGAAAGCGGCGATGTCAGCCAGGCGATGGTAGTTCAACCGGTTGATTGAAGTGTTCGTGAACACGGCGGGAAAGAAGCGAAAGATGTTGCCCAGGCCTTGTTCCAGATCTTCGAAATGCGTGGCGGAGCCTGAGATGGCGGTGTGCATCGCAGGGTCGCAGGCGTGGATGGATACGTTGGCCTTGTCGAACAGGGCCCCGAGCGCCCGGGCCAGGCCCGAATCGGCGAGGTAGACGCCCATGGTGTCGAGAACCAGAGAGGACCACCAGATCCGCTTGGTTCGCAGGTACTCGATCAGTTCGACTGCATCCTTGCGCTGTGTGAACTCGCCGCCCGACATTTCGAGCTCCACGCGGCGGCCCTCAAACATCTCTTCGATCCGATCGAAGGTCTCCTTCACCTGCGCCGTCGGCATGTAGCTGATGTTCCGGGGAACATGCAGCACGTGGCAGAATCCGCACTGGTGAGCGCACGCATACAAGGACTTGATAACGATGTTGACCGTGGCCGTCACTGGTCCCGTTCTCCGGCGGCGGCCTGGGCCTCGTGGACCGCGGCGAGCGCGCGCGCGCCAACCCGGTACTCGTCGACGGCTACGCATTCCAGGCCGGGCACAAGGACGCGGACGACACTAACGTCCAGATCGCTTTTCGTCAGATCCGCGACCAGAATCCGGCGCATATCGAAGCAGGCGAGCCGTTCTACCATCCAGAGGATGTCATCGCGGATGTCGCGATGACGGCGGCCGGAGGTCTTCAGCGACGACCTGGTGAAAGCCGGCCTGGTCAGGCTCCACTCCGTGCCGGTCACCTTACCGTTGCCTGCGCGGCGCCGCCAATACGCGATGTCCTCGCGGGACCCCTGGATGTCTGCTGCCCGGCTCTGCGCGGCCTCGGTGATAGCGCGGGTGAGGGCGACTTCCGGATCGGGGTGAGCGCCCATGCCTTCGTGCGCCAGCACGCCGTGCGCAACCTGTTCGAAGCTGGCTGCGTAATACGCGGGCACCTTCAATTCGGAAGCAATGTCGCGAAGGAACAGGCGGACGCCGGCGCGATCGAAACTGTCAATCAAACGGCGGACGCCGGCTGGGGCATCGGCGAGATCGACTCCAGGGTAGCGATCGCCCATCCCGTGGCCTACTCTCACCCAACACAAAGACCACGAGTCACGCTCAATAAGCTCGGCAAGACCATGGCAGATGGCTTCCTCCGGGATGTTACCGGAAGCCAGGCCGTTCGTGCTGCCGCGCAGAATCATCAGAGGCCCGGCCGGGATGTATGGATGGAAGACGGCGTTGGCCGGAACCCAACAGGACTCGCCTGTCATGAGTTCTCGTGCCGGGTACCATTCGATGGGACGATCGGGCCGGTAGGGCGTCCATACAGGGAGGTTCAGTTCGCTGGGGTCGAGGGCGTTTTCGGAGCACGCAAGGCGCTCATATGATTCGACTCGTCCGGGCAACTCGCCCGGTTCGGCGCAGCAGTATTCGATCGCCTCCATGATCGCTCCGGCGCGCGCCTGCGAGCGGGAGGCGCCCTTCCCGCATGTGATGGAGACACTATTCTTGTGGGCGGACGGCCTTACGCAGGAGTATACGGGAATGCCGATGCGGTCCAGACCGGTGATGTCCGCGATGCGGGTGACCCCGATTCTGGAAAGAAGCGGCTCCATTCGCCGGCAGGTGGCTCTGGCGCTGACCGTCCGGTGAACGCCTGTGCCTCCGATCTTCGGCGCACTTCGGACAAGCGGCGCGAATGCAGGCGCATTCACTGGACGCGCTCCCGCTCCCGGCTGGCGGCCCGCAATTCCGGTATCAATGCCGCGAGAGGCGCGGGGACCTCGGAAGCGTCCAGCGCGACGCGGCCGTCGTACGGCTGGGCCGGGGGGGCCTTGCGGCCGTGGATGGACAGGCCTTCAATGTAGGATCTCATCAGGTGGAACCTGGCGCGGCGCTCTTCCCGCGGCAATCCGTCCGTCCAGCACAGGGCGATGCGCCGCACGTGCGGTTCGAGGGCGGAAATCGCATCGGGGACCTCGATCTCACGAGGAAGGATGCGAACTCCGAAGCGGTCCCGATTGACGAAAAGGGACGAGTGCGGGTCCACTCGGGCCTGCGAAACCATGAAACGGACGGCGGCTCCGGTCTTGGCCGCTGCGTTGCGCAGGCGTTCGGCAAGACGCGAACTGCGTTTCATCGTGCTCTCGTATTCTCCGAGCGTCTCGCCCGGATAGTTCGAGACCAGATTCAGCCCTAGCGATATTCCCGCATCCACGGCCATGGCAAGCGTTTCTTCCGTTTCCGCAACCGAGGTATGCCGGTCCATGCGGGCGAGGGTCCGCCCGTCCAGCGACTCGACGCCGAAATTCACCTTTTCAAAGCCGGCCGCGCGCATGGAATGGAGCAGCGGCCGCGGCAGCCGCCGCGGTTCGCAGTGAGCGAAGACGACCTGCGGTTTGAACGAAAGCCGTTGCATTCCGGCGGCCAGTTCGGCGAGCCATGGCGGCGACACGTTCAGAGTGCTGTCACAGAAGAAGAGGCGGGACGTGCCGAAGCGCTGGCGTTGTGCATCGATCTCGCCTAAAACGGATTCGCTTTCGCGAAGCCGGTAATTCTTGGGGTAGATCGATTCGTAGCAGTAGGCGCAGCGGCGGGCACACCAGCGCGACCCCCCCACGCTGACCGCGTCGTGGAAGTCGCGGTTGGTGTCGCTGTAGTAACGCAGCGTGGCGCCCGGAAATGGAAGACCCGAAAAGTCCGGCCAGGGCAGGCTATCGAGATTGGTTGGCGCGGAGGGGCCGGGAATACGGATTAGGCGGCCGCTGTCGATGCGAACCAGTCCAGGTGTCGCAAGTGAGTCCACGGGCCTTCCGCATTCCAATGCGTCCATGAGCGGGATGAGGGTCGTCTCCGCCTCTCCGGGAAGCAGGGCGTCGGCCCAGTTAGCGCGCAACACCAGTTCCTGAATCTCGGCGTAGATGGTTCCCCGGCCGCCAAGAATGCGCGGAACCTGCGGTGCGCGTTCGTGGAACAATACACTCGCCCAGAGCACTATGAAGAGATTGCTGACCAGGGCCGGCAGGAGCACAACCTCGGGACTGAGCTGCGCCATGGCTTCGGCCCAGGTTTCAACGTGGGGCCGCAGGGATGAAAGAAGGTCGCGGTCTGCGTCGCTCAACTGCCGCTGGACGGCTTCATCCTGCGGCCACAGCGCCCCGAACAAGAGCTCCGGGCGGTGAAGGAACTGGACTTGCTCCGCCCAGACCTCCCCGTACACTTCGGTTTCGTCCTGCAGGCGCAAGGAGAGATCCTCGTCGTTCAGGCGAAGAATGTGCTCGAAATCGGCGAAGATCGCCTCGTGGCCTTCCGCGCGCAACAGCGCCGCCAGATAGCCGGCGCCCAGGCGGTGGTTGTATACCGGGAACAACGGCACCAGTATTCGCATTACGAACTCCCGGCACAGCCCGTCTCGGTTGCCGAGAGGCTGTCGATTCGAATATCCGAGAGGTTGAGCCCCAACCGCTTCCCGATTCGGCTCTTTTCGTCCACCATCCCATCCGAGAAGTGATAGAAGCCGGAGAAGAGGCTGGGGAACGCCGCGATCGTTTCCGCGACTTCGGCCAGATTCGCCTCGCGTCCGGGCGCGATGATGGTCGAGTAGACATCGGGCCGGAAGGTCAGGCGGTCGCGGAACTCTTCGTAGAGCGCGGTTCCAGGCAGCGGTGTGACCAGCGAATAAAACACATTAGCACCGCAGTGGTTCAGATACTGTCCGAAGGCGAGCGTCTGGTGAAAATCGCTCATGGTTTCGAACGGGAAGCCCCACATGAGCGGCGTGTGGGTGTACATGCCCAGGCGCGCGGATTGTCGCACCGCGTCCGCCGTTTGCTCGAACGGGATCGCCTTGTTCACGCGCGCCAGTACCGCGGGTGAGCCGGACTCAACACCGTAGAACACGTACTGACAGCCCGCGGCGGCCATCCGGTCGAGCAACTCCGAATCGACACGGTCGATCCGGGTTGTGCAGCCCCACGAGGCAGGGACGCCTGCCGATTCAAACCGGTCGCAGAATTCGATAGTTCGTTTCCGGTTGACCGTGAACAGGTCGTCCACGAACGCAATGTGCCGGACGCCGCAGCCGCGCAGCCACTCGATTTCGGCCAGCACATTGTCCACGCTACGCGCGATGTTCTGCCGGTTCCACATGGAGACGACGTCACAATAGGTGCAGGTGTACGGGCAGCCGCGGGCATAAACCACGCCGACTACGTCATAGTCCTGGAGATTGACACGGTCGTACTCGGGAAACACAATCTGGTCCAACTCGCGCCGGCGCTCGCGGCGGGAGTTCACCGTCACAACTGAATTGGCGGCGCGCCATGCCAGCCCGGGAATCGTCCAGGCAGGCGGACTGCCCTTAGCCAGGAACCTGAGAAGATCGACGGCCGTCTCCTCGCCCTCGCCGCACACCACGAAATCGATGGCGGGGAAGGTTTCCAGCAGTTCCTTGGCTACGGCGCTTGGGCCCGGACCTCCGAAGACAATCTTGATTTCTGGTCTGCAAGCCCGGAGCTTCTCAACCGCCAGCACACCGTATGGAAGCATACCGGCGAAGCAGGAGATGCCCACCACAGGCGCATCCGCGGTTTCAAGAAACTCCGCAATTCGATCGATGCGGAACAAATCCGGCCCACGCTCCAGGGCGTAGTCGCGGAAAACCGTGGAGAAGCCGGCATCCTCGGCCGCGGCGACGATATACAACGCGCCGAGAGGGGCCATTTTCATAGATTGACCGGCAGCCAGGTTGAAAACGGCAAAATCCGGCATTGCCTTAGAGTGGGGAGTCAGGCCCAACCCGATCGGGCGGAAGTACACACAGCAGACCCTGAGCCATCATGTCGTCAAGCGCCTGGTCCACCAGCCGGTACAATTCGAGAGTGTCCCCGAAGACGCGCCCGGCGACCAATTCCCGGATGGCTTCTCGCGTGGCGCCGCTCTTGGCGGCTTCGAAAACGATTTTGGCGTCACCGTTCAGAACAAAAACTTCATCGTTGTCGAATCGGTGCACCAGAAGCTCATCGCCAATCGCGCGGTCGAGCACCTCCTCTGGAGCGGCGTATCTCAAGTCGGGCCTCTAGGCTGAACTCAACGCGGCTCAGAACTTGCCGGCAATTCCGATGCCGACAGTTATCCCCACCGGGCCAATGCCCCCGCCAATCGGTTTCCGGACTTTGGAAATCTGCGGATCGAACTTTATTACACCATTCTTGTTGGCAGCGGCGGCGAGGCGTTGGTCCCCCACAATCTGGAGTTGAAATGCCTTCGCGTTCTTGCTCACCGAAGAATTCACGCTTTTCGAGAGGCTGGCCATGGCCTTATGTTGCGAATCGGACAGACGCGAAAGCATCGCGGCGGCCTGCTTGGGCGCCAACGCACCCAACTGCATGGAAATGCCTGGTAGCATCTTCTGTAAAGCCGCCTGGACCTCCTCTTCGCTTCCTTCGGCCTGCACCAGATACTGATTCGGTCCGGTGCCAAGAATCACAAGATTGCGGCTTGCAGCCATATGTGCATACCCTCCTCGCAGCAGAATTATATCATACAATTGAAAACTAACTGCCTAAGAAAAATGCCTAAGAAACATGCCTAAAATGCAAAAATGTGATGAGCGCTCGACAGCGCCAAAAGGCTCCCCATTTGGCTCGTAAACCCATTGTCTTTCTCGGGCCCAGCCTGAGGGCGGAAGAGGCAAGGGAAATCCTGGACGCCGACTATCGCCCCCCAGCCCGGCGGGGCGACATGACCGCGGCGGCTCGCGAATCGCCGCCAGTTATCGGCCTTATTGACGGCGTATTCCTGGCGAGCTTACCCCCGTCACCCCTTGAAGTGTTGGAAGTGCTGCGAGGCGGTACGGCGGTCATGGGCGCATCGAGTCTCGGGGCCTTACGGGCCGTAGAGTTAGAATCACACGGCATGGTAGGCATCGGGAAGATCTTCGCAATGTACCGGCGAAGGCAGATCATCGCGGACGACGAAGTCGCGCTGGTCTTTTCGGGGGAGGATCTGAGACCGCTTTCGGAACCGCTGGTCAACATACGATACGGCCTCTCCGCGGCCCGGCGCGTGGGCGTGATTGGCGCGCGGGAGCGCCAATGCCTCATTCGAATCGCTAAGGAGATTTACTTTGCCGAGCGAACCTGGCCCCTCGTTTTTCATTCCGCGAAGAACTGTATGGATTCGGACAGATTAGAAGCGTTGGCTGCATTTATCGATCAGGGCGCCTTCGATCTGAAGAGAAAAGATGCGGTACAACTCCTCCATGCTGTGCGAAAGTTCCTCAAGGGTGAACGGCCAACGTAAGCTGCGGTTTCTCATCCGCGGACAGAGTCTGCCGGATTCGAACTGGCTCAACCAGGCACTCGCTGCTCTGGGACACGCGGTAATAGAAAGCCGCCTGACGCCCGCCGAATGCGACGTGCTGCTGGTGCACGATCCATCCGCGGCAACTGTCCGCGAGGTGGAGGCGGCCCGCCGGACCGGCATCTTGACGATCCTGCGCTCCTGGCGCGATCCGGAGACGCTTGAAGCCGCGGGATCGTCGGCTGCGGGATACGACTGGGTCGTGACCACCGGACTTGCCGGGATGGTGAATGCTTACGCCAGCGTAGGCGCGCGGGCTGTAACGCTGTTGCCGTCGGCGCCGCCGCTGGTTTCGCCCCGGAATCCGAGGCCGCGCGATTACGACATCATTTTTGCCGGGCGATTAACGGGTCCGGAGCGCAAGCTCCGTCTGGATTTCTTGCGGAGGGCCGCCAGCAAATGGAAGGTTGCCGTGATCACCGATGATGCCGCCGCCTGGAATGGCGCTCATCCGCTGGCGGCGTCCAGGCTCGAAGAATTCCATAGGCGCGCCCGCCTCACGCTGCATACCGATCGCATCGCGCTCAACCGGTTTGGAGTGACGCGTGGGTGCCCGGCAAGGCGCCCTTTTTTCGGTCCGGCGTTTGGGTGCGTGCTGTTGGCCGAGTTGCGTCCGTGGCTGCTCCACTGCTTCGATCCGGCTTCGGAAATGGCGGGCTTCGCTGATGAGGAACAGGCGATTTGCGAAGCGGCCGCGCTGCTTGAAGACCCGCAGCGCATGGAGAGCATTGCGGCCGCCGGCGCGGAGCGAGTACGTGCGGATCATTTGCCGGAAAGGCGGGCACGCCAACTTGTGACACTGGCGTCGGGAACCGTTCCTGCCGCGATGCAGGTGCTGGCGCTTGGACCGTGGTATCAGCAGATCGAGTTGCCGGGCGGGGAGAAAACCTGCCTGCTGGAGCATTCAAATGTGAAGCGATGGCAACGCTTGAAGCACGTGTTTCCGGATGTGCGAGGACGCAGTGTTCTCGACCTGGGGATGAATGCGGGTTTCTTCTCGCTCGAATGCGTGCGGCGCGGCAGCACGCGCGTGTGCGGCGTAGAGTGCTCGCCGCTGTCGTGCGCCCAGGCCCGGTTCGTGTTTGAGCAGTGGCGGACGAACATCGTGGAAGTTTTGGAGCGAGACATTCTGGAAGCCCCGGCGGGGCCCTTCGACGTTTGCCTGGCGCTTGCATTGCTGCACCATTTCGAGAACATAGGTCCCTTGCTGCGAATCGCGACCGAGCGTTGCCGCGAGGTGGTGCTCGAATGGGGATTGCGGGAGGGTTCGTTCTATCACCCGGTGGAAGACGTCACGAACTGGTTCAAGCGCGCCGGGTGGAATCCGGTGGTTGTGTCGGAGGGCGTGCGGCCTATAGTTATCGCACGGGCTGACGGTCACGCCGTTTGAAGGCGATCGTGGAACAGGCATAGCATTCGGTTGCTTCGGGCCGACGCTGTGCTGCGCGGCGCCCGACTCGATCCTCATCCACACTCCGATCCACGCCAGTTGGCTCAACCAGGTCGAGGTCTATTTCCCGGAAAGAAAACAGGCGCTGATGTAACATCCGGATCATTCGCGACGCCTAACTGTCACGATGACTAAAAAGCTGCTTTTTGTAACCACTCTTCTGCTTGTCCTTGCTTTCGCCGCTGTGGCGGCCGACGTCAACGGCAAGTGGGTCTATGAACAAGCCGGCCGCGGCGCAAATGGAACCCCCACCAAAGTCACCCTTACCCTTAAGGCCGAGGGCGGCAAATTGATGGGCAACAGCTCCAGGCCCGGCCGTGACGGCGCCGCCGTGGACACCCCGATCACCGAAGGCACAGTATCTGGCGACAACATTGCCTTCAAGACCTCCCAGGACATGGGCGGCAACACCATGGTGACCTCGTACACTGGCACGGTGTCCGGCGACGAGATCAAGTTGAAGATCATACGTCCCGGGCGCGGCGGTGGCGATCCAGTTCCTACCGAAGTGGTCGCCAAGCGGGCGACCACCTAATTCGTTTAACCTCCAGGCCGGGCAACCAGGCGGCAGGGAACTGATCCGGCGGCCATTCGTGCGCGTTTGCGCGCGGTGGCCGCCGTTTTGTTTTTGAAGGAGAAGGACTTCCGAAACGCCCACCCGCTATAATGCGTATGTCGATGGGCGAGCCCGTTGGTACCGTCATTCAATAGCTCGGGGAAGCCCAAGGCGATTCGGAGACACCGTCCTTATGAAGCCAGAACAGCACGCAGCACCCAGCGATTCCACTTTCAACTCGATCAAGGAAGTCGAGGCCAACCTGAAGGCCCACATGGAGAAAGCCGTCTCGGATCTGCAGCACGAAATGGCCGCCATCCGAACCGGGCGAGCCTCACTGGGGATCTTGGATCACATCCGGGTGGATTACTACGGCACGCCGACGCCGCTCAACCAGGTTGCCAACCTGCACGTACCGGAACCGTCGCTGATCACCATCCAGCCCTGGGACATTTCGCAGATCGGGCCGATTGAAAGGGCGATCCGGATTTCGGACCTGGGCCTCAACCCGTCCAACGACGGCAAGCTCATCCGCCTGCCCATTCCGCCGCTCACCGAAGAGCGCCGCAAGGAGTTGGTGAAGAAGTTGCACGCCGCCGCCGAGCACCATCGCGTTTCCGTGCGCAACATCCGCCGCGACGGCAACGAAAACGTCAAGAAGCTCTTGAAAGACAAGAAAATCACCGAGGACGACGACAAGAAAGCCCACGACGAAATCCAGAAGCTGACCGATCTCTACATGGGCAAGATCGACGCCGCGGCGAAGGGCAAAGAGAAAGACATCCTGGAGATCAAATAGCGCCGGTGGGACAGGCGTCCTCGCCGGTCGATTCGCGGTGAGGAAATTCGTGTGAATAGCCGCCAATTGAGAAGATCCTAACGTAGCAGTACATCAATCGGAGCCGCGACCGTTAGGGAGCGACCCGCCCGCGGAGATCAAACGCTCCCTTACGGTCGCGGCTCTGATTGGTGTCCAGCCCTCTTCACTTCTCTGTCCCACACCCGTTGAGTCGATACGCCGCACGTAGTACGTTTGATGTGTATGATTCGTTCGTTCCGATGCCCGGAGACCAAGGCGATCCAAGAAGGACTTGGGAGCCGGAAGTTTCGCGGGATCGAAGAACAGGCGCGCAAGCGGCTGCGCTGGCTGGATGCCGCCACCAGCCTCACCGATTTGGGCGCCATTCGGGGCAACCGGGTGGAGCTGAAGCGCGACCGGGCCGGTCAGCACAGCATTCGGATCAACGACCGCTGGCGGATCTGCTTTTGCTGGCGCGATGGCAATGCGTGTGACGTCGAGATTGTGGATTACCACTAGAAAGGGAGAGTCATGGCTCAGAGAAGGAAACTGCCGCCCATCCACCCGGGCAAGTTGCTCCGGGATGAACTCCATGAGATTGGAGTCAGCCTGAACGAACTGGGGCGCGCGCTCCGGGTTCCGATGAACCGGATCAGCGCCATCGTCAACGGAAACCGGGCCATCACCGTGGACACCGCGATGCGTCTGGCCCTGTATTTCGGTACGTCGCCGCAGTACTGGCTGAATCTCCAGAGCGCATACGATTTGGAAGTCGCGGAGCAGAAAATTCGGCCGCAAATAGATAAGGAAGTCCTGCCGCGCACAGCCGCATGAGGCGGTGCCGGGCGGGCAGACGATTCAAAGCGCTGGCCGGCGATGGTAGTGGAGATTGTCGACTATCGCTTGGAGAGGCGCACGAGAATATATATCACGCAGTTCAGTGCTGTCCCGGTTTGTCCCCAACTAAAACATTTTACGTACTTTTTGTGTTATTATCGACACAATTCAATGTGGTGTCCACCGCGTCTCGATGCCCGCATTGCGACGAGGACGATTGAAGACCCTCAGCCAACAAACGTTTCTAGGCCAGCAGGGCATCAACCTGATCGAGCGCCGTATTCACGAGATGGGCTACTGGTGGTACCCATCGGCCGTGGCGGAAGTCGGCATCGATGGAATTCTGGAGATTCGCGACAGCCAGACGGGCCGTATGACGAATCTCATCCTTCAGGTCCAGAGTAAAGCCACAGAGCGTCCCTGGCCAGGGGAGCGTGATGACAGCTTCCACTATATCTGCGACGAGGAAGATCTACAGTATTGGCTCGCCGGAACGGCAGAAGTCCTGTTAATCATGACTAGGCCGAGCGAGGAACAGGCATATTGGGCGCCGGTGAAGGCTTACTTCAACACGCACCCGGAAAACCGCGTGGCCCGGCGCATCTCGGTAGTCAAGGCCGATTCGAGATTCGACAAGACGGCAGCGGAGGCCCTCTTGCGCCTCGCGGCGCCGAAGGAAGCGGGCGCGTACCTGTCACCCCGACCCAAGAAGGAGCGGCTATATTCGAATCTTTTGCGCGTCTCGCATTACGCTCCAGACCTGCACATCGCCCAGACCGACATCCGAGAAGGTCGACAATTATGGGCCAAGGCTAAAGAGCTTGGGGTCGAAATAGGACCAGAGTGGTCCTTCTCCGGCGGAAACATCCTTTCCTTCCATGATCTCTCGCACTATCCGTGGAATCGCTTCTGCGATACCGGCACCCACGAGACCTTCAATACTTCGGAATGGGCCGAGTCAGACGACCCAAATCGCCAGCGCCAGTTCGTCCGTCTTCTTAACTGCTCGCTTACTGAGCGGCTCAAGGAGTGGGATGTCCGAAGGCGCAGGGACGACGACATGTACTACTTTGCTGCGGCGAGAACATTCAGGCCGCGGCGCGTCGATTTCTCCGGATCCATTGCGGAGCAGTTCCGGACCGTGGTGCAGAAGTACCCGTCCGGCCGGACCAGCTATATCCGACATCTTGCCTTCAGCGGCTATTTCAAGAAAATGGATGGTCTCTGGTACCTGGAAATCACACCGTCCTACATTTTTACGATGGATGGGTTCAGGCCATCGAAATACGAAGCCGATCTCCTATCCGGAATCAAGCAAATCGAACATAACGATGCCGTATTGGTGCAGGTCCACCTATGGACGGATCTGCTCACGCGCAGGGCCGATCTCGTGCATCAGGATTATGCGTTCCTCCGGTTCTCCGAACTCCTCTCGTTCGAGCTGCCCTATGGAATTAACGATAAGGAATGGCTCTCGAAAGAGGATCTCGACGTCGCGGAGAGCGGCCTCGATTCCCTCACGAAACTCGGGCCGCTCTTCCAATGAGACCCTTTTTCATTCAGGAACCGGAGCTGCAGTTCGGACAAGGGCGCCACATTGATATCCGCTTCGGCATATCGAATTACAAGCCGCTGGACTATCGCGACAAACTAGCGCCGAAGACAATCCCGCTCGGCATTGTTGGGCCCGAGCGCAACATCTCCGATCTCCGGGAATGGCTCAACCTTTGTGGAAAGGGCATTGAGGCTAAATCCTCGAACCAGCCAAATCTCTTCCCTTCGTTTCCTGGCTTTGGGGACGATACTCCCTATGACGCGAAGCTCCTATTCGACTCGCGCCTCGAACGCCAGATGTCCATGCGCGATCTCCCGAAATCCGTGGACGTGAAGGGCTACAACAAGTTCATCACTGAGCTCGCGGAAACCTATATCAAGGAAGCCGAGGCATGCTCTGAGCGCGGCGCTTCTGTCGTGATATGTGCGCTACCCATCGAAGCACTTGATCTCATCGACCCAGACGAACCCGCGCCGGAAGACGCGGAGACACCAGAGACGCCGGAGCAAGATTTTCATGACCTGCTGAAGGCCCGTGCCATGCAGATCCAGCGGATAAAGCCTATTCAGATCGTCCTGCCAATGACGTACTCGGAGAATGTCCGTCGGAAAAAGCGCAAAAAGAAGGCCGATACCCGTAAACTGCAGGACACGGCGACGCGCGCTTGGAACTTCCATACAGCCCTCTATTACAAGGCTGGAGGCGCCCCTTGGCGTCTAATCCGGGACGAGGCTGACATTACTTGCTGTTTCGTAGGTGTGAGCTTTTACAAGACACTCGACGGCTCGATGATATTCACCAGCTCCGCACAAGTGTTCAATGAACGGGGTCAGGGCCTGATAGTTCGCGGCAGCCCGGCGAAGATCGCCAAAAACGACCGTGACATCCACATGACCGGCGAAGGCGCGCACAAACTGATAACGGACGCGCTCGCCGCCTATCGTGCCGAGCACAGGACAATGCCGGCGCGCGTTGTCGTGCACAAAACTTCCGGCTTTGATGATGACGAAATCGAAGGCTTCGTCAAGGGTATAGAGGATAAGGATATCGGTCTGTACGACCTCGTGAATGTCTCGAAATCCCATACGCGTCTGTTCCGGGTTGGGCTCTATCCCCCACTCCGCGGTACGGCGATAGAAGTGGACGAAGACCAAGCGCTTCTCTATTCCCGAGGCGCAGTCGATTTCTTCCAAACCTACCCCGGCATGTACGTGCCAAGGCCACTGGAACTGCTTGCCGAAGATTCGGATAGGTCGATTTCCGATATCACGAAAGAAGTTCTGGCGCTCGCAAAAATGAACTGGAACAATACAGAATTCGACAATTCGATGCCGGTCACAATTCAAGCCGCCAAGAGGGTTGGCAGGATCTTGAAGTATATCGGAATAAATGACCGTGTCAGCCCCTTATATAGCTCTTATATGTAGGCGCTAATACCTCGGCTTCAACTCCTCCGACTCCCGCCATAGCCGCTCCCATTCCTGCCCATACCGCTCCGCCGCTGGCATTTGGGGGTTGAGTAACCCAGAAATATGCAGGTCGGCGATCACTACTCGGGAAACCGGGTCAGATTTCAATAGCTTGGTATCTCAAGAGGCAGCTCCCCGATCATCTGGAAGTGCTTTCGGTTCTTCGAGACGAGTGTGAGGCCTTCCGTGATAGCAGTCGCAGCAATTAGAGCATCGAAGGTACGCAGGCCGTCTGATTTCGCGTAGCGCTTGAGTAGCTCGTAGGCCAAGCCCGTAATCTGCGCACCGAGGTCCGCATGCACCGGAAAGGTGTTGATAAGGCTGTCAATGCCGTCGGCATCGCGCTGATTCCTGGCGCCAACGATCAGTTCATGCGCGGTAATGATCGAAATGGTAATGTCATCGAGAGAATCGACATAGGTCGCGGCAACGGCGATCCTCCTGGAGACATCAACCATGACATCCGTGTCGATGAGGTAACGGGCCATGGTGTTTCGCGCTTGTGTTAACCCCGAGGATTATTCCGCAATGCGTTCACATAGCTGACGCCGTCGGCGATGTCATCGCGATCGGCCCACATGCCATAGAAGGGAAGGTCTTTGATGGAGCGGCGACCAAGGGCAGGCTGGCCCTCGGCCGGCACGTGCACCTCGACCACCGTCCCCTCCTTGATCGCAACATTTTCCAGGGGCCGAAAAATGCCGTTCTCGTATTTCGCGGGAATCGTCATAACGTCCGCCTGCTCTGCCTGTCTCATCGTAGCATTTATGTGTACGAGAGAATATATCACGCAGTTCAGGATGTCCCAGTTTCCCCACAGTTTCCGTGCTATACTGCTACCGAATCGAGTTGGCGTTACGCCGTGAAGGCCCGCCGGTCGATTTAATTCTCATGTACGGCACTGGATGTACTTCCAGCATGCCGGGTAAGGAGCAGACGTGTCTGCAAAAAGTGAACTTCTGACGAAGAGAGTTCAAACCGCTTACAAGCAACTCTCCGTCGCTGCAACAGCCCTCAACTCAGCTTCAGACGAACTGGGTGAAACGATCTCCGCACTTGATGCCGCCCTCAAGAAACTAGCTCTCGGTATCCCGACTTGGCACAGGATCGGAGGCGGTGAGGACGAGGACTACAATTATTGGGACCGATACATCGGATACGCGAAGATCGGAACCAAGTGGGGCGTAGCCCTCAGCACGGTTTCTGGAAACCGTCAGTACCCTGAGCACGAGAACGATGAATCGTGGCTCTTCAATGACGCACCGCGATCGTTCCGTATCGAGGCGGTTGACAAGATTCCGGACCTTTTGGAAGCGCTGATCGCGAAAGTCGCAGAGACGACCAAGACGATTCAAACCAAGACCACCGAGGCGAAGGAACTCGCTGAGGCGATCACCGGGGTGGCCAAGTCGGCTGCCCCGGAACGCAAGTAAGCGGATGGAGGCCAACTTTTATGAAGGTCATCATCCCGATCTGCGTGGTGGCCCTTGTCCTCATTTATGCCCTGTACCGCAAGGGCGATGTCAAGGCCGCCTTCAAGACCCCGCTAATCGAATTTTCGCTCGATACTAAGGCCCCTATGCCTTGCAAGTAGTCCGTTGCCAGGGAAGAGATCAGCGCTTCCCTCGTTTCGCCTCTCTGGGTGATTTTGTGGGGAGAAACCGGGACGGAGTAACCAATTACCCAACTCTGTAGCCGGCCCTACTCCTGAACGCTCAGTTCCACCCAGCCCGGCAGCGTCGCCGGCCGGTTATTCAGGAACACGATCCGCCGCGTCTTGGGAAATGGCAGATTCGTCGCCAGTGCCCGGTTGTAGAGCTGGTATTGCTCCAGAATCTGCCGGTAGTCCGGGTTCGTGGCGTCCAGCCAGGCGCTCTTCGAGGTCAGGCCGCCGCCCCATCCCAGGCAGAACAGGCAGGCGCCGTTTTCCCGCGCCTGCGCGAGACGCTTTTCCAACTCGTCGAGACTCTGATCCAGCAATCCCATGCCGGCCCAGGAGGCATACTGGCGTTGCAGCGATAGCAGGCCGCCGGCATAGACGTTGACGGCTTCGAAGATCTTGGATCGGTTGAAGCCATCGGGCCAACGCAGTGTGCGCCTCACTTCGGGCTTGAGCAGGAAGTCCTTCTCCTGCCAATCCCCTTCGAACGTGGTTCCCGGCGCGGCCATTTCGGCGAACGATGGCGTGCTCTCATCGGGGCGCGCCCCATCCACCGTGCCGCTGGGGCTCCGCTTCCATCCGAGCACAAAGCCCGGCCCGCGAGGCTGTATCGTGGAAGTGCGCAACAAATAAATCTTGAAATTCTTGGTCGCGATCGCGCCCGAATCGCCCGCGCTCAGCAGGCGCATCTTGTTCGCGCCGCCGGAACCGAGCGCGAGGTCCTCGACGATGTCCGCCGGCTTCCGCGGCACCCGCTCACCTTTCACGCGGCCCAGCACATCCTGCAGCATGCCGTCGCGCCAGTTCGCAAAAACCATGCCGGTGCGCAGCGCGCCCTTGAGAGCTGCGCCTGGCAAGTACGGCCCGGAAGCGCCCGCGGCGAACGTGGGGATGTGCAGGCTGTCGCCCATGGCGCGATTCCAGTACGCGGAATACGCGGCGTTCTCAAATGGAATGCGGCGGCCGGCGAAATTCTGCGCGAATCCGCCCCAGGAAGCGAAGTCCAGCTTCTCGGCGCTCTTGAGCTGCGTGAGGTAACTCTCCAGGCGCGGCCCCTTTGCCAGCAGGCGGAAGATCCGCCACTGGTCGAGCACGTTGACGTGGTCTTTCCAGACCATGTAGTCGATGGGACTGAGCTTGCGGCCATCACCCACCAGCAGCGGCGTCAGGCATGTGGCACGGTACCGCATCAGCGCACCTCGGGTAGCGGAATCGACAACGCAAAGCCGGCGCGATACACCGGATGCGCGAAGCCGTCGGGCGCCACATTGGCGGCCGACCCGCGCGGCGCGGCTTCGGCGTACAGCACCGAACCCTCCGCCACCATTTGGATTTGTTTCTTCAATTCGCCGGAGCCGGCGGCGCTCTCCACGCGGCCGCCGCGCGCCAGCACGGTGTAGTTGCCGCGACGCCAGTCGACGGAGTCGGCGTCCCCCGGCGTGAACAGCGAGAGCAGCCAGTGGGCGCGCGAGCCGGGCTGCACGATTATGATCTCTTCCGCAAGCGGGGCGAGCACAGGTTCGGGTTCCGTGGGCGCTTCAGCGACCTCTGCTTCCTCTTCCATTTCCAACACGGCGATGGACGATGAGCCTTCCACTGCGGCAGTTTCCGCCGCAGCGCCTCCCGCGAGATCGACTTCGGAAACCGGCGGCACGTCCGTCGCTTCGCCGGGCGGCAGCGCCACGGGGAAGACAGGCCAGGAGGCCTGTCCTACTGGGGCCGATTCGGCGGGCGCTGCTTCGGGCGCCGGCTCCGGCTCAGCCACGGTAACGGACCGCTCCGGCTTCGCCGCCGGCAGAATCATCTCGGGGAGATCGCCTTCGGTGAACTCCGGCGTTTCGGCGCGCCCCCAGCCGCGCGAACGCTCTCCGCCAAAACCGCTGTCGGCCAGCAGCCGGAACGCCGCTTTCACTGGCTCGGCCCAGCGCGCGTGGGCAGCCCCATCCTGGAAGGAGACGATGGTCCACAACCCGCAACCCGGCCGAAACTCGATGCAGGCCGTGGAATGGCGTTCGGTCGCGCCGGTCAAACGGTCCACGGCAGCGCTCCAGCGCAGCGCGGTGCGGAACGGGCCGGGACGTCCGGCCGGCACCAGGCACTCGCTCGGGCCGTCCACGCTCCACTCGTTATCGTCGAGCGGGCGCCCGGCGAGCATGGCCTGCACCACTTCGAGCGGCACAAACCGCGCGCTTCTCCAGCGCACCCGCGCCGACAGCGCCGAGGGCGATGCAGGCGGCCAGACCGTCCGCGGCGGCACCACAAAACCGACGTCATCCACGAACGGGAAGCAGGAGCCAAAACAGACTGCCGGCTCGCTCGCGCGGGCGGTCGCGGCCAGCCAGTCTTCGAGCGAACCCAGGCGCGCCATCGCCGCCGTGACCGCGGAGTACAGCGAGTCGCTGTGGTAGATGAAGTCCACCCGGTTGCGCGCTCCGGAATCGGGGCCGATGCGCCAGGGGCCGGTGGGACGGAGTTTAACGACCAGTCCCGGGTTCATTACTCCTCGCGCAGAAATGCAAAAGCCGAATCGGTAACCGCGGCCTGGATGGCGGCCAGCGTCGCGCCCGCGCCGATTTCCTCTTCAGAAGCCCCGGACGCGTAGTGATTCCTGCCGCGCCACACCAGGCGCAGCTTGGAGAAACTCACACGGCCGCTGCCGCGAGAGCCGCCGCCGCCCAGCGAATCGTCTTCCAGCAGCCGCAGTCCTTCCAGCACGCGCAGAAACAGCGGCGCATCCTCTTCGCACAGCACGTCCATCACCAGGCGCGTCTTGAAACGCGCGCCCGCCGGAACCCGCTCGAGCGTGCGCGGGTTGGCCTGCGACGTGATACGGTCGATGGCGTTCTCGCTCTTCACCTCGGTGAGCTCGTCGTCCAGGTTCTCGCGCATTTGCGAAGTGATGCTCTCCGCGTCGAGCGGCGCATCGAACACCGCCAGGCGCGCCGGCGTGGCTTGCGTGGTTTCGAGCGTTTCGCCCTGCACCCGCTCCATGCGGCCGGGATTGCGGCCGAACAGCAGGCAGATGTCATCGTCCGGGCGGTCGCTCTGGTGGATGCGCACTTCCTGCCCCTTGCGCCGCGACAGGTACACCAGTTCAGTGGGCACGGCCAGACCGGAAGACTGCTCCAGCAGCGAGCGGATTTTGCCGCGCAACGAACTGCCCGGCACGTAGGGACGGCCAAAGGCGTCCTTGACCACGGGGTTATCGGAGCCGCCGATCTCGAGCGATCCCTTGCCGGCGCCAACGTGCAGGCCGGTTTCGCACGTCATTTCGCCTTCCAGTATCAGCTTGCCGATCAGTTTCAATTCGGTTTGGGGTGTATGTGCGCTCATGCTTTACTCGTTGTAGGCCACGATGGCCTCGAAAAGATCCTTGAACCGTTCGTACCCGCGGTTGTCGTTCTTGCGCGTCACCTGGAGGAGCAGTTTTTCGAGCTGATCCAGGCTGCGCAAGCCGTGCCGCGCAATGGTATAAGCCAGGCGGGCGCGCAGCATGACGAACTCGTGCTGGCGTTCGCTTTCGGGCGCGCGGACGGCCC
The DNA here is from genome assembly GCA_003167255.1 of Bryobacterales bacterium. Classification (GTDB taxonomy): domain Bacteria; phylum Acidobacteriota; class Terriglobia; order Bryobacterales; family Bryobacteraceae; genus PALSA-129. Next base: position 92,648 of record PMTR01000033.1, read on the forward strand.
GCCGCACCGCGCTGTAAAGGCGGCGCAACTGGCTCTTGGTGCCGGAATCCATGTCGCGCATGCGGCTCACCACGGCATGCGCCTGGTTGTCCAGATACAGACTGTCGCCAATCAGTTTTTCCAGTTCGATCTCGGGCGGCCCTTCCGGCCTTCCGCGATCGAAGCCGCGGCGCTCGCCGCGGTCTCCACGGTCTCCACGGTCCGGGCGGTCGCCGTGCGGCGGCCCGCCACCGGGACGGTCGCCCCGAGGTCCGCGGGGAGGGCCGCTGCCCGGTCCGCCACCCGGTCCGCCGCCTTCCCGCGGCGGGCGATTCTGCTTCGGTTGTTCCTGCTCTTGTGCCATGTGCTAAACCTCTGTCACCAATCTGGCCCACTCCAGGGCCACCAGGCCCGCGGGCCGCAGCTTCACTTCGGCCGATTTTCGGCCCACCATTTCGCTGATCAGGTGCGTGCGCAGTTTTTGGAATTCGCGGTCGCGCGTGCCGCTCAGAATACGGTTGAAGCGCCGCTGCACGCGCCACGTGCGCTCGGTCGCGGCTTCGCCCCCGGCATACGCGTCGCGCCGGTAAAAGCTTCGTAGTTGGTAGAGGAACTGTTTGGACATCCGGAAATCGTGGATCAGCCGGGTCACGGTGTCTTTCAGCTCCGCCGCATCCGCCAGGTGCCGCCACTCCAGAATCCGGCCCAGCAGGAAGATACAGTCTTTATCCGCCGATTTCGCCAGCTCCAGGTTACGGCCGGCGTCTTCGTACACCGACGCCAGCGGATAATACGTCTCCGGCGCCAGCGCGATGGCCATCGATATGGTTTTGCCTTCCGGACCGGGGTACTCTTTGAGATTCTCTTCCGTGAAGCGGTGGAACAGCCTCTGCACTTCGCGCGCCAGCGCGATGAGCGCGTCCCACGACCCGTAGACCGCGAAATCGTCGCCGCCGCAATAGATGATGCTCACCTTGCGCCAGAACTCCGGCAGCGAGCACAGCACTTCCAGCTCGCCGGCGAAAAACTGTTTGTAGAGCACCGAAAGCGGCACGTGCTCTTCGATGCTGTGCACGCGGCGCAGGCGCAGGCCGAAGTTGTCTACATCGCCGCGCAACACGCCCCAGATGGAGCGGCCTTGCGCCCGCCGCGCCAGGGTCTGTACCGGGGCGGCCACTTTGCCGTCGTCCGACGGGGCCGCGTGGCGTGCCACCAGGATGCCGTCCGGCGACAGGTTGGAAGTCAGGCTCCAGGTGTGTTTGCCTTCTCCCGGCGTGACTTTTCCAGGGTTTTCCGGGGACCATCCGATGGAGGAAGCCTCGCGCACCTTCGCGCCCATTTCCTTGGCGAAGTAAGAATCGGCGGAGAGCTGGCTGGGAGCGGTGAAAAGTTGGAACGCGGCGGCTCCCGCATCGGCAAAGGGAGCGTTGCGTTTGCTCTGCAATTGTTCGTTGATGCGCCGGCGGATCACAGCCCAATCGCCCAGGTTGTCGGTAGCGCCCCAGATCAGCTTGACCCAACCGGCGCTGATGTCGGCAATCTGACGCGCCGCGGAATGGAGAAAAGCCTCCGCCGCATCGAGCGATTCGCCGGGCAGCACCACCAGGAACTGGCCGCCGCCGCTTGACCCAAGCAGAATGCGGGCCAGCCCGAGTTCGGCAAGCAGCGCCCGGGGAAGCACTTCGCACAGCAGGGCGATCCATTGCGACCTGCCTGACAGCAAGTCTTCACCCGCAGAGCGCGCAGAACGTCCTTCCGCGTGCCCCGCTAAAAGGAACTCCTCCGTGCCCAGAATCTTACCTTGCAGTAGAATCTGTTGGGACATTCGACCAGAAAAAGCCTTGAGAATCCCTCACTGTAGCACAGATTCCTGAGAACTTCGGAGGCCCCGGGCAACTGTAGGATATGCGAAAACTCCCAGCCTTGCTGGCAATCGGGATGGCCATGGCGGCCTTGAGCTTCGGCCAAACCAAGCCGGCCCCCGCACATCAGCGGGAAACTCCAGCGGCGCCCGCCAAAACGGCCGCCGCTCCGAAGAAATCGGACAAGGAGATTGAAGCGGCCATCCGCGCCAAGTTCGCCAAGTCCAAGATCAACGCCGACAAGTTCCAGGTGCACGTGCAGGGCGGCGTGGCGACCATCGAGGGCCACACCGAAGTTGTGCAGCACAAAGGCGTAGCCACGCGTCTGGCCAAGACCGGCGGGGCGCTGGCGGTCAACAATCGCGTCCAGACCAGCGATGCCGCCAAGAAGAAGGCCGCTGCCAATCTGGATGAGGGCCGCCGGCGCGCTCAGGTGAAGCGCGGCGACGCCCGCTCCGACTCCGACCCGCCGCGCACCAGTAAATGATGGTTTTCCCGATATCGGCAATGCTGCCGAAATTGTGGGGCAGACCCCCTGGTCTGCGCGGGTCCCCCCGGACCCGCTCTCCTGTCGAAGAATCAACTCCTTGGACAACTGATAAGCCGTATGCAACCTGCCGTGAGTCCGAGTAGCCCCGCGACGGGGCGTAAGACTCGCTCCGGCCCGCCGCGCTCAGGCCACTGATTCGCGCATGATAAACTGGGAGAAACACGAGTCTTGCTATGAAATCTCTTGGTCTATCCCTATTCTTATGTCTGGCCGCTGCGATGGCGCAGACCGCCCCTCCGGCGCCGCCACCGCCCCCGCCGGACGAAAAAGGCGACGCCATCATCGCCATCTTTGAAGACGGCGGCAAAATCACTCTGGATGAATTCCGGGCGCTCATCCCGGCGCTGCCGGCGAATCTTCAGCAGATCGCCCAGCAGGATCGCCAGAAGTTCCTCCATTACTACGCCATGATGCGCAAACTGTCGCAGATGGCCGAACATGAAAAACTCGATCAGCACAGCCCGTATAAAGAGGTCCTGGTCTACGGCCGCTTGTCCACATTGACGGATATCAAGTTGAAGGATGTTTTGGATTCCATGACGGCGACGCCGGAAGAGGTGGAAAAGTATTACCACGAGCACCAGGAGCCCTATAAATCAGTGAAGGTCAGCGCGATTTACATCGCGTTTGGAGACGCGGAATCGTCTTCCAGCCCGGCCAGTTCCTCGAGTTCGGCCAGCCGGGTCGCCAGGAAGATACTCACCGAAGAAGAAGCCAAAGCCAAGGCCGCGAAACTGCTCGCGCAGGCCCGCGCCGGTGCGGACTTCAAGGCGCTGGTGAAAGAAAACTCCGACGACGAAACCTCCCGCGACAAAAGCGGCGATTTCGGCACGTGGCGCATGAGCGACAACGTCCCCGATCTCATGCGGCCGGTGGTGTTCGGACTGAAGCAGGGTGAGCTGGGCGAGCCGGTGCGGCAAGCTCATGGATACTATATCTTCCGCGCCGACGAAGTCGCTTTTGCCCCGCTTGCGCAGGTCCGCGACTCCATCATCCAACAACTGAAGCAGCAGCACTTCCAGGAATGGACGCAGAAGCTGGACGCCGGCACTAAAGTGGAATTCCCCAAATCGGAAACACCCGTTCCAGCGCCCGCAGGCGGCAAGTAGCCGTTATTTCACTACAACCTGAATCGTCAGTATTTCGCCGGTCGGAATGATCTGCACGCCCAGGACCCCGCTGAGGGAATCCTTGGTTGCCCGCATGGTCAAAACCGCTTTCTCCCCCGCCGCGAGCACGGCCGGCTCCAATTGAAAGTCTAGGCCCAGTTGCTTTGGCATAGACAGCCGGATCTCTCCGGGCGACCCGTTGACGATGATAACCTTCTCGGCCTTGTCTCCCTCCAGAGTGACCATTTTCTTGTCGGCCCCCACCTTGCCCAGCGCGAAATCCGGCGTCTTGGCGAACTCTTTAGGGATCCCGCTGGCAATTGCCGGCGCTGAGACGGCGGCTCCATTACCCGCTTCCACTTTTTGGACGATCCCCACCGGCGACACCACGACGCTTTGGTTCACGTACCAATACCAGTTGCCATTCTCATATTTCCACAAGCTCGGAACCTTCAGGTTCCACTCGCCTAGCGGAAAGCCCGGCTGTTGAACTTTTTGGGCGCACTGCGTGATGGCGGTCGCGCGCGTGAAATTTTCGGAGTATCGGATTTCCAGCAGTTCGAACTTGGTGAAATCCGGCTTGCCAATGCCGTAGTAATAGTCCTTGGTGTCGTCGGCAATCAGGGCTTCGGCTTTGCGATACTCCTTTTTCAGCAACAGCCCATAGAACTCGTTGATGCGCGCCCGTAGAGCCTGGTCGACATCGGCCGGCGGTTTGGGGGCATCGGGCGGAGCGGTCTGTGCAAAGCACGCGGCCGCAACCAGCACGGCTATAGCGATCCGGAATCTCATTCCTTTATTATACGAGAGGACTGGAAATGACCGGCCACTGTATTACGCCAGCTCAGTTGCCTTGTGGCGCACGCACTCGTGCGTGCCGCGTCGACACTCGTGTCGACGCTGTGGGGCGGCCAATCCTGGCCGCAGCCGCCTTTAGGCGGCTCTCTCCCCTGCTAAGACTGTCCGTCTATGTCTCGGACGCCGCCCTACCGTTACCCTCAACACTTGAAATCGGCGAACGTCGAGTGCCGGTCGGAACCGTGTTCCAATGCCAGGTCGCGACGCTCGTAGTCGATATGAACCGCCGACACCACCATCAGAGCATTGGCCACTTGCATCCGCACCGTGAACGGGTGCGCCGCATCGCTTTGTACGCCCGGGAATAGTTCCGACAGCACCAGATGGCGGCAGGCCAGCGGCGGGAATTCGTCCAACTGTTTCTCCGCTACCAGCCCCGATGGACCGAAAAGCTGCAGCTTGGGCGTGCCGGTCTGGTCGTCTTCGAATTCGATGTTCATCACCGCCAGCACGCAATCGCGCTTGCGGTTGGACGCGCCACCAATAATGTGGGCGCCGGAAACGATGTAGTCGCTGGCCAGGTTGCCGCGGTCCGCCGCCTCGCGGTAGGCCTTGGCCGTAGCGCCGCCCGGCCGGAAATGCGTAAACGCCACGCGGCCCCATTCCTTCGCCGTGACTTCCACCTTCTGCAGAGAGTGCGAGGTCTTGGGAATGGTTGCCATTCCGAAGCCTCCGGAAAAACCGTCCGGCAGCGGCAGCGCGCGCGCGTCGATGCGGCAGCTCTGAAACTCCGTCAGGCGCACCACACCCTGGTTGGTCGCGGCCGAAGGCGCTACGCGCTCCGCGAACTGGTCGTCGCGGTTCGAAACCCATGCGATCTCGCCGTTCCCGGTGGTCGCGAACGGCATCAGCCAGAGCGCTTCCTCCACCCAGCGGCTGGAACTGAGGTAGATCCGCGAATCCAGTTGCAGGCCGCCCACACGCAGCCCCTTGAACAACAGAGGCGTATACAGCAACGCGGACGCCGGGAACGATTTGTTCGGCCCATACGGCGTCGCGCGCGCCGGCTTCATGGGCGCATCGGCCGAAAAATGCAGCGGGTGCTCCACCGTAAAACTATTCCCCTGCCGGCCTTTGATGAAGGTATAGCCGAACGGTACCTTTTCGCTATCGTTGTGGACCACCACCACGCCGCCATCGGCCAGCTTGGCTTCCTTGAGCGGCTTGACGGCGAACGCTTCACCGGGAGTGGCCACCGTCTCCAGTTCGCCCAGCCGGTAGAGGACGGTCTGGTGTGGATTCAACCGGTATGCCTGCTGGCCCACCGCGCGGCCCAGCCGGTCCACCACGCGCACCGAGCCATGCGATTCCTCCTCGTTGGGGTTGAACAAGGCGAGCGCGCAATGGTATTCCGAAAGCGCCGGGAACGGCATCGAATAGTTGAAATGCCCCACCACCTGCTGCGGCGGGGCCGGATGAGCATGCACGTTGTCGAAGTTGGAAGGCAGGTCCCAGCGCATGAACCCGGCGCTGAACAAATCGCCCGCGCGCGCCACCTGGTTGGCCGAAGGCGCCAGGCGAATCTTGGCGCCGCCGAAGAATGCGTCGCGATGCGACAGATCCTTCATGTTGACCAGCGTCGGCCGCAGCGCGGGAATATTCAGCCGCCCACCCTGATCGAGCTTGATCTCTTTGCCGGCCGCGTCGAACAGCAGGATCTGGTACTCGGTCGAGTAGTGCGAATCCCGGTAACCCTCGATTCCCGGAAAGCAGGTAGCCGTCAGCAGCAGGTCGCTGGTCAGTTGCTGCGCCGGATCCACCACCACCAGCGGCGCCGCCACGTCCAGCCAGCAGGCGCCCACCGCCGGTTCGGTCATCTTCGATGCTTCCGGGTATTGCGGCGAGCCCTGCGCAGCTTCTCCCGCTCCAACCAGCCAGGAGCCCGCGAGGCTCGCCAGGAACGTCCGGCGATCGATCGTAAACATGGTTACCCCCTTGCCGTCTCCGCTATCGCCGCGGCAAGCAATCCAATTCTTTCCAGGATACTATCTTATTCCCCAGGGCGAACCGGCCGGTGGCGTCTGATTTCCGGGCAGCGTCTGGAATCTGGGGTATTTCGGGGACAGGCTACGAAACTCCCAAACGGCAGCGGCTGAGCGATTGGGGGTTGCGTAGCCTGTCCCCGAAATACTGGAAATACTGGGAGTATACTGGAAAGTGCTGGAGAGCCCAGAATGGAAATCTCGGTTTAGATATGGGTACAGAGGATCTGTTCATAAGGATCTGTTCGCAGGCGACCCCTGCGCTGGCGGCGCTGATTCTCGTGACGTCACCGACCTGGGCCAAGCCAAACATACCAGACCTTGCGCGCCGGTGTAGTGCACCAGTCCGCTGGAACCAGCGCTCGCTTGGCCAGCAGAATGCTTGCCGGGCGCTCGCTAAGATTGCGTTGGAAGACAAGGTGGCCAGCATCCGTGGCAATGCTGTCGAGTTGCTGACTGACCAGGCCTTGCTGGCGAAAATCGCGGTGGACGATAGCGATGCCAGTGTGCGCAGCGCTGCCGTCGCGAACTTAACCGACAGATCCCGGGCCTTGCTGGCTAAGATCGCGTTGGACGACAAAGATGCCAGCGTACGTGGCGCGGCGAGGTCCGTTCTGGCCAAGGTCGCGGCGGAGGAGCAGGCTTCGCTGGCAAGCATCGCAATGGGTGATAATTATTACCAGGCCCGGAATCTCGCCGCCCGTTTAGCAGCTGTCGGAACCTTGTCGGACCAGGCACTGCTCGCTAAGGTGGCGGTGATTAAGAATTTAGAAAATAATGACAGGGTCAATCCTCAGGTCCGCCGAGCCGCGGTCGAAAAGCTAACAGATCAAACCTCGCTGGAGATGGTCGCGATGAAAGACGAGGACGGCGATGTTCGTCTGGCTGCGGTCGGGCGGCTAACGGATCAAACTGCGCTGGCGAAGGTCGCGCTTTCCTTGGAATTTGATTATGACGTTGAACATAGGCAGACGAACGCCCAGATTGCGGCCGTCAAAAAGCTAACAGACCAAACTGTGCTGGGGAAGATTGCGTTGCAGGGGAACATGGGTGCGAGGGACGCCGCAGTCCGGAAGCTAACGGATCAAACTGAGCTGGCGAGGGTGGCGACTCAGGGCACGAATGGGAGTGTCCGCTACGTGGCCGTCCAAAAGCTGACGGATCAAACCGTGCTGGCGCAGGTTGCCATAAGGGACGCGGATGTCTTGACTCGTCTATTTGCGATCGACCACCTAATGGATCAAGCTGCACTGGCGCAGGCAGCAAATGGAGACCCGTATAAGGGCAACCGATTGGCCGCCATCGCAAGGCTCACAGATCAAGTCGCACTGGCGGCAATCCACGCTCGTGAGAAAGGCGGATACAGAGCCAACACGGAGGGGGCGGAGGGGGCTGCGGCACTCATCTGCCTCGCCTTACAGGACCCGGTCGTCGTCGCTCGAATGCCCAATGCGAAACTAGCGACGTCTTATAGGCAGACCTCGCAGGCTTATGAGCGGGGACCGATTCGTGGCGAGAACATCAGCTTCAGCATTCGGCAGGCTTCGAGAGTTCTGGCCTCCGGGTTTTGGGCCACAAGTTTTCCGCAGGTCGTAGAAGCTTCGACAGTGTCTCGAACGCCCTTGGTTGACGTGTCGGGCATGCTGAGAGAACTTGTCGCCCAACCAGAGTTCGCGCGAGAGGACCTGGTCAAGCTGGCCCAATCCGAGATTCCTGAGGTTCAGGCGGCGGCCTCGGCATGGTATACCAGGGATCTAACAGATAATCAGCTTGCGAAAGCTGCAGTCGAAAACAAGGACGACCATATCCGCATGGCCGCTATTAAAAGGCTGACCGATCAGGCGCTACTGGCGCAGATCGCGGTGGGAGACAAGGATCCCCCCATCAGGCAAGCGGCCGCCGAAAGGCTAACCGACAAAGCACTGTTGGCGAAGATTGCGACGCAGGATAAGGATCCCGCCATCAGGGAGGCCGCAGAACATCGCCTCACTGAACTCTGGGTCGGCAAGCATTGACCCAAGCGGCTACGGAGGCTTTTGGACTTAGCAACCGACGCGCTCTTTACGCTGCGATTCGCCGAGCGTGCCGATGGCCAACAGCTCACGCACTTCTGCTACGAAGCTGACTGAGGCAGCATGGTCATGACGGACATGCTCAAGAAGTTTCGCGGCTATTATCACTTCATCAAGAAGCAGCAGAAGCACCGGGAGGCCTTCGCTTCGGTCGATCGGAAGGGAGCCTACCGCTTCGACGCGGACCCGCCACGAGTCCAAGTGCTGGCGGGCAGGAGCACCGTACAGTGGGCGAACCAGGGCATTTTGGTGGCCGCCGGCCGATGGGCTCCCCTTGGGCGCTCTGGCACGCGCTCGCAAGTTCGACCAGCGAAATCCAGACCCACTGGACAACTGGAGCAATGCCCGGGCGGATTCCTTGGCGCGCCTGTCAGGCCAGCAGACGGGGAATGTCCAAGAGCCGGCGCCGTCAGCCGATATGGGTGACGTCAGATCAGCGACAGGGGGCGACGCTCGCAAGCTTCCCAGGATGACCACCATGGACACGCAATCATCTCTTCCACCAGTGCCGAATTCTTCACGCTCGGGATGCGGGGGTGGAGGCCTGGCGAGTCACGACACACTGAATGCGGAAAGTTCTCCAGGAGACGTTAAGCCTGACCTATTTACTGGAGAAATAGGGCCACTCGGTTTTGCGCGGGCGCACCGAAAGCTCACGATCTCCGCTTGCTAAGTTCTCAGAGACTTCCGCTGAAGAGCGGTAGGTGGCATTACGAACCCCGAGTCCCACCGCCGCATCAGCCAACGCAAATATCATTCTGTCTGGCAGCCCTATGTGGTTGACCAGCACTTCGAGCTCGTCCCAGAGCCGATTCATTTCGGCGGTTCTCCTTAACAGGATCTGCGCCTGGCGATACTGTGCCCTCAAGCAGAATCTAATCCATGGCCGTGCGTCATTTTGAGGCGTCCAAGCACCCTGTCCTACCTGGGCCAGGACATCGTAGCATTCCGCGGTATGGCTCCCGAGGTACTCTTCGATGCCGCAGAACTGCGGCTCAAGAATGCCCTCCCTCGCCAGGACCACCGCCTGTAGGCAGCGGGCCATGCGCCCATTACTATCGGAGACCCGCCCGCGCCCGTCGCAGGGTCAGCCGCGAGATCGGACACTTCTCAATTACGGATTGAGATGCATGCGCCGTACGAGAGTCTGGAAGCGTGGATCTGAGCGAATGTCATCATACGCCGGATCTGCCTTGAGGTATAGCCAAACGTCGCGCTGCTCGACGGCCCGTTCCAGCCAGTGGAGTGCCGCATCTTTATCGCCGAGGCTTGCGTAGAGCTGGGCGAGGGAGGCGGCTGGCTCCGAGCCGCGCGCCGAGGCGGAAATCATGTGTTCAATTCGTTTCTTCAGGTAGCCGTTGTAACCCGCACTCGCGTAAGCCTGCCGCAGGGTTTCGGCAAATTCTGGGTCATTGGAAAGCGTATAACTTTTGCTCTGGCTTTCAACGGCGGCGTTAAGCTTGCCTTGTTTTCCAAGGATTGTCGAGATCTCGTTAAGCTGTACCGGCGCCGTGTGCGGATACAGTTCGATCATCTTCTGGCGCTGAGCGACTGCCTCGTCGTAGCGGCCTGCATCGTAGAGGATCGTTCCCAGCCAATCATCGATGTTGACTTCGAAGGGATCGAGCTGATGCGCTTTTCGGACTTCAGCGAGGCTATCGTCCAGCAGGCCAATTGCCGCGAGGTAGTGTGAGTACCAATGATGAGCGGTTGGATAATTCGGTTGGAGATCGATGGCTCGCCGGAATTCCCTCTCGCTGCCCGGCCAGTCCCAATCGACGAAGGCCTTTATCCAGCCGAGCGATGTGTGAGCCTCGGCCAGGTTGTCGTCGATGTGAAGCGCCAAGCGAGCCGCCTCTCGAGACTTTGGGTAGGCCTCCGCCGGCGGCATGCGTCCGTGGGCGCCTAGAACCAGGTAGGAATCGGCAATCCCGGCGTAAGCGCGAGCATAATCTGGGTCCTGAGCGACGGCCTGAAGAAAATATTCGAGTCCCGCCTGCTCGCTCTCGTTGGTCCTTTGGCGCCAGTAATAGCGGCCCTGAAGGTAAAGGTCATGGGCTCGAGGATCGACCATATCGGCCTTTCCGGGTCGCTCTGGAACCTTCGCCGGCAGTTTGGCCCCGACTTGGCCGGCTATCGCCCGAGCGACATCATCTTGAAGACCGAGGACGTTGCCCAGGTCGCCATCGAAGCTCTGAGCCCACAGATGCTGTTCCTTGTCGGCATCAATCAACCGCGCGGTGATCCGTACCCGCTTCCCCGACCGGAGTACCGTGCCTGCAACGATCGCATCCGCGCCGAGCTCGCGAGCAATTTCTGAAATCGCCTTCTTGGTGCCTTTATAACGCGCGGCAGAGTTGCTGGAGATCACCCGTACCTGGGAAAGTTTGCCCAAATCGGCGATCAGTTCATCTGTCATTCCATCGGCGAAGTATTCCTCCGCCGGGTCGCCCGAGAGATCATGGAGCGGCAGGACTGCCAGCGATTTGATGTGGCGTGGGGAGGGCTTGTGCAGAAGCCAGCCGGCGAGAACGAGGCCCGCCAGTGCGGCAACTGCAGCGATGAGGTAGATCCGGATGCGTCTCCTCCCTCCCGGCGGACGGGCCGGTAAGGCGCGCTCTGGCGATTCGCGGAGCACTGTAGTAACAGGAGCAATGAACCGGTAACCACACCGCGGCACCGTTTCGATGAACCTCGGGTTAGCGGAGGAGTCGCCCAGCGCATCCCGCGCCTTGTTGACCGCGGTTGCCAATCCCTGCTCGTAATCGACGAAGGTGCCCGACGGCCAGAGGTCTTGCTGGAGTTCCTCGCGGGTCAGAATTTGCCCGGGGCGCTGCAGCAACAGCGCGAGCACCCGGAATGGTTGGGATTGCAGCTTGAGTCTGATCCCGTTCCGGCGTAACTCGCTGGCGCCTAGATCCGCCTCGAACGATCCAAAGCGGAAGACCCCGTTCTGGACTGGCATTTACCCCGTTCTCTCTCCATATAGATCTTACCGCACCATTCCGGCACTTGAACTAGACCCGCAACCTATAGCAAACAAGTGAGATATCAGGTGAGCTATCTTTGAACCCCGAATCAGACTCGGTGCATGGATAAATCGGGGTGTTGGTCCCAAACTTGGAAGCACGTTCCGCCCCGGCCTGAGCCGGACCTGGAGCGACAAAGGAAAAAGAAACAAGTGCAAACAATCAGATTTCGAGTATCCATCCTGGCAATGGCCCTGCTGGCGCTTGCCATTTCCACAATGCCGATGTCAGCCCAAGAGGGGCGCCCCCCAACTGGCCGCGTAGCGTATCACTTCGTTGCAAGGCTGCTACAAAGTCCCAGTGGTACTTTCTTCGTAATCGGGTACGTGAACTTTCTTGACGGGGTCTCGGCTCCGCTGTTTGACGGAGCTCCGGGCGAAAAGACCGCCTTGATGACGTTTCGGAGCGATACATTTTCCGCCGCTCCGCTCTTCAATGGAAACGTGTTGGCGCTGAATTGGCCTTCGGCACCGGCACCAGTCGTAACGTTCTATCTCAACAACAGCCCGAATCAGGACTGGAACCAACCCAATAGTTTTTCAAGCGGCCAGCCTATCGGCTCCTTCAACGCCCGCGTGGGCCAGATCGCCATCACCGGATCCACGGCTGTAGTCACGTATTCGTACGATTGGGTGTCGACGCAGAATTTTTCCCTTGGAGGAAAGATGTTTAACCTCGGCCGCCTTTCCCCAGGCGGAGGAACCATCTCGAACTATGTCAGCACAGTACCTGTTACGACTACCGTGAGCGGTTTCCCGACTGCGTTAACCAGCGCCGGCACGTCATTCGTGATCGGCCAGAGTGCAAAGGCTGATGAGTGATTCCACGATTTTCGAAAAGCTCACGAGCCGCCATGGCGCGTTGGGCCGCGCCATGGCGGGGCAGAGCTGCAACACGCTACCCTCTGCCGTGCACTTGCGACGGGAATCAACAAGGAGAAGTCGGGAACATGCCAGCAACGAAGACCGCAACAGCGACGTTTCCGACTCATATCGATTCACCCGAGGCCTCCGGCGGCACAGGAAAACTCGCCGGTGCCTCCGGTACGATCAACTACTTCGGGATGGCCGACTTCAACAAGAACACTCCGGTGCTGCGGTATTCGGGAAAAGTGGCTATAGATAAACACTCTGAAGGAGGGGCTCCATTGGCTTACCAAATCACTCGCACATCACATGCAATGGCAATCCTTGTGTTCGCCATTGCTACTTCAACCAACGTCCATGCTCAGACCTATTCCGTGCTGGCCAGCTTCTATAACGCTGGTGGCGGGACAGTAGGGTATAATCCAGCCCCTGCGTTCCCGGGCGTTGTGGCACAGGGCCGCGATGGCAACCTGTACACCACGACGGCGCGTAGCGGCGTCAATGGTGCAGGGGCCATATTCCAGGTCACACCGGCGGGCGCGCTGAAGACCATTCACAGCTTCAGTGGAGGGGTTGCGCCGGTCAGTCCCTATAACCCTCAAAGTGGCCTGACCCTGGGGACCGACGGATTCTTCTACGGAACTACTCTCGCCAACAATAGTTTCTACGGTGCGGTTTTCAAGGCGGACTCAAGTGGGAATGTGACCGTCCTTTATAGCTTTAAAAACAGGGGCGATGGCGCAATTCCGTGGGCGCCGCCGATCCAAGGCACGGATGGGAGTCTTTATGGGACGACAACCAACACCGACGGGGTGTACAAGCTCGCGCCAGATGGGACGTTTACCGCGCTTTATGCATTCGGCCTTCTCGAAGGTCAAGGCAATTTGGCTCCCGGCGTTCAGGCTCCCTTGGTGCAGGGAAGCGATGGTTACTTCTACGGCACCACCCTGCGCGGCGTCCCGGGCCAGTCTAATTTCTTAGGTACTGTGTTCAAAATCACCAGCACCGGTGCGATTACATATATCTACAATTTTGATAACACCCACGGTGCGACGCCAATTGGTCCTGTAATTCAAGCGAGCGACGGTTATTTCTATGGCACAACGTCCGCAGGCGGTGATAATGGCTTCGGCGTCGTGTTCAAGCTGACTTCATCCGGCGTACTTACCGTTTTGCATAGTTTCAACGGTACCGATGGTAAGACCCCCATTGCCGGCCTGGTCCAAGCCAACAACGGAGTCTTCTATGGCACGGCATCGGCCGGAGGAACCCTTGGCTTCGGCACCATTTTCAAAATTACCTCGACGGGCACGTTTTCCGTTATCCACAACTTCGATAACACCACTGGAGCGACTCCAACAGTCACCTTGGTTCAGCACACCAATGGTCTGCTTTACGGGGACACATCCGCCGGGGGCGCTAACGGTGCAACTATCCAGGGAATCCCAACGACTTTCGGTGTCGTCTACAGCCTGAACGATTCCCTGCAGCCCTTCGTCAGTTTGCTGCCCACCTCCGGGCAGTTCAACGCTACCATTGGGATCCTCGGGCAAGGATTCACGGGGACGACTAATGTTTCCTTTAATGGGGGTTCTGCGGCTTTCACCGTTGTTTCCGACACTTTCCTCACTGTTGCGGTTCCGAGCAACGGTGTCACAGGCAAAGTCACCGTAACGACTCCCAAGGGCACGTTAACCAGCGACAAAGTATTCACGGCGATCCCAGTGATCACATCGGTGATGAATGCCGGTTCTTACACCAGCAGCCTGGCGCCCGGTTCGGCGGCGGCGGTTTTCGGGACGAATCTGGGAATCATCGCCGCGGCCGGCGCTCAAGTGGGCGGGCAGACGGCTCAGGTGTTGTTGGCGACCGCCACGCAGTGGAGCGTGGCCATTCCTTACAACGCTGTGACCGGCTCCAACACGATTCAGATCGGAACGGCCGCACCCTTCCCCATCACGTTGGCGAAGTATGCGCCTGCGCTATTCAGCGTGGATGGCAGCGGCTTGGGGAATGTGGTGGCGCAGCGGCTTCTGACAAGCAGCGCTCCCTCTGTGAGCGCCGCCGCGCCGGCCATTCCCGGCGACATGATTATCCTGTACGCAACCGGGCTGGGCGCGATTGACGCCAGCGGCAACACGATCCCGCTTCCCACGGTGACCGTGGGCGGCCAGGCGGTGACGGTGGTGAGCGCCGTCGCGATTGGAAGCGCGAATCCCGGCACCTACCAGGTGACCATACAACTTCCCGTCACGACACCCGGCGGAAGCCTGCCGGTGATTCTGTCGATCGGCGGCGCGAATTCCCCTTCGCTCGCTCTGCCGGTAGGAGTGCTTACGGGCCTTGCCATCACCAATGTGGTGAATGGCGGCAGCTTCCTGACGGGGTTTTCGCAGGGCTCCTGGACCACCATCACGGGTGCGAACCTCTCCGGCACCACGCGCATCTGGACCGGCGCGGATTTCACCGGCGCCAATCTGCCCACGCAACTCGATAAGGTCAGCGTCACTATCGACGGTAAACCCGCTTTCGTGTATTACATCAGCCCCACGCAGCTCAACGTGCTGTCGCCGGCCGACACGGCGGTGGGACCGGTGCCCGTGCAGGTGACCTACGCGGGCCAGACCAGCAACGTGCTGAACGGGGCCGAAGCGGCCTTCGCACCGGCGATGTTTATGTTTTCTCCGTTGGCGCAGAAGTACGTCGCGGCCGTGCGCTCAGACGGACAGTACCTCGGGCCGGCCACCTTGTACCCCGGTCTCACAGTGCCCGCGCATGCCGGCGACGTGATCCTGCTTTACGGCACGGGTTTCGGTCCGACCAACCCAACCACCGACTTCAGCCAGACGTTTAGTGGCGCGCCGCCGACGGTCAACACCGTGACGGCTACCATCGGCGGCGTTCCGGCCACGGTGCAGTTCGCGGGCCTGGTGGCTCCCGGCGAATACCAGTTCAATGTCCTGGTGCCGGGCGGCCTGACCGGCGACAACCTGGTGGTGCTGAAGGTCGGCGGAGTCTCCTCGCAAGCCAACGCGTACCTGGCCGTGCAGTGAGTGACGGCCTGACTTAGTACCCGGCCTAAGAAGTTCGGCTCACGTATCCAAGACCGCTTGCTGACGCGCGCGACTCGCATGCGAGCCGCGACCGTGAGGAGCTGTGAAAGAATCGGTTGGCAGGCGAAAGCGCCTGCCCCACAAAACGCAAGCCCTTGAGCACCAAAGTGGGACAGACGCTTTCGTCTGTCAACCAGGCGCTCGAAGCGATTTTTTCACACGTTCTGAGGGAGCGGTCTTCGAGAAATACGTCATCGTATATATGAAACGGCGTACCTGGTGGTGTGCGTCCGAAATTACGAGGATTATCGCGGTGCCTTGGACCCTTCTCGATTCCAGCAGGGCAAGATAAAGCATGCCCCACCAGGGCGACTGTTTCCTCGGTGGGGCATGCTTTAGCTTGCCCTGCCTTCACGAGTGAAGGTCTGCTCCGTCGTTTCGCGGCGCAGACATAAGCGTCATTCTGCCTGACGCACTACACTGGTTATACTTAACCAGCCGCGCGCTGGCGGTCAAGATCCAGGGCGACCGGTGCCCCTCGTCCCGAATACAGATCGGACCTGGCCTCCAGCGGCCCTGACGCATTGGCACGGCTGGCGGCCATCCCGCCGACCGCTGGCGATTTGCCCCATTGATCTGTGTGAGTTGCCCCAATTGCCCCACATTTCCGACCTTCAAATGTTGCAAAGATCCACACATTTCCCCTGTAGACTCGGCAATTTAGGTATAAACAGACCTTTTGGTTATACTATTGCCTGATCTACTACGAAATCTGCGTCTGGGTGGGTTAAACCACCGCCTTGGAAAGGGGAATGGTAGTGCGCCGCTTGTTCCGCGATTCCGCTCATTTAGTTCGGCCCGCCCTGGTCCTGGTCGCCTGTATGGCACTTTTCCTCGTCGTCCGCAGCGCCATCATTCCCAAAGCATTCGGGCAGTATGGTCACTACCGGCCTGGTGCCCTCGACCTGGTTCGCCAGCACCCCATAGCCTTCGCCGGGCAGGATACCTGCGTGATGTGCCACGATGACCAGGCCACCGTCAGGGCCGCCGGCAAACACGCCCATGTGGCCTGTGAAGCGTGCCACGGTCCACTGGCGCAGCACGCCGATGACCCGGCAGCCCACGTTCCCAAACTCCCCGACGTCGCCGACCTGTGCCGCCGCTGCCATGAGAAGGACGCGGCGAAGCCCAGGAACTTTCCGCAGGTGGCCACCGCCGAGCACTCCAGCGGCATGGCCTGCAACACCTGCCACCAACCCCACAATCCCCACCTCTGAGCCAAGGAGACGAGCATGGATATCAGCCGGCGCGACATATTCACGGTAGGGGGGAAGTTGCTGATTCTGGCCTCGGTCGGCGCCACCCTCAAGCAGATCACCGGCGCGGAGCCGCCCTCCGATGCCTACCGGTTGGCCGACCACTGGTGGGGCATGATCATAGACATCGACAAGTGCATCGGCTGCGGCAACTGTGTGCGTGCCTGTTCCAAGGAGAACAACGTGCCGGAGGGGTTCTTCCGCACCTGGGTGGAGCGCTACCAGATCGAAGACCAGATCAAAGAAGTCAAGCAGCCTCGCGTGGAATCGCCCAATGGCGCGATCGATGGTTTTCCGCCGCTCGCGCCCATCGACGGAAAGAGCTTCTACGTTCCCAAACTGTGCAACCACTGCGCGGATTCGCCGTGCGTGCAAGTGTGCCCGGTGGGCGCCACCTTCGTCAGCCCGGACGGAGTGGTGCTGGTGGACCAAACCTACTGCCTGGGCTGCCGCTACTGTGTGCAGGCCTGCCCGTACGGCTGCCGCTATCTGCACCCGGAAACGCAAACCGTGGACAAGTGCACCCTGTGCTACCACCGCATCACCAAGGGCCTCACCACGGCCTGCTGCGAAAACTGCCCCACCGGCGCCCGTCTGCTGGTTGATTTCAAGAACCCCAAAGACCCTGTCCACGAAATCCTGCGCACCAACAAGGTCCAGGTTTTAAAACCTTACATGGCCACGGGAGCCAAGGTCTACTACGAAAATCTGGATGGCGCAGTGCGCTGAATAGGAGCGATTGATGATACCCGGCGTTGACGGTTTCATGTACCCGAACGAGGTGGAACTGCAATGGAGCGTGCTCATTGTGCTCTACCCCTACATCACGGGCCTGGTTGCCGGCGCGTTCATTCTCGCCTCGCTCGAAAGAGTGTTTAATGTGGCTGCCGTGCGGCCCACCTACCGGCTGGCCTTGCTCACGGCCCTGGCCTTTCTGCTGGTGGCGCCGCTACCCCTGCAGCTTCACCTGGGGCATCCCGAGCGTTCCCTTGAAATGTACCTGACGCCCCACACTTCGTCGGCCATGGCCATGTTCGGCTTCGTATACCTGTGGTACCTGACGGTGGTGCTGCTGCTGGAAATCTGGCTGGAGTATCGCACCGAGATTGTCGGACTGGCACAATCCACCCGCGGCTTGAAGCGCTGGATCTACCGCGCGCTTACGCTGGGTTCCTATGACGTCAGCCCGGCGGCGCGCCGCATGGACGAGAAGGTGGGCTATGCCGTGACCGTCATCGGCGTGCCGTCGGCATTTCTGCTGCACGGGTACGTGGGCTTCATTTTCGGCTCGGTGAAGGCCAACCCGTGGTGGTCCACGCCCTTGATGCCGGTGGTGTTTCTCTTCTCGGCGATGGTCTCGGGCATTGCCGCGGTAATGGTGCTGTACGTCGTCTGCATGAAGCTGCGCAAGACGGCCATCGACATGCGCTGTCTCGATACCATCGCGCGCTACCTGTTCTACACCTTCGTCATCGATTTCACGCTCGAGATGCTGGACCTGATCCACCGCACCTATGAGTCCGACGAATCCTTCCGCAGCCTGGATTTCATGGTGCATACGCGGCTCCTGTTCTCACACGTGATTCTGCAGATCTTCCTGGGGACGCTGGTGCCGCTGTTCCTGCTGGCGGCCAATCAATTGTGGAGGTATACCGAGGGAACCCGGAAAGCCATGTACATGACCGCGGGCGCACTGACCCTGGTCGGCATCTTCGCCATGCGCTGGAACGTGGTGATCGGCGGGCAACTGTTTTCCAAGAGCTTTCTCGGTTACACATCCTACAAAATGCAACTGGCGTCGCGGGAAGGACTGGTGGCGGCGGTTCTGCTGATGATCCTTCCATTTGTAATCTTTTTTGTGCTGGTGAAACTCCTGCCGCCATGGCAGGGGGGCAAGGCTCACGAAGCCTGAGGAGGTTGCCATGCCGCAACCCGAGTGGGAGGCGCTCGAGCGTGAGGTCCGTGACCTCGCGCAGCGCGTGGCCTATCTCGAGCAGCACACCGGTTTGAGCGCCCCCGCGGCGCCGCCGGCGATCGCGCCGGAAATTCCCGCAGACCATCCGCTAGCCGAGATGCCCGGCCTTCTTCCCATTGTGGGAAGGGCGCTACTGGGGCTGGCCGGCGCATACCTGCTCCGCGCCCTCACCGAATCCGGCACCCTGTCCCCCAAGGTGGGAATTGTCGCCGGAATCGTCTATGCTCTGTTGTGGCTCGGCTGGGCGGCCCGCAGCCCGGCCACAGAGCGGCTGACAACCGCGATCCACAGTCTGACCGCCGTCCTGGTGCTCTGTCCGCTGCTCTGGGAGGCGACCCTACGTTTCCACGCGATTGGCACCTGGACGGCCGCAGCCATCCTGCTGGCCTTCGCGACTTTCGGCATGGCGATTTCCTGGCGCAAGAGCCTGCTGATCGTCTCCACATTCGCCACGCTGGCGGCCTTGGGAACCGCCGCCGCACTCCTGCTGGCCACTCACGACGTCCTGCCTTTCACGTTCCTGTTCCTCGCCGTGGCCGCCGCTATTGAAGCTTCCGCCTGCCTCGACCACTGGTTGAGCGAGCGCTGGCTGGGCGCCACCGCCGCCGACCTGGCGGTTTTGCTGGCCACCTGGCTGGTGACCAATGAACGCGGCCTGCCGCCGAGTTACGCGCCCATCCCGCATGCCTGGCTGCTTACCGCGCAAGTGGCCCTGCTCACCATTTACCTTTCCAGCACCATCATACGGACGCTGTTTCGCGGCTTCTCATTCACCGGCTTTGAGACCGCTCAATGCGCCGTGGCTTTCGCCATCAGCCTCAGCGGCGGTTTGCAGATGGCGCCGGTGATGGCCGCGGTCATGCTGGTGTGCGCGGCCTCCTGCTACCTGGTGTCTTTTGCGCTGCTGGAGCGGCCAAGCGCCTCCAGCCGCAACTTCTATACCTACTCCACCTTCGGCATTCTGTTGACGCTGGCAGGCAGCCGAATCCTGCTCTCCGGCACGGCGGCGGCGTGGGTCTGGTCGGCCTTGGCTATCGCATGCATTTGGGCGGGCGGCTCCTTTGGCCGCTTTACGCTTAAAGTGCATGGGGGAATCTACCTGTTGCTGGCGCTGGCCACTTCGGGCGCGTTTCAGGAAGTGGCCGGCCTGCTGCTGGGCGCGGCATCATGGCCGGGCGAGCGCCAGATGGCCTTGTGGACCGGTCTGGCGTCGACCGCAGCCGCCTATGCCCTGGTAACTTACTACGGCCATGAGGACCGCCCTTCGAGGAACATGCAAGTTTTCCGGATTGCGGTCGCCGCCAGTTTTGTCTGGATGGCAGCCGGGATCACGGCGGGCATTCTGACAGGAGCGTATCACGTCGTATTGGGCGCCGGCGCCAGCCTGGCGTATCGCGCCGCGCTGCGCACGGGCGTTCTGGCGGGCCTTTCCCTTCTTCTCGCCTGGGCCGGCCCGCGCTGGAACCGCCCGGAGTTATCGCTGCTGGTATACCCCGCCATGGTTCTGGGCGGTTATCGCCTGTTGGTGCAGGACCTCCACCAGGGCCATAACGGAGCGCTCTTCTTCTCGTTGCTGCTGTATGGGGCTGTGCTGACGGCTCTACCAAGGCTGAAGAGAAGCGCGGGTTGAAGCGGGCGCCGGCGGCAGGTAGGGGGTCAGCTTTGAAAAGCCGGTACCACCTCGGCGGGTCGCATCGAATACGAAAATGCGTCTGTCGCTTTTTCGCTAGCGCCACAACGGAGCGCTTTTCTTCTCGTTGCTGCTGTATGGAGCCGTGCTGACCGCTCTGCCGCGCCTGAAAAGAAGCGCGGGTTGAATTGATGCTTGACTACAGGTGGCGGGTGAGTTTACCTGTCGTCACCAACCCGTGCGCCTCCGCCGAGGCCCGAATGCACGTGTCACCGCGCGAGATGTCGCCCCCGCGTGAGAATTGGGTTGTCCAGGCGGCAGCATCAGACGCGGTTCGCACTGGGCGCTCCAAAAAGCTGCTCAAGCCATTCGACAAACTGCTTGCACTCCGCCTCAATTCTTTCGAACGCACCTCGCTTGATCGCCAAGCCGAGATACTGTACATCGGGCGGGTCCTGCCAGGCCATGTAAGTGCGAATGACGGCCTTTGAAAGATGGACGTCCCTGAACCTCGCCACACCGTCTGTCTTGGACTTCTTTACAACCGCAGCCGTATAGGCCGACACCTCATCGGAGAGGCACCCCATCAGCAAATCCTCAAACATTCCGTAAGCCTTGTTATTCGGCATCAACCAGACACCCAACTTGGGCAATCGATCGGCCTCCGGCCTACTGGAGAGTGGATCTATGATCAGTCCGCCGTCAGGAAAGACGGTCGGCAGGGGATAGTATGTTCCGACCCGGGCCCCGAGTTGGTCCAGCCGGCTTTGAATGACTTGCTCCGGGTGCACCCCTTCGATATCGGAGTCCAAGATGAGCCCCAAGATCTTCTGTCTTGGTCGCGTGCTGACGATCCGAGAAGCAAGGCTGTCGAGGACTTTGTCATCACTGCCACACTCGTGGATTCCGAAAATCGGATCTGAGCGGTAGACCAGCCACATCAGTTGAAACACTGCATGACAGTCGTTGACGCCCTCAACGAGAAGCAACAGCTCATTTTCCGACTTGGAGTCGACGGTGCCAGATCCAGCCATGGCTTAGCGAACTTCCTCGTGTTCTCGCATCGCAGCGTCAACATTGATGAGAGGCAAGTTCGTGGCAAGAACATCATCGGCCTTTCGTTCGAGCCGGTACACTGAAGCGTCGTCGGGTCCACCACCCTTAACGGCGGAAGTGAAGCCCTCGATGCAGTCACGGCTGTGCGTCGTGGAAAACACCTGCACTCCAAACTCACGCGCGGCCTTGGCCACAGCAATCCACAGTTTCTCCTGTACGCTCCAATGCAGACCGTTTTCGAATTCGTCGATGAGGAGAACTCCCTTGGATGCAGAGGCCACAGCAATGGCAATGTGGAACAGTTTGGTCAACCCGTCGCCCATCGAGCGCAGGGGAAGACGCCCTTGACCTTTGAGCTTTAGCAATGCCATTCGAGCGTCACGTCTGCCTGCAATGTACGCTAGGTCTTCAATCCGGGGGTCCAGCATCCGCAACCAATCAAGAACCAACTCCTGGCCGGGGCCTTGGACGAGCGCATCCCACATGGACGCGGCCTTCTCGCTCGAAAATCCGTTTGCCGGCAGAAGTGCTACAGTTGACGCATCTTCGTTCAGGACCTTCTCGTTGACGGCAATTCGACTGCGCAGCATCGGCAACCGCCGACGCGTAACCAAGCCAACTTGGCGGTCCCCTCGAAATAAAGTCAAAGCCATCTCGACCCCGTCGGGTGGAATTGCGTCCTCCTGGGTCAGTGGAATATATCGTATGAAATTCTGTTCGTCTCGTACCATCCGATGAGGCAGACACTGCACACGTAGAGGGCTCGCATCTCCAATCTTCTCGATAACGAACTCTTTTGTGAACGCTTGGCCTGCCTGATGGAACAGATCGAAAACGGGATGCCTGATCGAGGTGCCTTCTTCCGTGAGATCAACCGCATCCCAGCCTCTCAGGCTCTCTTCGGATCGTCCCGCGGCAGTCTGGACGAGATCCGAGACTGGAATCTGTCCGGCATACAAATTGATTGCCTCGAGCAGACAGCTCTTTCCAGAATTGTTCTCTCCTACAAACAGATTAAGCCGCCCCAACTTCGGCAGCGTGGTGTCGCGGAAGAGCTTGAATCCGGCAACATGTAGTGAGTCGATCATACGAAGAAACAGTCTACCGCGTTCCGCTGCACGGCGGTGGCACCCGAGGGCGCCGGTATGGCGGATAAGGGGCGCATGTGCCAAACGGGGGAGAAAAGGGGGACGGGCGCAGTTCTTGTCAGACCCGTTCCCGCGGATTCCACCTTCGACACGCCGTCCACGGGAGCCACATGAGCGTGTAGTCGCCTACCCGTCGACGTGTCCATCTGCGCGGACATACCGCCCGGCTCCACGCCCCCGCGTTTACCCCGCGCGCAGGGCCTCGCCTTTACGCTCGATGGCCTTGGGGCCGGCCAGCGGGACGAAGAAGTCCTGCCACACCAGTTTGCACTCCTCCACCATCCGCAACCCGTACTCGCATCGTCCCAGGTCGTCGGGACCGGTATCATTCGTGCCGAAGGTAAAGGTCGCGCCGCCCTCTTTCGCCATGCGGATGAACGAAGGGCTCGGCAACTTGTACCGGTTGTTAATCTCGATTGCCACGCTGTTGCGCACCGCGGCTTCGATCACTTTCCTGCGCCGTTCCGCCGTCCAGAGCTGCTCGTAGTCTTCGGCGATCGCGTCTGGCAGGAACGTGGGGTTTACGTAGATATCGACCGGCTCGTGGTCCAGGATGCCAACCGTCCGTTCCACCAGGGTGTCCATGAACTCCTGCGGGTCCGCGATGGCTCCGACTTCGTCGGGCATCCAGAGCCGCATGCGCTTGCCGCGGTTGTCCGTCCAGGTCATGGAGTCGGTAAAGATGTAGTCGAACCGCGCGGCCGCGCCGCGCGAGAACCTGCGCGTCCACTCGCGCCCTTCCGCCTGCATCGCGACGAAGCATGGCTGGCCCTTCAGGCTCTCCACGAACTGAATGGCTTCCTGGTCGTTTTGGACCGTATTGGCCTGGCCGCAGTTCACCGCGATGCCGTACTCGATGCCGTCGCGCCGCGATTTCGCGAGCGCCTGCTCGAGCGTCAGCCCGCCTTTCAGATGGACGTGAAAATCCGCCATGGGAATGTTGTGACGGCCCTGGTTGATAATCTGCCGGAAGACCTGGTCCGCCGCCGGCGCGGGCCCGCCCGGCGTGGGCGCATCGTCCGCCAGCGGCCGTACTCGAACGCTGCGGAATCGCGCCCGGGAGCCGTCATTGTGACACTGCAGCGCGAACGTGCCGTGGTCCAGAAAACGGCCTGTCTCGGGTCCGTCCGGAATCACCGGCGGCACAGGCTCCGTGTAATCCACCACCAGCATTCCGTTGAGCCGGATCTGCACATTCTTGCCGCGCACCGCAGCATGAATCTTGAACCACTGATCGTCCGGCACAAACTGCTTATATATATTCCGCAGTCCGTAAAGCGACCCGGTCTTCTTACGCTCGCGGTAACTGCCCTCGCCCGTGAACGTGTTGTCGATCTGGATTTCGAAGCCCTTGTTCGGGAAACCGCTCTCCTGATACGCCGTATGGAAGTAGACTCCCGAGTTGCACGCGGGCCGCGTCAGCACTTCCACCTCAAGCTCGAAGTTGCGGAAATCCGCGCCGTGTACGGGCCCTGTATAGAACAGGTGCGACCTTGGCCCTTCAGCCGCCAGTTGCCCCTCCACCACTTTCCAGGAACTTTTGTTTTCGCTCGGCCGCCATCCTTCGAGACTGCGTCCATCAAAGAGCTCCACCCAGCCATCGTCCGCGGCGGAGAGCCCCAGTGCTGTCATTGCTCCGACGAACACCCGGCGCGTAATTTCAGACTGTGCCATCGGATTGATTATAGCCGCTGTGGGGCAGCCTATCCAGGCTGCGGGCAGGATTGCCAGGCAGGATTGCCCGCCCCACGATCGATTAGCAGCAACCCATCTTGATCTGGTTGCCGGCTGTGACGGGCGGGCATAGGCTTCGGCGGGTGGCTCGGCGCCATTCAAAACGGCAATCCAGCGCCGGGCTGCGCCGAAGACCACCAGAACCACGCCCACGATGAAGATGCCCATCAATATCGAATCCAGGTAGCCGGTGAATACCTGCCCGCGCTTGGACGTAAGTGGCCACAAGATGTTCTTGATGGATAGGACTCCGGCCGTGCCTGGCGGGGCGCACCGGCGGCGCCGTCTCACTCGCCGTCGGCATGGCCCAGATAACCGGGAAGGTGTTCTTGATGTCCCTGCGGGATATGGGAGTCAGGAGTTAGAAGTTGAGGAAGTTAGAAGTTAGAAGGCAGGAGGCAGAATGGCAGGCGGCACCGCCTCCCCACCGGAAAAATGAAAACAGTTGTGGCGTATGTGTGGGGAAGAATATAGCGTTGCGGCGGCCGGGGCTCTCGGACTTTTCGCCGGGCGTGTCTCCGGATTCTCTCGGACCCTATTACGGGGCGGCCGCCAATGATTTGAACCGCATCTTCAAGGTTGATGACGCTGGATGGCGCCACGCTCCCCAATTC
>PMTR01000091.1 GCA_003167255.1 Bryobacterales bacterium
CGTCAACCCTGAAGATGCGGTTCAAATCATTGGCGGCCGCCCCGTAATAGGGTCCGAGAGAATCCGGAGACACGCCCGGCGAAAAGTCCGAGAGCCCCGGCCGCCGCAACGCCATCTTTCTCTTTCCACATTCTCACGCCACAAGTGTCTTCTCTCCGCGTCTCCGCGTCTCTGCGGTGAATTCCTAATTCCTGACTTCTAACTCCTAGCTTCTAGCTTCTAGCTTCTAACTCCTAACTAGATCTGCTTCGCCGGCTGCGCTTTCGGCGCGGCGGAGAAGCGGTCGGTACGAATGATGCCGGAGCCCTCGCGTATCACCACCAACTGATCGGCCTTCACGTCGGCGATCTTCTCCTGCCCTCCGTTGGGCCAGCGGATCTCCAGGCTCGCGGTGGTCTCTTGACCAAGCCCGAAATGCAGCCTGCGGTCGTTTACCGAAAGGTAAGAAGACTGCGCCAGCACCCCCTGCGCCTGCCTGCGGTCGCCGTATACAGCTACCACCTGCGCGCCGATGGCGCTTCGGTTCGAAGCGACGCCGGCAAGCAGCACCTTGAGCCAGTGATTGCCGCCGCTCATGTCATTGCGGAGCAGCGATGGCGGCTCATTCATGTTCATGATGAGGATGTCGATGTCGCCATCGTTGTCGAAGTCGCCGAAAGCCACTCCGCGGCTCGAATGAACTTCGGCAATGGCGGGGCCAGCCTCATCCAGCAGTTCTTCGAACTTGCCTCCGCCTAAATTGCGAAAGACGACGTTGGGCGTTTTGTAAGGAGCATCGGGCAGTTTCTGCTCCACCTCCGGATAGACCATGCCGGTGGTGCAGAAGAGCTCCGGCAGGCCATCGTTGTCGAGGTCCACAATTCCGGCGCCCCAGCACACGAAACGGGTTTCCACTCCCAGGCCGGCCCGAAGCGTCACGTCCCGGAAATTGCCCTTCCCGTTGTTGCGGTAGAGAACCGGCGTGTCGCCGCGGAAATGCGTTTTGAGGATGTCGAGGTACCCGTCCGGATCGAAATCGCCGATGCCCAGCCCCATCCCCGCCTGCTCCTGGCCGTCCTCGCTCAACGAAACGCCGCTCTCGAGACCACACTCCGTAAAAGTGCCGTCGTGATTGTTTCGGAACAGCAGGCTGGGCGAGGTGTCGCATGCCACGTAGATGTCGGGCCAGCCGTCGCCGTCGAAGTCGGCCGCCGCGGCAGTCAGGGGATAGCCCGGCTTGACGGCGGCGATACCGGACTTCTGGCTGACGTCGGTGAAGGTCCCGTCCCCGTTGTTGTGGTAAAGGCGGCAAGGCTCCTGCGGAAGTCCGGCCGGACCGCAGTAGACCGGAACGCCGGTGTAGTTGCAGCCTGGATCCTTCCCGCGAATCGGTATCTTGTCCTGGTCGTACACGACGTAGTGCGAGACGAAAAGATCCAACCTGCCATCGCGATCGTAATCGATCCACGTGCAGCCCGTGCCATAGCGCGTGCCCGGATGAATCAGCCCGGCCTTCGCGGTCACATCCGAGAAAGTGCCGTCGCCGTTGTTGTGAAACAGGATGTTCTGGCCCCAGCAGGTAATAAAGAGGTCGTCGAAGCCGTCATTGTCATAGTCACCCACCGTAATGCCGAGTGCCCAGACGCTGCGGCCCAGGCCGGACTTCGCGGTGACATCGGAGAACGTGCCGTCGCGGTTGTTCTTATACAAGCGGATGACGGCCTCTTGCGGGGTGGTCTGCCGGCGGCGCCCGGTCAGCACCACGATATCCTGCCACCCGTCGTTGTCGTAGTCGAGGAATGCCACGCCGCATCCCATGGAGTCGAGAATGTAGTCGTTAGT
Organism: Bryobacterales bacterium; assembly: GCA_003167255.1. GTDB lineage: Bacteria > Acidobacteriota > Terriglobia > Bryobacterales > Bryobacteraceae > PALSA-129. Next base: position 1,822 of record PMTR01000091.1, read on the forward strand.
CTTGACGTCGCCATAGATCACGGGCGCGCGCAGGCCGGCGCTTTGGGCCACGTTGACGAAATGCGCGTGGAACGGCAGCCCGGAGAGTTTACCGCGGGGAACAGCTTTGACACCTCGCGAAGCCATTCCGCGAAGCTGCTGTGCACTGGCCCGGACGCCGGTCAAAGCAAGCGCTTGCAAGGGCAGCGCCAAAGCTTGTCTGCGCGTCATCCCCTCAGGATATCCACTTTCCCTCTCGCCGGTAGTGAGTGCTTCTGAATTGGGTGCGCTACCAATCGCGGGGCGGCGTTGTTTCCAGCAGGCTCCCCTGGAAAAGTCTGCCCAGATACGGGGGCTCATCATTCGACGAGGCTTTCTGCATCGTCTTGACCATCTCCAGTTCGGCGTCGGCTTCCTGTTTCCGGCCGAGCGCTGCATAAGCCCGAGCCAGGCTGTTGTGCGCCTCGACAAAGCGGGGACGCTGGCGGATAGCCGCGCGCTCGCGCTCCATGGCAAGTTGGTATTCGCCTCTCTCCATGGCGATGCGGCCCGCGAGAGCCTGTATCCACGGGTCTTCGGGCGAAAGCTTGAGGGCTTGCTTGATGAGCGTCTCGGCGTTATCTTTCCGCCCCACGCGAAGCGCGCAGTCGGCCAGAAAGTAGTACGTCTCGGGACTGCGCGCGCCCAGTGCGGCCGCCGTCTCCAACGCCTGTCGCGCCTCTTCGTAGTGTTGATGAGCCGCCAGAACGATCCCGTGCGCCAACCAGACGCTGGGCCATTCCGGCCAGCGATTCTGCACCTCAGCCAGCAAACTCCCGGCATCGTCGGGGCGGCTGGCGAATTCGAGAGTGGTGGCTTTCAGCAGCAGGATCTCGCGGTCCTCCGGCAGGATGCGGGCCCCCTCCTCGATCACCCGCAGCGCTTCGGATGCCCGGCCCCGCTTCGCCAGGAGCGCCACTGCCTGCCGGTATAAATCGGGCCGCTCGGGGGCCGCGTGTAGTGCATGGTCGATGGCCGACGCCGCCTCCTCAAGCTTGCCGGATGCGTCCAGCATCTGTGCGCGCGCGAGCGAATAATCGCCGCTCCGCTCGGATTCCGGCAGGCGATCCATCAGATCGAGTCCGGCTTTCGCACCCGTGGCGTGGAAGGTCGCGATGGCCAGATTGAGTTCCACATCGCCCGCGCGCGGACCGGCCGAGGCGGCCTGCTGCAACAGGTCCCTGGCGAGTGCGTAGTGATTCGACGCAAGTAGCGCGTGCCCCGCGTCGGCAAGCACGGCCGCGGCGGGTTTCAGGGCGGCGATCCGCCTGGCAGCGGTTGCCACCTGGTCCGCAAGGCCGTCCTCGATCATTAATTTCAGGTAGTCCACCTGTGCCGCCGGATCCTCCGGGTGATCGTGGATGGCCTTCTCGACGCGTGCCTGGTAATCGGCATGTCTCTGCCCGGGCGTCAGGCTCAAGTACTCCACCAGACCGGCAGGCACATTTTTCTTCTGCTCCGGGCCCAATTGCCGGAAGCGGTCCATCACCACTTTGGACTCTTCGGTCTGCCCTCCATCGGCCAGCGCGCGGGCAAAATGAAGTACCGTCGCGGAGTTCTCCGGAGTCAGCGCGGCGGCCCTGCGCAGAACCCGGACCGCGTCGGCCGGGCGGTCCAAGGCCTGATAGGTTTGTCCCAGACGATCCAGGTTCGCGGCGTCGTCCGGCTGCTGGGACGCCACAAGTTCCAGGTCCGCCAGCGCAGACTCCGGTTTTCCTTCCTGATAGTAGAGGCTGCCGCGCGCCGCCCGGGCAGCCATGTAATCCGATTTGAGCGCCAGAGCCTGGTCCAGGTGCGCCAGCGCCTGAACCATATCGACGGTGCGCTCGGCCTGGGCCAGTTCGTAATGCCCCACCGGGTCATCCGGATGCCGCGAGAGATACCAGTCGAGTTCAGCGATAGCTTGCTCGAGTTTCCCCATTCTGGCCGCCGTATAAGCGCGCTCCCGGCGGGCAACGTCGTCGTTCGGCTCGAGTTTCAGATAGCGGTCCCAGGCAGCCGACGCATCGTCCAGCGCGCCTAACTCGGTGGTGGTGACGGCCAGCAATTTCTGAACGTCGGCACGGCGCGGATCCAGCTTTTGCGCCTGGGCCAGCCGTGTTACCGCAGGCTCCCATTGCCTGGTTGCCTCCTCGACGAACGCCAGGCGGTAGAGCACGTCCACGTTTTGCGGCTGCTGCCGCAGGGCCGACTCGAGCACCTCGTGGGCCCGCTCGTAATGGCCGGTATAAGTAGCCATCACGCCCAGGTTAAAAAGCACGTTGAAATACGATGGAGCGGCGGCCAGCGCGGCGGCGAAACTGGTTTCGGCTTTGTCGAATTGCCCGGCCGTCCACTGATGGGTTCCGTAGTTGTTGAGAATCTCCGCCGAGCGGGGAGACGCCGCGACCGCCCGGCGATGGAACTCCTCCGCTTCGGGGAGTCTCTTCTGATTGTCGAGCGCAACGCCGAGAAGGCTTTGCGCCCACGAATCGCCGGGATGCGCTTCGAGTTCGGCGCGAAGGGTTTTTTCGGCTGACTGGAAATCGCCCCGCGCCATTGCGGCTGCCGCGGATTGGACGGCGGCGTCCTGCCCGGCGGCCCGGCTCGCCGAAGTGCAGAGCAACAAGGCCGCAATTAGTGAGGCGGGATGCAGGACTGAGCGGCCCATCGAGATCCAGTGTAACAACTCAAATTATACGTCCCCGGTCCGCGCTCATATCCGGACTGCAAAAAAGCGAAGCCGGCATCCGCGTAACGGATACCGGCTTCAACTAACGGCGGTTCAGGATTTATCCAGCCTCAGAACTGGAACCGCAATTCGAGGGACAGAACACGCGGACCTCTGTCACCGGTGTACTGCCCGGTGTTGGCCGTGGTGTTGGGGCTCCCGGCGAGGGTGGGATTGAAAGCGAACCCCGTGGCGACGCCGCTGAACTCCGTATGGTTGAAGAGGTTGAACGCCTCCACCCGCAGCTTGAGCTGACGCCTATCGCTGCCGATCGGAATCGATCGGGAGAGCGACGCGTCGAAGTTGATCCAGCCCGGACCGTACAGGATGCCGGCTCCACCACCGGCATTTCCGATGGTCCCGATGGCGGGTACTGCAAACGCCGCGGGATTGAAGGCCAGTTTGCCATTGGGCCATGCCGGATTCGTGGGAATATTCGCGAGAGGGTTACCGATGACGTTAATGCGGGCTCCCTCATTGGTGGACCCCGTAATATCCTCGGCGTTGGTGGTGCTGAAACCCGGGGTGAACGGGGCTCCACTGTTGGCGGTCGTGATACCCGAAATCTGCCAGCCATCCGCGACGATGGTGAGCAATTTGTTGTGTAACGCCTGTCCCGGTTTCGGAATATCGTAAGAGTAGTTGATACCCAGCGTCTGGCGCCGGTCGATACCCTGCGGCCCGTAATTGCGCGCGTAGTTGTTGGCCACCAGCGGGTCGAAAGACAGAAGCTGCATGGCGCGCGACCAGGAATAAGACGCGCCGAAGAGCAGGCCGCGTGATAAGCGTTTGCGGAGTTGTGCCTGCAACCCGCTGTAACTCGACAGGCCGTTGAATACGAACTTATTCAAGGTGCCCAGACTCGGATAGATCCACCGCTCCAAAGCAGCCGTCACCGGCTTGTTGCCGGATACAGTCGGATCGATGTTCTGCGGCAAAAAGTCGGCGCCGATCGGAATCGTATTGAAGTTCTCATACACGTTGCGGTTCAGGCCGAAGGTGCCTTGATAAGAGACGTCCAGCACCGTGCCGAAGCCAATGGCCTGCTGCACGCCAAAGCTGGCGCTGCGAACCTGGGGCAGCCTGGTGTGGCCGGACCATTGCGTGATGGTTTGGGGTCCGAGGAGTCCGCCCGCGCTGGCCAAATTGGTGAGCTGGCCATAGTATGCGGTAGGCGCGTACACGACGGGAGGGTTGCTGGCCATGCTATACACTTCATTGCCGTCCAACCGGTCGAAGAACACACCGACGCCGCCGCGGATGGCGGTCTTGCCATTTCCGAACAGGTCATACGCAAAACCCAGACGGGGAGCAAAAGCGATGGAACTAGTGTTGTAGGTGTTCCACGGGACGCCGTTCGAGCCCGCCGTGACAAATCCATCGGCAGGGTTGCCGCTATTGGGGACGAACAGTCCAATCGCGCCGATGCCCGCGGTCGCACCGGTAGCCGGATCCTGGGCCACGCGCTTTCCACCCACCAGGGCCGGGACATAATACCTCGGAGCCGCTGACTTGACGTATGTAGAGGGGTCGAAATAAGCGAACTGGTTCCCAGGCTGCTTGTCCACTTCTGGCGTCTGGTGGTAGAAGCGGATGCCATAGTCGAGGGTCAGTCTCTTGGTGATGCGCCAGTTGTCCTGGATGTAAAACTCAATGTTCCAGAACGTGTCATTCACGATGATTTTGGCGGTCCACTCGTTGTAGGTGTCGTAGTAGCCCAGCAGAGCATTGGCGAATCCATCGTTGGTGTTGAGGGGATTGTTGGCATCCGTATTGAAGCTGTAGCTGCCGACGTAGCCGTTGCATCCCGAGGAGCCGCACGGCTGGACTTTGCGGTTGAACTCGGCGTAGACTCCGGCCTTCAGGCTATGCTGGCCCCACACCTTGCTGATGTTGTCCGTGGCGGTATCGATGATGTTGTTGTTGGAGTATTCCGGATTGCCGTTGCCATAGGAGGGCTGGTTCGGGGTTTGGCCCCCGAAACCCAAGCCAGGCATATAGTTCGAGTATCCATTCGATGCGTTGGCGGGACCCTCGACGAGCTGGTTGCCGCCGATACCGGGACCAACCGTGTGGAGGGGGAACAGGCTGGGCAGGGGTTGCCCCGATTGCGGGGTGCCCGTGGTGCCGTTCAGCACGGACCGGTTAACCGCCGCGGGATCCACTTCAAACCAGGACCAGTGATTGAGGGTCTTGCTGTATGTGAACTGGTTGACCAGGGTCGGGCTGAAGACATAGTTGACCGAGCCCAAGATGCCGTGGCCGGGGGCCGGGTGATCCTGGGTGAGGTTCCCCGTGGGACCTACCAGAAACTGCGAACTCTGAAAGATTTCAATCCAGTCGTCGGCATCGTGGCCCCAGCGGAGATAACCGTTCAGCTTCGAATTGATAATCATGTCCAGACGGACGATATCGTTGCGACGGGGATGCCCGGCGCTGCCCGCCGCCTGGTAGTTGTCCTGCAGGTACTGAGCGGTTCCCTGCGGGAACGTGTAATTCGGAAGCGGGAAGAAATTGAGCATCGCCTGGCCCCAGCCGTTGATCCGGTTTTGGGGGACGATGTTGTTTGGAAATGGGGTCGCGGCGCCGGCAGAGTTAAGGTTCAATGGATCGTTGACCACGATGAGCGCGTTGGAACCGTTCACGCTGTGTGAAAAATCTCCCGTGCGCTCCGCCGCCGTCGGCATGCTCCGGAACTGGTTGCCGGAGTTCACAAGCTGTCGCGTATACTCCTGCGAAGCGAAGAAGAACAACTTGGTCTTGCTGGTATTGAAGTGTTTCGGAATGAATACCGGGCCGCCGAGGCTCCAGCCGGCAATGTTAAACCGGTAACGGCTGCGGGGCAGGCCGGTGATGTTATTGAAAAAATCGTTGGCGTTCAAGTCCTCATGCCGGTGGGTCCACCAGCCGGAGCCGTGGAACTCCTGTGTCCCGCTCTTGGTAACGACGCTGATGGCGCCGCCCGCATTGCGGCCGAATTCGGCCTGGTAGTTGGAAGTCATAACCTTGACTTCGCCGATGGAGTCGATGTTCGGCTCGAAGTGAGTAAAACAATTGCTGCACCCGGTGTCCATATCGGCGACGCCGTCCACCATGAAACCCGTGAGACCGGTGCTGCCGTTGAAGGTAAGGCCACCCAGGACGCTTCCACCGGTTGCATTTCGCGCGACAGTGGTGTCCACCACGCCTGGAAGCATGCGCATGTAGCTCATCAACTCGCGGCCTACGGCGGTCGTGTTGTTGAGCTGGTTGACGTCAATGACGGAGGACCGTTCAGAGCTGGAGGTCTGGACCGGCGTCGCCTCGGCCGTCACCGTGACCTCGTCCTTGACGTTGCCGATCTCGAGGCTCAAGCGCCCCAAGTCGCGGTTCTCGCTGAGGCCGACAGGAATATCCCGTTCCAAGCGAGTCTTAAAACCCGCGGCCTGGACGGTAACGCTGTAGGTGCCAGGATTGAGGTTGGGGAATCGGAAGAGTCCCGCACTGTCGGCTGTCGCCGCCATGCCGGCAGCAGTTCCTTGATTCGTCAGTGTGATCTTCACACCCGGAATGACCGAACCCGCCGGATCGACGACAGTGCCGACCAGCGAACCGGTAACCGTTTGAGCATACGTGCAAGCGATTACAAACAGCATCAGGCAAATGGACTTGGCTATCTTCTGAAATTCCATGAAAATTACCTCTCCTCTTTCTCTGGGCTAAGCGAAACTAACCGTGCACTTAACGACTCTTGAAGCACTGTTCGAGAACTCGTCGGTTTTGAGATTGCCGCGGCGGCAGGAGGACCCGAATGCCGCGCTCGGTGGCTGAAAATGTTGGATTCTGTGGAGGTTTCTTGTACGGTATTGGCATGTCCCCAGTTGAGCAGTTTCAACTTAGCGTTCGGGACGACGGCAGCCTGCCGGCCTCTCGCAGCCCCGGAGAATCCTTCCAGAGCCTGGCCCCAAACGTCGGTCGCAAACCCAACGCGCGTGGTGGCCAACGCCGACCTGAGCACGTTGCGAGATTCCGAGACAGGTACGAACATGCTACCTACCGTACGACCTTCCTCACCCTGACGGATGCCAGCGTTTACATGAACCGACATCTTCGGGGAGTATACGGCAAGAATGTGCGGGAGTCAAACTAAATTCTCGGCAAAGTCAATAGCTTACTTGGGGGAGGGGATTTACCGGATAAAGCGCTCAGAAATTCCCGATTTCGGGATGTAAAACGCCGCCCATGAGGCGAATTCTCCCAGAAACGGAAGCGGCCGGGCGCCTTGCCAACAAGTTGGGTGCTACCTGGGCTCCCCCCGCGCGTCGAACCGCCCGCTCGCGGCCAGCTCATCGCGCAAGCGGCCCCGGTTGGGGCCGGCCTTTTCCGCCGCGGCCGTCATGGTTCGTACGGCCTGCTCCAGCGCTGTGTCAACGGGCAGGCGAAATATCCAGGGGAGATTCACCGCCGTAAGGCTGGCGTCGGATGAAATTGCAATCACCGGGACGAACGTCTTGGCAGCCAGTTGTTCCGCCAGATGGCTGGCGTTCCGGCCCACCGCGATGATGCCCAGGGCACTCCCCTGGTAGAGCAGTTCCACCAACTCCGTGGACGCCTGTCCCCACGGCTTCTCCGCATCCACGGCCGCGAGCAGATAGCGTCCGCCCAGAGGTTCGAGTGCGGCGCGCACTTCCGGTGAAGAGGCCACTCGATCCGCCCCGGGGCCAAAAACCACGAAGCGCTGCGGACCGCTTCCCGCATCTGCCAACGGCGGGCCAGCGTAGGCCACGCCGCCTTCGCCCACCCTTGCGTAGGGTTTCTCCATCCCATAACGCCGGTACTCGATGGCGCCGTTGCGGACCGTGGCCAGGTACATGGCGACGGTATTCTTGGAGTTGGGATCGAACACCATTTCACCGGTGACCCCCTTGTAGCCTTCCCGGCCGGCAAGGGCGTCGCGGATGCGCCCGCGGTTCAAACCGGCGCGGCAGACGGCTTCAAGCAAGATATTCATGGTGTCGAAGGCCAGCGACGCAAACACCTCCGGCTGCCGGTCGAATCGCCTGGCGAAACGGGTGCGGAAGCCGGCCCAGGCCGGGTCGTCGCGGCTCGGATCGAACGGAAACACCGCCTCCATTCCCTCGGCGGCAACTCCCGCCGATGCCAGCATCGCGTCGCCGATGGTACGGAAGCTGCCGAAAACCCGCTGCTTCATGCCCAGTTCGCGCATCTGCTTGAGGATGGCGGCGGTGGGCGCCTGGTCTCCCCAGACCACGATCGCTTCGGCATCGGAATCGGCGATAATCCCCAGCGCTCGCCGGAAATCGATCGAGCCGGGGAGGAATTTCTGTTCGATGGTGACTGGATGGCCCAGCCGCCGCGCCGCGTCCTTGAACTTGAGCACGCCGAAGCGGCCGTAGCGGTCGTTGACGCGCAGCAGCGCCACTCGGGTCAGGCCGAGATCGGTGTAGATGCGTCGCGCCAGCGTGTAGGACTGCACCCGGTCGTCCTGAATGGTAGTCAGGTACCAGGGGATGATGGTCTCGGGAATGGTGGGGTCGGTCGCCGCGGAGTTCACGATGGGCACTTCGGCCTTGAGGCTCACGCGCAGCGCGATGTGCGTGGAATCGGCGCTGATGGATCCCAGCATGGCCCAGACCTTTTCGTCGTAAGTCATTTTGACGATCTCATTGCTGGACGCGCCCCAGAGCGCCGCGTCGTTGTGCACCATGAGCCGGAATGGCTTGCCGCCGTAACCGCCGCGCGCATTGGCCTCTTCGATGGCCAGCAGCGCGCCGTTGAGCATCATCTTGCCGAGGGCTTCGTCGGGATGGTTTTCGACGGGTCCCAGAAAGCCGATCCGCACCTCATCGACGTCCTGAGGTTTGAGGGTGACCGCGTCCCGCGCGGCGCCGTTGTACTCCACCTGCTTCTGATAGTTCTCATAGTAGGGCACGGTGAAGTTGCCGTAAGGACGCATGTCCTCGGGTGTGCCGGCGTAGGGACGGACTTCGCGATTCCGCGGCGGGCCGGGCGGATCGGCGCCGCAGGCACAGCCGCTCGAAGCCTGGGCTCGCAACGCCGCGGCGAGGGCCGCGGCCAACAGCAGGCGCCGGATGGCTAGTGGCATTTCTACTCCTTTGCTTCCGTCGCGGTGCGGAAGAGCGCAATCGCTTCGATCTCCACCAGCAGGTCCGGACGGCACAAGATCGCCTGGATTCCCGTCGATGCCGGCAGCGGATCGAGTTCCTGCGCCCGATAGAAAGCCGACCGCTCCTCATTGAACGCGGCGTAATCGCGCTCGATGTCGCGCAGATAACAGGTGGTTCGCACGATATCCTGCCAGCTCGCTCCTTCCGATTCCAGCAAGGCCGTAATGTTAGCAAACGTGCGGCGGAGCTGGGCGCGGAAATCGCCTTCGTGCAGCGTTTCGCCGTGGGCACCGATAGAGGCGGTTCCGGAAATCAGGAGTACCGCGATGTTGCCGAAGTCCAGGCGCAAGCCCCGGGAAAACGAGCTGGGGCGCTCGTAATCGTAGGCTTCGTTGAGTGCCCGCGGCGCGCGCACCGACCTCTTTTCAAGGGTCGCGGCGCCCATGGCTTCGGCCAGCGCTTCCGATATGTTCATCATTTGCCTGTCTCCTTTTTCTTTATCCGAATTCCGTGGCTCAGCCCGTGCGCGGTGGCCACCCAGAGGTCATCGCCATCAAAGTCCAGTCCCAGGATGTAATTGTGCGCGGGAGCCGTCGCGGTGGGAACGTGCGTGATGGCGCCCTGCGCGTCGCGTACCGTCATTTCCGGCGCGTGGCTGTCCAGTGCCGGCCGGTAGACCGCCCAACTCGCGCCGTCGTAATATGCCAGGCCTTTATCCGTGGCGAACCAGGCGCGCGTGCCGTCCACGGCTTTCACCTGGTTCAGGAAATTGCTGGGGAGGCCGCTATCCTTGTCGAGGAAGTTCTTCCAGTAGCGCCCGTCGTAGCGGCTCGCGCCGAAGTAAGTGGCCACCCACAGGACGTGATCCTTCTCGGCCCAGCTTACGGAAGTGGTGATCTCATGAATCAGTCCCTGGTCTTTGAGCACCACCACTTCGGTTTCGCCGTCGGGGTCGTTGTAGTCTTTCCATCGGCCGGTCTTCACGTCGTACTCGAGCACGCCGCCACCCCAGACCGCGTAGTAGACCTTTTCGGCGCCGGCGGTGACGGCGTAGGTCCAGATCTCATACATGGGTGTGTTGCGCTCGTTGAAGTGTCTCCATTGACCGGTCTTGATGTCGAGGCGGCCGCCACCCGCCGCCGTGGCGACCCATACGGCGTCGCCTTGCACGGCCACACCGTACACCACGTCATTGGGCAGACCGCTGTTGAGCTGGGTGTAATTGTCGAATCGTCCTGCCGAGAACCGGCTTAACCCGCCCATGGTGGCGGCCCAGACGTCGCCGGTGCGTGGGTCCACGTCGACGAAAAGCACGGCGCGATGGGCCAGCCCGTCGGCAGTGCCGTACACTTTCCAGCGGCCGTTCTGGTACAGAGCCAGACCATTTTCAGTGGCCGCCCACACCCGATTGCCGTCCACCTTCACCTGAAACACATGGTTGTCCGGCAATCCGTTTTCCGTGGTGAAGTTCTCCCACCGGAACTGCGGCATCTCGGGGGCGCCTGCCCATGCCAGGGTCGCGAAGAGTGTCGCGAAGAGGATGGATATCACTAGCCGGCATTTCTCACAGACGTTCGGCGGTGATGGAGTGGCGCACGCACTCGTGCGTGCCGCGTCGGCACTCATGCCGACGCTCGGCGACGACAGAGTGTCCGTATGCCACCAGGGTGTCGAGACGAGTCTCGACACGGCACGCACGAGTGCGTGCGCCACTTGATTGAGCCATCTGTGAGAAAAGCAGGTCAGCCGCATATTCATAGAATCTTCAGGTATTCAATCAGGTCGTTCAACTCGTCTTTGCTAAGGTCGTTAGTCACGCCGTGCCGATCGTATTGGTTAAAGACCGTCCAGATCTCTTCCAGCGTGCGGGCGGAGCCGTCGTGCAGGTAGGGCGCGGAGAGCGCCACGTTGTCCAACTGGGGTACGTCAATCAGCGGCGACCGGTCGGTGGGCTTCCCGGTCCCTACATCCGCCAACTCCTGGCTGGTGTGATGCGGGCCCATATGACAGGTGGAGCACCGGTTGATATCGTCAATCGGCATTCCATTTTTGGATCGCGCGCGCTCGAAAATGGCTAAACCGCGCTCCTGCTGCGCGGTCAGTTCCCCGTCCTTCCTGAGGTAGCGGTTGGGCCGCATTGGAATCGACTTGACGAAGCTCACCAGGTCGGCCAATTCATCCTTTGAGTAACTCTGGGCGCGGTAGAAGTACTTCTCGGTCCGCGGGCCGCATTCCGTTTCCAGATCCGGGTTGCTTCCATTCCATTTGAACGGCCCGGTATCGGCGATGTCTTCCAGCAAGCGGTTCTCGACAATATCCACGCCGAAACCATCCGGCTCCAGGTCCCAGTTCAATCCGTCTATGGTCGCCTCAATGTGACAGTTGGCGCACCCGAAGTGGCCCTGGAAGGCAAACCGGGCGGAAAAGAACAGGCGCTCGCCACGGCGCTCGGCGGTGAGCTTCACGGGCCGGCCGAGCGAAATGGTGGAGGCCACGCGGCGCGCCGCGGTATCGACCACGGAGATGGTGTCGTCGGTCCGGTTGGCCACGAAGAGCCGCTTGCCGTCCGGCGAGAGAGCCAGGCCCTTGGGGGCGCGACCCACGGGGATGCGCGCCGAAACGTAGTTGGCCGAGGCCGAGAGATCGTTCGCCATGTTGCGCCGGTCATCGGGGCTGGCTGCCCGTATGAACGCCAGCAGTTTCGGAATCTCAATGACGGTCACACTATCCGACCCGGTGGTGCTGACGAATAGTTGCTGGTCGCCCGGGGAAATCGCCAGGCCGAACGGAGGAGTGTAGTAGCGGTCCAACTCGTCAATGGGGACCTGCACCACCTCGCCGATCGCCGCGCCGAACACCGACAGCGAATTCCCGATCACCCATCCGTGCTCCACGTGCGCCAGCGGGATGAGGTTCTTGGGCCGCATCTGGGCCGCGAATACCAGCCGGCCATGGTCCGCGGCCGCCACATGGAAGGTGCCGGCGGCGTTGTGCAACCGCTCGCGCTCCACCACCATTTGCCGGTGCGTATCGATCACCGTCACTTCCGATTCGGACGGCGTGCGGAACGCCCCGGGCTGCGGGTAGATATGCGTGCAATAGATGCGCCGGCCATCCGGCGAAAGGGACAGGTAGGCAGCGCCGCGGCCCGCCAGCAGGCGCTTGGTCTCCACACCGCGAGCCAGATCGATCACCGAAACGTCGTTGCCGATGCGATTCGCCACGTACAGGAAGCGGCCTTCCGCATCGGCCACGGCGGCGTTGGGCTCGTAGCCCGCGGGCAATTCCCGCACCACCTTCAGGGATGCCACGTCGATTGCCGATACCGTGTCGCTCCACGAATTCGCGACGTACAAGGATCGGCCATCGGCGGAAAGCGAGATGCTTTTCGGATGCTGGCCTACGCGGACGCGCCGCAGCGCCGAGCCCGCAACGGGATCGACTTCCACGACTTCGTTGGTCCCCTCGCACACCACGTATAAGCGGCTTCCGTTGGCCGACACCACCATTTCGATAGGGGAGGGATAGGCCGGCGCCGCAGGCCCCTCTGCGCGAACGCAGAGCGCCGTGGCTATGATGCACCAGGCCGAAATGGCTGCCCGTACGCGCGCCAATAGTGGGGCAGGGGGGTTAAA
>PMTR01000014.1 GCA_003167255.1 Bryobacterales bacterium
CCGTCGCGCAGGACCTCGGCGGTGGTCACGGGGTCGTTCAGGTAGCCGGAGAAGAGACACGGGCTCTTGACGAGGATCTCGTTGTCCTCGCTGAAGGTGATCTCCACCCCGCCCAGCGGCCTGCCGATGCTGCCCGGCTTCGGGTGCTCTCCGGGATTGAGCGAGACCACGCCGCCTTCNNGGCATGCCGATGGCTTCGTAAAACTCGCCGAGGTCTTTGCTGAGGGGGGCCGCCCCGCTGGCGGCGATGCGCAGGCGGCCTCCGAAGCGCCCGCGCACTTTGCGGAAGAAGAGGCGGTCCGCCAGGGCCAGCGGCAGGCGGATGCGCGCCGGCACCGGTTTATCCTCGCGGCGGTAGCGCGCGGCCGCGAGTCCCATGCCGAGCGCTCCATAGAACGCTTTGCGGATGCCGGCAGGGCGCTTGCGAAGCTCCGTGCAGATGGTGGAGTAGATGCGCTCCCACATGCGCGGCGGGGCCAGCAGGATGGTGGGCCGCACCTTGCGTATATCCTGGGGAAGCTTCAGCAGGCTCTCGAAGAAGGTGACCGGCATGCCGCAGCGCATGGGAAGAAACTCCATGACGACGCGCTGCGCGATGTGGGCCGAGGGTAGAAAAACCACGGTGGAATCCTTCGGCCCGAGGGGGAGGGCGGCGGGGCCCATATCGATGTTGGCGACTACCGACTGGTGGGTGACCAGCGCCATCTTAGGTTCGCCGGTGGCGCCGCTGGTCAGGTAGAGGATGGCCGTATCGGAGGGCGATACGCCGCTGCGTATGCGGGCGAGCAATCCGGCGTCCCGGGCGAGCGCGTCGCGCCCTATCCCCCGCAGCGCCTCCAGGGTAATGGCGCCCTCGGCTTCGCCGGTGAGCAAAATCCAAAAGGCGACGGGGGCGGCGCGCAGGGGCTTGTACGTCTTCGCGTCTTCCACGAAGACGGCCCGCGCGCCGGAAGCCTGGATGGTGCGCACCAGGTCGGGCGCCGGATAGCTCGGGTACATGGCGGCGGCGATCGAGCCGTTGGTGAGGATGCCGAGATCGGCCAGGTAGAACTCCAGGCGGGTTTCGGAGTTGAGGGCGACGATGTCGCCTTTGGCGATGCCGAGATTGCGCAGACCGGCGGCGATTTCCTCGGCGGCTCGCTTGTACTGGTTCCAGGAATAGACCGTATAGGAGCCGTCAGGCGCGGGTTGGCGGAGGGCGGGAGCGTCGCCGTGGACGCGCGCAGTCTCTTCGAGAACCTGGTACAGGGTGCGGGGGGTCACTAAAAGCAATTTATCACGGTGGGACAGACGATCGCCTTGTGTCGTCTGTCAAATTTTACCTGGCCCATCCCAACAGGCCACAAACGGCGATGGTCTGTCCTGCCAAACTACACGCTGACCACCGGGCAGGGGGACTGGCGGATGATGGCGTAGGAGTTGGTGCGCAGGCGGCCGAAATCGCCGGCGGCGCTGCCGCGGCCGATGACGACCGTGCCGGCGCCCACCCGCGCGGCAGCCGCACAGATGACGCGCGACGCCTCGCCGACTTCCAGCACCAGATCCGCCTCGGCGCCGACCGCGCGCTGCAGGCGGAGCAGTTCTTCTTCGGCGATCTCGCGAATTCCGCTGCGCCACGCGAGGTCGGGTTCGCCGGGCGGCTCGGCGTGGCCGGCGATGGCGTGCAGCAGGGTGAGGTGGCCATGGAACTCCCGCTGCAGCCAGGAGGCCCATCCCAGCGCGCGGGCGCTTTGTGGGCCAAGGTCGACGGCGCACAGAATCTCGCTGAAGGGCGCGGCCACGGGGCGCGCCTCTTCCATGTGAACGCCGGTCCAGACAGGACAATCGGCGTCATGCAGCACCTTGGCCGTATTGGATCCCAGAATGAAGCGGCGGAAGGGTCCGTACCCGTGGGTAGGCATGGCGATCAGGTCGATGTGTTCCTGGCGGGTGAGTTCCACGATTTTGGAAGCGGGGTCGCCATGCAGCAAAAGGCGGCGCACATTGAGTCCGGCAAGGGCATCGGGTTCAAAGGCTTCCAGTTCGCGTTCCGCCTGGAGCGTGCGCGAGCGGTAGACATCCACCAGCATGGAGCCGGCGATCTCAACGCCGAATTCGGAATGCAGGGACGGTAAGACGTGGGCGAGAATCATCTCGGAGTGAAAGTGGAGGGCAAGTTCGCGGGCGTAACGCACGGCGAGGGCGCTACGTTCGGAAAAATCGACAGGCAGTAGGATTTTGGCAAGGGAATTCATGATCGCCTCATTATTAGGATAGGACGATCTGGAATCGGGATGCCAGCGGGCGTGGGAGTGAGGAGAGATGAGTGGGGGCTATCTTTTGATGGCCGGCGCGGCGTCCCGATCCCAGGGAGCTTCGCCGCTTCTGGAAGCGGCGGCTTCCAGATAGCGCAGAGCCTGGCGGGTCAGCTCGGGGACCACGGGGTCCGGATGCCGCAGCAGCAGAACCAGCATGCGGATCCAGGCGAGTTCGTCGGGCTCGATACCGATCACGGGGACGGTGTTGGCCATCGGGAGAGTCTCACCCATCTCTTCGGACACGATGGGGGAATGTTGAGAGCTGGAGATCCCCGGTTTGCTGCCGATAAGAAAAGCGAGTGGAAGTCCGGCCGCGGGAAACCCCGGCGCCGGCAACCTAGCGAAGGAGTCGTTATGGATTTAACCGCAATCAGCCGTAGCGTGACGGGTGTCCATGCGCCAGCGCCTGCGGTGACCGTCGACAAGACGGCGGAACAAAGAGAAGTGGTTCAGGCGGTCAAGGCGATTAACGGCACGGAAATGTTCGGGCCGGAGAACGAGTTGCGTTTCCAGAAGGATCCGGAAACCAACCGGTATGTGGTTCGGGTGATCAACCGCAAGACCCGGGAAGTGGTCTCGCAAGTGCCGGAGGAGTATGTGCTCCGCTTGGCGGAAGACCTCAAGAAATCGGGCTAGTAGGGGCGGGGGCAGGCCGGCGAACCGGACGGGCCGGGCATCAAACAGGATCAGGTTGCGACCCGTGTGCCCGCGAGACGGGGGATGGCGGATGGCGGCAGCTCGACCGTGCCGGACATCTGCCGCATTGTCGGCCCGCGGCTGTTGCGCGAGCCATGGCTATCGGTGTGCACGCGCGCCGCGACGGCCGGAAGATCGCCTGTCGGATAGCGATCTTCCGGCCGTCGCGGTTTTTCACGCACGCCCAGTGAGAGACCCCGGAACGGTAAACCGGAACGGTAAAGAAGCTGCCTGGACCGCCGATAAGCCTTTTGGAGAACAACATGTGGAATAGCGGACACGACGCGTACCTGGAAAGCAGAGTGCTGACGGCGGACCCCATCGAATTGGTGAACCTGCTCTACCAGGCCTGCACCCAAGCGGTGCGGGAGGCCCGGCGCCACCTGGCGGAAGGACGGATCGCGGAACGGTCGCGAGAGATCAACCAGGCGTGCGCCATTTTGATCGAACTTGCCACAGCGCTAGACCACGAACGAGGCGGGGAGATCAGCCAGCGCCTGGCCCTTCTCTACGACTATATGCAGCGGCGTCTGCTGGAGGCCAATATGCGGCAGAGCGATGCCCCTCTGGCGGACGTTCTCGGCCTGCTATCCACTCTCTCCGAGGCATGGGCCGGAATCGCAAAACCGGAAGAGAAGCCCGTGGCGGAAAGTCCCTGGTCGCAGCCCGCGGCGGAAAGTCCTTGGTCGCAGCCCGTCTTGCCGGAAGCCGACGACTACCGCTTGCGGGCGTTCAGTTTCTAGCGGGGACGAGCCATCCCCGACGCCCCTGCTATTGCAGGCGCGGGCGATTCTGTTCGTTCAGGATCAGCCCGTCGAAAATCGCTAGCACCTGTTTGCGATAGGCACAAACGCGCCGCAGATTGTCCCGGAAGCTGGCCTCAAAGTCCCGTGCTTTCATCCACTTCTCGATCATTGGATGCGGCACGTCGATATCCTGCCGGAGTGTGTCCACGTCGTGCCCGCGTAGGAATAGACCGTAGAAGAACGCAGCTTCCCGCTGCGGCGCCAGTGGATCGTAATCGTCTCTCGCCGTCATCGTGGTACTCAGCGAAATTGTAAGTATACCGGGGACCTTTGTGATCCGGCAAGTCCAATCTGCCGGTTTGCCGCGACTGTTAGAATGATTCCATACGGGGAGGCAACGGTGCCAACATTCATATCCAAGCCTACGCGGGTAGAGTCCGCCGGCAACAAACCCAAACTGATTGACGAATATGTCGGACGTGTAAATTCCGCCACCAGCCAAACCAGCATCGCCCACATGCGCAGCCCCGGCGGATGGCAGGAACCTGGCCAGACTCCGGAATTCGACGAATTCACTGTCGTATTACGCGGCACCCTACGCGTGGAACATCACACAGGCTCGATGGATGTTCACTCGGGTCAGGCCGTGATCGCACACCGCGGCGAGTGGGTGCGCTACAGCACACCCGGGGCAGATGGCGCCGAATATATTGCGGTGTGCCTGCCTGCGTTCGCCCTCGATACGGTTCACCGCGACGAGTGAAGCGCGTCTATCCGGCGGCCGCCGCAGTCATCATGCCGCTCATGCTGCGCGTCTTGAACTCGTATCTCTCGATCCGGACGGCCGCCCGCTGCGCCTCGGAGCGAATCACGCGGCCCGTGGCGACGAATTGCAGGGGGCAAATGCCATCCAGCCTCGCCGGCCAGTTCACGCTCAACTCCACCATGCGCCCAATCGGCAGTTTCTCTTCAGTGGTGAACAGAATTCCGCCGCTGCCGATGTTCAGCGTGGTGCCACAGCCGATGATTTTGGCAGTCCGGGCCTGAATCAGGCGATAACGTACGTCCTCACAAACCGGAAACCTGTTAGTACCCCGACGTTCGGGGGATCCTCCGATTGGAGCACGTGAACTGTCTGTGCTTGTATTCATGGGTTCTATCATGGAGCTTTGTCTGATAGAGCACAATAGTTCTAAAGTCACGTATCTTTACAGAAAGGCCCCCAGTACTTTGGTTGCATACTGTATAGATGTGGGAAAACCCTACATATTCGGCGGTGAGGGGCCGCCGCGGACGTTCTGATATTCTGGCGTCATGGACCAGGACCAATTACGAACGCTGTTCGAGCAGGTGCGCACCGGCGCGGTAGACATCGAGGCAGCCATGGGGCGCATGCGGCACATGCCGTTTGAAGACCTGGGATTTGCCAAGGTGGATCACCATCGCGCCCTGCGTCACGGCTTGCCGGAAGTCATCTTCGCCAAGGGCAAGACGCCGGAGCAGGTGGTCGCCATTGCGCGCAGCCTGCTGGCCAACGCACAAAACGTGCTGATTACCCGCGCCGATCGCGAGTGCGCCGCCGTGGTCGTCGCGCAATTGCCCGGCGCAGAGTACCTCCCGCTCTCCGGAGTCATCCGCTTCTGGCGCGACCGCACGGTGCACGGCAAGGGTCGCATCGCCGTGGTTTGCGCCGGCACCAGCGATATCCCTGTGGCGGAGGAAGCCCAGGTCACCGCGGAAATCATGGGCAATGACGTGGATACCATCCACGATATTGGAGTCGCCGGCATCCACCGCCTGATGAACAGCCGCGAACGCCTGACCCAGGCGCGCGTAGTGGTGGTGTGCGCCGGCATGGAAGGCGCGCTCCCCAGCGTGGTGGGCGGCCTGGTCTCGTGCCCGGTAATCGCCGTGCCGACCAGCGTGGGGTACGGGGCCAGCTTTCATGGACTTGCCGCGTTGCTCGGCATGTTGAACAGTTGCGCCAGCAACGTCACGGTGGTGAACATCGATAACGGCTTCGGCGCCGGCTACGTGGCCAGCCTGATCAACCGGTTGTAGGACAGGCCTCCCGGCCTGTCTGCGGAACAAATGCGTGTTGAGGAAGACAGGCGGACCCGGAGGGTACCCCGGCCTGTCCTACCCTTTCTTCACCGGCACGGAGCCGGGCTTGCCCATCTTCTCAATCTCGTTGAAGTAGACCTTACGGCCTTCGTCCATCGCCATATTGGACAGGATCACGGCTACCGAATCCGCCATGCCGACTTCCATATTGGCCTTGGGGGTCTGGCCGGTGCGGCAGCAGTCGAAGAAACTTTCCAACTCCACGTCCACCGGATTGCCCTGCTCTTCCTGCAGCATGACACCCTTGCTGGTCAGCCAGCGCTTGGCGAACTTCACTTCCTTGTCGATGAAGCTTTCCTTGCCGGTGAAGTTCAGGTCGCTGGTCATGATCGGGATGGGGCCGTTGGCGCCGCCGCCGGTCACCATGGTGGCGCCCGCCACGAAAGGCTCCTTTTTCTTCTCGCCGGCCTTGGCGCTCTCAGCGGCTTTCTTGGGAGGCTCCCGGTACCACCAGGCGATGCAGTGCGGGTCGTCGAACCCGACGGTGATTTCGATGGTGCCGTCGGTCCCCATGATGCACTCGCCCATCTGCGCGCGCGAGCAGTTGAAGTAGGGCAGGAACTGGTTGGTGCTGATCGACGAATAGGTGAGTTGCCGGCCTTTCGGATACCGGTAAGTCAACTGGACGTTGTCATAAACGTCGCGGCCGTCCTTCAGCACGTCCAGGCTGCCGAAGCCGGTTACGAATTCCGGTCCGGAGCCGAACATCCAGTCCGCCACATCCACCTGGTGCGAGGTCAACTCGGCCGTCAGTCCGCCCGACATCGACCGGTAAACGCGCCAGTTGGCGATATTCTTCTCGCCACCCGGCTTCATGGTCCACAGCGAACTGGGTTCGTTGATCATGTTGCGGTGCCACTGCGCGTGCATGTAGTACACATCGCCCAGAATGCCCTTGTCCACCATCTGCTTCACCGTCTGGTAGAAGTAGCTGTAGCGGCGCTGCAATCCGGTCTGCAGAACCTGCTTGGGATGCTCGGCGTGCAAGGCGCGCAGGGCGTGAACTTCCTCCGGCTTGAAGACCAGGCACTTCTCGCAGAAGACGTGCTTGCCGGCCATCAGCGCATCTTTCGTGATCGGAAAGTGAACGAAAAGAGGGGTGGTGACGATTACCGCGTCCACGTCCTTGGCGGCCAGCAGTTCGCGATAGTCCTTGAACTCCTTCGGATTGTTGCCGATCGTGTCGAAGCCGTGCTTGAGGTTCTCGGGATTGATATCGCAAACCGCGACGCAGCGCCCGTTGTCAATGCCCTTCAGATGCTTCAGGAGATAGGTGCCGCGGCTGCCGGTGCCGATGATGCCGTACTGCACCTGGTCATTGGCGGCTCTTACCTTCTGGACGGCGGGAGCGCCGTATACCGCGGGGATAGCGGCAGCCACCGCTGTCACCGCTCCGGCGGCCTTCACGAACTCGCGGCGGGAGACATCTTGGTCCTGGGCCATTTGAGGGCACCTCTTTTCGTATTTTCCCCGATTGTAGCATGCGCCTTTTGGTAACCGAACTGCTATCCGCGCGTATACCCAGGGCGTCATGCGCTGGGAAAGTTCACGGCTACCTGTTCCGCTTTTAGGTAGGACAGGCCTCCCGGCCTGTCCCTGGAGATTGGCCATTTGCGCCGCAAATCTGGCGCGACAAGTTTCTCGCCGGCGGAACCGCCTGCCTGCATCGGTGGGGCATGCTTCAGCTTGCCAGGCGAGCGAAGCTCGCCCAGGACAGGCCTCCCGGCCGGTCCTACGTATGGAACTTCTCCAGCGTCCGCGGATTGTACGCCCAGTGGAACTCCAGTTCGTAACCCATGGAGCGTGCCAGCCCTTCCAGATCCGGGAACAGCGTCGCGTAGGTGATGTTCATGCGGTACAACTCGCGCATCCCCACCTCGCGGACCGCGTTCGTCAGAATGAATTTTGCCAGGATATTCTCCTGGTCGCGATCGCTCAGCATCTCTTCAATCGGCACGTCCAGAACGCCCGGGACGGCGAACGTTCCGGATTGCGCGATCAGCCGGCGGTTCATGGTGTGGGGCTCTCCCATCCAGATGAAGCGCTGCCTGCCCTTCAGGTAATAGCGGCTGAAATTACCCTTGTTGCGCGGGTCCATGCGCAGCGGCTTATCGGCGCGACTGCTATCGATGGCGCCCGGATTCATGGCCCACACCACGCCGTCGTTCAACGTGCGCTCCAGTGCGAAGAACGCCGCCACATACGGCGACCACGTGAAATCGATCAACCGCGTGGGCGCGCCGTGGTGCTGCATCAGCGCCATCCATTGGAAGTCGTCGGCGGCGTCGGGCGGTTTGTCCAGAAACTGGTGGGCCTTGCGCTTGAAGATACGCAGAATGCGTCCCTCCTGTTCCGGCCACGCGTCGCGCGACACGGCAAAGTTCTGCAGGTATCGCGAGAGCGAGCTATAGAGCGGCCAGCGTTCGTCGCGTTCGCCGCGAAACGCCCAGTTCGAATACGGCGGCTTGGTTATGAGTTGGAGAAACGCCTCCCAGGATTCCAGCCGGAAGACACGGTAGGAGCGGTTCCGTTTACGAGCGGTCATCTACCCGCTATGGTAGCGGGATCGGACCTGCCGCGCGGCGCTATTTCTTCGGTTCGAAGCGTAGCGCCGCGGAGTTGATGCAATAGCGCTGGCCGGTGGGCGCCGGACCGTCGGGAAACAGGTGGCCCAGATGCGCGTCGCACTTGCTGCACAGCACCTCGGTGCGCTCCATGAATAGACTCCCGTCGGTTTCGGTGCTCACGTTCTGGTCCGCTGCCGGCGTGGAAAAGCTCGGCCATCCCGTGCCGGAATCGAACTTGTCGCCGGAGAGGAACAACTCCGTTCCGCAGCACGCGCAACGGTACATGCCCGCTTCGTGATTGTTCCAATAGCGGCCCGTGAAGGCGCGTTCGGTACCCTTCTTGCGCGCTACCGCAAATACTTCCGGCGTGAGCTCGCGTTGCCATTCGGCGTCGGACTTGACGATTTTTTGCACTTGGACAATCTCCCTCTTCTTTCCATTATCGGAGAACAACACCAGAGGGATCCAAAGGCCGGCGCCGCCCGATCGCGGATCCGGCGGCCGATGCTCGCTTCGCCTCGAAATCGCGATCAGCCCCGCGAAGGCCAGCGGCATGATCATGAAAACGCGACGCGGAACGCGATCCGGCGCTTGGTGCTGGAACCCCTCCATCTGTTCTTATTATCCCACCGTCGAAGGCCGTCAGCTAAATGTGGGGCCGGCGCTTTCGCCAGGCGCTTTCGCCTGCCAGCCTCCCATGGTCCACCTCAGGCTAGCTGATCCACCGTGCCAGGCCGAACGCCGCCGCCGAGGCCAGGCCGCCGATGACCACCGTCTGCAAGCCCCCGCGCAGGGGCGCGATGCCCGTTAACCGGCCTTTCACGTAGCCAAAGACGAAGAGCGCGGCCAACGTCACCGCCACCGAAAACGTGAGCGCGGTTTTCAAATTGTCCACCGCCATGTAAGAGGAGAGGGGCACCAGGCCGCCCACGATATACGACAGCGCGATGGTGACGGCGCTGTTGCGCGCCCGCTTGGGATCGGGCTCTTCGAATCCCAATTCGAACCGCATCATGAAATCCACCCAGCGCTTTTGATCGCCGCAGATGGCCTTCACCACCGGGCGCATTTCCTCCTCAGTCATCCCGTAGCTGCGGAAGACCTCGGCCACTTCTTCGATCTCTTTCTCCGGCAACTCCACGCACTCGCGGATCTCGCGCTGCTTCTCCGATTCGTAATGGTCTTCGTCGGTTCGCGCCGCCAGGTACCCGCCCAGCCCCATCGCGATGGAACCGGCGGCGATCTCCGCCAACCCCGCGACCACCACCAGCCTGCTAGTGGCCGCGGCCACTCCGGTCAGTCCGGCGGCCAGCGCGAACGGCACGGTCAGCCCGTCCGACATTCCGATCACCACGTCCCGGACAGTCGCCGAAGCTTCGAAATGTTTCTCCACGTGAGGTGCGCTTGGCATAGTCAGATCATCATCTCACGCCGGGCGGTGCTACGTTTCAACATCGGCCCGAAACCGGGAGTGTGGTATGCTTTCCGCTAGTCAGGAGTGGGCCACCATGGAGCGCAAGAAAGCCGGCGATTTTCCCCAGGAACTGCTTAACCTTTTCGACCATTACGTTCACGGCGGAATCGACCGCCGCGCCTTCCTCGAGGGCGCGCAGAAGTTCGCCGTCGGGGGCTTGACCGCCACGGCGATCTGGGAAAGCCTCCGCCCCAACTACGCTTGGGCGCAGCAGGTTCCCAAGGACGACGCGCGCATCCACGCGGAGTACCCCACGGTACCCTCGCCGCTGGGCAATGAGAACATCCGCGGCTACCTGGCTCGCCCGGCGAAGGCTGCCGGAAAGCTGCCGGGAGTGCTGGTAGTTCACGAAA
The DNA here is from genome assembly GCA_003167255.1 of Bryobacterales bacterium. Classification (GTDB taxonomy): domain Bacteria; phylum Acidobacteriota; class Terriglobia; order Bryobacterales; family Bryobacteraceae; genus PALSA-129. Next base: position 10,258 of record PMTR01000014.1, read on the forward strand.
ACCGCGGCCTCAATCCGTACATCGAGGATGTGGCGCGCCGCCTCGCCACCGCCAACTTCATCGCCTTTGCGCCGGACGGTCTCACCAGTGTGGGCGGCTATCCCGGTGACGAGGAGAAAGGCGTGGCCGCCTTCGCCAAAGTCGACAAGCCCAAGATGACGGAGGATTTCATCGCCGCCGCGCGTTGGCTGAAGGCGCGTCCGGATTGTAGCGGCAAAATCGGCGTCGTGGGCTTCTGCTTCGGAGGAGGAATCGCCAACACTCTGGCCGTGCGCATGGGCGCCGATCTTGCCGCGGCCGTCCCTTTCTATGGCGCGCAGCCCCCGGCAGCCGATGCCGCCAAAATCAAGGCCGCCATGGTGCTGCACTACGCCTCGCTCGACACGCGCATCACAGCCGGCTGGCCCGCTTGGGACGAAGCCCTCAAAGCCGCCAACGTGGTCCACACCGGGTATGTCTACGAAGGCGCCAACCACGGCTTCCACAACGACACGACGCCGCGTTACGACGAAGCCGCGGCCAAACTGGCCTGGCAGCGCACGCTCGATTTCTTCAACAAGTATTTACGTTAGCTGCCGGTATCCGGCTGGAATCTGGAACGACGCCTGGGGCGGGTCGGCAACCGGCGCGGTCTTGCAGATGGAGGTCCGTACACCGAAACCGCCGGTGATTTTGGACATCACCGGCAACTGTGTTGCGGTGCACGTCCATACCTCCGCCACTGTTGGCGGCAGCGTTTCGCCCGGAACCTGAGGCAGGGTATAACGCTTGCCCACAGCCTCGATGCCTTGGATCAACCGCTTGCCCAGTTCCTCCACATCGCCCGGCAGCGCCGCCTCAGCCTGCAGCGGCCCTCCGGGCAGGTTCGGCATTCCCGGTACCGGCACGCTTCCCGGCGACATCGGCAGAAGGCGGGCCTCCATTTTCACGTGGTCCAGCAGAATCACCACCGCATCCTTCGGGTTGGTGATCACCGACGTCGCGCCCAGATCCACGCGCATCTTGCCGTCGAGCGAGCGCAACAAGGTCGAAGGCGAGGGCGGCGAAACCATGCCTCCCGCAGATTGAAAAGTGGTCATACAATCCGCAAGTGCTGGAGGCATCGGAGGAGGCGGGTCAGCCATAGCACCCACAGATTATCACGGGTGGAGGGAGCAGGGAGGTGAATCAGGTTCGGAGAGCCGGACCGGGGGTCCGGCGCAGGCGAGGGCGCCTGCCCCACTCAGCGGTACTGCTCGGGATAGGCTTCCCGCATCTCCCGAGCCTGCTCCCGCGCCAACTCGATCTGGATCAGCGGCCCTTGACCCATTCCCGGGCAGTATTGGGCCGTCTTCTTCCATTCCTGCTTGCTCTCCACCTGCTCCGGCCAAAAAGGAAAGATGCGGCACTGGGTAGGCTTCGCCGGATGAATGGAACAGCCGCCATCGCGCAAAAAGTGGCATTGAGCCTGGCGCGGCACACGCAGCCGCAATTGCTTCGCCGTGCGATAGACGTATTTTCGCTCGAAGGCCCGCGCCGTCATTCCCGCAAATGTGGCCGCTCGTACCAAATCGGCCTCGGTGAGGTAGACATACCCCTTTTGTTCGCAACAGGCCGTACAACCCGGCTGGCATTGGAAGCGCAGACCCTCGCCCATGTCTCATTATGCTCTTTAACCCTGCAACAGTCTGTGGTATAGTTCCGTTACCTTCGAAGAGGGGTGAATATGTCCCGAGTCCAAGACATTGTTCAGGACCGTGAGCTCTACTACGTCGAAGAGCACCAGACGGTGGCCGCCGTGGCCCGGAAAATGGCTGAACTTCACGTCGGCGCCATCATTGTCTTAAGCGGGCAACAGTTGCGCGGAGTGTTCAGCGAACGCGACCTCATGAAGCGGGTGGTCCTCGAAAAGCTCGACCCCGAGCAGACGCTGGTCCGCTCCGTCATGAGCATCGACATCTCCACGGTTGACGAATCGGCTACCCTGGAAGTAGCCATGGAAGCCATGCAGCAACACAACTGCCGGCACCTGCCCGTTACCCGCGGCGGGAAGGTGGTCAGCTTCCTGTCCATGCGCGACCTGATGAATTACGAGTTGGCGCGCAAGACCGAGGAGCTGCATCACATGCGGGCTTACATCCACGGCGCCGGTTCGTAACGCCGCAGCGAGCCGCGACCGTAAGGGAGCGGAGGCTTTTCGGGGCGCCGGTTCGTGACGCCGGAACGAGCTGCGACCGTAAGTACCTACCGAGTTGAATTCTTGCTGCTTCGGCAAGAATATTCTCGGCCGTGTGCATTTCGCTCCAGGTTCACGGGCCCTCGGCTGCACTCCGAAAATAACTCCAACTCCTGACTTACCAGGCCTCTCGCATCTGTCCGGCCGCCGGACCTCCGCCTCCTCAGCGCCACCGCGTTAAATCCATTTCCTGTTTGGTCAGGAGCATCCGTGTGCTCCCGTACTTCCTTGTTCCCGGCACCCACATGGAGCGCGATTTGCCTCGGGTTTTTCATGATATCTATTTGCAATATAAAGGCTTAAGTATAATCGCGACTCTTCCGCTGGATACTCATCCGGGGTTGCTTCCGATCCTAACGGACGGTGCCCGGGGCCCGCAATAATACTTGACAACATCACACTAAAGTTACATAATGGGGATGTACTAAGGTGCCCGCTCAGCGCGGCGCCGCCGCCATCCTAATACTTTAGAAAGGGATATTTGAGGAGGTTCTTGCAAAATGGGTAAAATCATCGGAATTGACTTGGGCACCACCAACTCTTGCGTTGCCGTCATGGAAGCCGGCCAGCCCACTGTCATCGCAAACCAGGAAGGCACCCGCACCACTCCGTCGGTGGTGGGCTTCACCAAGAGTGGAGAGCGGCTGGTCGGCCAAGTGGCCAAACGCCAGGCCATCACCAACCCGGAGAACACGGTTTTCTCCATCAAGAGGTTCATGGGCCGCCGCTACGACGAAGTCAGCGAAGAGATGAAGATGGTGCCCTACAAAGTGGCGCGCGGCGACAACGGCGACGCCCGTGTGGACATCAGCGGGAAGAAGTATTCACCGCCGGAGATTTCGGCCATGATCCTCACCAAGCTCAAGGAGGCTGCCGAAAGCTATCTGGGGGAGAAGATTACGCAGGCCGTGATCACGGTTCCCGCGTATTTCAACGACGCCCAGCGGCAGGCCACCAAGGACGCCGGCAAGATCGCCGGCCTCGAGGTGATGCGCATCATTAATGAGCCGACGGCCGCGGCGCTGGCGTACGGGCTCGATAAGAAGAAGAATGAAACCATCGCCGTGTACGATTTCGGCGGCGGCACTTTCGATATCTCTATCCTCGAAGTGGGCGAAGGAGTAGTCGAAGTCAAATCGACCAACGGCGACACGCACTTGGGCGGCGACAACATCGACCAGCGGGTAATCGACTGGATTGTCGCAGAGTTCAAGAAGGAAAACGGCATCGACCTTTCGCGCGATCAGATGGCGCTCCAGCGCCTCAAGGAAGCTTCCGAAAAAGCCAAGATGGAGCTTTCGACGCTGCTCGAAGCCGACATCAATCTGCCCTTCATCACGGCCGACGCCACCGGCCCGAAGCACCTGCAGATGAAGCTCACACGCGCGCGTTTTGAGCAGATGGTGGAGGACATCATCCAGCGCTCCGTCGGCCCGTGCAAACAGGCCATCGCGGACGCCGGCGTCACCCCGCAGCAGATCAACGAAGTCGTTATGGTTGGCGGCCAGACCCGCATGCCGCGCATCCAGGCGCTGGTCCGCGACCTGTTCGGTAGGGAGCCCCATAAGGGCGTCAACCCGGACGAAGTGGTGGCCGTGGGCGCCGCGGTGCAGGGCGGCGTGCTCGGCGGCGAAGTGAAAGACGTGCTGTTGCTCGACGTCACCCCGCTCTCGCTGGGCATTGAAACCATGGGCGGCGTTTTCACCAGACTGATCGAGCGCAACACCACCATACCGACGCGCAAGAGCGAGACCTTCTCCACGGCTTCCGACAACCAGCCGTCGGTCGAGATCAAGGTGCACCAGGGCGAACGTTCCATGGCGCGCGACAACCGGCTGCTGGGGGTCTTCCAGCTCGGCAACATTCCGCCGGCGCCGCGCGGCATTCCGAAAATCGATGTCACTTTCGATATCGACGCCAATGGCATTCTCAACGTGACCGCCAAGGATCAAGGCACCAACAACGAACAGAAGATCACCATCACGTCGTCATCCGGTCTTTCCAAGGATGAAGTGGAAAAGATGGCCAAGGATGGCGAAGCGCATGCCGCCGAAGATCGCAAGCAGCGCGACACCATCGAAGCCCGCAACCGCGCCGACGCCATGGTCTACAACGTGGAGAAGACGCTCAAGGAGCACCGCGCCAAGATCGGCGACGCCGAAGCCAAGGAAATCGAATCGGCCATCGAAGAGACCAAGAAAGCCATGGCGGAAAACGATCCCGAGCGCACCAACGCCGCGGTCGACCGGCTCACCGCCGCCAGCCACAAACTGGCCGAAGCCATGTACAAGAACGCATCCTCGCAGCAAGCCGGCCCGCCGCCTCCTCCTCCGGGCAATGGGGACCAGCCTAAGGGTGGCAAGGACGACGTGGTCGATGCCGAATTCGTAGACGTGGACGATAAGGATAAGAAATAACCATCAGGGGCAAGCATGGCCTCTCCTCCCAAACACGACTATTACGAAACGCTGGGCGTGCCGCGCAAAGCCACGGCGGATGACATCCGCAAGGCCTATCGCAAACTGGCGCGCAAACACCACCCGGATCTGAATCCGGGGGACAAGTCCGCCGAAGATCGTTTCAAGAAAGTGCAGGAAGCCTACGACATTCTCAGCGACTCCAAGAAGCGCGAGATGTACGACCAGTACGGTTTCTATTCCGAGAGCGGATTCGCCGGGCCCCCGCCGGGCTCGACCAATCCGCACCCTGGAATGGATTTCAACGGATTCGATTTTTCCGATCAATTCGCGGGTGGCCGGCGCACTGATACCGGCGGCTTCCGCGATATCTTCTCACAGTTCTTCGGCGGCAAGGGTTCGCCGCAACAGGCTCAGCCCGGCCCGGAAAAGGGCGGCGATCTCGAATATGTAATGGATATCGATTTTTGGCAGGCCATCCGCGGCACCCAGGCCAAGCTCAGCATCAACCGCTACGAAGTCTGCGGTACCTGCCACGGTGCGGGCTCGAGCGGCGGGGGCGAAGTCGCCTGCCCTCAGTGCCATGGTTCCGGCAACGTCACCCAGATGGCCGGCGCCATGAAGTTCAGCCTCACCTGCCCGCGCTGCAGCGGGTCCGGCAAGCTGCGCAACGCCTGCCCCACCTGCGGCGGCGAAGGCCGCGTCACACGCACGGAATCGGTGGAGGTCCGCATTCCGCCGGGCGCCCGCAGCAGCAGCCGCCTGCGCGTGCCGGGCAAGGGCAACGCCGGCACCATGGGCGCCCCGCCGGGCGATCTCTACATCACCACCAAGGTCGAAGAGCATCTTTTCTTCCACCGCGATGGCGACAACATAGAGATCCAGGTTCCGGTGGCTGTCTGGGAAGCGGCGCTGGGCGCCAAGATCGAAGTTCCTACCATCGACGGACGCACCCTGCTGAAGATTCCGCAGGGAACCTTGAACGGCCAGAAGTTCCGCCTCCGCGAGAAGGGCGTGCTCAACTCGCGCACCAACCAGCGCGGCGACCAGATCGTGGAAGTCGCCATCGCAGCTCCCGATCCGCGCGACGAACGCACCCGCGAGCTTCTCCGCGAAATGGCCCGCCTGAATCCCGAAGACCCGCGCGCCGGGATCTGGTCCAAGGTCTGACATGGCAAAGGCGAAATCCAAAGCGGCCTTCATGATCTCGGCGGTGGCCGAACAATACGGCATTCACCCGCAGACGCTGCGCCTCTACGAGCGCGAGGGTCTGCTCAAGCCCTCCCGCAGTGAAGGCAACACGCGTCTTTACACCACCGGCGATGTCGAGCGGCTGGAAGTGATTCTGCATCTCACGCGCGATCTGGGTGTGAACCTGGCGGGAGTTGAGATCATCCTCAATATGCGCGAAAAGATGGGCGAGATGCAGGCGCAGATTCAGGAGTTCATTGCCACGCTCAACCGCGAGCTGGCGGCGCGCACCGCGTGGGCCGCCGAGACGGAAGATCGCCACTGGCTGGTTCCGGTGGTGAATGCCCGCCCGCCCGCCGGTCCCGGCCGCCGCAAGAGCTGATCGCCATACTATCATGGAGGCTTGCGCTCCCCGTCCCAAGCGGCAACTCGCCTCACGCTTGCATACGTCGCGCCCTTCGCAGCCTTTGTAGGCATCATGGCGGTGGAGAAGACTCTCCCGCTGCCGGCGGTCTGGCTCTACCCCATCCGCTTCTTTGCGGTGCTGGCGGTGCTGCTCTGGCTTTCCCGCCCCTACCTGTCGTTCCGCGCTGCCCGTCCGGCGATGAGCGTCGTGATCGGAATCGCGGTCTTCGTCATCTGGATCGCGCCGGACGTGCTGTTCGGCCCCGCCTACCGGCGCCACTGGCTGTTCCAGAACCCCATCACCGGCGCGGCCGTCGCTTCGATTCCGGTACATCTGCAGACTCACTTCTGGTTCCTCACAGTGCGCGCCGTCTCCTGTACTCTGCTGGTCCCGGTGATCGAAGAGTTATTCTGGCGCGGCTGGGTGATGCGTTGGATTATAGACAAGGATTTCACCCGCGTGCCGCTGGGCACTTATACGCCCATGGCCTTCTGGGCCGTCGCCGTGCTGTTTGCTTCCGAGCACGGCCCGTATTGGGAGGTCGGACTGGTGACCGGCGTGATTTACAACTGGTGGATGATCCGCACGCGCAACCTGGCCGATTGCATGCTGGCCCACGCCGTCACCAACGGCCTGCTCTCGTGGTATGTGCTCCAGACGGGGCAGTGGCAATACTGGATGTGACGGACCCCGCCATCACGCTATATTGAAAGCATGCGAAGTAGTTCGGTAATTCTGTGCGCGGCCGGCGCAGCCCTCGCCGCAGCCGGCTTGCTGCTGCCCGCTTCACCCGCTGTGGTGCGTTTCTCTTCCTTCGATCCGCAGGCCGGCGAAATGCTCGGCCGGATGACCCTGGACGAAAAAATCGGCCAGATGACCCAGGCCGATCATAACGGGCTGCAGGATCCCGCCGACGTCGAGAAATACTTCCTCGGCTCGGTGCTGAACGGCGGCGATTCCGATCCGAAGAGCGGCAACACGCTGGCCGATTGGACCGCCATGTACCTCGGCCACCAGTCGCACGCTTTGAAGACCCGCCTGGCCATTCCGCTGCTCTACGGCGTGGATGCCGTCCACGGCCACAACAACGTATTGGGCGCAGTGGTCTTTCCGCACAACATCGGTCTGGGCTGCACGCGCAACCCGGCGCTGGTGGAGCGCGCGGAACGCATCACCGCCGAGGAAGTGCGGGCCAGCGGGATCAATTGGGTTTTTGCGCCGTGCGTTACGGTGCCGCAGGATGAGCGCTGGGGCCGCACGTACGAAGGCTTCGGGGAATCGCCGGACGTTGTGAAGCCCATGGCCGCCGCCGGCGTGCGAGGCTTCCAGGGCGACGACCTGCGGAATCCCTTCGCTGTGCTGGCGTGCGCCAAGCACTTTATCGGCGATGGCGGGACCACCTGGGGAACCGGCTCGCCGATCGACCAGGGCGACACGCGCGTCGACGAAGCCACCTTGCGCCGCATCCACATGCAGGGATACATCGCGGCCATCGAAGCAGGTGTGGGTTCCATCATGCCGTCGTTTAACAGTTGGAACGGTCAAAAGTGTTCCGGCAGCCACAAGCTGTTGACGGAAATCTTGAAAGGCGAGCTGGGCTTCGAAGGCTTCCTGATTTCGGATTGGGCTGCCATCGAGCAATTGCCCGGAGACTATAGCAGCCAGGTGGCGCAATCCATCAACGCCGGCATGGATATGGTGATGCTGCCGGAACGGCACGCCCGCTTCATCTCGACGCTTAAAGCGGTGGTAGCCGATGGCAGAGTTCCCGTGGCGCGCGTGGACGATGCGGTGCGCCGGATTCTGCGCGTGAAGTTCGCCATGGGCCTGATGACGGCGGGCTGGACGCCGCAAATCGATCCGCGGGCCAAGGCCGCATTCGGCTCGGCGGAGCATCGCGTGGTGGCGCGGGAGTGCGTGCGCCAGTCCCTGGTGCTGTTGAAGAACGGCAACAAGACGCTGCCGCTTGCCAAACAGGCGGCCCGCATCCACGTTGGCGGAAAGAACGCCGACGACCTGGGGAACCAATGCGGCGGATGGACCATCGAGTGGCAGGGCCGCGGCGGCAACGTCACCACGGGCACCACCATCCTGGCGGCCATTCGAAGCGCGGTTTCGAAGAGCACCAGCGTCACGTTTTCCCGCGATGGCTCGGGCGCGGCCGGAGCCGACGCCGGCGTGGTGGTTGTGGGCGAAACGCCATACGCCGAGGGGAAGGGCGATCGCGCGGACCTGGCGCTCGCGCAGGAAGACGTCGATGCCATCAACCGCATGAAGATCGCGGGCATTCCGGTCGTCCTGGTAGTGGTTTCTGGGCGGCCGGTCATTCTCGGCGATGCGCTGGAGAAGGCCGACGCGGTGGTGGCGGCGTGGCTCCCCGGCACCGAGGGCGCCGGCGTGGCGGACGTCCTGTTCGGCGACTACAAACCCACCGGCAAGCTTTCGATCGCGTGGCCGCGCGCCATGGCGCAGATCCCCTCGCATCCCGGGGACGCGAAATACGATCCGTTGTTCCCTTACGGATATGGCCTGACTTACTGACCGGCGTGGAGAGGTTTAGCTGTTAGGTATGAATGCCTGTGCTACGTGGGCCGGGCAAAGCCCGCGCTGTTGAATAGCCTTTGAAAACTGAGCCGTGCATTTAACTAAAGGCGAGTCCACGTTTTCAAGGGGTGCGTTTGGCAATTTCAATATTCCGAGTACCAGAACGGCCGTCTTGTTGTGGCTCGTTAACTGGTGATATCGGTAGCGTACCGGTAAATGCATTTCGACGGTCGGCGGGTAGCCGTATCTTCAAGCCTCCGGCTGGCGTTTTGCACAACATTGTCAGACCGCCGCTCAAAGAATTTACTTGACCCTGGAACCAGTTCCAGGCCTTATACTTCTGGCAGTGACGATTGCCAGTCTGCTTCAGGATCTTCGGTTTGCCGCCCGGATGCTGATAAAGCAAAGGGGCTTCACGCTCATCGCCATTATCACACTGGGAGTGGGCATCGGGGCGAACGTAGCCCTGTTCAGCGTGATCAATGCTGTGCTGCTGCAACCGCTGCCGTATGGCCAGCCCGATCAGCTTGTCAAGATCTGGGAGAAACGGGCGCGTCTTCCCAAGGGTCGTGTCTCTTGGGCGGATTACGTCGACTGGAAGGTCCAGAGTCATGCGTTCGACGGAACCGCCGCCTACCGGACCGGTGACTATAACCTGACCGGCAATGGCGGCGACCCGGAACAAGTGCAAGGAGCGTCCGTCTCCACCAGCCTGTTCCCACTTCTGCGGGTCTCACCGCAGCTCGGACGGAGTTTCTCAGTCGATGACGAGAAGTCGGGCGCGCACCAAGTCGTGATTCTAAGCCATGGTTTGTGGGAGCGCCGCTTTGGCGGCGATCCCGGCCTGCTCGGCAAATCGATCCGCATCGACGATGCCCAATTCGGCGTCGTGGGAATTATGCCGCCAGGGTTCTTTTTCCCCAATCATAAGATCGAGTTGTGGGAACCGCTCGCAATCGATCCCAATTCCCGGATGGCAGGCCGTAGCATGCACATCCTCGACGTGATCGGCCGGCTGCGTCCGGGAGTGCGTCTGGAACAGGCACGGGCGGAGATGGGCACTCTCGCGGCACGCCTCGAACAGGCGTACCCACGGGAAAACACCGGACACGGCGCTGACGTTTTCTTGCTGCTGGATGATTGGACAAGCAGTTATCGCACCAGCCTGATCCTGATATTCGGCGCGGTCATCTTTGTTTTGTTGATCGCCTGCGCGAATGTAGCCACGCTCTTGCTGTCGCGGGCAGCGCAACGGCGGAGAGAGGTCGCGATCCGCTGTGCGCTCGGCGCTGGCCGGGAGCGAATCGTCTGCCAGTTGCTGGTGGAGAGCCTGCTACTGGCGCTGATGGGCGCGGCCGCAGGCCTGTTGCTCGCGCACTGGCTGATCAAAGCGATCATTCTTGTGACACCCGCCGGCATTTCGAGAATCGGCGAAAGCAATTTGAATCTTCCGGTATTGGCGTTTGCGCTGCTGGTTGCTTTGGGCAGCGGAATCCTGTCTGGGCTCGCTCCCGCTCTCCACATCTCGAACCCGGATACGGCAGGCGCGCTCAAGGAGAGTTCCAGGGGCGCAACCGCGAGCGCCGCGGCCAGCCGCCTCCGGAACGCCTTTGTTGTTGCGGAAGTGGCGCTGTCGGCAATTCTGTTAACCGGCGCCGGGCTGCTGCTGAAGAGCATTCTGCTGGTGGAACATGTCAACCCCGGTTTCAACGTGGCGAACGTGTTGACAGCGAACGTCAGCCTGCAAAATGCAAACTACCGGCCCGCCCAAAGGCAAGTGTTCATTGCTCAGGTTCTGGATCGCATTCGCACAGACCCGGGCGTGTTGGCTGCGGGTGCGGTGACTCATCTCCCGCTCGCCGGCAACGGGCCTTCCTTCGATTTTGAAGTTGCGGGCCGCCCGCCCGCGGCGCCGGGCGAGGAATCAAAAGCGCAGATCCGTTGCGCAACCCCTGATTACTTTCGCGCTTTGGGTATCTCCCTCCTGGCCGGCCGCGCGCTGAGCGCAACCGATTCTGCCGACGCTCCCAACGTCATCGTCATCAATGACGTCATGGCGCAGCGGTACTGGCTGAACGAGTCGCCGCTGGGCAAAAGAATCAGCTTCGACCAGACCCTGGGCGGCGCGCCGGCCTGGCGCGAGATCGTAGGCGTGGTACAGGGAGTGCGCCATTCGGATCTGGAGTCTGAACCCGAGCCTCAAATGTACGCACCTTTCAGCCAGTTTTCGATGCCGTTCGCGACGCTGGTTGTGCGCACCTACGGAGAGCCGCTGGCTTTCTCCAAAGCCCTGCGGCGTGCGGTGGCATCCGTAGATCCGGCCGAACCGGTCTCGGGCATCAAGAGCATGGAGCAAGTGCTGGAGCAGTCCATTGCCTCCCGCAAATTCAACGCGCTGATGGTGAGCTTCTTCGCCGCGATCGCTATGCTGGCGGCATCGATCGGCGTTTATGGGGTTCTGTCGTATGCGGTGGCGCAGCGGCGGGCCGAGATCGGCATACGGTTGGCTTTGGGGGCCGGTGCGCGCACAGTCATGTGGCTGGTGATCAAAGACGGCATGAGCTTGGCGGTCTATGGTGTGTGCCTGGGCGCCGTTGGGGCTTCGGTTGTGACAAGGCTGCTCTCGACGCTTCTGTATAAGGTGAGCGTGACCGATCCGTTTGTCTTCGGATCGATCGCGGCTCTATTGCTCGGGGTCGCGCTGCTCGCGAGCTACCTGCCAGCCTACCGCGCTACCAAAGTGGATCCTGTGGTAGCATTGCGGTCGGAATAGCAGAGAGCACCAGCAAGACATGGACTCACGTGGCAGTACCGGCTCGATGCGGTCTGGCGAACTGGCCCGATTGTCCGGAGTGAGCACTGATACGTTGCGCCATTACGAACGGGTTGGAGTGCTCGCGAAGCCTCCCCGCACGATCAGCGGTTACCGCCAGTATCCGTCTTCAGCGCTGGAGCGGGTCCGCTTGGTGCGGCGAGCGATGTCGGTTGGGTTTTCGCTCGAAGAACTCGCGCGCGTACTAGGCGTTCGGGATAAGGGTGGCGCACCTTGTCGGCAGGTGAGGGACTTGGCGGCCTCGAAGCTCGAGATGATCGAGCGCCGCATGGAGGAGTTGGCGCTCGTCCGCGATCAGCTTGAGAAGTTACTGGAGGACTGGGACGGGCGCCTTGCCCGCACAACCCCAGGCCACCGTGCCGGCTTATTAGATTCGCTGAGCCGCTCGTAAAGCATCCGTAACGGATACGATCGAGAGAGCTCGCAAGAGGAGGCTATGAAGCTATTTCCGTCTTTCTTTTTGTGCGTGGTGGCAGCATTGGGGCAAGTGCCTCATCAACATCATCCGCCGTCGTCCGCGGAGTACGCAAAAGTTCTGGAGGACCCATCGCGGGATGAGTGGCAGAAACCGCATGATGTGATCACCGCGCTGGGTCTGAAATCGACGGACACGGTCGCCGACATTGGGGCAGGTACTGGCTATTTCGCACGCCGCTTCGCTCAGCACGCCGGCAAGGTTTATGCGGTGGACATTGACGAAAAACTGCTGGAGATAGCGCGCGACAACGCCCCGCCAAACCTCGAGACCATTCTGGCCGCTCCGGATGACCCGCGCCTTCCAATGGCTAAGATCGACACGATTTTCTTCTGTGACGTACTGCACCACATCGACCACCGCCCCGCTTACTATGCGAAGCTCGCAAAGGCGTTGAAGAAGGGCGGAAGGATAGTGGTGATCGATTTCTATAAGAAAGAGCTGCCCGTCGGGCCTCCACTAGCGATGAAACTCTCCGCGGAGGAGATCATTGCCGAGTTCCGGAAGGCGGGATTCGCACTCGCCAACCGACTCGATATTCTGCCCTACCAGTACTACCTCTTCTTTGAGAGACGTAGATAAGCGCGGCTCCTGATAATGAGCGGAGCGGCCCCAGACGGCGCGCTGAGAAGTGCGCCGGGATCAGCCTTCCAGTACCGCAAACCGCAGCGTTATTTCGTAATATCGCACACACCTTGCGGCAGCGACGACCTCGCAGACAGACGGATCGGCTCCGCCCCAGGCCATTGAGCAGGTAGGCGGTGAAGGGACTTGCCGGCGGTCGCCTCCGGGAGTATGCCACTCACTGATCCGGCTACTCTTGGTGCAGCGCCTCCATCGGATCGATGCGCGCCGCGCGCCGCGCCGGAACGTAGTTCGCGATCAGCGCTACCGTAAGAAGCAACACCGCAACTCCAGCCATTACGGCAGGGTCGAGCGGCGCTACGCCGTAGAGCAACGCGCGCAGGGCCGATGCCAGCGCGGCGGCGCCGGCCATCCCGGCCAGCAGACCGATCAGCGCGGTTTTGATACCGTTGCGGAGCACCAGCGCCTTGAGTTGCCCTGGCGTAGAGCCAAGCGCCATGCGAAGTCCGAATTCGCGGGTCCGCTGGGCGACGCCGTAGGAAACCACTCCATGAATCCCGAGCGCGGCCAACAGCATCGAGATGCCCGCAAAAACCGCCAGCAGGATTGTCGAAATGCGAGGCGCGGTGTCGGCTAGCGACACATAATCCTCCATGCTGCGGATCTGAAACACCGGCTGGCCCGGATCCACCGACCACACGGCTTGCTTTACGGCTTTCACCACGGCCTGCGTCTCCACTCCCGTACGCACGGCCAGCGCCATTGCTTTATTCGGCATCTGTTCATAGGGCGCGTAGATGGTAGGCTCCGGCTCTTTTTCCAAGCCATAATGATGCACTTGGCTCACGATGCCGACGACCTCCCGAAATTCGCCCCACAACCGCATGCGCCGGCCGATCGGATTCTGGTTGGGCCAATACTGGCGCGCCAGTGTTTCGTCGATCAGGATCACCGGCGGAGTGTCGCGAACATCGCGGTCGGAAAGCAGTCTCCCCTGCAGCAGCGCGATTCCCATGGTGTTGAAATACTGCGGGCTGACACGCCGAAAGTCGGCGACCAACGACTGCCCCGGCGGCAGGGGGCGGTTTTCGATCGTGAAATACTCCCGGTCGTTTTGCTGTCCCAGCGGAAGCACATCGGTCAGACCGGCGGATTGAATGCCGGGAATGTCTTCCACTTTATCGAGTACCCGCCGATAGAAGTCGGCTTGTTCGCGATCGTCCTTGTAGAGATTGTCCGTGGGCAGGCGCATGCGAAACGTCAAGACATGGGCGGGCCGTATGCCCGGATTCACGTGTTGCAGATTTACGAAGCTCTTCATGGCCAGCCCGGCACCAATCAGCAGCATGCTGGCGAGAGCGATCTCCCCGGCCACGAGGAAACTCCACACCCCCGTCCGGCCAGACGGTTGGGAAGACGTTCGGCCGCCTGCCTTCAACGCGTCGTTCACGTCCGCACTGGCGACATACAGCGCGGGGATCAGCCCGAATATCAGCGCGGCCCCGGTCGAGATCAGCAGTGCGAAGACGAGCGCGTGGGCATCCACGCCGATCGCCGGCCGCAGGGTCTCGGCTCCCGCCTCCGCCATCGGAAGCGTGCCTGGCAACACCGCACTCAGAAGGTCGACACCCCAAACGGCGAAGAAGACTCCGAGCGCGCCTCCAATCAGGCTGAGCAGCAGGCTTTCGCTCAGAATCTGCGCGATCAGACGTCCGCGCCGCGCGCCCAATGCCGCGCGAATCGCCATCTCCTTGCGCCGCCCCGTGACGCGCGCCAGCAACAGACTCGCCACGTTCACGCATGCCAGCAGCAGAAGTAGGCCCACCGCTCCCAAGAGCAACAGCAATGCGGGCCGAATATATTCGAAAAGCGCCTGCTGCAAGCCAACCACGGCCACATCCCAGCCTGCCAGCCTGGGCGTCTGTGCATCAATGCGGCGCGCGATGGTGCTCAACTCGGCCTGCGCACGAGCGATCGTGACGCCCGGCTTCACGCGGGCGATGACACCAAACGAGTGGTCCACGCGGTCCTTGGCGCGCAGTTCCGCGACCGGCCACGGCACATAAAGGTCGGCGGGCAGCGGCTGCCAGAAATCCGGAGCGAGCACGCCAATCACGGTGTACGGTTCGCTATTCATGACAAAGGTTCTTCCGATGACGCGCGAGTCCGATCCAAACCGGCGCTGCCAATACCCATTCGTGAGCACAGCCACCGGGTAGCGCGCTTGACCTTCGCCCTCAGCCGCCGTAAAGTCGCGTCCGACAATGGTTCGAGCACCGAGCATCGACAGGAAATTCGTGGTGACGCGCAGGCCGGTTACCTGCTCTGGCTCGCCCTCACCGGTTACCGTGCCCGTGCCGACTTCGAGTAGCGCCATGTCCTCGAAGGACTGACTCTGTTCCTTCCAGTCGAGGAAATTCGGCGCGGACGGCCCTTCGCTCTTGATACCGTCCTTCAAGTCCGTCTCCCAGATCAGCGCGAGGCGATCGGCGCCGGGATACGGCAATGGACGCAGCAGCACCGAATTGACGACGCTGAAGATGGCGGTGTTCGCTCCGATGCCAAGCGCCAGGACCAGCACCGCCACGATAGTGAAGCCGGGCATCTTGCGCAAGGAGCGCAACGAGTAGCGCAAATCCCTCAGGAGAGTGAGCATTTGCTGTCAGCGGTGCACGCGAAGGTCCGTTCGATGGACTAGGCAAGTAACTGAAACTACTGACCGCCTCGGGATCAAGTACAAGCGTGAGTGTCCGCTTTTGAGAATCACTCGTTGATTTCAGGCCGCGTTCCGTCTCTTTGCTGAGGCGTGCGCCTCATGACCCTTATCGCTTCATGAAAGATACGCTACTCGCCGGGTTTATGCCGACGCCGTCCGTTCACGCGAACGATATCCGCCCTTATCGGTAGCGGTCCGGCCGGCACGGTTTCTTACCCGACTCCCTATCGTGGAATCTCGACGGCGGCGTTCGCAGCCGACATTAGTTGTCCTTCGGCGTCGCGGACGACCAGGCGCACCAGGTAGGTTCCCGGCGTCACGTCGAGGGTGGTCCGGATGGTAGCGGGCTGCCCCAGCCGGTTGGCCAGCGTATCATCCTTTAGCCGCAGTTCGATCACCTTCTTGATGCCTTGCAGGTACTGCCCGTTGCGATCGAAGAGGCCATAGACCAAGGTCACCACGTTGTTGTTCCGGTCGTCGACCTTGCGGTACTTGAGCTGCTTCAGGTTCAGACGCACCTGCACGGTGAGCTTGGCGGATTCAGCATCGACCTTGAAAAACTGGGTGTGCAGGTCGATGGCCAGTTCCTGCATCTCCTCGCGCGAGAAAAGTGCGGCCCCAATCTCCTGCCGCGCGGTCTCCTCGGGATCGTCGATGCGCTTGGGAGCGTAATAGCCGCGGCGTGCCTGCAGGTTCAGATCGCTGGACGGCTTCACGGTTACGCGCAGGGCGTGAAAACTGCCGTCGTTCTTCAGATTCTGTGGCGTAAACCCCAGCTCGTAAACGTACTCGGGCGCGGCCGCCAGGCGTTTGAACCCCTCGTCGTAGTTATTGCTGTTCTGGAAGAATGTGCCGCCGGTGCCGGACGCCATCTCGGCCAGTATGTCCGACCGCATGGATTCGCGCATCAGGGACGAGCCGGCGCGCCCGCCGGTCCGCGAGACATCCAATGCCGGATCGGTGTAGAGGCCGCGCGCGTCCATGCCGCTGATGATCACGTTGGCGCGGATGGCGCGGTCCAGAATCTCGTTCTTGTCCGGGAAGAACAGCGGATCAATGGTGAAGAAGCCGGGAGAAATCACCATTACCGTGCGCTGCCCCGGCGCAGTGGCCATGCGCTGCACCACGTCCTTGATCGCGTCAAGCGAACCGAATGTGAGCGTATCGCCGCCGGACATGGCGCCGGCGCGCGCCATGATGTTGGGCCGCAGCCGCATTAACGCGTCGCGCAGGCGATCCTGGTCGTCAGTGAAATCGAGCATGGGGTTGCCGGACATGGTGAAGATGGCGGCGCGGTCGGTGGGCTTGAGCTCGGCGATGTGTCGCAACGCCGCGTCGCGGATGCGTGGGAGGTCGTCCGGCGCGAGGTGGACATCGTCGAACAGGTACGCTACGAACCGTTCGGGTACCACAACCGCGCGGCCCTTCTCTTCCTCGGAGGAAAGCGGACTGCCGGGTGTCGCATTGGCTTCGAGCGGCGGCTTGCTACCGATTTTCTCCACCGAGAAACGTGTGATTTCCTGCGGCTTGCCCTTGTCGAAGAGTTGGAAACTCGCCTTGGTGAGATTGCCGACGGCGACTCCACGGATATCGCGTACCACCACCGGGACCATCACCAAGTTGACATGCGACTTGAAGGCTGCCGTCTCCTCGCGCGTGTTCATTTCGGGGGCGTTGGGATTGGCTGGAGCTTGCTGTGGGGGCAAGGGAGGCGCCGGAGGTGGAACGGTCTGCGCCTGCGCCGTTGCCAACAGCAGGCATCCTACGACAGACAGCGGTTTCATGATATATCCAGATTGCCACTTTTTGGGGCGCCGCGGCTGGCTCACGCTACTACTGACAAGAAATGAGGATGCTCGCAGGCATCTGGGCGGCCGCCGCTGCGCTGGCGTTTCAGCCGGACACGACCGTGCTGCGGCACCCGTTCGAAGAGAACCTGGCGCGCCGCTAGCGGGAGTTCAGACCGTGAGGGCGTTATCGGCCGTATCGGTAGTGTTCTCGCGCGCAGGCCTGCCAACCGGACAGTTTCCGAGTCGATCCGCCGCTTCAGTTCGTGGATCTCATCGAGCACGGTTTGCTTGTCCGGACCTTGCGCCACCGCGCGGGCATGAAACCGAGGATCAGAATCACCAGGGGATTTCGTCATCCTAACTGCGTATAATCGGTCCTATGAGATCGCTGACGCTTGTCGCTCTTCTTTGCGGCGCGCTACCTCTTGCCGCAGCGGCGGCTTGCGAGGAATTGTCCAAACTGGCGATTGAGAAAGCCACCATCACAACGGCGCAATCGGTCGCGGCTGGCTCTTTCCAACCGCCGGAGGGTGCGCCCGTCAACGTCGCAGTCGGATTCTGCCGCGTCGCGCTAATCCTCAAACCATCGAGCGATTCCGACATCCAACTCGAAGTCTGGCTTCCAAGTACTGGATGGAACGGCAAGTTTCAAGGCGTCGGTAACGGCGGGTTTGCGGGCGCAATTGGCTACGGATTCATGGCCACCAACGTTGCGCACGGATACGCGACCGCGTCCACCGACACCGGACATCACGCCGACGGCACCGACGCCCAATGGGCGCTCGGACACCGCGAGAAAACCGTCGACTTTGGCTATCGCGCGATTCACGAATCGGCGGTCGCAGCAAAGGCAATCATTCGCGCGTTCTATGGCGACGCGCCGAAGCGTGCTTATTTCAGCGCGTGCTCCAACGGGGGGCGGCAGGCTTTGATGGAGGCACAGCGCTATCCAGGCGATTACGATGGAATCATCGCCGGCGCACCGGCCAACTATTGGACCCGTCTGATGAGTCAGGCCATCGTCAACAATCAAGCGATGCTGGCTGACCCGGCAAGCTACATCCCGGCGTCCAAGCTGCCAACCATCACCGCAGCGGCGCTCGCCGCGTGCGACGCCAACGACGGGGTTAAGGATGGCGTGATCGAGAATCCCGCGCAATGCCGCTTCGATCCGGCTCCGCTTCTTTGCAAAGGAGAGGACACGGAAGGCTGCCTGACGGCGCCACAACTTGCCGTCTTAAAGAAGGTTTACGCTGGGCCGCGCAATTCCAAAGGCGACCAGATCATGCCTGGCTACTCTCCGGGCGGCGAGGCCGAACCCGGCGGCTGGGGCCCGTGGATCACTGGCCAGGCTCCCACCAAGAGTCTGATGTACGCGTTCGGCACGCAGTTTTTCTCCAACATGGTCTTCGAGAATGCAGCCTGGGATTTCAAGACATTCAATCTCGACCGCGATATGAAAATAGCCGGTGACAAACTGGCCTCGGACCTGAACGCGACCGACCCTGACTTGAAGCGCTTCAAAGCGCGTGGTGGCAAGCTCATCCTATATCATGGTTGGAGCGACGCCGCGATTCCCGGACAGAGCACCGCCAAGTATTACGAGAGCATCGTCAAGAAAATGGGGCAGAAGGAGACCGCTGATTTCGTGCGTCTTTATATGGTTCCCGGGATGCAGCACTGCGGCGGCGGCAGCGGTCCGACTGTCTTCGGGCAAGGCTCCGGAGTGCCAACCACCGACGCGCAGCATGATATCGCCGCGGCGCTGGAACGCTGGGTGGAAGAGGACGTCGCGCCGCAGCAGATTATCGTGACGAAGTACAAAACCGGCGTGAATCCAGCGAGCGGTGTACTGCGCACGCGCCCACTGTGTCCGTATCCGCAGACCGCGAATTACAAGGGCAGCGGCAGCACGGATAATGCGGCGAATTTTGTGTGCAAGTAAGAGAGAGGGCTACTCGTTCACGAGCGGGCCAGAGGAAAGGCAAGGAGTGTCCGTTCTGGGCGAGCCTTATTCGTTATTATCGCTAGCCCGGCTGCCAGGCAGCCAGAGCAATTGATGTCCTGACGCGCTATCGATTCAATTTCCACCGTCGTGCGACCATGCAGTATATGCCTGAATCGCGCAGAGCCTTTCTCCGTCTTGTGGGGGGAGCCATCGCGGCTCGCTCGGCGGCGGCGGCCGACGACGCACCCTCACCGCGGGAACTCGCCGGCATGGAAGGCGTGGCATCGGCCTTCATGAGCGCGCATTCTGTGCCCGGACTATCGGTGGCGGTGGGGCGAGACGGCGAGGTGCTCTACGAGCGCGCCTTCGGATTCGCCGACCGGGACAAGAATGAGAGGTTGACGCCGGAGCACTTATTCCGCATCGCCAGCGTATCGAAACCCATCACTTCGGTGACGTTATTTCGTCTCATGGAAGATAAGCGCCTCACGCTGGAGGATGTCGTGTTCGGCCCCCAGTGCATTTTGGGGCACGACTTCGGCAAGGCGCCCTACAAGCAGTGGGTAGAGGAGATCCGCATCAAACACCTGCTGACGCACACTGGCGGCGGATGGCAGAACGATGGCACCGACCCCATGTTTCGCAACCCCGAAATGAATCACCAGCAGCTCATCACCTGGGCCATTAAGAACGTGGTGCTGGCATATCCGCCGGGGGACCACTACGCCTACTCCAACTTTGGGTTCTGCGTCCTGGGACGCGTGATCGAGAAGTTGACCGGAGTGGCGTACGAGCAACACGTGCGCGCCGCCATTTTGAAGCGCTGTGGCGTGACGGGCATGCGCATCGCCGGGAACACGCTGGCCGAGCGGGCGCCGGGCGAAGTGACTTATTACGGCGCCGGCCGGCAAGACCCGTACGACATGAATGTGCGCCGTATGGATTCGCACGGCGGCTGGCTGGCAACGGCACGGGACCTTGCGATGTTCGCCAGCCACGTCGACGGCCATTCGGCAAGCCGCAACATCATGGAGCCCGGGTCGACCGGGAGATGACTACGGCGAGCTCAGCGAACGCCGGTTATGCCAAGGGCTGGGCGGTGAACCGCGTCCCCAACTGGTGGCATACAGGAAGCCTGCCCGGCACAACCTCCATCATGGTGAGGACCGCCAGCGGATTCTGTTGGGCGGCCCTGGCCAACACACGGGAGGCTTCGGGAGACACCGGCGGCGCGATGGACCGGATGATGTGGGATCTGGTGCGCCAAGTGAAGAGATGGAAGGCGTGAGGCTTTTTGAAAGCAGTGTGATCCCCGTCAAGGGTCAGTCCGCGACTTTTCAAGTCCCTCACGAGCATAAAAAATGATGCTGCCGGTTTTGCGTAGATGTGCTGGGCCAGCGGAGCCGTCCGCAGGCGCTTCCTGACGCAGCCTCGCGAGGACATCAGGATCACCGGAAGGCTGCTGCGAAAGCTCCCGCATAGAAGGCCGTCACAAAGAAGACCGCCGTCAAGAAGGCGGCGGTGAAGGTTGCACCAACAAAGGCGGCGAAAAAGGCAGCGCCCGTCAAGAGGGCTGCGGTCAAAAAGGCCGCTGTGAAGGCGGTCACGGAACCTGCCGCTCAGTAGGGTACCGTCAGAAGCATTCCCTCAATTTGGGTTCGATATCGCATTCGGCGGCGAGGGCAGTGGCGACAGCGAGTGTCTATCATGGGACCTAACCCGGCCAACCGGAGTTTCCTCCAGCGGTGGCAGTGGTAGCCGTATTATAAAGGTTGTCCCGACACCAACCGTTGTCTCAAAATCAATGGTTCCTTGATGTTTCCGTACGACGGTAGCGTGCGCGCGAGCCAAGCCTTGCCCGCTTTCTTTGCCAACATCACTCGTCGTAAAAAACGGGTCAAATATCCTAGACCGCACGTCGGGCGGGATTCCAGTACCCGAGTCACTTATCCGGATTTCCGCACAGTTATCCACTACGCGTGTCGTTATCGCAATGACGCCCTTCGCGCCAGGGCGAGCGCTTCGCGCAAACCCACAGCCCGCTCCCATCCCAGAAAAACAGCTTCAGGCGATTGCGTTGCGCGTTGGCGAACAGGAATACATGCCCGCTCAGAAGGAACGCCGGCCCCAAGCGCGAGCGTCGCCGCTCCTGGTGGGCGGCGAGCCTTACTGTTTGGATTGCATTGAGTCGTGCACCAATCGTTTCTGCCAAACGGTCGGTGATTTGTGGAAAGAAGTAACACGCAATTTGTTGGGCGGACCTCATGGGTCTGCCCCACGAGATTACTCCACCGACACGGTGACGCCGCTTTGCGTGCCACTACCACCTACTGAAACCGAGACAGGCAGATTGCCGGACGGGACGTTCGCTGGAATCTGCACGTTGATCTGCATCACGCCCGAGACCATGTCCGGCGCCTCTCCGTAGAACGCCACAAATGCGGGTTGGCCGCCGATCAAGACGGTTACGGGCGACAGCAGGGGCTGCGGCGTCAGCGGCGGCACGGCCGCTACGGTGGTGACCTTGCCGGTCACGCCGCCCGGATTCGTCTGTCCCTCGCCCGTCACGAAGAGGACCACATAGCTGCCCTTGGCTGCCGGATTGTCAGGTCCGTTGTAACTGTTATCCTGATTCAGGATCGCCGCGGGTCCTGCGCCCGTCCCGTTGGCCGTAAAGATAGCGGGCGCCGTGCCGGCTAGTTTCAGGGGGAACGCCTGTGACGTTTGGCCCCCCGCACTGACCTGCACGGACAGGTCGGTCGCCCCGGCGACCTCGTAAGGAACCACGGCATTGATTTGGACGCCGCTCACATACGTTTGGGGAGCCGCGATTCCGTTGAACAGTACCTGCACGCCGTCCAGAGTCGTGGAAACCTTGCCGCTGTCGTCGAGCATTAGGTCGGAGGGCGTGGAAGGTCCCAGCCCGGTTCCCCCTACCGTGACGATCTCGCCGGGCGATACCGGACCGGCTTGCCAACTGGCCGCATTTACCACCGCCCGGATCGACGGCGCGGGAGGCGCCGGCGCCGTCGAAATGAGGACCCCTTGCGAATAATCTCCACTGGTCCCGGCTTGTCCCGAGCTCTGAACAGGCTGAAAGATCGCGTGGGACGGCGCTCCCAGCGCATAGGAGAATCCCTTACCGTCATTTCCCGGCGGATTGCCGGCCGCGCTCACCCCGACTGAGGCGCAAACATACGACTGGGTGAAAGCGGCGATGGGGCTCACGTTCATCCAATACGTTCCGGGCGCCAGTTGCACACGTAAGCCGTCCACTTCGACGCGGTAGATCTTCTCCCCATCTGGGTATGTGAGCATGAGCGTCTGGGTGGCGGGACTTAGCCCGGACGCGACCACCGTACCGCCATTGCCGGCCGAAATCCCGCTGCGGATCTCCCATACAGCCGCACTAAGGCCCGAGAACGTCATGTTGTTGTGAGAGAACAGTCCGGTAACGGTCCATCCCCCACTGGGAACCACGAAGTCGTCGTATGTGCGGCCGAACTCCTGATCCGAGAAGTACCAGTTGGATTGTCCCGGAATGCCCGACTGGCAATCGCCGTTATACCAGCCCACGTTGGCGGTGGGGGTCCCTTGCGCACGCAGCACCAGGTGCGAAATGAGAGTTAGCAGCAGGCCAGTAATAATTGTCCTTGTCTGCATCTCAGGATACTCCTGCACTACCGGGAAAGGTTCAAACCGGGATCTCCATTTCGGACTCCCGGCTCTTGATTATTGTACACCCAGCCGCCGACTTTTGATCTTGCAAGGGCTGTCTCTTTTCCGGGAGCCGCCTTTGGGCTCTGCCAGGTTACGGTGGCGATCCGGCACTCCAGCCGAGCGATATTCGTTATTATCGGTGTGCTGATTGTCTAGGGACCGTTCCAGACCACAGTCTGCTGGCGGGGGACGACGCGAGCGAACGCCATCACCAGGGCATCGCTCACGCGGCTGTTTTGGCTGTTTGGCGCACTAACCTCTTTATGCGGGCAACCAGTTCCGGCGGGTTGAACGGTTTGACAAGATAATCGTCCGCGCCGAGTTGGAACCCACGCAGCACGTCATGCTCCTGCTGGCGCGCCGTGACCAGCATTACCAGGGTTGGGAGTTTTTCGGCGCGGATGGCTGACAGCACTTCGTAGCCATCCAAGCCAGGCATGTTGACATCCAGCACCACTACGTGTGGCTTCTCCCCGCGGATCAAACGAAGGGCATCGGTGCCGTTGTCCACCGCCTCACACTGCATGCCGCAATTTCGCAGGGTCGACCGCAACAGCGCCAGGATGATTGGATCGTCGTCCACAACCACGACCCTGGGAATGGTGATGGGGCCGCGGGGTTCTTCGGCGGCAGCGCACGCGAACACCTCAGGCGCCCTGGCCGCGACGGAGGCGGCAGTCGCCTTGCGCGAGATTGCCAGCGCCATCCGCAGCAGTACTTCTTCGGGTTCCCAATTGTCGGCGAGGTAGTCCGTAACCAGCGATTGCACCGCCGGAGGCAGTGCCAACAGGTACCGGAGATCTCCGTCCAATAGCAGCTTGCCCGCCGCCGGGCCTTCCACGGCCGCTTGCAGCCCTGCACCATCGGTTTCGAGCCCCACGTGGACCACGACCAAGTCACACTCGCAAATGGACTCGGCTTCCAGGTGGTCGGTGGCGGGGAAGATCCGTGGCCGGGCGTCCACACGTCCCAGAGCGGCGCAGGTGTCGTCGGCCTGCTCCGGCGGTAATCCGACCAGGGCCACACGTTTCCCTCTGAGGACCCGTGCCACATGATCGGGCACGGGCGTGATCCGGCTGTCGCGCAGTTCGGAGAATGTCAGAAGCAGATCGCTGAGCCGCCTGCGAAGGTCCGATTTTGGTACTTGCACCTCTCTCAGCAACTGTTCCGCGCCACGGGCCAATTCCGTGATGTCGTGGTAACCAAGCTGCCCGGAGCTTCCGGCCCAATCGTGCATCTGGCGGGCCATCTGCACAGCATCGAAGCGCTTGTCGAGGCCTGCCAGCAACTCGCGGCTGCGCTCGACGCCTTCCTCAAGGAATAGCTGCTGCAGACCTTCCCACTCCGAAACCGGTATGCCCTCAGGAATTCCCGTCGTTGTCATTGGGCGTAATGATGCTCCTCCGCGCCAGGCAGAAATGGCTAACGCCGGGCCGCAAAGGCAAATGCCGGTGCACGACGGCACGGGGCACACTGCATGTACGCATTATCAAGTTAACCCCATTAGGGGGGATCGCAACAATATCTACTTTCGATAGCACGGGCCTGCCGGAGGATGATCCTGGTTTCCATGACAGCCGTATGTGTTGCCGAAGGGCTTCGTGCGCATCCGCCATTACGGCTGGATGGCCAACCGCTGCCGGCGCCAGCGGGCGGCCCTGTGCCGGGGAAAGCTATCTTCTTCCCACCGGCACGCGGCGGAGTAACTATCTCGGCGTCATTCCTAGTTCTCGAGTCAGTTCGGGTGCGGACCAGGCGGTTGGCAATCCGATCCGCGGCCGCTCCTGCAGGCGTCGTATTCGCTCTTGCGGATGTTCCACATCGCGGTGGCCTCGTTTACATCGACACCGCGTCGCAGCCCCCGAAGGTAGGCGTTGCGTTCGCCCGAGTTGTGAAACAGCATGCCAGTCGGCTCCTGGAAGATGAGTCCAAACCGGAGCTTTCCACCGATCACCATCTCGTGCTCAGCCACATTACGGAAGCCGATGAAATTCCCTGGGGAACCGAGGTCCTGTGCGAAATAGGCCGCTTCGCTGTCTCCGTTTGCAGCCGCTCGCCGGAACCATTCGATCGCCGTCTGCCGGCTTTGCGGAACACCTATGCCGAATTGATACGCCCGGGCCAAGGCGTACTGTCCGTTTTGCCAATTCTGATCGGCGCTCTTCCGATACCACGCGGCTGCCGTGACCCAGTCTTCCGAGATGCCCTGACCCGCCTCATACATCTGGCCAAGGTTCTTTTGCCCGCGCGCATTCCCGTGCTGCGCGGACCTGGTGTACCATTTGACCGCCTCACTATTGTTCTGGGGTACGCCTTCGCCGTTCTCGTATTGATAGCCAACTTGTAACTCAGCCCACGGGTTGCCGGCTTCCGCCGCCCGCCGGAAATAACGCAAGGCACCTGCATGGTCGCCCGCCTTGTACAAACTCGTACCTTGCTGGAAGATGTCGTTGGCGGGAGCGTTTGCCTGCTGCGGAGGCCCTTTCGGCTGTGCAGAGCCCCCCAGCGCCGCGAGGAGACCGGCTGCACTCGGATCGCCATGATCCGCGGCAATCTTGTACCACCTTGCGGCTTCTTTACGGTCTTGCGGAACGCCGTTCCCATTCTGGTAACAGAGACCAAGATTCACGGCGGCCCCGCCATGTCCCGCATCGGCGGCCTTTCGGTACCAGCGCGCGGCTTCCGTCCAGTTTTGTGTCACGCCCAGACCTTTTGCGTAGTGCACGCCGAGGACGGCTTGCGCCGGTGCGTATCCTCTATCGGCCGCTGCACGGAAATGCGTCACGGCCGCGCCCAGATCCTTAGGGACGCCCCGCCCGGACGCATATACGTACCCGATGCAGAACTCCCTTTGAGGATTTGCTGGACCGCCCTGGCGGGTTATTTCAGCGCCGGCCCCTTGGCAAACCTCGAAATCTTTTTGCGCCCGCAGGGCTGGGGAGCAAGCCAGAAGCAGAATCACTGTGAATAAACGCATAAAGAAGCCCTCCTATTGGAATCGCGAAAAAGCATAGGTGTTTGCCTGGCTTCCGATTTCCCCCGAGCATATCACAAGCCGCCAATTTTGATCCTCCGAAGTGCAGGAGCCGTCTTTTGGCTCCGCCAAGCGC
Organism: Bryobacterales bacterium; assembly: GCA_003167255.1. Lineage (GTDB taxonomy): Bacteria > Acidobacteriota > Terriglobia > Bryobacterales > Bryobacteraceae > PALSA-129. The sequence goes on from PMTR01000014.1 coordinate 36,208, forward strand.
CATTTGAGCCTGCCGGGAAAATCCAAAACCGGGAAAGTCTATCTTTTCAGCCCAAGATCCCGCTGCCGTTGCCCTGATGCGAGTCAACCACGTATAGAATAGCGTCAGGCGCAACGGCGCTCCAGGGAGCAAACAGATGTTCTGCCAGAGTTGCGGCGCTCAAGTCGCGGGAGCCTTCTGTACCAAATGCGGGGCGCGCGCGAGCCAGCCGTCACCGCCTTCCGCGCCCCCATCGGCTTACACTCCACCGCCCGCCATCACCGTAGTGGACTCTCAACAACTTGCTAAGGAGCGCTTGAATCAGCTTGGCGGCGCAGCAAAGGAGCGCGGAGCGGAGGGGGCTAAGTTGCTCCAGAGCGGTATCGGCGCGCTCGCTGCGCGTATGGGCAAGGTCGCGCTGGGCGCCGGGGTTCTGCTGTGGATTGCGTGGTTCTTTTTTCCCGCGGCTAGCGCTTTTGCCGGAAATGCCTCACCGATAACCTACACGTTCTGGGGTCTTCTGGGGATCGACTATGGCGGTCCCGGAACTATGTTGGGGGGAGCTGTCCATCCGGGGCTGTTGTCTTTGCTCGGCCTTATCGCCATCGCCGCACCCTTCGCCGCGCCGTTCATCCGCGCGGCGTGGTCGAAATATCTGAACGCGGCGCCGCTGGTGTATTTCGGGATTGCCTTCCTGGCAATAACCGTGGATAAAAACAAGGCCTTCCAAGTAGTAACAGCAATGGGCATCCCCAATCCCTTTTCATGGAACTGGCTAATCCTTTTTATTCTGGGAATCACGGCTCTGATCCTTGCCAAAGGTGCATTGAAGAAGCCCGCGGTGTAGAGGCCAAGACCGGCTCCCAGGCTGCCCGCAAGAACGCTACCGATATCGCGCCTTAACGCCCGGCGAGGAGCGGACGCCGCCTAGGATCGGTCAACGCCTATGCCTGTGGCTGCCGGAACTCGTTTGGGTCTATACGAGGTTTTCGCTCCGATTGGCGCGGGCGGAATGGGCGGTCAGACCCAGTTCAGGTTAGTGACGGAATTCTGCGGTAAGGAGATTTCCGTCATCAGGTCGCCCAGGTGCAACTGAATCCTGCGCGCGGCGCCCGTGTTGCTCAACACCACGGTCTTGGCACCGTTGGGGTTGACGAATGCCACGTGCGCCACTCCTTCCACGGCGCCCTGAGAATCGAAGCGTTTCGCCCCGCGGCGCGCCGCATGGGTGTAGTGTTTCATGGCCCAGTAGTTGCCACTGCGGGTGATTTCTTTCGTCCGGGAATTGATGGTGGTAAGACCGCTGACATTGAAGGGCCCGATATTCGGTTTGCCGTTTTCATCCAGCACCAGGTTCCACACAATGATGCACTTCATCCAGTTGCGGACGGCATTGGCCGCGCCCACGCCGGCGCGCGCAATCGTCTCGGCGGACTGCGGGTCGCGCCGAGGCAGCCGGCCTCCCGTTCCGCCCGCAGGTTCGGGACCCGCGCCGCCGGGATCACCGGCTCCAAACGTCATTGGGCCGAGCAGCGAGAACGTGGCTTCAAAGTCGCCTTCGGTGGAGTACATGTTCTTGTCGGGGAACAGGTCGTGCACGCGGTTCACGGCAGTGACCGAACCCACGTAGGGATGCCATGCCACGCCATCTACGTACCGGCTAACCAAGGGATTCTCGAGTTCGTTGATCACACGGCCCCAGAGATTGAAGTTATGGTCCAGTATCCAGATCTTGGTCGCGATCTTGTTTTGCTCGAGGAGCGGGCCGAGATGCTCGCTAACGAACACGATCTCGTGTTCCTGTGCCCAAACACATGCGGGCATGCGCCCGTCCTGGTCGGTGTCGACCTCATTCTGAGGCGTGATGGCATCGACCGGTACGCCCTCGGCCTGGTAGCTCTGGAGGAACTTCATGAGATATTTGGCGTACACCGGGAAGCTCTTGGGCTTAAGCGAACCGCCCAGCATGGTCCCGTTGGCCTTCATCCAGCCAGGCGGGCTCCACGGCGAGGCCAGCACATACAGATCGGGGTTGTGTTTGCGCGCGATCCGCAATTGCGGCAGTATGTACTGCTTATCGTGATCGATGGAGAATCGCTGCAACTCGGGATCGGGATCGCCCTCGTCATAGCTGTACATGCTGGCGGCGTAGTCGCTGGACCCGACGCAAATGCGCGTCACTTCCAGGCCTAGCTCGGACGGATGGTACAACTCGTGCAAGAACTTTTCGCGCGCGGCGGCATCGAGCTGGTTGATCATGTAGGCAGACGCGTCCGTCAGCGCGCCGCCGAAGCCGAGCATTTCCTGGTACGTTCTGGAGGGGTCGAGCACGATGCCATCGGCCGGCGAGCCTTCCGCCGGCCGCCATTTCAGGGCTGGCTCCTCCGCAAACCTCTTCGTGTCCGCCGTCTGCCGGACGGAGATGGTACCGGCCGGCTGCGCCCAAGCCGGTGCGGCCTCGGATAGCAACGCGATCCCGCCCGCCAACAGGCCGGAAAACTCGCGGCGATTGATTCGCTGAGACATTCATCACCTCACTGACACAGTACCTCATGGCGCCATAAGAAACCTGTTTATCCCCATGCGTGCGCTATCGTGTATTGTTGAGAACTGATCTACCGCTTTCGCGGTGGAGGCAATCGATCGAGATTGCTGAAGCTTTTCAGAGTCCGGTGAGCGAGTTGACTCGCGGTGGAGACTCGGGAGTTTCGAGCAAGGGAGAACAACAGAGTGGCGACATCGATGCATTGCGGTCCATGTTGGATCGGAGATCGTGAGGTGACGATCAAGTTCAAGCTGATTCTGGGGCTGCTCGCGTATTCCATCGGGCCGGTGATGGCGGCGGGCAGTTCGAATCCGGACTTCGGACCCAACGTGCTCATCTTCAATTCATCCATGCCGGCTCGAACGATGCAGGAACGCATCGACGAGGTTTACGCCAGACAGCGGAATAATCAATTCGGTCCCGCGCGCAATGCCTTGCTGTTCACGCCAGGGGACTACAAACTGGACATTCCGATTGGATACTACACGCAGGTTCTCGGGTTGGGGGCTTCTGCCGACAGCGTCCACATCACGGGCAATGTGCACTCAGACGCCACCCTGCCGCGGAACAATGCTACCTGTACGTTCTGGAAGGCTGCCGAGGGATTCTCCGTGACGCCCACGGGCGGCGCCATGAAGTGGGCCGTTTCGCAGGCTGCACCGTTTCGCCGCATGCACATTCGAGGCGATATCGTACTTCACCAGGACGGCGGATGGGTGAGCGGCGGCTGGATGGCAGACGACCTGATCGACGGCAACGTGGGCGCCGGCCCACAACAGCAATGGATCTCCAGGAACACCGAGTGGGGCAGTTGGACAGGCGCGAACTGGAACATGGTCTTTGTGGGCGTAGTCAACCCGCCGACAGGCGAATGGCCCAACCCGCCTTACACTAAGATTGCGCGGGTTCCGATCGTTCGCGAAAAACCCTTCCTGGAAGTCGATCCATCCGGGAAGTACCGGGTCCGCGTTCCGGCGCTACGAGCCAACAGCCTGGGCATCACCTGGCGAGCCGGTTCCACACCGGGCAAATCGATACCGCTGAGCGAGTTCTACGTGGCCCGGCCGGACCTCGACACCGCCGCGACGATCAATGCCCAATTGGCCAGGGGGAAGAACCTGCTGCTGACGCCCGGTATCTACGAACTAACGGACACCATCCGCGTGCGCCGGGCCAACACAGTTGTGTTGGGGCTTGGGTTCGCAACCATGCGGGCAAACAACGGCGTTACGGCCATGACCGTTGCCGATGTGGACGGAGTGATCCTCGCCGGACTGCTGTTCGACGCAGGAGAAGCCAATTCCCCCGTGCTGCTCGAAGTCGGTCCCAACGGAAGCAGCGCCAGCCACGTCGGCAACCCGACTTCCCTCCATGACGTTTTCTTTCGGGTAGGCGGAGCCGCGGTGGGCCGCGCGTCGGTCAACCTGAGGATCAACAGCAACAACACGATCGTGGATCACACGTGGATCTGGCGGGCGGACCATGGCGAGGGGGTGGGCTGGAAGAGCAATACCAGCGCGAACGGGCTGGTTGTGAATGGAAACGATGTCACCATCTACGGCCTGTTCGTCGAGCATTACCAGGAATTCCAGGTCCTCTGGAACGGTAACGGTGGGCGCGTATACTTCTACCAGTCCGAGATTCCCTACGATCCTCCGGACCAGCCGAGCTACACAAGCGCGCCTGGAACGAATGGATGGGCTTCGTACAAAGTGGCGGAGAATGTGACTAGCCACGAAGCCTGGGGGCTCGGAATCTACAGCGTCTTCCGGAATCGCGGCGTGGTGCTGAGCAGGGCCATCGAAGTTCCCAACAGCCCGAACGTCAGGTTCCACAGCATGATCACGGTTCGCCTGGGCAATAACGGCGAGATCGGCAACGTCATCAATAACACCGGTGGTGCAACGGCGGGCAACCCGCGCGTCACACCCAAGGTCACGAAATTCCCATAGGCGGAAGGCGCCATGGGCCGCCTGCGCAGTCAATCAGGAGATTCTGCTCGGACGGGAGGCCAACTTCGGACCGCGTGCGGTGACACCGCTGTGCCACGTCGGGAATCCGTGGCGGTCTCGGCGCCACCAGCGCGCCCGGCGACGCCGCACCTCCAAGGATAGGGCCTTTCCCGGCCAGTTGACGTGACGGGGACTTCCTGGGAGTGATGCATTCGCCGGGACACATGTAGGGAGAAGAGACGCTACCTTTCGTTGCCGGTAGCCTCTGCTACGCTGTATTTTCGACGGCAAGTGCAGTGCCTTCGTGCTCAGCATGCAAGAATGACGGTGGCCGGTTACCAGCCCTGGTCCGAAACGTGCGTAGCCTGTAACAATACTGGTGTCAACGACCTGCTGCAAACCACTTAGACCTAACTGAACCGAACTGAACTGTAAGGTAGCGGGTTCGATTCCCGTTAGCGCTACCAGAAACAAAAGACTTACGGGCCGCAGGGCAGGACAGGGCAGCACGCGCACGGGTCCAGAGAAAAAACGCCGCTCTGCTGGCCCATTTCCCGGCAGCGTTGGCGCTCGACTTGTCGCAAAGCTTGGCCTGTAGTCCCACTGTTACACCCGGACGGTAAGGGCTCCGGGCTCCGAACGAACTGACAGCCTCCACATTTTCTGTCGTGCCAGAGTCTCGCCCGCTCTTGCAATTTCTCCGAAAGTCATACATCTGCCCCCATCTGCCACCATCAGGGAGCCCCGTTCCGCTGTACGGCCACCAGAAGTTCTATTGAGCAGTCTTGATGCTAGCGATATTCACTGACAACGCTCGCGATGTGCCGGTGGCCGAAAACAAAGCCGGGCGGGGTCAAAATGCTATATTGTCGCCAATGGCCTCGCGAATCGTATCGTGTGGGGCATCTCGGCACATGGAAATGCCCCACGCATCTTTTCTACTGCTTGTCGAAAACGAAAGTTGAGGTGAACGTCTTGCCCTCGGCATTGGTGCCTTTGGTGGTCGTGGTCATGGTCTTACCGCCGTTTGAGATCACGATGCGACTCGTGGCTTGATACTTTCCACCCGTCTTCTTACGTGCGTCGGTGAGCGTGTCGGCATTCACCTGCTTAATCGCAATCGTGTCATACGGTGAGTTGCCAGTGACCTGGACGTCCTTGCCATCGTATTTCGCCGTGTAGCTGGCGTTGATAGGTGTAGCGTCAGCCTGTTCTCCGGTGGTCGTCACCTTGACGCCGCCATCCGATGCTTCCCTTGTGACGGTCAGGCTTTTTACGGGCATTGGTGCTGGTGTGTACTTCGATTTTTCGGCGCTGAGCTTCCAAGTGCCGATGGTGTTGTCAGCGCCGAGTGCGCCGATTGTGGTGATTGCAAGAGCGATGAGCGCCTTGGTGAGAACTGTTCGCATTTGCCAGCCTCCTTTGAAATTCCTGTGGACGTGGGCTGTCTGTGATCCAATGGTGCCCAAACGCCGGCCCCGATCTGGCATCGCTGGTGGGAAACTCGAAACACGCTGATCGCTCCAAACAGCTTCCCCGTCGATCAGCTTCACGGGAACGATGATATCACGGGCGGCGGATTGGTAGGGGGTGTGGCCGCTACGGCCCATAAGATTTGGGCCGCCGATGAGCACCGATGAACGCAGATTTGATTTGCTGACCGAGCGCGTGCTGGGCGCAATCTTTGACGTCTCCAACACGCTGGGCGCCGGATTCCTCGAGAAAGTCTACCAACGGGCTCTGCTCACAGAACTCCGGCTTCGTGGCATCCGGGCTACCGCTGAAGCATCCTTTTCAGTGAGCTGCAAGGGTCACTCCGTCGGAGAATATTTTGCAGACATCCTAGTCGAAGACGTGCTGGTGGTCGAGTTGAAATGTGCGGAGCGGCTCGCCAGCGAGCACACCGAGCAGCGCCTCAATTACCTCCGAGCCTCCGGCCTCGCCGTCTCTCTTCTGGTCAATTTCCAGAAGCCCAAAGTCGAGTGGAAGCGTATTGTCTTTGGCTTCCCGGCTCCAGAGCCGCTTGAGGCCCCAGCAGTGGCGGGTTAGCGCGCATTTCTCACACGTGGCCCGATGACGTGGCGCACGCACTCGTGCGTGCCGTGTCGAGACTCTTCTCGACACGCCGCTGGCGTAGACGCAATGTGTCGGGACCGGGCGTCGGCATGAGTGCCGACGCGGCACGCACGAGTGCGACGCACGAGTGCGTGCGCCACGTCATCGCCACCGAATCCGTGTGAGAAATGCGGGTTAATTAGACACACCTGGGTCTGTCTACTTAATTCCTGGACACTACACTAGACTAGACTAGGCTAGCAAGACACCGGCGGCAAGACCGCCGGCGCTACCAGTTGGTCTTGGCCTGAAAATGTAGAAACTCCAGTCCCGGGCAGAGCCGGGGGGACTTTCTTCCGATTAGCCAGACTTGGATGTTTCATGTAACATTTTCGACGGATTGCTTTATTACCGTATCAAGGCCGGAGGGTGACCACAGCGGACGCGGTCGGTTCCCGGCCAAGTGCAGGATCGGCGGGTGGCGGCTGGAATTCAACTGAACAAGACCCGGGAGTTCAAATTGAAATCCCGATGGAGGTACACCATGTTTACTCGATCTCTTCGTGGCGCCGGGGTGGCTGTATTCTTTGCGTCGCTTGTATGCGCGCAAGTAGGCCCCGACGGTCACTGGGAAGGCTCCTTTACGGTGAACAATCGCGAGATGGGGCTGTCGCTCGACCTGGCGAAGAACGCGAAATCGGAGTGGATCGCCAGTATGGGCCTTCCCTCCGAAAACGCGACCGGCCTTGTCGTGATGGATGTGGCGGTAAACGGCAAGTCCGTGAAATTTGTTGCCGTCGAACTCCGGATGGCTCCATTCGACCTGACCTTGGGCTCGGATGGAAGGATGAAGGGGACGATCTCCAGCCCGCAGGGCTCGCTGCCGATCGAATTCAAGCGCACGGGCGAGGCAAAGGTGGAACTGATCCCGGCGAGCCCGGCGGTGTCGAAGGAACTCGAAGGAGATTGGGAAGGCTCGATCGAGTCGCCCAACGGCGCGTTCCGGTTGGTATTCCATTTCAAGAACCAACCGGACCACACGGTCGCGGCGACCATCGACAGTAGCCTCGACGCGAGCATGGTGGGCATGCCCCTCAATAACGTGAAACAGACGGGTCAGAAGGTGGAGTTCGGAATGAAGATCGCCGGCGGCGCCTTTCAGGGAAGCCTGAACAAGGAAGGTACCGAACTGGCCGGACAGTTGATCCACGAGGCAAACAGCACGCCGTTGACGCTGCGGAAGAAATAGGCCGTTCAGAGGACTCGCCGCCGCCGTGCATCACGTAGGTTTGTGACGGGTGGTCCCGATCCACTCCGCCAGAGGAGTGGCATCGAGCTATGGAACTGGCCGCCATGCTCGCCTTTAGATGCCGCTGAAAAGCAGACTGCAGCACCTGTTTATCATATAATCCTTAAGCAGGTACGAGGTCCGCTGTGGCAACGAGCGACGAGACGGCCGAGAGTCATTCCCGCCGGTTTCCCACCACGTCGTGGACCATGGTATCCGCCGCGGGCCGCCACTCATGCGGTTCCGCGGACGCTCTGAGCAAGCTGTGCGCCACGTACTGGTTGCCGGTCTATGCGTTCATCCGGAGAAAAGGATACTCGCCGGAGGAGTCCGAAGACCTGTGCCAGTCCTTCTTCACCCGGGTTCTGGAGCGCGGCACGCTGGGTGAAGCCCGGCGGGAACGCGGCAAGTTCCGCTCCTTCCTGCTGGCGTCGGCGACCCACTTTGTGGCGAATGAGTGGGACCGCTCGCGGGCTCAGAAGCGTGGCGGAGATTGCGCCACGCTTTCGTTCGATTTCGAGGCCGGCGAAGAGAGCTATCACCGCGAGCCGTACCACGAGCTCACGCCGGAAGCGCTGTACGAGCGGCAGTGGGCGATGGCCCTGCTCGACCGGGTGCTGAGGCGGCAGCGCGAAGAACACGCCCGGCGGGGCCAGGCCGCGCAGTTCGATCTGCTGAAAGTGTTTCTGACCGGCGATCAGGACCGGGGCTCGACCCATGAGTTGACCGCGAAGCTGGATATGAGCGACGCCGCGATCCGCACGGCGGTGCATCGCTTGCGGCGTCGTTATGCGGAACTGCTGCGGGAGGAAATCGCAGCCACGGTAGCCGATCCCGAGGAAGTGGACGGCGAGATCCGGTTTCTGCTGGCGGCCCTGGAGCCGGTGTAACACTAACGGCGGGCGGCCTTATTGACGGTATGAGGCTAAGAAATGGCCGCGGCGGCACGGCGCCCGGGGTGCGCCGGCCGGTTGATGGCCGGCTCACAAGGCGGCACATGCGGGCGATGCCTGCGCCACGCGGCAACGGCTGCGCGGCCGGTCTCCCGGACACTCCTTTGTTTTTTGCGGAGGACTAAAGATACTTTTGAGACTGGAAGTTCAGGAGCGTATAGTCCGAAAGGGAGAAAGAGATGTCGAAAATGGTGATTGCCTTTTTGCTGGGAGTCTTCGCATTCTTCGTAGGGATGTTCGTCGGCGAAACGGCCGGCCTAGTTGCGGGGTTCGTTGCGCTGGCGGCCTACTACTGCTTTTCCCAGTTCTTCCTGTCGCGAAAGAACGCGGACGCCTACCGTAAGGATTGGCCCGTCATGTTGGTGTTGGATGCACCAGTGCTCGTCTTAGTCCTCATCATGGTTCTGGTGGAGAAGTGGGATGTCATCCTTTCCCAGGGCCCCGGAATGCTGCTCGCCACCTGCGGGGGCACCTACCTGGGCGCGGTTGTGGCGTCTCTAACCGCCAAGCGAACGATGGCGCGGCCATAGAAACTGGTGCGACCCGCGCCTATGCGCCTTGCGGAGAGCCTTTGCCGCGGCGCCGCGGCCCTGGAGCTTGTGTAACACTCACGGCGGATTGCTTTATTGACCGTACGGAGGCTGAAAGATGACCGCAGCGGAACGGTGCCCGGAGTGCGGCGGCCCCTTGATGGCGGGCTCCCAAGAGGGCATGTGTGCGCGGTGCCTGCTGGCGGCGGCCCTGTGCCAACCGGCAACGTCTGTGCCGGCGGCCCTCCCGGAGCCCGGCGAATGGATCGGTTCCTGCCGGGTGGTGCGTCTTCTGGGCGAAGGCGGAATGGGCATGGTCTATCTGGCCGAGCAGGAACAACCGATTGCCCGGCAGGTGGCGCTCAAGATCATCAAGCTGGGGATGGACACTCGCGCCGTCCTGGCGCGTTTTGAATCGGAAGAACAGGCTTTGGCCCTGATGGACCATCCCAATATCGCTCATGTGTATGAAGCGGGCTCGAGCGCCAGCGGACGGCCCTATTTCGTCATGGAGTATGTGCCCGGGATCCCCATCACCGAGTACTGCGACCACCATTGCCTGGACACACGCCAACGGCTGGCACTGTTCCTGCAGGTCGCGAACGCGGTGCAGCATGCGCACCAGAAGGGCGTGATCCACCGCGACTTGAAGCCCTCCAACATTCTGGTGATGCAGCGCGACGGGGAGGCGGTGCCGAAGATCATCGATTTCGGCCTGGCCAAGGCCACGGAAAAGAACTTCACCGAAGGGACGCTGTTTACCGAGGCGGGAGTGCTCATCGGGACTCCCGAGTACATGAGCCCGGAGCAGGCATCGCGGGACGGGCGGGACGTGGATACCCGGACGGACATCTATTCGCTGGGCGTCTTGTTATACGAGTTGCTGGTGGGGGCGGTACCGTTCGATTCCAAAGCGTTGCGCAGTGCGGGGTACGACGAGATCCGGCGGATCATTCGCGAGGAGGATCCGCCGGCGCCGGCGACGCGGCTGCTGGCGTTGGGGCCGAAGGCGGCGGGGATCGCATCCTGCCGTGCCACCGACGCGGGCAGATTGAGGAAAGAGGTTCGTGGCGACCTGGAATGGATCACGATGAAAGCGCTGGAAAAGGAGTGCGCCCGGCGATATCCCTCGGCGTCGGAGATGGCGGCCGACATCCAGCGGCATCTGCGGGACGAACCGGTGACCGCGGGTCCGGCGGGGGCGGCCTACCGGTTGCGCAAGTTCGTGCGCAAGAACGCGCCGGCGGTGGGCGCGGCGGTGCTGATCGCGGTCTCTCTGATCGCCGGTTTGGTGGTGAGCACCGCCTACTTCCTGCGGGCACAGCGGCAGTACGAGCGCGCGCAACGCGAGAGCTACGCGGCGAACCTGGCGGCTGCCGAACTGCTGTTGCGAAACAATCAGATGGATAGCGCGCAGGAGCGCTTGTTGGCTTGTGAACCTAAGTTGCGAAACTGGGAGTGGCGGCATCTCTGGCACAGACGCGATTCCAGCCTGGCGCGATGGCACTCGCAGGGTGATTTTACCCGTTATCCATTCCCGTCGGTGATCGGATTCGCCGGCTCCCGGACCTGCTGGAACACGCAGACCACGGTTGAGTGCTGGGAGGGGCCTGGCGATACCGCGGCGCGGGTCTTTCGTTCCAAGAAGGTCCTCGGCATGAGCCACGACGGCGCCTTGGCGGTAACGGCCGACGACGGCGTCAGAACCATTGAAGTGGCATCCGGAAAGACCATCGCAACCTGTCTCGATTGCATTCAACCCGGAATATACGCAGTCTTCGGTCCGGACGGGACGCGGGTTGCAATGGCAGCCGGGCGTGAGACGGTGGTGTGGGACGCGCGTTCGGGCAAGATTCTGGCGCGGTTACCTCTGGGTCGCGTTCTGACATTTAGCCCGAATGGCACTCAGATCGCCCTCCATTTGGAGGGCGCCCCATCTACCCCAGATCGTCTCGAACTGTGGAGCGTGAACCCGGTCCTCAGAGTGGCATCCCTGGACTCAGGGGGATATGTACGTGCCGCGGCCTTTAGCCCCGACGGCGCCCGCCTGGCTTGGGCTGTGATGGGCGGCACCGTGCGAGTGGGGAGTCTGAGGCCAGTGAAGGTCCCTACGGTTCTGACAACTGAGGAGGGCGTGGAGGCCATCGCGTTCAATCCGGATGGCCGCCGGATCGCTGCGACCGGCGATGGGGCCATTCGCATTTGGCTCGACGGCAAACTCGCGGTGACGGTGCCGGCATTCGGTGCTCCCAGCGTGAACACCATCGCTTTCAGCCCGGATGGCACTCGGATCGTGGCAGGTTCGCAATTCCTGGAACTGGCGGCCTGGGATGCGGCCACGTACGGCGGCCAGGTGCTGCGCCGGCCCGCAGATCGCGTCGGCGCGATCGCGGTAAGCCCCGATTCCGCGCGCGTGGCCGCCGGATTCGAGAACGGCCTTTTGGAAGTATGGGGAACGAACGGAGCTGTGCTGGGCAATTGGAGAGCACACGGGGATGAGATTCAGGCCGTGGCATTCAGCCCCGACGGCAAGCGGCTGGCTACCGGCAGCGCCGACCGGACCGCGCGCCTGTGGGACGCGGCTTCGGGTGCGCCCGGCATCGAGTTGCGTGGGCACAATGCGGCTGTCACCGCAGTGGCCTTCAGCCCGGACGGCGCCCGGCTCGCGACAGGATCGGAAGACCAGACAGCACGGGTATGGGAGATCGCGTCCGGCCGCACCACCACCACCATCCAACTCAAGGATCCCGTGATTTCGGTGGCCTTCTCACCGGATGGCGGCAGCCTGCTCGTGAATGCGGGGGACGTCCGGAAAGTGCCTACCAACGAGACGCCGGTCAGGCTTTGGAACGCTACCACCGGCACGCTGCTGCGCGACTTCCGGACTTCGAAGCCATGCGGCAACGACAGCAAGGAGCAGTGCCCTGTTTCCCAGGTCTCGATCAGCCCTGACGGCCGGCACTTGGTCGGTGCTGTGCTGGCCACGGGCCAAACCTGGGTTTGGGACGTCCGCACCGGGGCGGTTATCGCAGAGCTGCCAACTGTCAGGTCGACGGGGTCGGCAGTCTTCAGTCCGGATGGAAGCCGCATTGTCACGGGGACGCGGCTCTCTGGTGTGGTACAGATTTGGGACGCGGTTGGCTACCAGCCGTTGCTGACCATGCAGGCGGATGACGAGATAAGGTTCCTTACGTTTACTCCTGACGGTTCGCGGCTGCTGGCGATGTGTCCCGACGATGTTCGCGTGTGGGACACAACCACGGCCCACCCGCCGCCGGAACGCGCGCGCGGCCATTGAGACCACGGTATGAGGACTCCACTGTGGTCCCTTTTTTGCCGGCTCAGATCTGGAGGGGAAGGCCAGTACCTGCCGGTGACAACCGCGCACCGGTTTATTGGGGCTTCCCTGCAATCCCCGCTTCGGAATCTCGCTGTTCTCTCTTGTAACGAGCCGGCTCTCTTTTCTTTACTCCACGATAGAGGTTCTTTGATATGCAAATCCTTCTTATGAACAGGAAACCGAGGCACATGTTCTTGCCGGGCCTATTGGCCGCGACTCTCGCGGCGACCGCGGCGGCCCAACAAACCAAGCCCATTGCGAATTGGGCCAACCTCAACCAACTTGTCACGGGAGCGGAGATCCGGGTCACGCTTGCGAACGGGAAGACCCTACGTGGGTTCATGCAGCGCGTGACTCCCGAGTCACTGGCGATCAATGCGACGACCAGCCAGGAGACGCTCGTCCGGCAGGACATCCGGCGCGTCGCGCTGAAGCGGCCTGGGCATCGCGGGCGACACACGCTCATCGGGCTGGCGATTGGAACGGGCGCCGGCCTGGCCGCGGGCGCCGGCGTGGATTCCCAGAGGGGCCATGGCGACTGGTTTCCGTATTTCGGCAAAGCGGTGGTCACGCCGCTGGGAGCGATTATAGGCACAGTGGTCGGGGTGGCGCTGCCTACCGGTGGATGGCGAGACGTGTATCGAGCGCCATGAG
>PMTR01000154.1 GCA_003167255.1 Bryobacterales bacterium
CTTCTCACATTGCCGTGACACTCTTTTTCACAAAGGTGTACTAATGGCGGCCCTCTTGATATATTCACTCGCTGATTTCGCGATTCGACCGCTTCGAGGATCCGCTGGGGGCTTGCGTTCGCCCAGAAGCCGCGACACGACTTCCGCATCGGTCAACTCTGGTTCTTCCGGGTACGTAAATACCTGGAGTGCGAACCGAAAAACTCTAGGCTGAGAAATGTCGGAGAGCTCAGTCTGTCAACCGGAAGGTTCTGAGTTCGAGTTCTATTTGCCGAGCCAAATAATCCGACGACGAACTCTCTGTCCTTCTGGTTAACGGCGGAGACGTCTTCGTAGGGCCTTCCAGCCGTTCCAGTTCTTCGGCGCGCGCCCGCCCAATTCCTTCTTCCACAAGCGACTCAAGGGCCTCCTCGACCGCAGGACCACATGCTCTCTTGTGCCAGCGATCCAGGCGCTTCGATTCACCTTTCCATATCGAAGCGATGTCATCGGTGACCTGTCGTTTGAGTAAGCGGAGCCAACCGCCGAAGGATTCGCATCCATCGCCAGACGAACACCAGAGCCGCCAGTATTCCACCAGCAGGTCGTTGCACTGTGCTTGTGCTACCGTCACCGACGAGAAGACGCCGACTTCGTCGGCGTCTTCTTCATGGCGACTGACTCCGGGCGTCGGACTCTGCGGTCCCGATCGACAATCCCGGCGGCCAGCGCGGTTTGCTCTCCGGCCGGCAGCCGCTACTCAGAACGAAGGCCGCCTCTCCCGGGCCTTTCTGGGTGCGCGTCTCAGAGTCTCCGCCGAGGGGTGCGCGTTTGGTTAACTGAAGCTGGGGGCCTCGGCCCCGACCGGTCCGGTGCGAACCACGACCGTAAAGGGAGTGGTTTCCCACAAAAGGACAAAATCATGCGGTCACGGCACTAGTAGGGGGGTGCTCTATCATCCACCGGCCTTCCAGTTGCTCAGTGAAGGTAGATGCATCGCGTCCTGCTCATCTCAATGCTCGCAATCGTGCCCGGGTTGACAGTTGCCGCAACCGACGCAACACCCGTGGAAGCAGCTTGGGCAGCACTGCACAAAGCGCTCGACGGCAATGAGGACCGCAAGCGCCAGGCGTTGGCTGCACTGGGATCGGTCGACCCCGCTAACGAACTGGCCGTCAAACTGCTCGTCGATGCTCTGCAAGATAAGGACCCTCTGGTGCGTCAGACCGCCGCCACGGCATTGGGAGAGATGAAAGCCAAGCAGGCAATCGGCTCCCTGCACGATGCCATCACCGACAAGGGCGAAGTGGCATTTGCGGCGGCCAAGGCCCTGGCGGACATGGGCGATTCCGGCGGCCGGGATATGTTCGTGGCAATGATCGCCGGCGAACGAAGCGACGCGCCGGGAATCGTGGCGTCGGGAATTCGCGATGCCAGGAAGCGGCTGAAGCATCCGCAAGGCCTGCTGCTGGAAGGCGCAGAAGAAGCTGCGGGGGCGCTGTTCCCGCCGGCGGCATACGGCATTGCCGCCGCCAAGGAGGCTTTCAAGGAGAAAGGATCTTCCAGCCGCGCAGTCGCTGCCTTGTACCTGGCGAAAGACCCCGATCCCTACACCATCACGCTACTGGAATGGGCCCTTTCGGATTCCAGTTGGGGCGTGCGCACGGCTGCCGCTAAGGGCTTGGCGACGCGCGGCAACGGGGCGACCCTCCCCAAACTGCAATTCCTCCTGGATGATCCGAACCCCGCCGTACGGACCATGTCCGCCGCGGCCATACTTCATATCAGCGACCAAGCGAAGTAGACTCGTTCGCTTTGTCAGGACTGCCCGTCGGCTTGCCCAAGTCGCCTCTCCCGGGCCTTTCAGGGTGCGCGTCTCAGAGCTCCGCCGAGGGGTGCGCGTTTGGTTAACTGCGTTCCGGTTTGGCACTCGGCGTGCTGTAGCAATCGGGTTAACTGGCCAAATCCATGTCGACTTCCACTGAACCAATCAACGCCGAGAATGCGCTCGCCGGTGAGTCCGCTGCCGCACAACTGCTCGAAAAGCTGGTCGATTTCGAGCCGACCACGTTCCCCGTATTGAGTGTGTATTTGAACATGCAGCCCGATCAACATGGGCGCACGCCAGACCTAAGGCCCTACCTGGAGCGGGAATTCAAGTCCCTGGCGCACACCTGGCAGGTGGGAACGACAGAGCGGGAAAGTTTCGATCGCGACGCCGGGCGCATTCTCGCGTTCGTCGATCAGGGCCTCGATCATTCGGCCAACGGCCTCGCACTTTTCGCCTGCTCGGCAAAGGAATTCTTCGAAACCATCCAACTGGACGCGTCAATTCACGAGCATCGAGTTTATGTCTACCATCAGCCGCACCTGTACCAACTGGCGCTGATCGACGATGAGAACCCGCGCTACGCAGCGGTGCTAACCGATGCCAACCGGGCGCGCATCTTCGTCTTCGGCCTGGGCATGAAACTGGACGAAAGCCGGATTACCGGCAAGAAGATGCATCGCGTGAAGGTGGGGGGATGGTCGCAGGCACGGTATCAGCGGCGCGTTGACAATGCCCAACAGCAACATGTGAAAGAAGTGGCGGAACATCTGGCGAAGATCGTCCGCGAGGATCATATAACCCAGATCGTGATTGCGGGAGATTCCGAAACGGTTTCGCGTCTGATGGAGGAACTCCCCCAGGAATTCCGCGGCATGGTGGTGGAAGGGCCGACCCTGGCACGGGATGCCTCGGAGCAAGAAATCTTTTCTTCCACCATCGACAAGATCAGAGAAGACTCGGTCAAGTGCGATGGGGAGAAGGTAGACCGATTGTTGGAAGCTTACCGGGCGCGCGGCTTGGCGGTGGTCGGCCCCGAAGCCACGCTTGAGGCTTTGACGAACGGGCAGGTCGACGAACTCTTGTTAAGTAAGCTGCTCGAACGGACCAATCAAGAGCCAGTCCAAGTGGACGCGATTGTTGCGCCGGAGATTCCCGATTCCGGCGGCGGCACGGAGAGCGACCGGCCGCGTGAGGCCTCTCTGCCGGATCTGCTGGTCACAAAGGGCAAACAAACCGGTGCGGACATCACGTTCATTGAGGATTCGACCCTGCTCGAATCGGTGGGCGGCGTGGGAGCTTTTTTGCGCTGGCGGAATGCGTAGCGCACGCCGCCAGGCGCCGAGCGGTTGGGGCAAACACCGTAACGGACTCAGCCGCTACCAGTGCCGCCCGTGTAAGCGCACCTTCACGGGAGCGCACAGCCAGCCGCTCGGCGAGATGTACACCGGAGTCGCCAAGGCTGAGGAGATCCTCAAACTCCTGCTGGAAGGCTGCTCGATCAGCACCATCGAGCGCGTCACCGGCACGCACCACGGGACGATCCTCAAGATCCTCGTGATCGTTGGCGAGAAGTGCGAGCGGATCATGGCGGGACAAAAGGTGACCGTGCGCGAAGCCAATACGGAGAAGCTGGATTTGAAGCTCCTCCGCTGGTAGCCTTGCAGTTGGTGATCGTTGCGGCGGGTCGGGGTCCAATTCCCGGCGGCGGTCGGCAGCCGAACCGCCGACACTACGATATCGAGTTCACCCGCTCGGAGGCGGGACCCAGCGCGCCGGCACCCCCATCGAGACTGAACTTAGCAGGGCGCGCTAATTGGCGTCACGCATGCTTGCCGGAAACTCACACTACTTGTGCAGCATTCTGGACGGCTGTAGCCGATACATCGTCAACTGGGATCTGCGGGAGTCGATGACCGAGGCGGACATCGAGGTCATATTAGAGCGGGCCACATTATAGCGCCGCACGGGATTAGCGCGCCGGGCCGCTGTTTCACACCCCCAACTACCGGATCAAACGTGAGAAGATGATCGCTGCGGCGAATTGTCATTCGCCCGATTAGGGGAAGCAACATATGAAGCACCTGCTTTCGGCAGTACTGGCAATGACTCTTGTTATCGGCCTGTCGTATTCAGCCGCGGCGCAGACGGAAGTCACGGTGATCGGGCCCGGCGGTGTCAGAGCGGCGGTTGAAAAGCTTATCCCGGGCTTTGAAGCCAAGACCGGCTACAAGGTCAAGCCTACGTACGGATCTGGCGGCGTCACCCACGCACGGGTTGTGAAGGGCGACGTGTTCGACGTAGTGATCGTGCAGCCGCCCTATCAAGACGTGATCGCGTCTGGAAACGTCATGACAGACACGGAGAAGGAGCTGGCCACCGTCGCCGTCGGCGTTGCCGTAAAGATGGGCGCGCCCAGGCCCGATATTTCCAATGCGGCAGCCGTCAAGAAGCTGCTGCTGGATGCCAAGTCCGTCTCCTACCCCAATCCCTTGGGCGGAGCCGTCGCCGGAGTCAGTTTCGAGCAGACCCTCAAGCAGTTAGGCATCTTCGACGAGGTCAAGGCGAAGTACAGGCCCGGGCAGGCGGCGCTGGTGGCTAAGGGCGAAGTGGAGGTCCTCGTGTCCTTCCTGAGCGAAATTGCCGATCCGGGCGTTGATATCATCGGCCCGCTGCCACGGGATATTTCCACGCCTACCGGCTTCGTGGCCTTTGTGCACACCAACGCCAAAGACCCGGCGGCGGCCAAAGCCTTCGTGCAATACCTTTCGGGGCCGGAAGCGGCGGCGGTCCATAAAGGCGTGCGGATGGTGCCCGGCCGCTAAAGCCGTTTTGGGGGCCCCAAAGCCGTCTCCACCTACCCCAAAAAGACCACACAAGCTCCCTGTCCGACGCAAGGTTCCGGGGGCAAGTGGAAACGACAGTTGCTTGCCCAAGCGGCGGCGCCGACGGCCCCGGGCTTCGACCTCGCTACCAAGGGCGATCATTCCGAGACGGAAAGCGGGATCGTTACATTGATGGTGGTGCCGCCAGGTTGCGTAGCGATCTCCAACCGACCGTTCAGTTGCCGCACCCGTTCGCGCATGCTTGCAACGCCGACCCCCGTAGGGGCATCGTCGCGAATTCCATGGCCAGCGTCCTCTACTTCCAAAACCAAGTTCGAGTTATCGCGAATGAGGCGAACCCGCGCGGTGGTGCTGCCGGAGTGACGATGAATGTTTGTCAAGCATTCCTGTACTACCCGAAACACCGTCGTCTCGATTGCTTCGGGTAAGCGGCCCAGGTTTGACGCCACTTCGACCTCGACCTGTATTCCGTTTCGTCTGGTGAAGCCATGGACGTACCGCGAAAGTGCCGCCTCCAACCCCAACTCCTTGAGTTCGAGCGGGTGAAGCTGGTAAGAAACGGTCCGAATCTCCTGTAGACACCGTTGTGCCAGGGCGGCGCTCTCGGTCAAGGCCTCTCTCGCACTCGGGTTGAGGACATCGGCGGATTGGTTCATGAAGGAAAGGTTCCAGCAGAGGACGGCGAGCGCCTGCGCGGTGGTGTCGTGAAGCTCACGCGCGAGGCGCAACCGCTGCAATTCTTCGTTCGTGATCGCGATTTCAGCTTCGACGCGTTTCCTATCCGTGATATTACGGCCTTCGGCCAACAGGAACCTTGGCCTGCCTTTTCGGTTAACTGCGAATTCCCCGGGGCGGAAGGTGGAGGCCGGCGGCTCGGACGCAAACCCCTAATTCTCGATTCGGCGTCTCACAATGCCGGTTTCTGGAGGACGTCGATGCCGAGGGGAAGGTTGAGCACCAGTGGCTAGACAACTTCTATTTCGTGATGGGCTACCCGGCGTCTCGCAACTTCAGAGTGATGGGTACTGCCCGCCGACGCTTGTCCAGACTGGGCACCCAGCTTGGATGCATCTAGAACTGCCCTGCCGAGTCCACCGTCGAAAGTGATTACACAACAGAGGCACAAGATCGCCGGTACGCGCCTTATGCGGCCGCGTGACAGCCGCGCCACGACGCTCGGCGATTCCCAAACGTTGGGCGACTACTTGAGACCTCGGCCTGTCCTGGTGTCCTTGCGACAGCGCGCGAATTCTCGGCATTTGCAGGGTTTGGACGATACTAGTGGCGTCGGCTAATATGAGTAGACAAAACGACATTTCAGAGTTGAGGCCGCCGTTTGAAACCGCAGACCAAGCTATCGCCGTCGATGACGCAGGCTCAATTCGAGAACGGCTATTGGTACGCAACCGAGATCAAGGAGTTTGCGAAAACAATCGGGATTCCGTCCGCCAGCAGGTTACGCAAGGACGAACTGGAAAAGGCGATCAAGGTCTTCCTTAAGACCGGCAAGATTGATAGTCCGACCAAAAGGAGCCTATCGACAGCGGGACCCAAGGACGTCGAACAAGGGCTGAGCCTCAGTCTTCCCGTAGCGCTCTACACCAACGACAAGGAAACCAAGGATTTCCTTGAAGGAGAAGCCCAAAAACTTATTCCTGGCCTGAAGAGAAAATCCGGCGTGCGATATCGGTTCAATCGCTGGCGAGAAGAGCAACTCGTCAACGGCGTCAAGCTCAGCTATGGAGACCTGGTCAACGAATACGTTCGGCTGAACCTGACCAAAGAGCCGTTCGCGCAGATCCCCATTGATTGCTACATCAACTTCATGAGCGACTTCCTCGCTGCAGAGAGAGGCGCCACCCGGCAGCAGGCGCTGCGCGCTTGGAAGAAGCTGAAGAAGCTCGACGTACCCAAGAACTATCGTTCGTGGGTGAGGCTCAACTTGTCGAAACAGGTGTAACTTTCGACAGCATGCGAGCGTAGACCGATCGCGTAAGGAGTTGTGCCAGCCGGAAACCGGACAACACCCACCAAGAAACGCCGTAGTGTCTTACCGATCGCAAATCCACTTGACGTATTTGCGGCAACTTGCTGAAGTGAGGATTCGAAGCCGCGAGACTCGACTTGGACCGCTGGTACTCACAGATGCTCAGATGACCGCAGACCGGTGTCAGTCGTCCCTTGATGTTCCATGACCCGCAGTCAGGACTCGAACCTGAAAACAAAGGATTTAACCCTTCAGTCTCCTTTGCAATCCAATGTTTTCAAAGTGTTGAAATTTGGCTCCCCAGTCTGGACACGTTTCGAACTTTTGAGGGCCAACTGGCACTGTGATCGAACCTGTCAACGTCCAATGTTTTCAGAATGATAGGCGTGGTCCGCCGCCGCCCGTCCATGCCGGGCACCCAGATTGGACACGTCTCGAACTCGTCTGAAACCCGACTAATCGCGATCTTCGATGATGGTGACGGCGAGACCGGCATCGCCCCATGATCTGACCCGCCCAAGTAGCAATTAGCGATTCCAACAAGATGTACCAGAGGCGCGCCCTTTGAGCAGGGGCGGCGCCTCTTCTTTTTTGCGGCGAGGTACGAAACGATATGACCCCTCTCGATGCTGCGATCACGTGGATTCAAAAGGGCTTTTCTCCAGTGCCCGTTCCGCACCGGTCAAAGCGTCCCGTTCTCAAGGAGTGGCAACGGCTTGAGATAACGAAGGAGGGGGCATCCCAATACTTCAATGGCGCGTCGCAGAACATCGTGTGCTGTCTCTTCGAGCCGGCCGTCTTGGGTGATCGGATCGATGGTTGGCGGGTGTGCTGGGTGGGCGGATGGGATAAAGGCAAGGTCTTGTTCGTGGTGATGGTGGAGCGCGTCGTGCGGGGCGGCTTGTCCAAGGTAAGCTGCTGATACGGGCGGCTGTTTTTGTAGTGATGGTCGCGCGGACTATGACGCGATTAGCTGTTAACCGGACGGCATAAGGTTAGAGTCCGCTTTGGGGAGCCAAATTATTTTTACCCGGATTTGTCTTCCCCACCTGTTAACGTCATCGCCCTACGTGTGCCCGCCTGAACGTCGCGTCGTTTCCTCAACATAGCAAAACACTTGAGGCTCCACGAGAGGCGTGTGCGCCGTCGTGGAGAATATGGGTGAGTCTTCCACGCCGGTTGCGCGGCGCACTTCTCCGCGAAAATTCTCCGGTGACCGCCGGAGAATGGCCGCGCGGTTAACGCCGTCGTTCAGATTGTTTGGCGAACCGGACGTTTTTCGAACGTTTCGCGTATATTTCCAGTGAGGGCGGTTCGCAGCCGCTCTGACTTCACCAGACAGCGGGACTACCGCAAGGCGGACATCGCTGTGGGCGCCGGCAGAACGCCGGGACACAGCAGCGCCTTCCAGTCCCGCGCCTTCCGTCTCCCACAGCCGCACGCCGGGCGGCTCTCGCCAGGGAGACGACGCGTGAGCGACCACGACGAAGAGTTCCTAGAGGACCTGGACAGCATCGCCGCGATCCTGGCCGACGGCTACCTCCGGTACCGCGATAACCGCCGCAAAGATCTACTTGCTACCACCGCCGAAGCGAGCCCTCATGGACACGAGGTTAACGCCTCCGAGAAAGGAGAAGGATTTGCAGATTCAGATTCAAGCTCAGATTGAAGCGCTCCGGCGGATGACGGTGAGGGAGTTGCGCGGGCGGTACCGCGAGGTGTTCGGCGAGGAGTCGCGGTCCAACCATAAGCAGTTTCTCTTCCGGCGCATCGCATGGCGGCTCCAGGCCGACGCCGAGGGCGGCCTGCCGGAACGCGCCCGCCAGCGCGCGCTGGAGATCGCCAACGACGGTGACCTCCGCATTCGGGCGCCAAAGGGATTCGACTTCGACGCAGCCGGCCATCGGTGTGTGCAGGATCAGATCCCGCCGGATGCGGACCCGCGGCGGCCGCTTCCCGGCACGGTCTTGGAGCGCGAGTACAAAGGCCAACAGATCATCGTGAAAGTCCGCGAGGACGGGTTCGACTACAACGGGCAGCGCTACCGGTCGCTGAGCGCGATTGCGAAGGAGATCACCGGGACCAAGTGGAATGGCTACCTCTTTTTCCACCTGCCCGTGGGGAGCGCCAATGGCGATGAGAAACGGTAACGGCAAGACCAACGGCAACGGTGCGGACCTGGTCGCGAAGCCAATCCGTTGCGCGATCTACACCCGGAAGTCCACCGACGAAGGCCTTCAGCAGGAGTTCAACTCGCTCGACGCGCAGCGCGAGGCGGGCGAGGCGTACATCCTAAGCCAACGCCACGAAGGCTGGCAGTTGGTGCCCACCCACTACGACGACGGCGGCTACACCGGCGGCAACATGGATCGGCCCGCCCTGAAGAAGCTCCTGGTGGATATCGAGGCCGCCAAGGTGGACTGCGTGGTCGTCTACAAGGTAGACCGCCTCAGCCGGTCGCTGATGGACTTCGCGCGCATCATCGAAGTGTTTGACAAACGTGGCGTGAGCTTTGTGTCCGTCACCCAGCAGTTCAACACCACCAACTCGCTGGGGCGGCTGACGCTCAACATCCTCCTGTCCTTCGCGCAGTTTGAACGCGAGATCATCTCTGAGCGCACGCGCGACAAGCAGTCGGCGGCGAGGAAAAAGGGCAAATGGATCGGCGGGCACCCGATCCTTGGTTATGATATCGACCCGCGCGGCGGCCGCCTCATCGTCAACACTGACGAGGCCGAGCGCGTTCGGGCGATTTTCGATCTCTACCTTAAGCACCAGGCCGCCATCGCCGTTGTCGAGGAACTCCGGCGGCGCGACTGGGGCACCAAAAGCTGGCAGTCAGTAGAGGGCCGCGCGCACGGCGGCAAGCCCTTCACAAAAAACCGTCTGTACGGCTTGCTCACCAACGTGATCTACACCGGGAAGGTCAATCACAAAGGTACGATCTACGCTGGAGAGCAGGACGGGATCGTCGACGTGAAGACGTGGGACCGGGTTCAAAAGCTGCTCGGTCGCAACGGGGCCGCAAGCCGCGACCGCACGCGGAACAAGTACGGCGCGCTGCTCCACGGGCTGGTGTTCTGCGTACCCTGCGGCGCGCCGATGATCCACACGTACACGATGCGCGGATCGAAGAGGTACCGATACTACGTCTGCTACAACGCCCAGCAGCGGGGCTGGAACACCTGCGAGACAAAGTCGGTTGGTGCACCGGCGATCGAGGCGGCGGTCATCGAGAGCATCCGCAGGTTGGGAAGCGACCCGGAACTTGCGCGCCGCACGGTCGAGCACGCCCGGAGCCAGGTCGCCGCGAGAATCGAGCAACTGCGGAAGGACGAAGCAGCCGGCCGCGAGCAACTCCGGCGCTTGAACATGGAGATGGCCTGCGCTGCGACTGTGAGCGGGGAAGAAGACGGCGCGGCGTCGAGATTTGACCGGCTGGTGGAAGTCCACAAAGAGGTTCAGGCCATCGAGGACCGCCTCACCGCGATCCGGGCCGAACTCGAGGCACTAGCCGACGACCCCCTGGACGCCATGGATGTCCTGGCCGCACTCGAACGGTTCGAACCGGCGTGGAACTCGCTGCGGACGCACCAGCAGACGCGGATGGTGAACCTGCTCGTGGAACGAGTCGGGTACGACGGGCGCACCGGCAAGGTCACCGTCGCGTTCCGATCGCAGGGCATGCGGGAATTGTGCTCCGGAAGGAAGGTCGAATGAAACGAAGTAGGAAGACCAGCGTGCCGGCAATGGAAGTCGAGGTCATGTTGGATCTGCGCTGCCGAGCGGCGGGAAAGGCCAATCCGGGCGTGGCCAAGCCAGAAGCGGCCGCGAGGACGCCCAGGGTCACCCGCCTGATGGCCTTGGCGGTCAAGTACCAGGAAATGGTGGACAGGGGCGAGCTGAGGGACTACGCCGACATCGCCAGGCTGGGGTACGTGAGCCGGGCCCGGATGACGCAGATCATGAATCTGGCGAATCTGGCCCCGGATATCCAGGAGCAACTACTGTTTCCTACCCATCTCCTACCCCCGGAACGCCGGCTCCGGCAAGTGACCGCGCTGATCGGATGGGCTGAACAACGACGCTCATGGCGAGATCTTCTGGCCAGTGGGAATCCCTGTAGTTTCAATTAGATCGATATGACTGAATTTTTGCAGGAGAGCCTCCGGGAATTTGGCAAGCGCAAAATTCGCCACGTTTTGAGCGGGTTAGCTGGCATCCGGCTTTCGCCTATTCTTCGCTATAGTACAATCAAGAGTTCTAGTGGGGGGTAGTGCCTATGGAGCGAGTTGGATTTCTCGGCTTCTTCAACAGTCCTCGGGAGGCGGCAGAGGCTTGGATGCGGTCTCTGGCGAAAACGGCTTCGGTGCGCAAAGCACGAGCCAAGGCCGAGGTGGAATTCCGGTCGCGTGAGGTGGCCGCCAACTGGCGCGGCTGGAGAGAGCGCCTGGGCGAAATAATCGAGTTCGATCCGTCCCGGTTCGAAAATCACATTCCTCCGCACTGGCAAGCGGGGCTTCGATACGCCGAGTTGATAATCCCGGCATATGGAACTGCAGCTTTGGATGAGATTCCGAAGCCGAGCGAATTCGAGAAATTCCTGCGTGAGTGCGCCTGGATTGTGGCGCAGCGGACGTATGAGGCGAAGCTGCAGCCGTACGACGCTCTGCCGCTCCGGAAGATAGACTATGCCATAGCCAACTTTCATCAGGTGGTCCGTACCGCCGTCGCGGCTGAGAGCGCCCGCCTTGGACTCGAAGCATGGCAGCGTCACAACGCGAGGCTCGAGCTGGAGATCGTGCTTGCGCCGGCCGCCGGCACCGCCTGTTCGAATGAGGGCGTCGGCGCAGTGGATGCCGAACCGGTTCCAGCGGAGACTCTGGCGCGCGACCGGGAGGCGCGCTTACAGGCCTTCCTTACGGCCAACGGCACTACTATCGCCGCCGTGAGCGAGGCGGCTCTCGTGCACAAGCCCGACATGCAGCATTGGCGGCATGAGGAGTTGAGCGGGGACTCCGTTATGTCGCAGAGGATTGAGAATGTGCTATCCGGGAAAACGCCGTTGAAAACCGGCGACGCCAAACCGGTGGCTGCGGCATAGGGTAGGACCGCCTCCTACCTAACTTCCTACCGTCTCCGGATCAGCGGTGCGCTCCAGGCCCGCCCGTGTAATAGTGGAGGGATCCTGGAGGCTCCATGAGCGCCCACGCGGTCCGCGCATTTGTCACCGACCCCGTGCTTCAGAAACGGCTCGCGAAATACATGGTGTTGCAGTGCTTCCGCAATTCCCGGCTTGAGGATCTCCATGCGGGAATTTCGCCAGACTCCGCAACTGGTGACTACTCCGACGTGCAGGTCAGCAGCCCGTACGGCACAATCCCCTGGCCCGAGGTGTCACGCTTCAACGACGACGAAATGAAGGATCTCATGATCGATGTCGTCAACCGTGCCTACCGCTTCATCCACACGCTCTTCGACGAGAACACTGGCGCTGGGCTCCTCCTCCAGCTTGCCGAACGCGATCCTCTCCCACGATGGAACGACCCAACGTTGACGGAGATCGAGACGCCCACATCGCGCAAACAGCCATAGACCGCTATCTGTTGCGGTAGGTCTGCACACTTACCCCAAGGGCCGATTTCGGGCCGAATTTTCCTACCTTTCCTCACCCCTTTCTTACCTTGACCTCTTACCGCAGGCATCGGGCAATCTCATGTCGTGGCTGCAATTCAACACAACACACAATGCATCGCAAGGGGTGGCCAGCCGGTTGAACCGCTCCTCAGTGAACGCGAACTGGCCGCCATCTGTGGCCTCAGCATGGCTGCGATCCGCCGTTGGCGTCTGCTCGGGAAGGGCCCGCGCTACATCAAAGTGGGGGCGGCAGTCCGCTATCGCCTGGAAGACGTAAACAACTGGCTGGAGACGCGGCCCAGCGGCGGCGAACTGGCGCCGGGGGTGGGGCAATGAGCACTTCCAAGCCCTGCTTCTCCGGCGATCTGATGCCGTCCGAACAGCGCTTCCTCGGCGCAATGAGGGAAGTCGGGTTCGGCCGCTTCGAATACGTTCGGATCCGCAACGGCCAGATCGTCCTCGATCCGTGGCCGGTTGCCGTTCGGGACGTGAAGTTCGGAGCCGAGACGGCCGCCGAGCGGACGGCGCACTCCGAGTACCAATTGAAAAGCCAGGTAGCGGAGTTCTTCGAGTATGCCCGCGACGTCGACGACGGGGAAATCCGCACGCTCGAAATTCGGCACGGCCTGCCCTTTTCCATGGAGGTGGAGTTGGCGGGCCGGCAACGGGGAGGGCGGCCGTGACCAGCCCAAGCCTGGATCTTCACCTTCCCGCCACGCGCACCTTGGCTCGTTTCAAAGCGAAGGCTGTCATCGGCCAGGCCGGGCTGACTGCGGATGACCGGGAAGACGTCGAAGCCCAGCTTCTGGTGGCCCTGTTCTCTCGGGTCCGCGCCTTCGACGGTGATCGCTCCTCCCTCCGCACGTTCGCCTGCCGGGTGATGGATAAAGAGGTCGCCTCCATGCTGCGGTACCGCCTGGCGCAGCGCCGGCTGCAACTCGGCCGGCCCGAGCTTGTTGACGGCGGCGCGCCCGATCATGTCTACGGCGCCTCGCCCTCCACGGTCCAGCAGCAGGAGTTCTGGATGGACGTGGGCAGGGTGGTGGAAGCCCTCCCGGCGCCTTTACGGGAAACAGTGCTGGCCCTGCGCTGCGGTTCGCCCACCGAGGCCAGCCAAGCTCTCGGCACTGCGAGGTCGGTGGTGTACGAACGGATCGCTCAGATCCGCCATGCTTTCCTGGCCGCCGGAATCGGGCCGGCCTATTTCACGGTGGGAGGCGGCCGATGAAGCACGGTGAGCTTATCGCGATCAAAGAAATCCGGCTGGATGGCGGCACGCAGCCGCGCGCCACCATCGATTTTGAAGCGGTCTTCGACTACATGGACGCAATGGCCGACGGGGCGAAATTCCCGCCCGTGGTCGTCTTCTACGACGGAGCCAGTTATTGGCTGGCCGACGGCTTCCATCGGGTCAAAGCGGCGGAACAGGCCGGAGGCGACGAGATCGAGTGCGATCTGCACCAAGGAACCCAACAGGACGCCCAGTGGTACAGCTTCAGCGCCAACAAGACCAACGGGCTCCGGCGCACCAACGACGACAAGCATCGGGCCGTGATAGCGGCACTCGGTCATCCCAACGGCGCGCACTTGAGCAATCGCCAAATCGCTACCCATGTTGGCGTCGATGAGGGTACGGTACGAAACTGGCGGGAGAAATTGACTGCGGAAATTCCGCAGTCGCCGAAGCGCAAGGGCCGCGACGGCCGCACCATCAAAGTCACCAACATCGGCAAGACCGCCAGCCAGCCTTTTCCCGCGGCTGCGCCAGACGCTGTGCAGCCCGCGGAGCCAACAGACGCCACCGACGCAACCTATCCATCGCCATCAACCGAGGGCGCCGGCGCGATCGCCGCCGAAACGGTCAATTACTGGTGTCAGCGCGTGTGGAGCGCCGCCTCGGAAATTGCGGAATGCCCGGTGTCCGCGAAGGATCTTGCGGCGGCTATGCGCCGCAGCAACAACAACCAACTTAGAAAACAACTGGAGAAAACACGTGACGTCATTGCAGCAGTTCTCGCCGACGCAGGCCTCGATTGACCTGCAGACGCCCGCCGCGTTCGGCGGTGCCGCCATCGACAATTTTGCTTCCCTCTTGAGGGCCACCAAACCGACCAGGATTAGGACGCTGGTGACTCCGGCTATGGCGAAGCATTGGCTCGAAACCACCAACATCAAGAACCGCCCCATTTCGGAAACGCACTGGATGAAGATCTGGCTCGACATTGTCGAGGGCCGGTGGAAGTACAACGGCGAGCCGGTCAGCTTCGGAACCAACGGTGCCCTGCTGAATGGGCAGCATCGGTTGCGGGCATGCGCCGAGAGCGAAATCCCGATCGATACGGACGTGATCTTCGGCCTGGACCCCGAGGCCATGAGCACAATCGACATCGGCAAGGTCCGGACCGCCGCGAACATTGCCTACCTGGAGGGTGTGGAGAACGCCACTGCCGCATGCGCGGCCGCCCACCTCATCCTCCTGCATGAAAACGGCGGCATCCACCAACTCGGCAACAAGGACGCGGAGCCGAGTAAAACGAAGGTCAACGAGCGGGTCCGGACTGACCGCAGGATCTCGACGGTCGCCGGCCACGCCTCGGGAATGGGCCGCGGCCTCGCCTCTCCGCGCGTGATGACCTTCTGCTACTACCTCTTCAGTGCGCAGAAACCGGACTTGGCCGAAACCTTCTTTAACCAACTGGAGAGCGGCGCCGGTCTCACTGAACGTAATCCCGTCTACCTCTTGCGGGAGCGCCTGCGCACCAACAGCGCCGGTAAGGCAAAACTGCCGCTGCTCGAAATCGTTGCGCTGTTCTTCAAGGCGTGGATCGCTTACCGGAGCTACAAGCCGGTAAAGTGTCTCCGCTGGAACAACAGCGGCGCCAATCCCGAGAGGTTTCCGGAGATCTAACATGATCGGCGCGCCAATTGTCTCGACCTACTCGATGTGGAGTCTGTTCCGGAACTGCCGTAAGGCAGTGGACTGGCGCTACCTCCAACAACTCGTTCCGCTCGGCCGCGACCGGAATCTCCACTTTGGCTCGATCATCCACGAGTGCCTCCAGGCGTGGCACCAGCGGCGCGACCTGGCCGAAGTGCTCGCCCTGATCGACCGGCTTTGCCCCAACCGGCTCCAGGATGAGAACCAGCGCCGCGACTGGCATCTCGCCACCGCGATGATGACGGCCTATGCCACGCGGTATGCGGCCGACGAGCTCGAGGTCGTTGCGCTGGAGAAGAACTTCGAGGGGCCCATCGTCAACCCGGCGACCGGCGCGGCCTCGCGCAGCTTCGTTCTCGCCGGCAAGGTCGATGGCGTCGTCCGCATCGGCGGTGAGCACTTCATCCTCGAACACAAAACGGCCTCGCAGGTGGACGGGGACTACCTGGAGAAACTCTGGACCGACTTCCAGATCACTATCTATGCTCACTACATCGAGCAGACGATGGGCATTCCCATCACCGGCATTCTCTACAACGTCCTGGTGAAGGCGAAGCTGCAGCAGGGCAAGGGCGAAACGGAAGAAGAGTACCAGGCCCGCCGCGCGGAGTTGCTGGCCAAGTCCAAAACCGGCAAGACCACGGCGAAGCGGAAGTTGCCCGAGTCCGATGAGGAATATCAGGCGCGTCTCGCCGAGAAGTACGCCGACGCCGCCATGTTTCACCGCGAGATGCTCTACCTCTCGCGGGACCGCTTCGACATCCTGCGTAGCGAGCTCTGGGAACTGACCCAGGCGTTTCTCGATGCGCGCCGCCGCGGCGTTTTCTACCAGAACACCGCCTTCTGCTTCAACTACCAGCGGCCGTGCCCGTACTTCGCGCTCTGCCGCTCCAACGGCAATCCGAATCTGATTGAGAACTTCTATCAGCGCGTGGCGCCCAACGAAGAGCTGCGGGTGCTGCCGAACGAAACCACCGAACCAGCTTTCTAAAAAGGAGACCGACACAATCATGCCACTACTGCCAACCATGAAAACGCAACCCAAGCCAGCCCTGGCCGACCTCACGGTGCTGGTTTATGGGCAAACGAAGATCGGGAAGTCGACGCTCTGCTCCAATGCGGACGGAACTGTCTTCCTCGCCACCGAGCCGGGCCTGAACTCGCTCGATGTTTTTCAGGTGCCCATCCTGTCCTGGGATGACCTGCTGAATGCGTGCGCCGAAATCACCGACGGCAAACACCCCTTCAAAACGGTCATCATCGACACGATCGACAACGCCTACAAATTCTGCACGGACTACATCCTCAAGAAATTCAAGATCGAGCACGAGTCGGATCTCGGCTATGGCAAAGGGTATGCCATCGTCAACAACGAATTTCAGCGGGTGTTGACCAAGCTGGCGTTCCTGCCCTACGGCCTCTTTCTGGTGTCCCACGCGAAGGAGATCGAAGTGGAGACGCGCACGGCGAAGTATACGCGCATCGTGCCGACCCTGCCCGACAAGGCCCGGAAAATCGTACTCGGCATGGTGGACATGGTGCTGTTCTGCGACCTGGAACCGACGACCGGCGATGACGGCGTCGAGAGCATGCGGCGCGTGATTCGCACCAAGCCCAGTCTGTACTACGAGGCCGGTGATCGCACCGGGCGCCTGCCCGAGACCATCGACCTCGACTTCAAAAAGTTCCTCGAGGCGTTCACCGCGGCGGCCACGCCGTTGAAGACGCCGGCAGTTCCGAAACCCGCAGCCGTGACAGCAAAGTGAGTTTCCCAAAGGAGATCAGCATATGAGCAAACGAGCGATTGACCTTTCGCAGTTTGATGACGAGTTCCGCGCCGAGCAACCCGAGGAGCGGGGCGACTACGAAACCGTGCCCGACGGTAAGTACCAGGTGGCCGTCGAGAAGGTGGAACTGACCGAGGCGCAAAGCACCGGCAACCCGATGTTGAAGTGGACCCTGCGGGTGATCGCGCCGAAGTTCATCGACCGCCTGATGTGGCGCAACAGCGTCATCACCCACAACACGCTGAAGTACGTGAAGACGGACCTGCATCTCTGCGGTCTGGATCTCGACAAAATCTCCGAATTGCCAAAGCACCTGAAGAAGTTGCTTGACGTGAAGCTCGAAGTTACCAAGAAGACCAAGGGCGACAACGAGAACATCTTCTTCAACCGGCGCATAGAGAACGACCGCACGCCCAGCAAGTTCCGCCAGGAGGCGGGCGACGCGCTTGTCCCGTTCTAGCCAGCAGCCAGTGACGTTGCTGGTGGACACCCGCGAACAGGAGCCTTACTCCTTCGATGCCCGGTTGGTGACGGTTGAGCGCCGCGCGCTGCCAGCCGGGGACTACTCAGTCGCGGGCCTCGAGGGTGTGGTCGCGGTGGAGCGGAAGACGCTGGACGATTTTGTCTCCACGGTAATCCACAGCCGGCCGCGATTCCGCGAAGAGTTGAAGAAGCTCGAGGGCTACCGGGCTGCGTGTGTGGCGGTCGAGGGGAGCCTCCTCGATGTCCTGATGCACCGTTACAGGGGCGATGCCCACCCGAACGCGGTGCTTGGGAGCGCGCTGTCCATCATCCTCGACTACCGCATTCCGGTGTTTTTCTGTTCCAGCCGGCAGGCGGCCTGCCAGTTCGTCCAGGCCTATCTGCTCGGCGCACATGCGAGGTGGAATGCATGACGAAGACAGCAGCCGCGGAGGATCGGTCGTGTCTCCGCGGCATCGTAGAGACCGTCTTCTATTCGGGGCCCACGTTCAGCGCCGGGCGGCTCCGCACGGCGGACGGCGCGCTGGTGAATTTCGCCGGGAAGGTGTTCGCGAGGCCGAGCGATGCGGTGCGCCTGGAAGGGCAGTGGGCCAACCACCCGAAATACGGACGCCAGTTCACGGTGGAATGTCTCGCCTACGACCTGGAGATGGACCCGGATGGCTTGGCCAACTTTCTGGCTAATCACCCCGACGTGAAGGGCATCGGCCCGGCCAAAGCCCGGCTCATAGCGGACCGGTTTGGCATTGGGTTCGATACCGCGATTCGAAGTAACCCCGAAGCGGTTGCTGCCGTGGCGAAAGTACCGCTGGAGGCGGTCATGGCATTGCAGCAGATCTGGGTGGCCAACAGCGCCTTCAACGCGGCCATGACGTACCTGTCGCGGTACGGCCTGACCCACCACCAGGTGACCACGCTGGTGGATCGGTTCGGCAGCCAGGTGGTGCCGATCCTGGAACGCGACCCATATGTGCTAATGCGCGAGATCGCGGGCTTCGGCTTCAAGCGCGTGGATAAGATCGCGCGCAAGATGGGCACGCCCAAGGATCTCCCCTCCCGGACTCGCGCCGGAATCCACTACTGCGTCCTCGCGGCAATGGACGACGGTGACTGCTGGGTGGAGTACGAAGATCTGCTGGACCGCGCCAACACGTTGCTGGTCATGGACACGCTGGACAGCCGTGACGTCATCGAAGGCCACCTGGAGGCGTTAATCGCCGAGGGTGTCCTCTTCTCCCAACCCTTCGAGCGATTGGTGGTCGCCGACCCCGAGATCCACAAGATGGAGCGTGAGTTGGCGGAGGTGTTGCGGACGGCCTGCGCGCCGAACCCGCACCCCGTCGGGGAACAGGACGCTCTACTGGACGCCGAGGGATCCGAGTTGAACCCGGAGCAAAGGGCAGCGGTGATGAACGCGCTGTCCTACTCCATCTCGCTGATGACCGGCGGCGCAGGCAGCGGAAAAACTTATGCGGTCTCGACTATCGCCAGCATCGCCGACCTGCTGGAACTGCGCGTCGTGCTGGCCGCCCCCACCGGCAAGGCAGCCAAACGCCTTGAACAGGTCGTTGGGCACGAAGCAAGCACCATCCACCGCCTGCTGGGCTTCAACGGCCACACCTATTCCCGCGACGCCCTGAACCCGATCGAGGCGGACATTCTGGTGATCGACGAAGTCTCCATGGTGGATGTCCCGCTCGCCTGGCGGCTGTTTCAGGCCGTCAATCGTGAGAAGACCGCTGTGGTTCTGGTCGGTGATCACAACCAGTTGCCGCCGGTAGGTCCGGGGAACCTGCTTCGGGACCTCGTGAAATCGCGCGCCATCCCGACCACGGTCCTCACCAGGATCATCCGCCAGGCGGGCGAACTGAAGGAGAATTCCACCGCAATCCTTGCCGGTGAAGTGCGCCCCACCTCGGAGGTAAAGAGCGGGCTGCGACGGCCCTGGTACGTCGTCGACAAGTTCACCGACACTGGCGATCTGCGGCGCATGCTGCTGCTCCTGTTCAACGAAGTCCTGCGCGAGAGGCTCGGGTACGACCTCGTCCGCGACGTCCAGGTGCTGACGCCAACGCACAAGGGGCCACTGGGGACGGTCGAGTTGAACATCGAGTTGCAGCGACTGCTCCAGAGGAAGCTGTTTCAGTTCGATGTTCCGGATGTCGATGCGGGGCACAAGCCACGCCTCTATCCCGGCGACAAAGTGATCCAGACGAAAAACGATTACGAACTGGGCGTCATGAACGGCGCGATGGGCATCGTGGTTAGCGCCGATGCCAAGGCGGGGCTGGCAGTAGATTTTGATGGCCGGCTAGTCGAAATCAAAAGCGGCAGCGATGCTCTCGGCAATATTCAACTGGCCTATGTCACCTCCATTCACAAAGTGCAGGGTTCGGAGTTTCCTTGTGCCGTTGTCGTGGCGCATAAATCGCATTCCTTCATGCACCATCGCAATCTGCTCTATACGGCGGTGACCCGCGCCAAGGAATCGGTGATCATCCTGGGGGACCGCTGGGGAATCGAGCATTGCGCCCAGAAGCGCCAGGTGGACCAGCGGAACACGTTTCTGTCCTTCCTGCTCGGGTCGGAGTCGCAGCGGTGAGCGCCGCGACGATTGACGTCCACGCGTATTACCGGCAAGCCACCGACGTCGATATCGGCGAAATCGCCCGCGAGCTGCTGGGCGGCAGAATCACGCAGGAATCGGCGAAAACCCTATTCTGCGACTGCCCCAATCATCGCAGCCAATCGCACCGGTCGTTGCATGTCTGGCTCGACAAGCAAGGCTGGTTTTGCCACGCCTGTGGTGTGGGTGGCGACGTCCTGCAGCTGGTCGAGTTTATCCAGCATGGCGGCGTCACGCGGGGCCAGTCCGGAAACATGCCGGAGTCGCACCGGCAGGCACGGGATTTCCTGGCGGCCCGGGTCGGTTTGCCGCCGCTATCGCAGCTCGGGCGCAGCCCGGAGGAACTGGCAGCAGTCGAGGAAGACCATTGCCTCACTTTGCGCGTACGGGAGGCGCTCACCGCCGTCGCGGACCTTTATCATGAGCGGCTCATGCGGAACGCCGACGTCCTCGCGTGGTTCCAGGAGAAATACCGAATCGGTGAGGAAACGGCGGCCAGGCTGAAGGTCGGTTTCGCTGACAACGGCGCGGAGAGCGTGATCCGGACGTTATTGAACGGACCAGGCGCCTTCACCCCGCGCGAGCTGACCGCGACGTCGGCATTCCGCCCCACCGCTCAGGATGGGCTCGTTGCGTTCTTCGATGGCCGGATCGTATTTCCGTACTGGAGCCGGGGCCAGGTCGTGTTCATGATTGGGCGCCGCACCCCGTGGACGCCCGATCACGAATGGGAGAAATCGAAGTATAAGAAGCTGGCCGTCCGCAACGACCGTAACAACGGCCACGTTGCGCCTTGCATCCGGAACGACGTTCTCTACAACGAAGACGTGCTTCTGACTCGCCCGGAGCGGGTCATCATCACCGAGGGAGTCACCGATTGCATTTCCCTGATGGAGCACGGATTCCCGGTGGTGTCGCCGGTGACGGTTCAGATCCGCGAGGCGGATTGGGAACGATTGCTGCCGAAGCTGAACGGCGTCAAAACGGTTTACATCTGCCAGGACAATGAGGTCTCGGCCGCTGGCCTCAACGGGGCGTTGCGCACGGCGCGCGCCCTGGCAGCGCGTGGCATCCTCACGCGCGTGGCCGCACTACCGCTTGGGGAAAAACAGCAGCACGCCCGGCAAGAACTGAAGGACAGCTTCGGTGTGGATGCCGCCGTCGGTCCGCGCGAGATGGCCAAGCGGCTCGAGGGCCGCACCGCGGATGATATAGAGCGGGCCGAAACGCTCCTGGCCGATGCCAAGATCGACGTCAACGAGTTCTTCGCCGCCGGCAAGACCGCCGCGGATTTCGAAACCATACTCACCGCAGCAGAGACGCCACTGGAAATGGCGATTGCGAAACTCGATTCCGGCACGCCAGAAGATCATCTGGAAGGCCTTCTCGATCCGATTCTTCAGGAAGTCGGGCAGATGGGGCCAATCGAGCGGGAACGCCACCTCCGGCTGATACAGGCCCGCTGTGGGAAGTCCAAGCTGCCCGTCAGCGTCTTGCGCCAGCAGTTGAAGGTCGTAGTGCTGGATAATAGCGCGCGCAAGAAGCATTCCCGCACTCGGGCCGGCGCGGCGGCGGGTGGCGAGCCCAGCGGCAACACCGTTTTTCCCAAAATCCAGATCAATGATCGCCAGTTGCGGGAGATCGTCTCCGAAGGATGGTTCGCTGTCCATCGCGCCAACCAGCACGGCTGCAGCATCTATCCCCACACCCCTTTTCTGTTTCATCGCGCCGGGAGCCTTGTGCGGCTGGTCATCGGCGAGTTTGGTCCGGAGATCGACGAGATGGACGAGGATGCCGTCTTCGGATTGCTAGCACGCACTGCAGACTGGCATCGGGCGGCCGAAGACGCCGACGTCGAGACATCCCCGCCCCGAGACGCCGCGCGCGACATGCTGGCTTACCCCGATTTGCACCTGCCGATGCTGGAGGGCGTCATCAGCACTCCTGTGTTCGGCCGCCATGGGGAGTTGATTATGACTGACGGTTACCATCAGGACGACCGCCTGTGGTTGTCTCCGGACCCCAACCTTGAGTTGGGAACCATCCCCGACGAGCCGACGGCGGAAGCCATCGCCGCGGCGCGGGCACTGTTGATCGACGACTTGCTGGTGGACTTCCCATTTGTGGATGACTCTGACCGCGCGCATGCGATCGCAGCGATGATCCTGCCGTTCATCCGGCGAATGATCGACGGGCCAACTCCCATGCACCTGATTGAGGCACCGACCATGGGATCCGGCAAGGGACTGCTGGCCAACCTGATCTCCGTCGCCGCCACGGGCGCCGCTTGCGAAGCCCGCACGCTGCCGGAGAGCGAGGACGAAATACGCAAAATGCTCACCGCCGAGTTGATGAAGGGCCGCCCTATCGTCCTCCTGGACAATGCCAATGACCGCAAGCAAATGCACTCGTCGTCGCTCGCATCCGTGCTTACGTCCGTCCGATGGACCGACCGTAAGCTCGGCGAGTCCATTATGGCCTCGGTGCCCAACCACGCCGTTTGGCTGATGACGGGCAACAACCCGAACCTGCATCTGGAACTCACACGCCGTTGCATTCGGGTGCGGATCGATCCGCGCGTGGACCGCCCCTGGAAGCGCACGTCGTTCAAACACCCTGAGGTCACCACTTGGGCCACGGAGAACCGGTCGGCTCTGGTGAGTGCCATCGTCACCCTGATTCGCGCGTGGATGGCGGCCGGCAAACCCCTCGACCGTGCGCGGCTCGGCTCTTTCGAACGATGGTCCAGCGTCATCGGCGGCATTCTCAAGATCGCCGGCGTCCCCGGTTTCCTGGCCAACCTCGACCAACTGTACGAAGCCGCCGACGTCGAAGGACAAGCATGGCGGGAGTTCACTGCGGCCTGGTGGCAGGCATTCCGGGGTGAGCCCAAGAAAGTCAGTGAACTGAACCAGTTCTGTGAAGAGCGTGAGCTCATGCTGCGGTTGCGCGGGGACGGCTCCGCCCGGTCGCAGCAAACCAGGCTGGGGAGCGCTCTCGGCAGTTACCGCGATCGTTCCTTCGACGGCCTTCGGATCTTGTGGGCCGGAGCGGCCTCCAAACATAAAGGCGTCGCCATGTACTCCCTGGAGACGGCTGACGAATCCGCGAGTTGGGGACCTTGGGGACCTTCTGGGGACCTTGGCGACAAAGGTCCCCACGATTCAAGTGCAAATGATTCAGGGGATTGCGGTCTATTTGGGGACCTTGGGGACCTTGAAGGGGTTCCTCCGCGTGTAGAGACAGATTTCTCGCAATGTCCTGAAGGAGCGCAAATAGACACACGCGCGCACGTGTGTATAGAAGGTGGCGCTAACGTCCCCAACGTCCCCAAGGTCCCCATTTCGTCCGCAAGTGATTGCAGCGAAAGGGCAGATCTTTTGGGGACCTCGGACAGCAAGGTCCCCACAACGTCCCCAACCGCATCCGAGGTCCCCAAGACGCCAAATCGGGCACGGGTGGATCTCGCCGATTTCAGAGAACGGCCCATGCCGCCCGACGGGAAGCGGTCATGAGCCCGCAGCCAGCGGTTGTTCCTTCGAGCACGTCGGCGCGCGGCCATTTGTTCGTCTCAACGGCGCTCGACAAGTGGTTCACCGAGCACGCCGCCGCGTTCGCCCGCGACGTGCAAATCGACGACATTGCGTACCGGCGGCTTGATCCCGAATACTACGCCTGGCTGCGGTCCAGGATGATGCTGGCGAAGTTAGCCGCCAGTGCCGGCCAGATTGGGATTGATGCGTTTGACGAACTGCGCCACCGGTTCAACACGATCCACCAGTGGGCGCTTGACCGCTTCGGCGAAGCGGCGTTGATTGGTGCCGCCAGGGGCTTCGGCCATCGCGAGTACACCCCGCCGGTCG
Organism: Bryobacterales bacterium; assembly: GCA_003167255.1. Lineage (GTDB taxonomy): Bacteria > Acidobacteriota > Terriglobia > Bryobacterales > Bryobacteraceae > PALSA-129. The sequence continues at coordinate 23,975 of PMTR01000154.1, forward strand.
CAGAACCAGAGCCACAGTATCGCGCCATCGTGCCGGCGTGCACGGATCGGAACACGGTGGCGTTCTCGCCGGAGTCCGCCGCGCTCGTCGATGCGATTCGCGACCGCGCTCTCGCCTTGGGCTGGACGCACGAAAGCCTCTACCAGACGCGCGGTTCGCTGCGTTTCCCCCTGGGGAGCGATTACGGCCTGGTCTGCTACCTGAAGCCAGGTGATCGCATTGGCGACGTGACCACGCACTCTATCGAGATCATTCTGCCGAACAACATCCGCCAGCGACTCTACAACCCAAACGTGGACCAGCCGTGGATCAGGCGGGTCGCCCGCGAAGAATCTTGATCTGCGACCGGACACTTTTCCCGCGTTTCGCGTATATTTCCAGTGAAGGCGCTGTTCGACAGGCGAGCGCAAAGCGCACCCTCCGATAGATTCCCTCCAAATCTGTAGCTCCTTGCGGGCATACCCGCAATCCCACCTGGGCAGCACACGAGAGCCATGCGCAAAAATATCCGAATCGAAAACCCGGTGTCCGAGTGTGGATTCACATCGAAGAATCGCGCCAACCGCTTTGTAGCCCAGGGGCGAGCGGAGTGGGTGCAGGCCGGAATCTCAATCCGATTCATCCAGTCGGACCACCGGAATGCTTCTGCGCAGAAGTCCGTGGACCACACGCGCTGGTCGTATGACCGGGCGGCGAACACCGGAATGGCGCAGATCGCTGAGTTGGCGAACCTGCCCATGATCCGGCCTGCTGTACTCATGGGAATCGGCCGACGGAAGGGCGCCAGCAGGCACACGTTCCTGGCAACGCAGGGGCTCTGACGCCGGTGACCAAAACGACTGCGGAAATTCCGCAGTCAGTTTGAACCCGCATGCGCTGCCCCGAATGCCTGAGCGACGCCGTCGCCGTCCGCGAGTACGACTTCGGGGTCTGCCGACAGACGGGCTATCACGATACCGGTGAGAGGTTTCGGTGTCGTGCCTGCGGTGCTACGGGTGACGTGGACGACCTCGTGGCGGAAGGACAGGAGTCATGACAAAGAGGTCCATCGGCGGTCGGCACGTTGCGAAGGAGCGCGGACTCATCCCGGCATGGTCCGGATGGCCGTTTGGGCGTGAGGTACGAAACACGATGGCCGCGCGCCGCAACCGCAACTCGCGGCGCATGACGAAGGAGAACAGCGAGCCGATGAAAGGACCGAAGCCATGCCAAACGTGATCACACCCGAGATTCTGGCGGAGCGCGTTTGCCGGACGCTCGATCTACCCGTCAAGGACAACGCCGAGAACCTGACTGAGATCCTGTGGGTGGCACTCACTGAGACGCGCGACCAGGCGATCGGGGCGGCCAAGGCTGTCTGCCTGGAGATTGCGGAGGACGAAGCCGAGCGATGCCGCGGCGTAGGGGCGACGGTGGCGCAGCAGACGGCGTTGACCATCGCAGCGCGGATTCGCAAACGGCATGTCGAGGTGGCCGGCAGCAATTCAGGGACCTGACTGGGCATTGGCGGCCGCGGCTTGAAATGTTGCGCAGTTTGCCTAGTCACATGGGTTTAAGCAGGTTGTCACTTCAGGTTGTCACCCCTCCCTGGAGCCACTTGGCCAGCCGCCAGCTTGGATTTCTTTGACTTACGGCAGCGTGTGTTCGGGCATTGAGGCTGTGACCGTGGCATGGGAGCCGCTGGGCTTCCGGCCGGCATGGTTTGCCGAGATCGATCCGTTTTGCTCCGCGCTCCTGGCGCACCGGCACCCGGGTGTTCCCAACCTTGGCGATTTCACGACCATCGAAGAAAGCCGCCGTCCAATCGACATTCTGGCCGGAGGAACTCCGTGCCAGTCCTTCTCCCTCGCCGGAAGACGTGGCGGCCTGGAGGATGCGCGTGGCAACCTGGCCATCGAGTTTTGCCGGCTTGCTGGCCGACTGCGGCCTCGCTGGATCGTCTGGGAAAACGTCCCCGGTGTTCTGTCCTCGAACGGCGGGCGGGACTTCGGCTCCATCGTCGGGGCGCTGGCGGAACTCGGGTTTGGTTGCGCCTGGCGAGTGCTGGACGCTCAGTTTTTTGGAGTGCCCCAGCGGCGCCGTCGCGTCTTCGTTGTCGGACATCTTGGAGACTGGCGGCGTGCCGCAGCGGTACTTCTTGAGCGCGAAGGCCTGTGCAGGCATACTCCGGCGCGCCGCCAGACGGGGGAAGGAATTACCCGCGATCTTGCGCCAAGCCTTACAGGAAGTGGCCGGGGAGTCGAACGAAACGGCGATTCGCGAGGGCAGGATCCGGTAGTCGCGGTGCACCACACCACAGGCAATGGCTACTGGCACGAAGGAGCGGGCACGCTCCGGGCACGCAAGCAGGAATCGCACGAGCATCTGGTCGCTTCGACGGGCAATGTCTCGCGCTGTCTGAATGGGGGCGGCATGCACCGGATCGATTATGAGACGGAGACACTGGTGACGGCGTTCTCCGCGAAAGACCACGGAGCCGACGCGGGACCACTCGCGCCAACACTCCGCGCGATGCCGCACGACCGCAGCCATGCGAACGCGGGCGGCCAAGTCGCGGTGTGTTTCGAGAGTCGAGTTGCGCGAAACGGCAGGGGCGGTCCATCGGAAGTTGTGCCACCGCTCAAGGCTCAGTCCGGGGCGACTGGCCGGGGCGACGCCGCTCCGTTGCTTGCGGTTGGTGGGCCCCTGGCGGTCAGGCGATTGACCCCGCGCGAGTGCGAACGGTTACAGGGGATGCCGGACGATTACACGTTGATCCCATATCGCGGGAAGCCGGCAGCCGACGGTCCCCGGTACCGGGCGATTGGAAACTCGATGGCGGTGCCAGTGATGCGGTGGATTGGCAGCCGAATTCAGATGGTGGACAGCATTGGCGGCTGAAACTCGTATCACGCCCGCCATGGCGCGGCAAATCGAACTGTGGCCCGTCGAGCGGCTGGTGCCATACGCGAGGAATGCACGGACGCATTCGGACGATCAGATTGCCCAGATTGCAGCGAGCATCGTGGAGTTCGGGTTCAACAATCCGGTCCTGGTGGACACCAACGCCGGGATCATCGCCGGCCACGGTCGCCTGTTGGCCGCACGGAAGCTTGGGCTGGAGCGCGTGCCGGTGGTCGTCCTCGATCACCTCAGCGAGACGCAGAAGCGTGCGTACATACTCGCGGACAACCGAATCAGTGAGAACGCCGGGTGGGACGAAGATACGCTGGCAGCGGAACTCGGGGAACTTCAATCTGCCGACTGGCGGCTCGATCTACTGGGCTTCTCTGAGGAGGAACTCGCCAAGCTCCTGGCAGACACCGAGCCTGCGACAGAGGCTGCGGCGGCGGCGGAAGAAGAGATCCCCGAAGCGCCGGCGAACCCCGTAACGCGGGCCGGGGACGTCTGGTTGATCGGAAAGCACCGGCTGATTTGCGGGGACTGCCGCGACCACGGTACGCGCGCACGAATGCTCGACGGGCAGAAGGCGAACGTAGTGATTACCTCGCCGCCGTACGCTACGCAGCGGGAGTATGACCCTTCCAGCGGTTTCAAGCCGGTGCCGCCGGATGAGTATGTGGAGTGGTTCCGCGCGGTGGCCAGTGGGGTCGAAGCGGTGCTGGCACCGGACGGTTCCTACTTCCTGAACATCAAGGCGCACGCCGATGAGGGCGAGCGGAATTTGTACGTGATGGATTTGGTGCTGGCGCACCGGCGGCAGTGGGGCTGGCGCTTCGTGGACGAATTCTGCTGGCGCAAGACCGACAACGGCGTGCCGGGTGGTTGGGGGAATCGATTCAAGAACGCGTTCGAGCCCGTCTACCATTTCTGCCGCCAGCAGCAGATCAAATTCCGCCCCAAGGCGGTCGGGCATGAGTCGGAGGATTGCTTCGACTACAACCCGAACAACCCGAAATCGACTTCCGGCAGCGGACTGCTCGGCACGGGGCCGCGCGGCGCAGCGGCCGATGGCGGCAAGAACCAGAGCGCGTGGCAACGGAGCCGGAGCAGCCTGTCCGACGATTCGGAAGGGCGCCACGCGGGTGTCGCGCGGCCTTCCAACGTGATCGAGGTCCGTACGGAGTCCGGTCAGGGATCGCACTCAGCTCCGTTCCCACGCCCGCTCGTCGAGTTCTTCCTTCTGGCGTTCAGCGATGCCGGCGATGTGGTGTTCGATCCGTTCATGGGGTCGGGAACCACGATGGCCGCGGCGGCGATGTTGGAACGCGTTGGCTATGGCTGTGAAATCAGCCCCGCCTACTGCGACGTGATCCTGCGCCGGATCATGAACCTGACCGGCGATACAGCGATGCTCGCGGCAACGAAAGAGACATTCGCTGCGGTCGCCGAGTCGCGCGGCGTGCCCGCCGACAGGGCTTGAACCGTTCTCAACAAGTTTGCAGCACCCAAAACAGCGGCCCGGCGATCCGGGCTGCATGACCCAAACCGCAACTCCAACCGAAAGGACTTTTCCCGTATGGCCGAAACCAATCCCAATCTCTCCCCGTGCGTCACCCACCAGCCGAGCTTGCTGGGTGGCGCCGAAAACATCAAGCTGCTCTTCGACGAAGAGCTGGACAACCGCCGCGAAACCCTGGCCCGTCAGCGCGCGTGGGAAGCGGTATCGCTGGATCTGGCGCAGACCGCCAGCCGGCGCGCGCAGAACGCCGCCACGATCGACCACGCCATCAACGCCGGCATCGTGTTGTCCGGCCAGGTGGGCACGACCGAGGGCCAGCAGACCGTATCGCCCGCCGGCACGGCGGCCAGCGAGACGACCAAGGGCGCCGTCGCCGCCGCCGGAGCTGGCGAGGCAGTAAGCGCCGAGGCCGTCACCGCCAACGTCGCGAACCTGTTCACGTCGCTGACGCCGGTGATCGCGAGCGCTCTGGCCGCCGCCATCTCGCAGACCATCGCGGCCCTTGTGCCGGTGGTGGTGACCGCGTCCGGAGGGGCGTCAACCCCTTCCCAGACGCAGCCCAAGACCGCGTAGATCTCCCCATACGGGAGATCCCTACTGGGGGCGGTTGCGGACGCTTCGGCTCCGTGGCCGCCTCCAAGGGCCTTCTCGTAGGGACCAGAAAGGACAAGACGATGAACTTTTTGCAAATCATTCAGACGATTCTCAGCGTGGCTCCCTCCGGCATTCAGTTGACGCAGGAGGTGGTGGCGCTCGTCCAGGCTATCGAAGCCGCTTTCACCGCCGGTCAGACGCCGGCGACTCACCAGCAGGCCGTGGCGTCAGCTCTCGGCGCCCACCTTGCCAAGACCGCGTAACTCCCCATCCACATGAAGACCGCGCACGATTCAACCACGAGTCAGGACAGTTCCGTGACACCTGAGCGTGTCTTGCGCGATCTTCTCGTGGAGCGCTGGCAGGTCGACCGCCTGATTCCCTACATCCGCAATGCGAGGACGCATTCGGAGGAGCAGGTCGCGCAGGTCGCCGCCAGCATCGTCGAGTTCGGGTGGACGAATCCAATCCTGGTCGGTGCGGACGGAGTGATCATCGCCGGTCACGCGCGCCTGCTTGCCGCCCGGAAACTCGGGATGACCGAAGTCCCAGTCATCGTTCTGGATCATCTCACCGAAACACAGCGCCGCGCGCTGGTCATCGCAGACAATCGTCTGGCGATGAATGCCGGTTGGGACGAGGAGATGCTGCGGGTTGAACTGGAGTCGCTCCAGGTGGACGGCTTCAATCTGGACATCGTCGGCTTCAGCGACGAGGAAATTGAAGCACTGCTCCAGGAGCCGGAAGAGGAGCGCGCCGGGAACACCGACGACGATGCAGTCCCGGAGACGCCGGAGACTGCAGTCACGGTCCCCGGCGATGTCTGGATTCTGGGTGAGCACCGTCTGCTTTGCGGCGACAGCACGCAGATGGAATCCGTGGAGAAGGTGCTTGCCGGCGGTCTTGCCGACATGGTCTTCACCGATCCGCCGTACAACGTGAACTACGGCGCGACGATGAAGGACAAGCTCCGCAAAAAGAACCGCAAGATCGCCAACGATAATCTGGGCGATGGCTTCGAGCAGTTCCTGCGGGACTCCTGCACGAACCTGTTGGCGGTGACCAAGGGCGCTATCTACATCTGCATGTCGTCGTCGGAGATCCACACGCTGCAGCGGGTGTTCCGCGAGGCGGGTGGGCACTGGTCGACTTTCATCGTGTGGGCGAAGAACACTTTCACGATGGGGCGTTCCGATTACCAGCGCCAGTATGAACCGATCCTCTATGGATGGAAGGAAGGCACGGATCATTTCTGGTGCGGCGCCCGCGATCAGGGCGACGTGTGGTTCATCAAGAAGCCTTCGGTGAACGATCTGCACCCGACGATGAAGCCTGTGGAACTGGTGGAGCGCGCCATCAGGAACAGCAGCAAGGGCCGCGATACCGTGCTCGATCCGTTCGGCGGCTCTGGCACGACGTTGATCGCTTGCGAGAAGTCCGGCCGCCAGGCGCGCGTCATTGAGTTGGACCCGAAGTACTGCGATGTGATTATCACCAGGTGGCAGGAGTTCACCGGTAAGCAGGCGCAGCACGCAGCGAACGGTCGCGCATTCGCGGACACGCACGAGTCAAACGAGGAGGATCGATGCCAACCCCAGGAATCATAGTGGCCGCGATGGCGGTCGCTCTGGTGGTAATCGGAGCACAGAAGACGGTGCATGGCGTGAAGAAGGTGGGTCACCAGATCGGATGCCTTGCGAAGACGGGCCACAAATGCCCGCCGAAGCCGCCGCCTGCAGCGAGGAAGTAGCAGGCGCGGCGCCGGATCTCCAACGTGAGATGGTGCGCTGCCGCACTGAGATCGCTGCCGTCGAAGCGTTGCTGCGCGGTGGGCACCCGGATGTCGCCGGCCTGTGTTTGGCACTCTCGGACTGGTCCGCCGAGCTACGCATTCTGGAGAAAGAACGTGAATGATCATTTGTTTCAGATTCTGATCCCGGTGACCGGGCTGGTGTCCGGACTGATCGCGACCTATGTCAGCCTTCAGAATCGGGCGCTCCTCGCCGAGGTGCGTAGGGAGTTGGCCGAGTTGGAGAATCGCATCATTGCGCGGATCAACGGTACCTATGTCCGCGCGGGGGAATGCCAACTCCGGGAACAATTGGTCCACGAAAGACTCGCCGCCATCGCCGAGGATCTGAAGAACAGAAACGCCGCCGGCGATTAGACCGGCGGCGCGTTTCGATGCGGGGCTGTTACTGCGCAACCTTGTAAGCACGGATCCCATCGGAGCGCTTGAAGGATTCGACGGTGAGGCCCATCTTCTTTCCGAGGCTGCCGGAGATGAAGCCGCGGACGCTATGCGCCTGCCAGTCGGTAGCGGACATGATGTCAGCGAGCGTAGCGCCGTCCGGGCGTTTCAGCATGTCGAGGACGATGGCCTTCTTGCTGCCGTCGCGAGCCGTGGGCGTGGCGTCCTTGGCGGTGGCCGCCTTGGTCGCCTTGGCTTTCTTCGGCGCAACCGGGGCGGC
>PMTR01000045.1 GCA_003167255.1 Bryobacterales bacterium
CTCGACCGCCTGGTCCCCCCGGAAACGACCCCTCCGGAAACGATTCATCGCGCCATGCGCTACAGCCTGTTCGCGGGCGGCAAGCGCATCCGGCCGATTCTCTGTATCGAAGCGGCGCGCACCATCGCCGACGAGTGTTCCGGCATCCTGGCGGCGGCATGCTCGCTCGAGATGATCCATACCTATTCGTTGATTCACGACGATCTTCCCGCGCTCGACAACGACGATTACCGCCGCGGCAAGCTGACCAATCACAAAGTTTTCGGCGACGCCATGGCGATTCTGGCCGGCGATTCGCTGCTCACGCTGGCCTTTCAGGTGCTCGCGCAGCTCGACGCGCCGGACTATACCAAGACGCGGCTGATGGCGGAACTCGCGGTGGCCTCCGGCACCGTGGGCGGCATGATCGGCGGGCAGGTGGCCGATCTGGAAGGCGAGGGCCAGCCGCCCGACGCGCAACTGCTGGAGACCATCCATCGCGCCAAGACCGGGGCGCTGTTGCGGGCCTCGTTGCGCATGGGCGCGATGGCGGCGGGCTCTAGCGTGGCGCAGTATCAGGCGCTCTCCGCCTACGGCGAACACGTCGGGCTGGCCTTCCAGATTGTGGACGACATCCTGGATGTCGAAGAATCGTCCGAAACGCTCGGCAAGACCGCCGGCAAGGACGCGGCGCAGCACAAGATCACCTTCCCGGCGGTCTATGGCCTGGAGACCTCGCGGCGCATGGCGCAGGAGGAGTGCGAGCGCGCCCACGCGGTGCTCGGGCCCTTCGGCGGCCGCGCGCTGCGCTTGCACGAACTGGCCGACCTGATCGTCCACCGCAAATCATGAAGACCCGGCTGGACCGTTTGATGGTGGACCGCGGTCTCGCCGAATCCCGCGAGAAAGCCCAGGCCCTGATCATGGCCGGCGAGGTGCGCCTCAACGGGCAGAAAGCCACCAAACCCGGACACGCCGTGGAGGACGACTGCACCCTGGAGGTGCTCGCGCGTCCCCCCTACGTGAGCCGCGGCGGATTCAAGCTGGCGGGGGCGCTGCGCCACTTCGCGCTCGACGTCGCCGGCAAGGTCTGCCTGGATATCGGCTCGTCCACGGGCGGCTTCACCGACGTCCTGCTGCAATCTGGAGCACGGCGCGTGCACGCGGTGGATTGCGGCTCCGGACAGCTCGATTGGAAGCTGCGCACGGACCCGCGCGTGGTAGTGCACGATGGGATAAACGCGCGCTCGCTCACCTTCCAAGACATCGGCGAGCCGGTGGACTTCCTGTGCTGCGATGTCAGCTTCATTTCGGTGACCCTGATTCTGCCCGCGGCGACGCCCTTGTTACGGCCCGGCGGGCAAATGGTTATACTGATCAAACCGCAGTTTGAAGTGGGCAAGGGCCAGGTAGGCAAGGGCGGCATCGTCCGCGAGCCGGCATTGCACCGGGCGGCTTGCGAAAAAGTGGAACGGGCCGTGCGCGAAATCGGGTTCGAGACCGCCCTCGTCGAGAGCCCCATCGCCGGCGCCGAAGGGAACAAGGAGTTTCTCCTCTATGCCCGTCATTAAAACCGTCGGTATCATTTCCAAGCCGAACGCACCCGCCGCGGGCGCCCTGGTGCCCAAGCTGATCGAATGGCTGCGCCACCGCGGCATCACGGTGCGCATCGACGGAGAGACCGGCATGTACGCCGGGGGTATCGCCGGCCTGACCCGCGAGCGGGTGCCGGAAACCTGCGACATGTTGATCGTGCTGGGCGGCGATGGCACGCTGCTCTCGGCGGCGCGCGCCATGGGGCGGCGCGAGATCCCCCTGTTTCCGGTGAATCTCGGCGGGCTGGGTTTCCTCACCGCCATCACGGTGGAAGAGGTTTTTCCCGAACTGGAGCGCGCCCTGCGCGGCGAACACCGCATCGCCAGGCGCAAGTTGATGACGGCCGAGGTGACGCGCTCTGGCGAAGTGGTGGCCAGCTTCGACGCCTTGAACGACGCCGTTCTCACCAAGAGCTCGATTGCGCGCATGATCGATCTCGATGTGCACGTCGATGCGCAGTACGTCTGCCGGTACAAGGCCGACGGGCTGATCCTCGCCACGCCCACCGGGTCCACCGCGTATTCGCTCTCCGCCGGCGGACCGATTATTTTTCCGTCGGTGCCGGCCATCTGCCTGACGCCCATCTGCCCGCACATGCTCACCAACCGCCCGGTCATCGTGCCGGAAACCAGCGTGATCCGCGTGACCTCGCGCGGGCCCGATGAGAGCGTGTACCTGACCATCGACGGACAGGTGGGCCTGCCGATTCGCGAAGGCGACGTGGTGGTGTGCCACAGCTCGCACCATTCGCTGTTGTTGACCCGCCCGCCGCGCATGATGTTCTTCGATGTCCTGCGCCAGAAGCTCAAGTGGGGAGAACGATGAAGAAGATTTCGCTGACCGCCTGGATCTTCATCGGCATGGCCGCCGGCGTGGCCGTGGGAGCCGCCGCACCCGGCTTCGCCCAGCACCTGGAACCCGTCAGCCACATTTTCCTGCGCCTCATCCGCTCCATCATTGCGCCGCTGATCTTCGCCACCCTGGTCTACGGCATCGCCGGATCGGGGGACCTCAAACAGATGGGCCGCATCGGTCTCAAGGCCATCCTGTATTTTGAAATCGTCACTACCCTCGCGCTGTTCCTCGGCCTCGCCGCCGTCAATCTGACGCGCCCCGGTGAGGGAGTCCCCATCGCCCGCACCGCCGCCGAAGCCGCCGTTCCAGCGGCGCAAAGCACCTTCAAGCTGGAAAATGTTTTCCCCTCCAGTATCTTCGACGCGCTGGCGCGCAACGATGCGCTTCAGATTGTGGTCTTCGCCTTCCTCTTCGGCGCCGCCTGCGCCGCCATTGGCGCGAAGGCCGAACCCGTCCTCAAATTCTGCGGCTCGCTGGCCGAGGTGATGTTCCGTTTCACCAGGTATGTCATGTACCTCGCCCCGCTCGGGGTGGGCGCAGCCATCGCCGTCACAATCGGCAGCAAGGGCCTCGGTGTGCTGTTCGGCCTCGGCAAGCTGGTTGTCGCGATGTACGTCTCCGCCATCCTCTGTGTTCTCCTCGTGTTTCTGCCCGCTTTTTTCCTCTTTCGCATCCCTCTCGCCAAGTTCTACCGCGCGGTGCGCGAGCCCTTCCTGATCGGTTTTTCCACGGCATCGAGCGAAGCCGCGTTGCCGCTGGCTCTGGAGAACATGGAACAATTCGGCGTGCCCAAGCACATCGTCGGTTTCGTGATCCCCACCGGTTACAGTTTCAATCTGGTGGGAACCGCGATCTATCTTTCGCTGGCCGCCATCTTCGTGGCGCAAGCCGCCGGCGAGCACCTTTCGATCGGCAGGCAACTGGCTATCATGCTGACATTGATGCTCACCAGCAAAGGCGTGGCCGGCGTCCCTCGCTCCGCGCTGGTAGTCCTGGCCGGCACTCTCGCCACGTTCCAATTACCCATGGAAGGCGTGGCCGTCCTGCTCGGTGTGGACGCCGTCCTCGACATGGCCCGCACCGGCATCAACGTTCTCGGCAACTGTCTGGCCAGCGCTGTCGTAGCGCGCTGGGAAGGCTACAAGCTGTAGGGCTTTTCCAGAGCGTACCGCAAGCGATGCGGTGACGGTCCATTCGGCCCATTCGGCCCCGCCCCACTTCGCACCCGCCAGGGACTATACTGCAATCCCAGGAGGTCCGTTTTGGAGGCTGCTGTCCAATCTTCGCCCGCCGCCGCGTCCATCCCGCAACCTCCGCCGCGCAATATCGCCATTGACGCTTATCGCGGCTTGGTCATGCTCCTCATGATGGCCGAAGTTCTCGAGCTCGCGCGGGTGGCGCAGGCCTTCCCCGCCAGCCGCTTCTGGAGCTTTCTGGCATACCACCAGACGCACGTTGCCTGGGCCGGCTGCTCGCTGCACGACACCATTCAGCCCGGATTCTCGTTCCTGGTGGGTGTCGCGCTGCCCTACTCGATCTCGAGGCGGCTCGCCAAAGGCGGCGCCTTCGGCCGCATGTTCGGCCACGCTCTCTGGCGGGCGCTGTTGCTGGTCGCTCTGGGCATCTTCCTCCGCTCCCTGTACAGCCCGCAGACGAACTTCGCCTTTGAAGATACGCTCACGCAGATCGGTCTCGGTTACCCGTTCCTCTTCGTGCTCGCGTTTCGTCCGCCCAAATGGCAGGCCATCGCGCTGGCTGCGATCCTGGTGGGCTACTGGCTCGCATGGGCGCTCTATCCGGCGCCCGGCCCTGCTTCCGCCCATTGCGTGGTGGTCCCGCCCTCCTGGGGGCACGACTACACCGGTTTCGCCGCGCACTGGAACAAGTACGCCAACCTCGGCATTGCCTTCGACCAGTGGTTCCTCAATCTCTTCCCGCGCACTCAGCCCTTCGCATTCAATGCCGGCGGATACGTCACGCTCAGCTTCATTCCCACGCTCGGCACCATGATCCTCGGCCTTTTCGCCGGCCAGTGGCTCCGCGCCGGCGCACCGCGCATCCCCATGCGCCGCCTGCTCGCCGCCGGCGTCATCGGAATTGCCGCGGGGCTGTTCTTCCACTTCACCGGCATCTGCCCCGTCGTTAAGCGCATCTGGACCCCCAGTTGGACCCTCTTTAGCGGCGGCATCTGCTTCCTCTTTCTCGCCGCCTTCTCCTGGATTCTGGATGTCCGCGGCTACCGCAAATGGGCCTTCCCGCTGGTCGTCGCCGGCATGAACGCCATCGCCGCCTACGTGATCGGCCACTTGTGGGAGCGCTTTATCGTGGATTCCTTCCGCATCAATCTGGGCGAGCACTTCTTCCAGGTCTTCGGCACCGGCCTCGAACCGCTGCTGCGCGGCATGGCCGTGCTGCTGGTCTACTGGCTGTTCCTGTTCTGGATGTACCGGCGCAAGATCTTCCTGCGCATGTGAGGCCGGGCGTCGCGAGACCTCTCGAACCCTACTATGAAGGGCCGCCGCCCTTCGGCGGGCTGAATCCCCTCCGCGGTTTTACTTCCGCTTCGCCGCCAGCGCCACTTTGCTGTGCCGCCGCCCGTAGCCGAAGTAAATCACCATCCCGATCGCCAGCCAGACCAACAACCGCAGCCAGGTTTGCCAGGGCAGGCCCGCCATCAATCCCAGCGAAATCAGGATGCCCAGAATCGGCACCAGCGGCACCATCGGCGTCTTGAACGGACGGTGCAGGTCCGGCTGTTTGCGCCGCAGAATCCACACCCCGGCGCACACAATCACGAACGCCAGCAGCGTCCCAATGCTCACCAGTTCGCCTAAAATGCCGATCGGGATCACCGCCGCGAAAATCGCCACGAAAATCCCCACCGTGATCGACGAAATGTACGGCGTGCGGAATTTGGGATGGATCTTTCCCGCCCATTCCGGCAGCAGGCCGTCGCGCGACATGGAATAGAACACGCGCGATTGGCCCAATAGCATGACCAGCATCACTGTGCTCAGCCCCATGATGCTGCCCACCAGCACCAGGTACGTGCCCCACGCCAGGCCCGTGGCTTCCATCCCCACGGCAACCGGGGCCGCCACGTTCAGTTTCGTGTAATTCACGACGCCGGTCAGCAGAAACGAGGTTGCCAGGTACAGCACCGTGCAGATTGCCAGCGAGCCCAGGATGCCGATCGGCATGTCCCGCTTGGGGTTCTTGGCTTCCTGCGCCGCCGTCGATACCGCGTCGAATCCGATATACGCGAAGAAAATCACCCCCGCGCCGCGCACGATTCCCGACCAGCCGAACTTGCCGAACTCTCCCGCGTTGGGCGGAATGAAGGGGTGCCAGTTGGCCGACGCCTGCTGCGGATGCGACAACACGTACGTCGCGGCCACCGCGATGAAGACCAGCACCGTCCCAACTTTCACGAACACGATCGCCGTGTTCAAATTGGCCGACTCTTTAATGCCGATCACCAGGACCGTCGTCACCAGGCAGATCGCCACGAACGCCACCAGGTTGAAGACCGCCGTGACGTGAGGCAGCGTCGCCAGGTTGACCGTGTCGGGAATGGTGCTCGCCGCCCGCCAGATGCCTTGATACTGCACCATGTCGGTGCCGGGCGTCGCCGCCAGTTGCGGTGGCACCGGGATGCCCAGGTGTTGCGCCAGCAGAATCACGTTGGCGCTCCACCCCGAGGCCACCGTCGCCGCGCCGAACGCATATTCCAGGATCAGGTCCCACCCGATGATCCATGCAAACAACTCGCCCAGCGTCGCGTACCCGTAGGTGTAGGCCGAGCCCGCAATCGGGATCAACGACGCGAACTCCGCGTAGCACAACCCCGCGAACGCGCACCCCAAGCCTGCCAGGATGAAGGAGTATACGATCGCCGGCCCGGTGTACTGCGCCGCGGTGGTCCCCGTCAGCACGAAAATGCCCGCGCCGATGATCGCTCCGATCCCCAGCGTGATCAGGTTCACCGGGCCCAGCACCCGTTTGAGCGAGTGTTCCCCCACCTGTCCTGCTTCTTCCAGAAGCGTGCTGAGCGGTTTTCGAATCAGTATGCTAGCCATGGTGTCCGTTGAAGTTATAGCGTGCAGTATAACACTTGCCCTTCCGGATTTTTTGCCCGATTGCACCTGCGCTACAGTGAAACAGAGGAGTCCGCCCTTGTTCAAAGTTACACTTGTTGCGTCTTTCTTCCTCTGCGCCCTCTCCGCGCAGACCCCCGCGCGGCAGAACTCGACGCCCATTCAATTCGATCTCGGTGCCATCGATCGGTCCGCCGATCCGTGCGTCGATTTCTACCAGTACGCCTGCGGCTCGTGGATGAAGAAGAATCCCATCCCGCCCGACCAGGCCGAGTGGGGCCGCTTCGACGAACTGCAGGAGCGCAATCAGACGATACTCCGCCAGATCCTCGATGAAGCCGCCAAACCCGCGCCCGGCCGTGACGCCATCGCGCAGAAGATCGGCGATTACTACGCCGCCTGCATGGATGAGAAAGCCATCGATGCCAAAGGCCTCGCGCCACTCGAACCGGAGCTGGACCGCATCCGCGCCCTCAAGGACAAAGCGCAGCTTGCCCAGGAGATCGCGCGCCTCCACAGCATGGGCATCGCCACGCTGTTCCAGTTCAATTCCGGGCAGGACTTCAAAGACTCCAACTCCGTGATCGCCCAGTTCGACCAGGGCGGCCTCGGTCTTCCCGAGCGCGACTATTACCTGAAGGACGATGCCAAGTCCGTCGAGCTCCGTCAGAAATACCTCGCCCATGTGCAGCGCATGTTCGAGCTGGCTGGCGAAAAGCCCGAGCAGGCCGCCGCCGATGCCGCCACCGTCATGAAGCTCGAAACGGCTTTAGCCAAAGGCTCGCTCGACCTGGTCTCCCGCCGCGATCCCGAGAAGGTCTATCACAAGATGACCCGCCAGCAACTGGCCGCGCTCTCGCCCGCTTTCCGCTGGAACGAATACTTCACCGCCGCCGCCGCGCCCGCTTTCACGAACATCAACGTCTCCTATCCCGATTTCGTGAAGGCCATCAATGCCCAAGTCGAAGCCGCCCCGCTTGCCGATTGGAAAACCTATCTCACCTGGCACATCCTGCACTCCCAGGCGCCACTCCTGCCCACTGCCTTCACCCAGGAGAACTTCGCCTTCTATGGCAAGACCCTCAGCGGCACCGAGGAAATGCGGCCTCGCTGGAAACGCTGCGTGCAATTCACCGATGGCGAACTGGGCGAAGCGCTCGGCCGCAAATACGTGGATCTCACCTTCGGCGCCGAAGGCAAACAGCGCACCCTCAAGATGGTCGACGCCCTCGAAAAAGCCCTCGCTGAGGACATCCAGAAACTCACCTGGATGACCGAGGCTACGAAACAGCAGGCCCTTGTCAAGCTCAAAGCAATCACCAACAAGATCGGTTATCCCGACCGCTGGCGCGACTATTCCAGCGTCGTCATCAAACCGGACGACGCCCTGGGCAATTCCTTCCGCGCCGACGATTTCGAATTCCACCGCGTCTTGAACAAGATCGGCAAGCCCCTCGACCGCGGCGAGTGGGACATGACCCCGCCCACCGTCAACGCCTACTACGACCCTCAGATGAACAACATCAACTTCCCCGCCGGCATTCTTCAGCCACCCTTCTTCTATACCAACACCGACGACGCCGTGAATTTCGGCGGTATCGGCATGGTGATCGGCCATGAACTGACCCACGGCTTCGACGACCAGGGCCGCCAGTTCGACGCTCACGGCAATCTCAAAGATTGGTGGACCAAGAAGGACGCCGATGAGTTCCAGCAGCGCGCCGCCTGCGTGGCCGACGAGTACAGCGGCTTTTCCGTCGCTCCCGGCGCTTTCGTCAACGGCAAGCTCACCCTCGGCGAAAACACCGCCGATAACGGCGGCGTCCGCATCGCCCTCATGGCGTTACTCAACACCATCGGCGACAAGAAAGACAAGATCGACGGCTACACACCGGAGCAGCGCCTGTTCCTCTCCTTCGGCCAGGTCTGGTGCACCAACCAGCGCGAAGAATCCGCCCGCCTGCAAGTGCAGACCAACGAGCACTCGCCGGCTCAGTTCCGCGTCAACGGCGTCGTCCGCAACATGCCCGAGTTCCGAGAGGCCTTTTCCTGCAAACCCGGCCAGCTCATGGCTCCGCCCAACGCCTGCCGGGTCTGGTAAGGCGGCCCTGCGGGGCCGCAGGAGTCAGAAGTCGAGGAAGTCAGAAGCCAGAATGTGCCAGGCACGCTGTTCGATTCTGACTTCTGACTTCTGTCTTCTAACTTCTAACTTCCATCTCCTTACTTCACCATCAGCACCACCGTATTCGAAGCCATCCCGCTCGGATTCGTCACCCTCAGGTTCAGCGTGCGCGCTCCCACGCCCGTCACCACCGAAACCTTAATCGCGCTGGCGCTCACGAACGTCACCTGGCTGCCCGTATAGTTGGTGGTGCCTGCCAGCACCGTGAGGCCCGCGCCCGATTGGAAATTCGCGCCGTTGATCGTCAAGGTCTGCGCCGTGTTGGACCCGGTCAACTGGCTCGGGCTGAGCGATGTGATCGAAGGCGCCGGCGGCGCGTTCACCTGGAAGTTCACGCTGCCGGAAACCTGCCCGTCGGGGTTTTTCACCGACACAGCGAAGGCGCGCGTCGTCAGGCCCACGATGATATCCACCTGGATCCCGGTCGCCGTCACCGACATCAGTTGCGAACTCGTCATCGTGGTCGAACCGATCTGCAGCGTCAGTCCCGATTGGAAGCCCGTCCCCGTGATCGTCAAAACCTGCCCGTTGTTGGAGCCCGTCATCGGGTTCGGACTCAACGCGCCAATCACCGGAGGCGGCCCGGTCACCTGCAAGGTCGCCGTGTTGGAAGCCGGCCCCGTGGTGTTGATCGCCTCGACCGCCAGGTTTTGCGCCGCCGTTCCCACCGTTACGTTCAGCACTACCTTCGTGCTGCTCACTGAGGTGAGTTGCGACGGCCCGTATGTCACCGTCCCCACCTTGATGCTCAGTCCGGCCATGAAACCAGTGCCGCCGATCGTCAGCGCCTGGGCCGTATTCGACCCCTTCATCGGGCTCGGGCTGAGCGACGTGATCGAAGGCGCCGGCGCCGGCGCGTTCACCTGGAGGTTCACGCTGCCGGAAATCTGCCCGTCGGGGTTCGTCACCGTCACCGCGAGCGGGTGCGTCGTCAGCCCCACGACGAGATTCACCTGGATCCCGGTCGCCGTCACCGACATCAGTTGCGAACTCGCCATTGTGGCCGACCCGATCTGTAGCGTCAGTCCCGATTGGAAGCCCGTCCCCGTGATGGTCAAGACCTGCCCGTTGTTGGAGCCCGTCATGGGGTTCGGGCTCAACGCGCCGATGGCCGGAGGCGGCCCGGTCACCTGCAAGGTTGCCGTATTGGAGACCGGCCCCGTGGTATTGATGGCCTCGACCGCCAGGTTTTGCGCCGCCGTCCCCACCGTTACGTTCAGCGCCACTTTAGTGCCGCTCACCGAAGTAAGCTGGGACGGCCCGTATGTCGCCATCCCCAACTTGATGCTCAGTCCGGCCACGAAACCCGTGCCGTTGATGGTCAGTGCCTGGGCCGTATTCGACCCCTTCATCGGGTTGGGGCTCAGAGAAGTGATGCCCGGAGCCGCCTGCGCGCCGCCCCAGTTCAGCGCCAGCGCATACGCATCCACCGAACCCAACCCGGTAGCCAGGTCGTAGCCTGGGCCCGCGCTGTAACCCGTCATCTTTCCCACGTTGGTCGCCGGCAGCCCCGCCGAGCAATTGGGCGTCCCTCCCGTACACGGCACCGCATTGCTGCCCGCCGTGATGTCGTGATACGCCGCCGGTTGGCTCGCCGCCAGGCTGTAGAACTTGGCGTTCGGATTGCCATTGCGCGTCCCGGTATATTGATTGAGGACCGCCATGATCCCAGCAAACGACGGCGTCGAGGCCGACGTGCCGCCCACCAGGTACAGCCCGCCTTCCTGTTCGATCAGGTAGCCGTCATGGCCCGCCGCCGTGAGCGAAACGTCCGGCACCAGCCGCCACGTCCCGGCCGGTACGCCCGCGCCCGTCTGCCAGGCCGGCCTCGGCCACTGGTTGCTCGATCCACCTCCGGCCGCATACAGATTGTTGCCCGCTGCGCCTGCCCCCGTATAGCCGCTTTCGTTCCACACCACTTCCGGAATGTAGCCCTTGGCCGACGCCAGGTTGCCGCTGTTGCTGCCGTTCCAATAGGTCGATGGCGAAGCGTTGTCGTTGAACTCGGTGCCGCCCACCGCCACGTTGTAAGGCGACGACCCCAGCCCGTTCACCCCGAATCCATCTCTGGCCGGCGTCGTCAGGCCCGGCGTGTCGCAACCCGCCGAGCCGCTGTCTCCGGCCGCCACAAACACCGAAATCCCCTGTGCCGCCGCCTGTTGCCACAAGGCGTTGTAAATCTGGTTGTACATGCCCGCCCACGCTTCGCACAGTCCAAAGCTCACCGTGATTACCGAGGCCACGTTGTTGCCCACCGCGTATTGCGCGGAGAGCGTAATGCCGTCGGAAGCCATGGTGCTCGCCGAGACCACGTACTTGATAGTGGCGCCTTTGGCCACCGCGCCCGCCCATTCCACGTCCAGATCCGCTTCCGTCTCCAGACCCCCGCCCACAATGCCCGGGTCCCTGCCGTTCACGATGATCTGGGGCGGGTTCGCCGGCAAGCCGGACATCGCGCGGAAACTGGCCACGTCGCTCAATTTGATATTCGTCTCCCCTAACACCGCGATGCTCTGCCCGGCGCCGTCGTAGTTCGCGGTCCACAGGCTGCTCACGTCATAGATGGCGGCGAAATCGTAAGGCGCTATGCCGTGTCCCCCGTTCCCAAGGTCCGTCTGCGGGGCGGGCGCCTCCGCCGGCCCGCCCCGCGCGCCACGCGCCGCCTGCCGCACCATGTGATGCATCGGCCGCGCGCGGAAATCGTGCAACGACGCCACTCCCGCCACCACCGGAGCCAACGCCTCGGGAATCGAAATGTCGCTCGAGTTGGCAATGTGCCGCTCGCCGTTCAGGTCGTAGTTGTGCATCTCGGTGTGGAACGCCCGCTCCACATCCCCTGCCGCGCCGCCGAATTCGATGGTGCGGCGGCTCCGCGCAATCTCCGTCACCTGAAGACCGGCCGAAGCCAGCCATCCCGTTACTGCGTCCAGATCCTGCTGCGCCACCCCGAACTGCTCGCCAAACTGGTCTGGTGTCAGCCACGCATGGTACCGCGGCGAAGAAATGTCCTGTTGTTCGGCCAGAAGCTGTTCGAGCGCACTCTCCTGCTCCGGCGTGCTCTGGAGTTGCAACAGAATCCGCTCCATCGCCAGATTCGGCGCCACCCGGCCCAGGTCGCGCGCCGCACCCACCGCCGGATGCGTCGTGTGGTTCAACCGCACCACCACCGAATTGTCCGGCCGCTCCGTGATCCGCGCCCGTACCTGCGCTTGCAGTTCGCCGCTCAACCCGCTGAAAAAAAGAATGGCGCCTGCCATGGCGCCATTGAGGACTCTCTTCGGGACACTGCCTCGAACCATGCATCTCTCCTGGGATAGGGATTTCGCCGGAGAGAATACTTCTCGAACAACTGGTCGATTTCAGTTGCCAAGCTCGGCACTGGTCTCCGCCGTGGGGCAGGATGCACCTGCCCCCCGATGGAGCTTATCGGCTCAGTTTAGCGGTTCTTGTAAAAAACTCCGCCCCGGCCGCCGCCCGCTGCCGCAGCCGCCGGCGCCGCCGGCAGAAACTTCGGATCCAGGATCTTCGCGATCTCGTCCCGCGAGGCTTCCAGGTGCGCCTTGGTTTCGTGATCCGTCGTCTTGGCCAATGCCGCCGTGATCGACGCGCTCAACGCCTTCAGTTCCGAACGGTACATCCCCTTCTCGTCTCCTGGAGCGCCGCCTCCGCGTCCGCCGCGTCCGCCCGGCGCCGGCGCCGGCTCTTCACCCGCCGGAACCACTGGCGCCGGCGCAGGCGCCGCGGCGTTGATCTTGGCGTTTACCAAGGTCAGGTACGAACGCTGCAACCCGCGCCGGTACGCGTCGACCTTTACCGCCGGAGCATCCAGTTCCTTCCAGACGCCCTTTCGCACCGTGCTCAAAAACTCCACCGGCGAATAAGCCCGCGTGCCGTCCAGCGTCTCCTGCTCGATCAGCCGCCCGAACCGCGCGCTGTTCAACAGGCTCGTCAGTACCGCCTGCTGCGCGTTGTGGATGCGGTCGAGCGCCCCTACCGCTTCGATGCGCCGCAGAATCTCTTCATCAATCAGCCACATCGGAGTTGTGAAGGCATTGTCCACCAGGAACTTCACCGCTTCCGCCTGCCGGTCTTTTTCCACCAGGCTGAATATCCGGCCTTCCTGCCCTATCGCCTTTTCCTGGCTGTTGAATCCGCCCACAATCTGGGTCACATGATTCATCTCCGTCTGCCACTGGCTGATCACCCGGCCGTACATCTCGTTCAAATCGTCGTACGTCTCGCCTTCTTTCCAGGCGGTGGCAGTCATCAGCATCTTTTCCACGCGCTGCAGGTTCTTCACACCCAGCGTCGTCGCCTTCACGGCATCGGCATCGCCCACCGCTTCGGTCTCATCGCCCGGATCCGAACCGGCCGAATTGGCTGTTGAGAACCGCAGCCACGGCTTGTCGTCCTGCTCCTTGGCCCACTTGTTCAACGTGGCCTTTTCCTCGTCCGGCGTCTTGGCCCCCGGAATCGGCGCGTAGCCCCATTTGGTCGCCCAAATGTCGTACGGCCCGATGCGCGGCACCAGGTCTTCCAACGCGATGTGGTCTTCGGGCTGCGCCACGTAGTTGAAGCGCGAGTAGTCCATGATGGACGGCGTGTGGCCCATTTCATGGACCCACTTCGGATCGCGAATCTTCTCGAACGGATATTCCGAGCTGGCCTTCATATTGTGCTGGAAGCCTAGCGTGTGGCCCACTTCGTGGCACACCACATATTCCAGCAGCCGCCCCATCAGGTCGTCCGGCAGCGGCAGTTTCTGCGCCCGCGGGTCGAGCGGCCCCACCTGCGTGAAATACCAGTCGCGCGCCAGCACCATCACGTTGTGATAGAACTGGATGTCCGCGTTCAGAATCTCACCCGTGCGCGGGTCGGAAATATGCGGCCCGCTCGCGTTTTCCGTCGTGGACGGCAGCCAGCGGATCACCGAGTGGCGCACATCCTCCACGCCCTTGATCAGCCACGGCACCCACTTCACCGGCGTCGCCGCGTCGATATAATACACGATCGGCTTCACCGGGTCGGAGAGGGCCGCGTTGGGATCTTTCTTATCCAGCCGCCAGCGCGCGATGTACTGCACGTTGTCGACCTTGTACTCGTTGTGCGTGAAGTCCATGGTCCGGGTCGTAAAGTAGCCCACGCGGTTATCGAACAGCCGCGGCATCATGGGCTTTTCCGGCAACCGTACCATGCTGTGGTGCAGCACCACGGTGGCGCTCGAGCCGCGCATCGTGCCGCCGCCCAGCCCGCCTCCCCGTCCGCCCCCTGCGGCCGCGCCGCGTCCACCGCTATTGGTGTATGTCATCGTCACTTCGGCTTCCACGTTCTCGCTGAACGGAGCGATGTGCTCGATAAACGACCGCGTCGCATCCACGCCCGCGGCGCCCAGGTGCTGGCGCGCGCTGAATTCCGCCACATCGGTGGTGAACAGCCGCGTCACATCGATCACCGGAGCTCCATCTTTGGCGAACGCCGCCACCGGGAACGCCATGATGATGGCATCATTGTTGGCGTTCTTCACCGCCATCGCAATCGGCGACTTGGGGTCCGCCGTGAGGCTGTAGTTCACGTCCAGCAGCAGCACCCGGTTGCCCTTCAGTTCCCAGCGGACCACCATCTCCGCCAACTGCGCGCCACCGTAGCCCACACCGATCGCCGTCTTCGAGATCTGCGAATTCCAAAGGAATTCCTTGCCCAGTTCGCTCTTGGGAATTTCGTAGTAAAAGGTTTCCCGCTTTTGGTGAACCGTGAAGATCCCCTTGGTGCTCTTGGTGTCCTTGGTGATTACGGTGTCATAGGGTTGCGGGTCGGCGTTGGCTGCGGCTGCTCCACCCCGGCCGCCTCGCCCCGCGCCGGCTGCCGGCGCCTGCTGCGGCGTATCCGGCGGCGTATCCTGCGCGTACAGCCCAACGGCCGCGCACAGACCCACTAGAACGACAAAAATCCTTCGGTTCATCTTTTCTCCTTGCTGGAAGCGACGACTATCTTAGAGGATGGCGCAAGTACCAGGCGGTGGGTTACCCAGGGCCCGCCTTCGCCTGTTCGGAAAAGGGCCGGGATGGGTTTCTTAGGATTTCCTCTGACGCCAAAATCCCGCAGGGATTTCCAGGAGCCCTTGCCGGACAGGCCATGAGAGCTGTTCCACTGGCTGAGATTTGACGAAACGAAGCCAATTCTCCGTAACTGGCGATTCTTCTTTGGGTTGGAAAGGTAGCTGGGAGGCGTTTGACGAAACGAAGCCAATTCCGGAGGTGGCTGGGAGGCGGAGCGGTGGGCGGGCGCCGGCGCGGCCAAGCCTGCCAGGATGGACCGGCCAGGAGGCCAAGCCTCCTGGCCGGTCTTCGCGCATTCCAAACGCTACCTGGCGGTGGCAGGGATCGTAAAGAGAGTCGATGATTGGCAGTGGTCAGGCGCGTACAGCAGATTAGAACGACAGGCCGGGAGTCCTGTCCCACCCTGCTGACCGGCACCAGGCGCGCCACATCTCCCGAAAGGCCTCTTCCACGGCGCGCACCGTGCCGGCTTCGTCCATGAGCGGCGAGCATTTGAGGGCCTGTCGCACATTGCGGCGCAGATCGGGAATCTGCGGCACGATGCCGGCTAGGAACACGGCGGCTTCGCGGTAGCGCTGGGGCGTTACCGCCACCATGTCCGAGAGCCCCATAGCCGAGAGAATGGTGGCGCCGTCGCGTTGCACCCCGAGGCGGCCGGCCAACGTCACCACCGGGACCCCCATGTAGAGCGTATCCAGCGTGGTGGTATCGCCGTTGTGGGGAAATGGATCGAGCGCAATATCCACTTCGCTATACGCAGCCATGTATTCCCTCGCCGGGCTCGGGCCGGCGAAGCGCAACCGCTCGGGCGCAATGCCATCGCTCGAAAACCAATCGCGGAAGCGCTGCTCGACGGGAGCCATTTGCATGCCCCTGTATTTCAGCAGCAGTTGGCTCCGCGGTACCGCGCGCAAAATTTCCGCCCACAACCCCGCCGCTTCGCGCGTGATCTTGCGGGGACTATTGAAGCAGCCGAAAGTGACGAAGCCACGCTCCCGGCAGGGCGCGGGGCTCAGCGGAACTTCGGCCAGGGACCGGTAACAATACCGCGGGCGCGGCAGGCGATATACCTTCTCGCTGAACAGGTGTTCGGTTCCCGGGCACGGCATGTGGGTATCGCCGAGGAAGTAGTCCATGGTGGAGAGCCCGGTGGTGGCTTCCGTTCCCATCCAGGAAACCTGCACCGGCGCGGGCTTCCAGGCAAATGCCAGCAGCATCTCCGGGTCCATGGTATGACCGGCCAGGTCGACCAGGATGTCGATCCGGTCGGCGCGCACGCGGGCCGCCAGTTCCCCCGCGGTTCCACGGAATTCGATGAAGCGATCGACGGCCGGCCGGACGCGGTCCGTCATCTGGTCCTGCCGGCCGCCCACGGCGTAGGCATACACTCCGAAGGCCGCGCGGTCGTGACGCTCGAAGACCGGCGGCAGGAACTTCATGATGGCGTGGTTGACCAGGTCGGGAGAAACA
Organism: Bryobacterales bacterium; assembly: GCA_003167255.1. GTDB lineage: Bacteria > Acidobacteriota > Terriglobia > Bryobacterales > Bryobacteraceae > PALSA-129. The sequence goes on from PMTR01000045.1 coordinate 16,236, forward strand.
TAGCCGATGCGCAAACGGCGCTCCGCATCGGGAGAGTTGGTGTGGCGCCGGATGTGCCGGGCGAGCGGCGCGGCGTAAAGCCGGTCCCAGCGGCGGGCTTCGGCGTAGAGCGATTCGGGGGTGGTCGAGGCGGCGAAATTCATCCCCATCAACAGCGAACTGTGGAAGCGCGCGCTGGGCGCGATTGCGACCGCGCGGCGGAATCCCTCAACGGCCTCTTCGGCGCGGCCGAGCGAACCGCAGGCCAGCGCCCGGATGGCGTGCGCCAACCGATTGCCGCCGTCGGCTGCCAGCGAGCGATCGGCGGCAGCTACCGCCTCGGCCGGCCGCCCTTCGCGCCAGTTCAGCCGCGCGAAAACCGACTGCGCACGGCTTTCGAGCGACCCATCCGCGGCGAGCGCCCGTTCGAGCGAATCGCGGGCGGCCTCGTAATCGCCGAGTTCTTCGAGCGCGCAGCCCCGGTTGTACAGCTTGAGGACTAAGGGGTCCATCTTACAGTGGATTCATCGGCGGATCGGTTGCCGGGCAGTAGGTCTACACTGGAAACGCCGTGCGGCCGATGTAAAGGGTGCTGAAAAGGTCCAAAAAAGCACATTGAGCCGCCGATCAACGCTGATGAACACCGATAAACCAATTCTTTTCAATCCGCGCTCATCGGTGTTCATCGGCGGCCAGCCATGCCTTGACTTTTCTCAGCCGCCTCCTAAAGGATGCATGCATAGCGCGAGGACCCGATGCTGATCACGTCACGCCGTCAGGGCGAGGCCTTTCTCATCGGCGAAGAGATCGAGATCCTGATCGTGCGTGTCGGCCGTTCGCGGGTCCGGGTGGGGATTCGGGCGCCACGCGAATGCCGCGTAGTTCCCGGAGAAGATCTCGCTCCGCCGGTGGCCGTCTCCCAGGGCGGCCGCCAAGATTCCGTCACGCGCTAAAATTTTGTCACTTCGAGTCGAAGAGGGGAGTGTCTGGCAAGATGCCGGAACTCAAAACTCGAAGGACTTCACATGCTTTCCATCCAAACCAACGTAAACTCCCTGGTTGCCCAGGAAAACCTCAACGTCAACAACGCATTTCAAAGCAAGACCATCCAGCAGTTGACATCCGGCTACCGGATTAACTCTTCCGGCGACGATGCGGCCGGACTGGCAGTCGCCAACCAGTACCGCAATTCCGTGTCGGAGTTGACCCAGGGCGTTGCCAACGGCAACGACGGTGTGGCCCAGCTCCAGATCATGGACGGCGGTATCAGCAACATATCGCAGATCCTCGACCGGCTGAAGACCCTGGCGACCCAGGCGGCTTCGTCAACCTTCACCGGGAACCTCGGCGTGCTGAACGGCGAGTTCCAGACCGATATCCAGGAAATCGACCGGCAGGCGCAGACCATCGGCTTGAACACCGGCGGCAGTTTCGCCCAAAGCCTGGGCGTCTACCTGGGCGGTGGCGCCGGTTCCAACAGCGCCGCTGCTTTGAAGAACGGCATCGTCAACCTCGATCTCGGCGGGTCCACCGTCGATTCGCAGAGTCTGGGGCTGACCGGCATGCAGTCCGGCAAAACCAGCTACGATCTGTCCACCAGCGCCATCTCCGGTATCATCGCCGGCAACTCCAGTATCGCCGCCGGCACCACCCGGTTCCTGCTGTACGGGCCGGGATTCGGCAACGGCGTGAACGTGGATGTGGCCACCGGCAGTATCACCGACGGCACCACGCTGGCGACCGCGGTGAATGCGGCCCTGACCTCGGCGGGAGTTTCCAACGCCAGCTTCGCCGCCGCCGGCATCACGGCCGCGGTCACTACGGACGCTGCGACCAGCCACCAGGTGCTGACCTTCTCCTCGGCCAACTCCGCATTCCAGGTGCGCGCCGGAGACGTGATGGCCAATGCGCTGCTTGGCAACACCACCACCCCCACCGGCGTCACCGGCAGCACCCTGGCCAGCACGCAGACCGGCAACGCCTATCAGGGCGCAACCGGATTCGCCACGGCGGCTCCCCTCACGATCACCATCGAAGGCGGCGGCCTCAGCGCCCCCGTTACGGGCCTGTCGGTGACCGCAACCACGGGCAGCGGCGCCGGTGTCACCGCCACCAACGCTAGCATAATCGCCGCCGTGGCCGCCAACGCGACACTGAAAGCCGCCGGCATCACCGCTACCGACGATGGCACCCACCTGGTCTTCCACAGCTCGCAGGGTGGCGCGGTCACCGCCTCGATTTCCGGCGACACCAACAACGTCCTGGGCTACGGCAGCTTCCTGGGCGACGCGGCCACCTCCTTCCAAGCCACCGGCACCTACGTGATGGCCGCCGGCGCCGGTAACGTCTTCTTCGATCTATCCCTGGATGGCGGCAGTTCTTCACAGCTCACGGTGAACGTCGCCGCCTCGGCCAACGACACCTCGGCGGCCGTCGAAGCGGGCTGGATCAACGCCGCCATTGCCACGGCGGGCAGCGGTTCGGCCTGGAACAAGGCCGGCATCGTGGCCCAGTCCACCGGCAACCAGGTTTCGCTGGTATCGGAGAACGGCACGGCCTTCCGTCTGGGCGTCCGCAATGACGGCGCCACGGTGGCCAGCACGTTCGGCTTCTACGCCGCCGCCGACCGCAGTGCGAACGGGCTGGCCAGCGGCTACACCGCGGTCGCACCGGCCACCGCCAGCTTTGTCGCGCAGAATGCCGGGGGCGAATATCAGCTCGGCTCGAGCGGCACGGCTGCGCCGCTGACCTTCTCGCCGATCCTGTACTCTACCGATAGCCAGGCCTTGACGGTCTCGGCCGCGGACGCGTCCGGCAACTCGCACAGCACGGTGGTTGCGTTGAATGCCGGCAATGCCCATGACATCGACCAAGCCGTCAGCACCATCAACACCGCCCTTCAGACCAACTCGCAAAACGACGCTACCCTGAAGACCATCTCGGCGGTGAAGGTGAATGTCAGCGGCACCGAGAAGATCGAGTTCGTGAGCAGCACGCCGAACTTCAGCGTGAACGTGGGCGCGACCACTAACGGAACCGGCGTGGGCTCGCAAGGGAGCACGCTGACCTCGACCAAGGTGGGCGCCGGCGGCACGGCCAACATCAGCACGGTGGCCGGCGCGCAGGCCGCGGTCACCGCCATCACGGCCGCGGTGCAGACGCTGGGCGTAGCCCAGGCGGCCGTTGGAAAGGGTGAGAATCAGCTCAACTACGCCGTCAGCCTGGCGCAGTCGCAGATCAGCAACCTTTCTTCGGCGGAATCCAATATTCGCGACGCCAACGTGGCGCAACAGGCGGCCAACCTGACCAAGGCGCAAGTCTTGCAGCAGGCCTCCATTGCGGCCATGGCGCAGGCCAACTCGGCTCCCCAGGCAGTCCTGTCCTTACTGAAGGGCTAAATCGTAACCGCTAACCCGGCGGGGCGGCTCTACTGAGCGGCCGCCTCGCCGGCCCCTACCGTTCGTACTACGGGTTCCGGCGGACCGGCCGGGGCCGCGACATTTCGCGATCGGGCTCGCGTGAACGTTCGCACGCGAGGCGTCCGGCGGCTAAGGTTTTGGCCGCAAGCGACGATGAGTGGATTGTCCGGCAAGATGCCAGAGACCACCCCGAAAGGAATTTCAGAAATGCTTTCCATCCAAACGAACGTGAACTCCCTGGTCGCTCAGGAAAACCTCAACATCAACAACGCGTTTCAAAGCAAGACCATTCAGCAGTTGACCTCCGGCTACCGCATCAACTCTTCCGGCGACGATGCGGCCGGTCTGGCAGTCGCCAACCAGTACCGCAGCTCCGTTGCGGAGTTGACCCAGGGCGTTGCCAACGGCAATGACGGCGTGGCCCAGCTCCAGATCATGGACGGCGGCATCAGCAACATATCCCAGATCCTCGACCGCTTGAAGACCCTGGCCTCGCAATCCTCTTCCGGCACGTTCACCGGCGACCGCACCGTGCTGAACAACGAGTTCCAGACCGATATTACCGAAATCGATCGCCAGGCGCAGGCCATCGGCCTCAATACCGGCGGCAGCTTCGCCAAGAGCCTGGGTGTATATATGGGCGGCGGCGGCGGCACGACCGATGCGTCAGTACTCGCCAACGGCGTAGTGACGGTCGACCTCAGCAACTCCACTGTCGATTCGCAGAGTCTGGGGCTGAGCGGCATGCAGTCCGGCAACACCGCCTACGACCTCTCCACCAGCAACATCGCCGGCATCATCGCCGGCAATGCCGGCATCGCCGCCGGCACCACCCGGTTCCTGCTCTACGGGCCGGGATTCGGCAACGGTGTGAACGTGGATGTGGCCACCGGCAGCATTACCGACGGCGCCACGCTGGCAACCGCGGTGAATGCGGCCCTGACCCAGGCGGGCGTCTCCAATGCCGGCTTCGCTGCCGCCGGCATCACCGCCGCGGTCACCACCGACGCCACCACCAACAACCAGGTGCTGACCTTCTCCTCGGCCAACTCCGCATTCCAGGTACGCGCCGGGGACGTGATGGCCAACGCCCTGCTGGGCAACACCACCACCCCCACCGGCATCACCGGCAGCCCGCTGGCCAGCGCGCAGACGGGCAACGCCTATCAAGCCAACTTCGCCACGGCCGACAGCCTCTCGATCACGTTGGATGGCGGCGGCCTCAGCGCCCCCGTTAGCGTGGCCGTGACCGCGGCCGTCGGCGCCACCAATCTCACCACGGCCCGCATCATCGCCGCCGTGGCCGCCAACGCGCAACTGAAGGCCGCCGGCATCACCGCTACCGACGATGGCACGCACCTGGTCTTCCATAGCTCGCAGGGTGGCGCGGTCTCCGCCTCGGTTTCCGGCGATACCAACAACGTGCTGGGCTACGGCAGCTTCCTGGGTGACGCCGCCACATCTTTCCTGGCGAGCGGCAACTATGCCCAGGCCAACGGCAACGGCAACGTCTACTTCGATCTGTCCCTGGATGGCGGCAGTTCCTCACCGCTCACCGTGACCTTCGCCTCGGCCAACGATACCTCGGCCGCCGTCGAAGCGGGCTGGATCAACGCCGCCATCGCCGCGTTGGGCAGCGGATCCGCCTGGAACAAGGCCGGCATGGTAGCCCAGTCCAGCGGCAACCAGGTTTCGCTCGTATCCGAGAACAACACCACCTTCCGTCTGGGTGTCCGCAACGACGGCGTGGGCGCGAGCGATACGGCGTTCGGCTTCTACGCCGCCGGCGGCCGCAATACGGGCGGGCTGGCCGGCGCCTACACCGCGACTGCACCGGCCACCCCCAGCTTTATCGCGCAGAATGCCGGGGGCGAATATCAGCTCGGCTCGACCGGTACGCCCGCGCCGCTGACCTTCGCGCCGATCCTGTATGCGACCGACAGCCAGACCTTGACCGTCGCAGCCGCGGACGCGTCCGGCAACTCGCACAGCACGGTGGTTGCCTTGAATCAGGGCAACGCCCATGACATCGATCAAGTCATCAGCAGCATCAACGCCGCCATCCAGCAGACCAACGACGCTACCTTGAAATCCATCTCCGCAGTGAAGGTGAATGCCGGCCCCGGCACCGAGAAGATCGAGTTCGTGAGCAACACCGCGGACTTCAGCGTGAACGTGGGCGCGACCACCAACGGAACCGGCGTCGGCTCGCAGGGCAGCACGCTGACCGCGACCCAGGTTGGCGCCGGCGGCACGGCGGACATCAGCACGGTGGCTGGCGCGCAGGCCGCAATCAGCGCCATCAGCTCGGCGGTATCCGATTTGGGCGTGGCGCAGGCGGCCGTCGGCAAGGGTGAGAACCAGCTCAGCTACGCCGTCAACCTGGCCCAATCGCAGATCACCAACCTTTCTTCGGCGGAAGCGCAGATTCGCGACGCCGACGTGGCGCAGCAGGCGGCCAACCTGAGCAAGGCGCAAGTCCTGCAGCAGGCTTCCATTGCGGCCATGGCCCAGGCCAACTCGGCGCCCCAGGCCGTCCTTTCGCTACTGAAGCAGTAGGGCAAGGGCTGCGCCCTTGATATCCCTTCGGGATATGGAAGTTAGGAGTTAGAAGATGAGGAAGCTAGAATGGCGGTGCGGTGCGCCCGATTCTAGATTCTAGCTTCTAACTCCTGACTTTTGATTTCTAAAGTTCCCGGCCGGACAGGACGATAAGACTGGTGTCCGGCCCTGGAGTTTCAAATTATGGGGACCATCAGCAGTTCGTTGCCCACCACGACCACCAATAGCATCAGCAACACCGGTAGCAGTTCGTCCGGGAGCGGCAGCTCGACTTCCAACCCAACCGGAATCTTCACGGGGACCAGCGCCTACTCCCAGGATTTTCAAAACGTGATCAACCGCGCGGTAGCCATCGCGTCGCTGCCCATCACGCTCCTCACCAACCAGCAGACCACGCTGACCAACCAGTCCAATGAGTTGAGCACCATCGACACCAAGTTCACGGCATTGCAAACCGCCATCCAGGGGATTGCCGAAGCCATGAGCGGCTCTTCCTACCAGACGACCATTTCGGATCCAACGTCGGTGAGCGCCTCGGTGTCGGACGGAGTCCAGGAGGGAGTCTATTCGATCAATGTTGAAAATGTCGGCAGCTATGCCACCAGCCTCACCACGAATACCTGGGACTCCACGGCCGGCCCGTCGGGCAATCCCTCGACCTATTCGCTGATGGTCGGCGGCCAAAGCTACAGCTTCACGCCGTCCGACAACAGCGCGGCCACGGTGGCCTCGACCATCAATTCGCAATACGGCAACATGGTCAACGCGACGGCCGTCAACGTGGGTTCGACCGACAGCCCGAATTACAAAATTTCCCTGCAAAGCACTTCTCTCGGCGCAACTACCCTGGATATCCAGAACTCCTCCGGAACCGGCCTGCAGACCCCGGGGCAAGGGGGCGAAGAAGCCCAATACGAAGTCGACAACTCCGGCGTGACGGTCCAAAGCACCTCCCGCACGGCGACCATCGCCACCGGCTTGTCCATCGACATGCTGGCGAACAGCGACGGACCGGTGGACGTGACCGTGACGCGCTCGACCTCGGCACTGAACTCGGCGCTTTCGACCTTCGCCGATGCCTACAACGCGGCGGCCACCGAGTTGGGCAATCAGCACGGGCAATCCGCAGGGTCGCTGCAGGGACAATCCATCCTCAACAGCCTCTCCCAGGCGCTCGCCAGTATCTCCACCTATAGCACGAGCGACAGCATCGGCTACTTGAAAAACCTGGGGCTGGACTTGGGCAAAGACGGCCAACTCACCTATACCGCCATGACCCTGTTGGGGGCCGATTTCAGCGACTCCACCGGGGTCGCGACCTTTCTCGGCTCGGCCACCGGCGGTGGGTTTCTCAAGGCCGCCACCGACACGCTCAACAACCTCGAAGATCCCTCCACCGGCCTGATCAAAACTTCCGAGACGGACTTGCAGTCGCAAATCTCCAACCTCGGGACCACCATCACCGATAAGCAGAACAAAGTGTCGGATCTGCAACTGCAGCTCCAGAACCGGATGGCCCGGGCGGACGCGTCGATCGCCTCCATGGAGCAGCAGTACTCATACTTGAACAGCATGTTTGCCGCGATGCAGACCGCCGACCAGATGTACGCGAACGGATGAACTCTACACGCATCGAAGCGATTCGCCGGGCCGTGGCCTCCGGAGATTTCCTCCGCGCCACGGGCTTGTGGAACGAATACGCCAGCTTGCTCCACGGCGAAATCTGCCGCGGCGTCTGCACCCGGGCCCACATGGAGGAAGCCCGCGAATTGCTCGAATGGTCGCGCCGCACGGTGGCTCTCGCGCGGACTCACGCGCAATCCCGGCTGGATGCCCTCCGCGTGGCGGAGCAATACCTGCAAAGGGCTCCGGGATCACCCGCCTTGCTGCGCACGTGCCTGTAGCTGGCCCAGGCCACGCCCTTGATATCCCTTCGGGATATGGGAGTCAGAAGTCAGAAGTCGAGGAAGCCGGAATGGCGGTGAGATAGGTCCGGCGTTTCCGGCGCTGATCGCCCAAGCCGGCAACACACGCGGGACAATTCTAACTTCTAACTTCTAACTTCTAACTTCTGGCTCCTCACTTCTGACTCCTTACTTCCGGCTCGGCCTTCTGCCCTTCGGTTGAAAGCACCACCAGATCGACGCGGCGGTTGCGGGCCCGGCCGTCTTCGGTTTCGTTCGTGTCCACCGGCGCGTTCTCGGCGTAGCCCACCACGGCCATCCGCTCCGGCGCGATCTGGAAGCGCTGGCGCAGCACTTCCAGCATGGCGATCGAGCGCGCGGTCGAAAGCTCCCAGTTGCTGCGGAACCGCGAATTGTGGATGGGGATCGCATCGGTGTAGCCTTCGAGGCGTAGCGGATTGGACGATGCCTGCAGTTCCGCCGCCACCTTGGCCAGAATCGGAATGCTGGCGGGAGCCACGCTGTCGTCGCCCGAAGCGAAGAAGGCGGCTTCCCGCAGGCTGATGATCAGGCCGCGCCCTTCCAGTTTGAGCCCGATCTTGCCGGCCTTCAATTCCGCCCCCAGGCCATTCTGCAGCCGGTCGAGCGACTTCGCCAGGTCGGCCGGCTGTTGCGGCGGCGGCGCGGGCTTGGGCGGAAGGTTCTCCGAGTGATCGACGCGGTTGGGATTCGCCGGCGGGCGGCTGTTTTCGTGCTTGCCGCGACCCAGCACGGTGGAGATGGCAGCGCTGAACTGGCCGTGTTCCAGCGCCTCGCGCACAGATTCGGAAACTTCCTTGGCCTTGAGCTTATCCGACTGCGTGGAGGCGAACATCACCACGAAAAATGCGAAAAGCAGGGTGATGAAGTCGGCGTAGGAAACCAACCAGCGCTCGTGATTTTCGGGTTCGCTCGCCCGCTTGTGTCGCATGTCGCTTTTCCTAACAGGTTGCTGAAAAAACATATTCAGCCGCCGATGAACGCAGATACACGCCGATGAGTGGTTTGTTTTCAATCTGCGTTAATCGGCGTTCATCGGCGGCCAGTCGCTTGAAAGAGTTTTTCAGCATCCCCCTAACTCCGCACCGAGGCCGGCTGCGGCCCGGCTTTGGCTTTTCCCGGCGCGCCGGCATCCTTGGCCAGTTTCGGCTTGCCGGATTTCGCCGGCTCCTGGTTGTAGGCTTCGAGCTTGATCCGGATCAACGTGGGGTTGAGCCCTTCGACAATCCCCACCACCCCTTCAAGGATCATCTCCTTGCGTAGCGAGGCATCGCGCATGCGCGCCTTGAGCTTATTGGCCACGGGCAGGAAGAAAATGTTGGCCGATCCCACTCCGTATACCGTGGCCACAAAGGCCACCGCGATGCCGTGGCCGACGGCCACGATGTCTTCCAGGTGTTTCATCACCTGGATCAGCCCCATCACCGCGCCGATGATCCCGATGGTTGGGGCATAGCCGCCGGCCGCTTCCCACACTTTGGCCTCCGCCTCGCCGGTGTGCTCGCTGAGGCTGAGGTCCAGCTCCATCATTTTGCGGAGCTCTTGCAAATCGGTGCCATCCACCGCCAGGCTGACGGCCCTGCGGAGGAACGGGTCCGGGATGCTGGCCGCTTCGCTTTCCAGGCTGACAATGCCGTTTTTGCGCGCCTTGGTGGCGTATTGAATGAGGGATTCGATGGTGGCCGCGGTGGAGTTGGCCTGTTCCATGAAGGCCCATCGCAAACCCTTGACGGCTCGCAGGAAGACCGGCAGCGGCGTGGTCACCAGCACCGCGCCCAGGGTTCCGCCCAGCACGATCATGGCGGCGGTGCCCTGGGCTACGTCCTGGATGTTGCCTTTCTCCAGCAGCAGCCCCCCGATAATGCCGCTGAGCGCCACGCCGATTCCCGCCAGCGTGGAAAAATCCGGCCGGAGAGCCGGCTTCCGGGGAGGCGCTTTGGCGGCCTGGGGAGCTTGGGGAGCGGGTTTGGGCGCGGCTGCCATGGGGATTTAGTTCGCGTCCTCGGTTTCCTCCGGGGGCGCCGGTTGTTCCAGGCCCCCAGCCAGATCGGCCGGGTCGCACAGTCCGGAGGGATCGCCAGCGGGCGAGAAAATACGCCGCCGGAATTCGACAATGCGCCGTACCACCTCTTCGGCGGTCTCACGCACACGCAGAATCTGCCCGGTAGTCAGCGTGATCACGGTATCCGGCGTCACGTCGATATGTTCGATCAGATCGGCGTTCAGAACCATGGGCGCGCGATTCAGGCGAGTCAGCCGGATCATGAACTCTTCATAACCCTTATCGGCGGCCCCACGCGGCGACATTAATATACGGGGGAACGTGTCCGATAAGCCCTTTTAGAGGTGAGGATTGAGCCGCCCGACCAGTGAAGCCGAGCTTCCCGCCGTGGAAACCATCCGATGCATCTACACCCCGGAATTCGCCTTTACCGAAAGGCGCCCACCCGGCCGCGCACCCACCAGCCTGGAGGAAGAACGCCGCGAACTCTTCGACTGCCTCGTACAAGCTCTCAAAACCGCCGAGCCCGATGCCGACCGTCTGGCCGCGTGTAGCGGCCTGCTGCGCCACCTGGCCCGAGCCGGCCGCCGTCTGTAAGCATTCCCCTCCAACCACCCTCCAACCACCCCGCCGCAGCTACCTGGACTCGGCTATCATATTTACCTTAGGAGATCTATGGAATCCGCCACAGCGTCGGCCGCCAGCCCCTTCGGACTCTCTACCATCGGCCAGATTGCCATCACCGTCACGGACATCGATCGCGCCATCGCATTCTATCGCCACACCCTGGGCATTCCCTTCCTCTTCCAGGTACCCAATATGGGTTTCTTCGATTGCGGCGGCGTCCGCCTCATGCTGACCGGCTCGGAGAAACCCGGCGAACAGTTCAGCTCCATCCTCTATTTCAAGGTGCCCGATATCCACGCCGCTCTTGAGACCATGACCTCGCGCGGCGCCGCCTTCGAGCGAGAACCCCACCTGGTCGCGCGCCTCGCCAGCCACGATCTCTGGATGGCTTTCTTCCGCGACCCCGACCGCAACTTGCTCGCCCTCATGAGCGAAGTGCCGAAGTAGTTGCCTGGATCTTCGACCGCCTGAAAAAGTTCTATAAAACACTTCCATCTTGAAATGTCTTATTGCATACCGCCGGAAAGGCAGGCACGCTGGACGGTCCGACTGGTGGCAACGGCGTGGCACGGCCAACGCATTCGGCGTCGTGGAACCAAAGGCCGGTCGCCACTTCACCACGGCGGCACCAAGTCGCTGGTCACTCACTTCGGCGAGGAAAAGGGCAGCTCTCTCTGGGATCGGCTCACCGTCCACGTCCTACTCTACCGGCTAGGGCTTTGACCGGCTGATGTTGTTCTTGTCCGGGAAACCACTCCCTCACGGTCGTGGCTCACAGCGGGGCCATCAGCGTGAGCAAAGGCTTGCGGGAAGGCACCAAACCAGCCGGTCAGAGAACTAGTGCCGTGACCGCAAGAAAACGCGCTTCTGAAGGGAAAGCGCTCCCTCACGGTCGCGGCTCTGATCTGAGCCGCGCGCGTTAGTTGGGTAGGACAGGCCTCCTGGCCTGTCGAACGCCGGCTGGAAAGCCGGCGTTGCGGGCCGGAGGCCCGCTCCACAGCCAAGTTGCTGTGATCGGTATTTCGGGTACAGGCTACGAAACTCCCAAACGCCAGCGGCTGAGCGATTGGGGGTTGCGTGGCCTGTCCCTGAAACACCCTGAAACACCTACCGCGAGACGCTGGCGCGACTGGCAACGCCCGCGGCCGCGTAATATGATGAGTCCTGCCTGGCCGGAAAGGATAGTCTCCAGCCAGGCGAAAGCGTCACTCCAAAATGGCCCGGAGGCAGGCTCCCGAGACGGCAAAATCGCATGAGGTTTTTGACCATGCACCGGAGGCCGCGAAGACCTGAGCCTCACGCATTTGCTGCATCTTCACTTCACCTTGTAGGCTGGTCTCATATGGAAAACATCCTCGTCACGGGAGCCACCGGCAACGTCGGCCGCCAAGTAGTCTCTCAACTGCTCGCCACAGATGTCCGAGTCCGCGTTATGGCTCGCAGTCCGGAGTCTGCCGGTCTGCCGCGCCAAGTCGAAGTCGTGCGCGGCGACCTCACTGTCCCTACTGCCCTCGACCGATGCCTGGACGGTGTTGATGCGGTGTTCCTGGTGTGGTGTGCCCCCGCAACAGCTGTTGCTCCCGGCGTGGCGCAGATCGTTAAGCATGCCCGGCGGATCGTCTTCCTCTCGAATCTAACCGTGCGCGACGGCATCGAAGAGCAGGCCTATCCGGTCACGACCCTGCACGCCAAGATTGAGCGCCTGATTGAAGTTTCGGGCGTCCGCTGGACCTTTCTGCGGCCCGGTGCGTTCGCTTCAAATGCCCGGATCTGGTGGGCGCCACAGGTCCGTGCGGGCGATGTCGTGCGCTGGCCCTACCCTGGTGCCGTCACATCGCCGATCCACGAACGTGATATCGCAGCGGTCGCCGTCCGTGCCCTGTGCGAGGACGGACATGCCGGAGCGAAGTATATCCTCACCGGCCCTCAGTCACTGACTCACCGGGACCAGGTTCGTACCATCGGTGATGCGATTGGCCGTCCGCTACGCTTCGAGGAGATCCCGCCGGAAGCGGCGCGACGTGAGATGGCGACTATCATGCCGGCTTCAATCGCGGACATGCTGCTCGACGCGTGGCAAAACGTAGAGTATGCAGGTTCCGCCACGGTCGGGAAACCCGCGCCCGTTACGCCCACAGTTGCAGAGATCACCGGAGTTCCGGCACGTTCCTTCCGCGACTGGGCGGTCGATCATGCGGTCGAGTTTCAACAATAACCACCGATACTGACTCTCCGAATCAATGCCGGGCCCGGTGCAGACCCGCTCGACAACTTCGTGTCGAAAGACTCCATCGCGAGTGCAAAGAACATCGGCGCGGCCCACAATGGCGGTTTGTAGAATCGGGTCATCGTCCGGGTGACTGACAACGGCCGGAGAAACTTCCGGTAACTCCACCAAAGCGCCAGCCGCTTCCAGAAAAACAAGGTATGTTCTATGGCTTCTCCCGTCAGGGGCCATCTGGCCTGAACGCGAGGGTAGGTCAGCACACGCAGTACCTCGGCCAGAATAGCGGACGAAAGGATAAGCACATGAGGTCCCGATACGATGGTCAGAAGAAGATCGCGGGCGAGTCCTCGCGGTGAAACCTTCGGGTTGGCGCGGACAAGGGTATTCGTATCAAGAACAACCCTCATGGTTGCCAGCTACGATGCGGCCGAACATGCGTCAGGGCTTCCTGAAGGGCAGCTTCCATCTCTTCGGGGGTCGTTTCCGGAGCAACCTGGGAGGCCATGTAGTCCAGGTGCTTCCCTAGGTTCTCGGCGTCCCGGCGGTGCTGGCGCTCGCGCGATGATATGGGCAAGATAGCGCTCTGCCGGCATACGGGCGGCGCGGGCCTGGGCTTCAAGCGCGGCGGCATCTCGCTCCGACAGGCCAATCGTCAGGTTCATGGGCTTCTTCTCCAGGTCAACCTGGTCGCCAGTGTACGCGAAGCCGGCCAGGGATGTCCACGTCTATTACTGGGCGATCGAGTATATTATTACCACAACCACCGATGCCACCGGCCCACCCTTTATTCCCTTTATTCTATCTTCTGTCGTCTGTTGCAGAAGGCCTTCGGCCCGCGCAATTTCATGAAAAAGTGGGGGAGNNCGCCCCACTCGGTCGGCGCTTTTCCCCCTACCGTTTCCCCGGCGTGGCCCCCGTCATCAGCTCGACGAACATCTTGCCGAACCGCGCCATGTCCACGTCCATCTGCACCTCCACCAGCGGCAAATCCAGAGCCGGCTTGATGCGGTCGGACCACGTGAGCGTGTCGCCATATCCCGCTCCGCGGTCCACGTTGACGTCCATGTACAGTTGCCGCTTCCCCGTAATCAGCGTCGGATCGATCCACGCCGCCGCTGCCAGTTCGTCCCACAGATAGCTGCGATTGGCGTGCGAGTACTTCGCCACATACTGCGCCGCGGGAGTCTGCGCCCTGGCGATCTGGTCGAACATCTCCTGGCTCAGTTTGGTCTTCACCGAGACATCCACCGTGGTGCAGACAATCCGGGGCCAGTGCGCCCGCAGCACAATGTGCGCCGCCTCGGGATCGAACCAGAGATTGAATTCGTGACGCGGATCGTTGGCGTATTCCGGGTCGTCCGTGCGCGGGCTCAGGCTGCCGCCCATGAAGACCAGTCCCTTGCTCAGTTCCGCGAAGTGCGGGTCCAGGCTCAGCGCCAGCGCCAGGTTGGTCATCGGGCCGCCCGCGTAAATCGTCACCTCGTGCGGGTGCTCGTGAACCATGCGCACCAGAAAATGCGCCGCGTCCTCGCTCACCGGCTTGGCCGATGGCTGGCCTTCCGGCATGGCCGGCACCTCGGCCGGATCGTGGTTGCTCTCGCGGCGCGTCCAGGCCCCTTGGTACGTCACCTTCCCATACTGTTGTTCCCACAGTTTGGTCTCCGCCTGGGTGCGTACCAGCGGGTAGACCGCCCCTGGCGCCACCGGAATATCCGCGCGGCCCACCAGTTCCAGAAGCCGTAGCGTGTGCGCCACTTCCTCGTCGCGCCACTGGTCGCCGGTCACAACCGTAATGCCCAGCGTTTGCACCTGGGGCGACTGCAGCAGCACCAGGATCGACATCATGTCCGTGCCGCCGGGGCCGCCCGCGTCCTGGTCGATCACGACATATCGCTTCTCCTGCGCCACCCCCGCGCCCGCCAGAAGAACCAAGGCAACCGCCGCCACCACAGCCTCATGGATTCGATTCATAGACCACCTTTGCTCCGTCCAATACTTTAGCGCGGCGCCGCAAGTCTCTAGCCGTCGGGGAACGCCGATCAACGCAGATTGAAAACAAACCACTTATCGGCGTTCATCGGCGGCTGAATATGCTTCTTCAGCAACTGTATAGGTGAAATTGGACCAAAACTGGCCTTTCTTTCCGGCCTTCCAGAGCGTATAATCCGAATCAAGGAGAGTAGGGTTATGGGTTCGTTTGACGTTCCCGAACTGCTCATCGCGTTGGGCGTCATCGCCCTGTTTGGTTTGGGTGTTCACAACTGGATGCACCATCACGCGCATCCACATAGATAGGCGGCGGTTCGCTTGGCGCGCGATCGTCGGGTCCCAGGCGTCGGACCCGTGCTGCGGAGCCACCTGTCCGCAGCCCCTAGTACTGTGCCGTCACAACGCCGGCCCTGCCGTAACCTCAAAGTCAATCCACTGAGTTGCCTGCGAAGTCTTTCTCTTGCCGGGTTGGTCGGTCACCACTACCTGAAGCAGATACTCGCCTAGAGTCAGATGTTTCTTGAGACTTAGGATTCCGCCGCCCGCGAAGACCGTGGGATCGAGCTCGCTGCGCACGAGAGAATGCTCCAGTGGGCTGGTGTAGAACAGCTTTCCGTTCCGGAAAATACGCACCTGAATCGCCACCTGTGGCTCTTTCTCCGGCCCTTGCAACCTCGGATTGATCACTTCGTACCCATAAGCGATATTTTGCCCCGGGCGATACCGGCGCACTGCCGGCCCTCCTTCGGACCACTCCGCCACCCCGCCATCCTTGCCCCCCGCGCCAGCCGGGGCAGCCTCCGCCATGCGCAAAAGTTCGGGGGTAGCCAATTGCAGCGTGATCCCGCTCACCGCGAGTTGCCCCTTGCGCGTGTCGGGCACCTGCAAAGACTGGCTGGCCGAGCCGACCCGCTGCGAAACCGCATCGCGCACCGCCACGCGCATGAGGAATAACCCGGGTTCGTTCATGGGTTCGTCCAGCACATAAATGAAGCCTTCTTTGAGGGCCCGGCGATAGCGCTCGTCGGAGAGGCTGATCTCCGTACGGCGCTGTCTGTCGTAGGCGAGGAGCCCGAGTTGGCCCCGCCTGAGCGGTACCAGGTGAAAGCCACGATACGCCGACGCCACCACATCCACCGTGGCGTGCCACAGACCGAAGGCGCCCTGGGCGAAGGTCAGATCTTTGGCGTCGAGATGCAGCAGCGACCGCACGAACGGGCCGTCTTTCTTCGTCTGGAAATACATCGACGTGAGCCGCACCTTCAACCCGGTGGCGGAGAAGGGTGAGGCCAGTGCCTGGATCAGTTGCTCCTCCCCGGTCTTAGCCTCTGCGACGGACGCCGGTTCCGGTCCGGGCGCTTCGTCCGCCACGCCCGTGAACCCGCTCTTCCAACGCACCTGCAAGCCGGCCCGGTGCACCCGCACAATCACCTTGTGAAACTTCGCCTTGCCGGGGTTCTTCTCGAAGGTCCCTTCCTGCGGCGAGTACCCGAGCAGATAATACCCCATCTGATCGTCCGCGGCCTGCCGGATGCACTCGGCGATGTCATTCCGGTTGTGGAAGAACAGGCCGCCGGTGCGCGCGGCAAGGGAGCCCAGCCCTTCCTGGTCCCCCATGGACCGCACCCGCAAGCCGCCCGGATCCACGGTATACAACGAGACGCCCGACCGGTTGGCCAGATCCGTAATCCGGTCGATCGCGAGGTTGATCCCCTGGTCCATGCGCATTGAGTCGGAGAAGAATACCACCGACTTGCGGCCAGGCAATCTCTTCATTCCCTCGAGAACCTGTTGGAGCCTGTCCAGTGCGGCATGGGCCGCCAGCGTGTACCCATAGTCGGAAATCGTCGACCGGCGGGTTCGCCCATCCGGGGACGGGGCCGTATCCGTGGCCAGCGGATCGATATCCGGCAGACCCGCGCCCCACACCCTCCAGGTCAATTCGTTGATGGATTCCAGCAGGAGCTGCCGATCGGTAGTGAACTGCTCCAGCGCGGCAATCCCGCCGCCGGTCTTGATCAGAGCCATTAAGTCGCCTGGTTGCATCTGCTGCCGGACATACGCCCGCAAAGCGTCGCGCAATCTGGTGAGAGTCCCAAATTCCCGAACCGCGAGATCGTCCACCACCAGGGCCACCGTGCGCTTCACCTCGCCCGCCGTGATCGGCGGCGCCGGCCCCATGGGCGCCCTTTCGGCAGCCCGCGCCGCCTTCACCGGGGAAGCGCTCTCCTCGGAATAGTAAGAGAAATAGGTGAGCTTCTGAGCCTGCCCATCCTGCAGGATCTCGAAGTCTTCAGGCCGAAGTCCGGAAACGTGGCGCCCCGCGGAATCGGTGACCACCGCATCCACCTGAACCAAGGTAACCGTGATACGAAGCAAGGGCGGCGGCGCAGGCGCCTGAGCATCCTGCGCCGCGCTCAATCCCAGCAGGGTCAGGGAGAGAAGTGCGCTCGCCTTGAACGCCATCGGCATGGTCGACAGCCCCAGTTTACTATTTCCGGAGCTTGGCAGCCTCCACGCGCCGCCGCGACGAATTGGCCCATCGAACCCTAGCCCGCGAACCGTCTTCGCGCCTTCACTCGCGGCCCAAAGCTCCTGACCCGCATCTGCCGCTCCGGTCTGGAAGTCGGCATCACAATTACCGGAGCCGTAGACCTGACCTCGCGCTGAACATCCGCCGATACCTGCTGCCTCACCAGCCGCGTAGTCAACGTCCGCTCGATGTGCGCGATATCCGAACGCTCCGCGCGTGTCGCAAAGGTCGAAGCCGTTCCGCGCGCTCCGGCACGCCCGGTCCGTCCCACGCGGTGAATGAAGTCCTCCGGCACTTGCGGAAGATCGTAATTCACCACGTGAGAGATGCCTTCCACGTGAATGCCGCGGGCCGCCACATCGGTGGCCACCAGCACCCGGTACCGTCCATCCTGGAATCCCTTCAGCGCCATGTTGCGTTGATTCTGGCTGCGGTTGCCGTGAATCACCGCCGTTTTCACGCCCTCGTGCGAGAGTTTCTTCGACAGCCGGTCGGCGCCGTGCTTGGTGCGCGCAAACACCAGGAACGATCCGTCATTCTCGCGGAGCATGCTATGCAGCAGGCCCAGCTTGCGGTCCTGTTCCACTTCGTAAAGGTGCAAATCCACCTGCTCAATGGGCTTAGTGGTGGAACCGCATTCAATGCGGATCGCCTTGGGCACTTGCGTCTCGACCAGGTGCTTGACCGATTTTTCGATGGTCGCCGAGAACAACATCGTCTGCCGGTCGGCCGGTAGCGCCGCCATAATCTTTCTGACCGCGGGCAGGAATCCCATGTCGAGCATGCGGTCGGCTTCGTCCAGCACCAGCATGTGGACATTGCGGAGATCCACCAGTTGCCGGTTCATAAAGTCCTGCAGCCTGCCCGGCGTGGCGATCAGCACCTGCGCGCCGCGGCGAATGGCCGTCAATTGCGTCCGTTCGTTGACGCCGCCCACAACCACCGCGGTGTGAATCCCGGTGCCAACGGACATCTTGGAGAATACTTCGTCGATCTGGATGGCCAGCTCGCGTGTAGGGGTCAAAATCATGCTGCGGACGCCGGTGCGCGGTGTCTGCGTACCCAGCAGGTGAATCATCGGCAGGACAAATGCCAGCGTCTTGCCGGTGCCGGTCTGCGCCGTGGCGACCAGGTCTTTCCCGTTGAGCGCCGGTTCGATGGCTTGTGCTTGGACGGGGGTGAGTTCGGTAAAACCTTGCCTACCGAGGTTGCTCTTCAACAGAGCGGAGAGGGGAAGTTCAGAAAAAGTTTTCATTTAGCTTTTGAGGGAGGAAAATCGCGAGCCGACTACCTAAAGAGGGGAGAGGGGGTTGCCGATCAACTTCCGGAGCTTTGAGTATAGCAGGTCTGGAGCCCGTCTACCGGTGGGCGATGCTCGGAACCGCCGGGCGCTG
>PMTR01000038.1 GCA_003167255.1 Bryobacterales bacterium
CATGAATTCTACTGACGAGTCATTCTTTTTGACGGGGCCGCCTACCGAGGCGCCGAACAGGTTGATCAGCAGTGGAGCGATGGGCAGGCCAGCCTTGTTGTTGAAGAAGCTATTGGCCGCTGTTTCCGTGCCGCGCCGGTATTCGTAGAGCGAACCATGAAGATCGTTGGTGCCGGACTTGGTCATTAGCACGATATTGGCGCCGGAGCCGCGGCCAACGTCCGCCCCGGCATTGGTGGTGGTGGTGCGAAACTCTTCCACGGAGTCCGGGGTCACGCGCAGCACGCTGGTGAAAGCCGCGCGGGTCGTCTGCTGATTCACGTCCGCGCCGTCGAGGGTGATGTTGGACTGGTCCGACCGCCCGCCGTTGACGGCGCCGTTGCGGTCGTCGGAGCCGCCGAAGTAGGCAACGCCGGGCTGGAAGGAGAGCAGGTTGGCCACGTTGCGGGCGAACGAGGGCAACTCGACGATGGCCGTCGCGGTGATGACGTTTCCGAGCGACGCATCCACCGTGTCGATTTGGGTGGCTGCGGATTCTACCGTAACCGATTCCACGGTGGGGCCGACCTTTTCAAAGGTCACCACCAGCGTGGCCGGCTGGTTCACCAGAAGCTCAATTCTGGCGATGATCGCTTCCGCGAAGCCAGGCGCCTTGGCCGACAGCCTGTATGTGCCGGGTGTCAACTCATTCAGGGTGTAGTGCCCCTGGGTGTCGGATACGGTAGAGCGTTGCGCCCCGGTTTGCGTGCTGGTGATCGCGATGGTGGCGTTTGGGACTACAGCGCCTGTAGGATCGACCACCGTGCCGGTGAGGCCAGACATTTGGCCAAACAGAGCCGTGGTGAGAAGCAATGCGAGTGTAAACACACCCAACACATGTTTCATATGTACCCCTTTGTCTAAATTGTGCTGAAAACCAACCAACAATTCCCGTTTGATCTTGGATATCACAAAGGGGATTGAGTGTCAAATGGGATTTTCTGAGGGGGAAGTTTGAATCTCCAGGGAATGCCCATGGCAAGGGGGGCATGGGAGGAGAAGGGACTGCTTCAAAAGGAAAGTGGGGCAGGCCTGGACATGGTCCAGTCCTGCCCCGTGGGGATGGGTTTTAGAACGTGAAGCGCGCGCCAATCTGGAGCGTACGGAAACGATTGGCGGTCGCCGTGATGGTACCGAACGCGACGTTCGACGCGGTGGTCGAAGGAGCCGCGAACACCGGGTGGTTGAGCGCGTTGAAGGCTTCCAGGCGAAGCTGCACGGAGACGCTCTCATGAATCACGAAACGCTTGGAGAGCGACGGATCGAACTGGTTGATGCCGTCCGCCCGCGCGTTGCTGAACATGGTGGAGAACGTCCGCAGGTGATAGTTGAAGGTGTCGGTCGACTTGGTGTCGAAGACGGCTGTGTTAAAGGCCGGCACGCCAACCGCGCGGGGATTCACATCGAGCGGGCCGCCGAAGTAGACATAGTCGCCGGGGCTCGAAGAGCTGCCGTTGACGAACATGATGGGAGCGCCGGTCTGGAAGGTATACACCGTATTCAAGAGCCAGCCGCCCAGCAGGGAGTTGAGAACGCCCGACTGGAGGTTGAGCGCCTGGCCCCGGCCGATGGGCAGTTGGTAGGTGGCGGCAAGCACGTAACGCTGGTTGCGGTCCTGCGCCGAAACGCGCTTCTCGGGAAGCGGATCGGAGGCGTTGAGCCAGGTCATGCGCTCCATCAGCTTCGCATAGACATAATTGAAGACGAAGTTCAGGCCGTGCGAGACGCGTTTTTCGAGTCGCGCGTTCAAACTCTCAAAGTTGGAGCTGCCGACGTTGAGGCTCTGCTCCAGCACGCCGCCCCCGCCGCTCCAGCCGCTGCCGCTATCGCCCACGGGGAATTCCGGGTACTTCGCCAGAAGCTGCGCCGGCGTGGTGCTGGCGGTGTTCTGGGTGGTTTGCAGGCCGGAGAACGGGTTGGTAGCGGTGCTGGTGAGGTAGCTCTGGTTGGCGTCGCGCGTGCCCAGCGTGCTGAGGATGGAGCGCGGCAGACCGTTGAGCTGAGTGAAATCAATGGGCAGGTGGATGGAGTGGTTGCCGATGTAATCGACTTCCAGCATCAGGTTGGGAGTGATGCTGTGCTGGATGCCGAAGTTCCAACGCATGGAATAAGGGCTCTTCACGTCGGGATTGATGAACGGGACGGCCTGTCCGGCGTAAGTCAGCAGCCCGAGCGAACTGCCGCTGGGCTGCAGGAAGCCGTTGGGGAAGGGATTGGCCAGCGAACTGGTGGCCAGAGGCGTCAGGAAGTTGTTGCTGGTGGCGGTGAGCGTGGTGCTCTGGCTGAAGCCTTCCTGATTGGTGAGCGGGCTGGTGGAATACTTGCCGTCGACGCCCATGGAGGCGATGGTGACGGGCGCCACGAAGATGCCGAAGCCGGCGCGGACGACGGTTTTTTCGTGGAGCGCGCTGGGAGTCCAGGCCAGGCCCACGCGCGGGCTGAAGACGTGCGACTTGTTCTGGAAGACGGCCGTCTGTCCGGCGCCGGGGAAGGTCAGGCCGCCGAGCACGCTGAAAGCGCTGGCTGCAAGCTGGGTAATAGGGGCCTTGGTGTATGCCGCGGTGGCCGCGGCCGAAAGCGGATTGGTGGAGGAGGTATCGAAGCCATCGACCGTGCGGCCATACTTCTCGTTGTACGGAAAATCGTGTTCGAAACGAAGTCCCAGGTTGATGGTGAGGTTGCGCCTGGCGCGCCAATCGTCCTGCACGAAGCCGGCGCCGTAGTAGGAATACCACGAGGCGAACGTATTGAGGTCATAGCTGCCGCTGGTGGGAAGGCCGAGCAGGAAGGAGGCAAGATCCTGGCCCGTGGTGACGGTGGAGGAAGCGCTGGACGAGGCCTTGACCCAGCTATTGGCGGAGAACGAAATCGCGCCGGTGGAGTTGCCCGCGGTAGAAGTGCTGAGGCGGTACTGGCGGAAATCGACACCGGCCTTGATTGTGTGTTCACCCTTGATTCTCATCCAGGAAGCGAACAACTGGTAGGACTGGGAAGGCAGCTTGTTGGCGCCGGTCGCGCCCAGGGCCTGGAGTCCGGTGGCGGTAGCAAAGGAAATGACCGGCATTTGCAGGTGGTTCGAGTCGCCCCCGAGGTAGTCTGGCAGGCCTACCGATGTCGGGTTGAAGCCGGCGCTGGGGACATCGTGGGCTTCGTTCATGCGTGTGAAGTTCAGACGGACATCCAGGATGTTGGTCGGGTTGACGGTGTAAACCTCATCCACGGACATGCCCCAGTTGTTGCGAAAGAGCAGCGAGCCTTCCGCCACATTGCCGAAGTAATTGTTCTTAAGCTGGTAGTAATCGGTGTGCCGGACATCGGCGAACAGGCGGCTCTTGTCGCTCATGTTGTAGTCGATGCGGCCCATTTCATTGCTGTAGTCGTCGATGGTGTTGGGAGAGCTGATGAAGTTGTTGATCACGGCACCGGGGACGGTGGGTTCCGGATAAAACTGCAGTAAGCTCTTGGCGATGGAGCTCATCTCCGGCGCGGGAATCAGATTGCCGGCAAGCGGTGTGCGGTTGATGGTGGTGCCGCTGAGCGTGGCGCTGAAGGGATCGGAGATAGTGGGCAGGCCGGCGAAGTTGCCAGTGCGCATGGCGTCGGTGGGAACGGTGCCGGTGAAGGCGGTGGGCTGGCCGTCTTTGATGCCCTCCCAGGCGAAGAACCAGAACAGCTTGTTGCGCGTATCGATCACGTGGGGGACATAAAACGGCCCGCCGGCGGTGACGCCATATTGGTTGAAATGGGTGACGGGCCGCGGGGAACCGGCCTTGTTGAGGAAGAAATCATTGGCGGTGAGAGTGTTAGGCTGGTTGAACTCCCAGGCCGAACCGTGCAAGGTATTGGTGCCGCTCTTGGTGATCTGGTTGAGCGTGCCGCCGGCGGTATGGCCGAAGGCGGCATCGGTATCGAAAGCCTTGACGCGGACTTCCTGCACGGCGTCCTGAGGCGGGCTGAAAGCCAGGCGGCCGTCCCAGGTGGCGTCGGGCGAACCATTGATGAGCAGCTCGCTGGTTTGGGTGTACGCTCCGGCGATGGTCCATCCGGCGGCCCCGCCGCTATCGAAAGGATGGACGAGCGTGGGCTGGGCATAGCCGATAACGCCGATGGACAGGCCCGCGGCCATCATAGGAGTGCGGCCATTAATGGGCAGTTCTTCCACTTCCTTGGTGGTCACGGCCTGCCCGACGGTGGCGCTTTCGGTGTTGACCATGGAGGCATCGGCGGTCACTTCCACGGACTGGCTGACATCGCCGACGGCGAGCTTGATGTCGATCACCGGATGGTCGCCGGCGCCGACGTGCACTCCCTTGCGCAGGGCTTCCTTAAAGCCGGCGGCCTCCACAGCGATATCGTAATCGCCGGGGAGCAGGAAAGGAGCGGTGTACTGGCCGGCGGAATCGGAAACGGTGGGGATCCTGGTGCCGGTGTGTTCTTCAGTGACCGTCACTTTGGCCGCCGGGATGGACGCGCCGGTAGGATCGGTTACCGAGCCACTGATGGTGCCGCGAAATTCCTGAGCGAAGAGCGCGGCGGGAATGAACAACGCGAGAAGCGAGATCGACCTGAATTTCATAAACAACTCCTGAAATGCGTTAAGAGTTCGAATTTGGGCCGCCGATAAACACAGATCGACGCGGATCTATCGCTGGTTTTCAATCTGCGTTTATCTGCGTTCATCGGCGGCCAACTCATCTTCATCAACTTGTAAAGCCCCTACTTCGACGGCATCGGCACGAACTTTCCGGTGCATGCGTGCGGGGCTCCTTTGCCCGAGATTTTTGATACGGAGACATCTTCGCCGGCGGGAAGAAAATTCACCTGGCCAGGGCCCAAGGTGAGATCCGCAAAATGCGCAGAAACCTTTATATCACCGGGCTGGTTGAGAGTAACGTTATCAAACGTTATCCCCAAGCGGTGTTTTTGGTCGAAGCCATCGAGGGTGATCTTGCCGGAGCCCTCGACGCGGATGTTGCGGAGGGTAATTGCTGTGAAAACGGGTAGCTTGTCGTGAGTGGGCCCGGTGGCGGCGGAATAATTGGAATCCATATAAACAGGATTCTTAGTGTCGCGGATGCAGACGTCTTCGTAGGCTACGTCGTGCACCAGGCCGCCGCGGGTGGAATTGGATTTGATGCGGATGCCGTTATCGGCGCCATCGATGGAAAGGTCGGTGACCAGGATCGAGCTCGCGCCGCCATCGGTCTCGCTGCCGATGGACATGCCGTGGCCGGTATAGAAATGGTTGTGCGAGACGGTCATGTGGGTGGTGGGCCCGGGGGCGCCGGCCTTGATGGCAACCTGGTCGTCGCCGGTGTGGATGAAGCAGTGGGTGATGGTGACGTTGGTGGAATTCCCGGGGTCGATGCCATCGGTATTGCGGGCGGTCTTGGGGGTGTCGATGACGACGCCCCAGGCAGTGAAGCCGTTGCCGCCGCTGTAGGAGACGTGGAAGTTGGGTGAATTCTTCAGGGTGATGCGGTAGAGGGTGAAGTTATCGGCGTGGGACAGGACCAGGATGCGGGGGCAGTTTTGGTTTTCGTTCTTGACCTTGGCTTCCTGGGCGAGGTCCCACCAGGAAACCTTCTGGCCGGTGAGCGAGTCGCCGCCGCGGCCGTCGATAACGCCATCGCCCATGACGGCGGCGCCGGAGACGCGATCGCCCGCGATCAAAGGTTTGCAGCCGTGGCCGGTTTTATTGACGATGCCGCACGAGCCGGGCGTGACATCGTAATCGCGGGGATTGCGGGAGCCGTAGAGGATGGTCTTGGCGCCGATGAGGAGAGTGACGCCGGCGCGCAACTGGAGAGGGCCGGAGAGAAACGCGGCGGAGGCGGCATCGGCTTTGAGTTCGACGGCTTGGCCGGCGGGGCAATGGTCGAGAGCTGCCTGGATGCGGGCAGTGTCGGGTCGGGCTTCGTCCGCGGCGGAAAGTTCGACCGGCAACTGGGCGGTGAGCGACTCGCAGGAGGGAGGGATGACGGGTTCGGTAACCGTGCGGGTGTCCTGCGCGTAGGAGCTAAGAACGGCCAAAATCAATCCACCGCAGAGACGCAGAGACGCAGAGAAAACCGAGAAAGACTTAGATCTTGGTTTTCTCTGCGTCTCCGCGTCTCTGCGGTGAATGGAATTTTGAGTTTTCATGCCCGCAGGAACAACGGCTCGATGTGGCGGGCGAAGAGGTTTTCGGTCACGTTGCGGGAGATGGATTCTTCGCAGGCGTCGAGCATTTTGGTATAACGGTCCCCCATGTGGGCGGCGACCTTGTAGCCAACGTGCAGCAACTGCCGTACGTGCTTGTTGAAAAGAGGATTGCTTTGGTCGTGACGGAGGGCGCCGGCATACTGCTCGGCGGTCCAGCGGTCTACTTCCTGCGGGGCGGGCAGGCGGGCGGGGTCGATATCGATGACGGCGGCGTAAGGAGCGCAGAGGTCGTCGCGGTGGGCGAAGGCTTCGGCGTAAATCTCCTTGGCCAGCGTGAGGCCGTCGGGGCCGGCTTCGGCGAGACCGATCAGCTCTTCGAGCCAGGTAGTGCCGGCGGTCTTGAGATGGATGCCGGCGCCGGTGCGGCGGATCGCGCGGCGCATGGGTTCGTAGATGGAGAATTTGTCGGAGCCGGAATGAACGCTGAGCTTGAGATTGGACGGAAGGTGGTAGGCCTGAATGGCGTGGGCGATGACATCCAGATCGGCGGAGAATTCCTTTTCGAACTGGGGAACGTCGCCGACGTAATCGACGCCCTTATTAAAGCGGCCGGTGAACTTGGGAGCGATGGTCTGGATGGGGATGGCTTCATCGGCGATGGCGGCGAGGATGAGGAGGAGTTCTTCGGGAGTCTGGGGAGAATCGGTTTCGTCCATGGAGACTTCGGTGACGAAAGTGGCGGGGTCTTTGCGGCCGGCGATGTTGCGGTAGATGCGGCCGGCTTCCTGAACGGCAAAGAGGTACTTGGCGGCGGCGGCGCGGGCCTGGGGGGAGAATTCGGGGTGGCGGCGGAGGAAATCGTCAACCGACGCAGGGTCGGCGGGGCGGCCGATGAAGTCGGCGACATCGAGGGTGAAGAAGTCGCAGGGGTCGAGAAAGCGGCCGACGGTATCATTGTTAATATGATCGGCGTCGAGGTAGTAGGAATACGGCCACTGGAGGGCGCGGACGGCGGCATCGGCCGCGGCGCGGGCGCCAGAGGGCTCTGAGCCGACTATCTTATGCTCCCGATTAGACTTGTTCCAAACAGGGACGATCGTCACGCCCAGTTGGGCAGCATGTACACAGGCAGCCAATTGAGGCCTGGCCTGATGGGCAAACCGATCACCGACACCAATTGAGTACTTTTCCAGAGATTTCGGCACTACTTGGTCCTAACCTCACTATTACCAACTCGTGACACCACTATAAGTGGGTGCACAGTACGCGTCAACCACGAATTCCTGAAGGAAAGGTTTAGAAAAACTAAAGGCTGGCGGGTCGCATCATTCAGTCTGGCTCAAACCATCCTTTAGCGAATCCGGTTTGACATAAGATGGGTAGGATAAGGATTCTAAGAATAAATGCAAACGGCAACAGTTGACCAGGCCGCCGGGTCGCGCGCACTGGCTGCCAGCCAGATTGGCGCGGCAGTGGAGCACGAACTCCAGGCGGCACAATTTATAGACATCCATACGCACTTGTATATGCCCTCGCTAGGCCCGGTAGGGCTGTGGGGCATCGACAACCTGGTGACGTACCACTATCTGGAAGCGGAGCTGTTCCGTTCCTCGACCATCCAGCCGACCGCATACTGGCAGCTTTCGCAGCAGGAAAAGGCAGACGCCATCTGGAAGGCGCTCTTCGTGGAGAACGCGCCGCTATCGGAAGCAACCCGCGGTGTGATCGCCGTGCTGCAGGCGTTCGGGCTGCCGACGGAGAGCGCGGATCTGCGTGAGGCGCGCGCGTTCTTCGCGGCGCAGAAGCTGCCCGCGCACATCCGCCACGTCTTCAAGCTGGCAGGCATGAGCGAAGCGGTGATGACGAACGATCCGCTGGATCCTTCGGAAGCGCCCGAGTGGCTGAAAGGGGCGGAGCTGGACCCGCTGTTTCACCCGGTGCTGCGCCTCGACCGCATCCTGAACAAGTGGGCGGAGCACTGGCAGATCCTGGCGGCGCAAGGCTACCAGGTGGACGCGCAGGCAACCGGTAAATCGACTGCCGAGGTGCGGCGGTTCCTGGCGGACTGGCATAAGCGGATGAAGCCGGTGTACATGGCGGTCTCGCTGCCGGACACGTTCCAGTTTCCGGAGCATTCGGTGCGCGGCCGGTTGTTGGCGGAAGCGGTGTTGCCGGCGTGCCGCGAGTTCGGGATTCCGCTCTCCCTGATGATCGGCGTGCGGTACCTGGTGAACCCGGCACTGAAGCTGGCGGGCGATGCGTTGGGCAAGGCGGATCTGCGGACCGTGGAATACCTGGCGCGGGAGTATCCGGAGAACCGGTTCCTGATCAGCGTGCTGAGCCGCGAGAACCAGCATGAGCTGTGCGTCTACGCGCGGAAGTTCGCGAACCTGATGCCGTTCGGCTGCTGGTGGTTCCTCAACAACCCGTCGATTGTGGAAGAGATGACGCGGGAACGGCTGGAGATGCTGGGGACAAGCTTCATCCCGCAGCATTCCGACGCGCGGATTCTGGAGCAGGTGATCTACAAGTGGCGCAACACGCGGCGGACCATGGCGCCGATCCTGACGAACGCCTACCGGCTGCTGGCCGAAGACGGGCGCGGGGTGACGCGGACGGACATCCAGCGGGACGTGGCACGGCTATTCCGCGGAAACTTCGAGCGGTTCACGGGGCTGAAGAAGCAATGACGCGGCGCGGGTTCTTGGGCGCCGCCGCGGCGCTGGCGGTGGGCCGCCGGTTGGGCGCGTACCAGGCTGCGGACCCGGCTAAGGAAATGGCCGCGGTGCTGGCGCGGATCAAGGCGCCGAAGTTCTCGAAGCGGGTCTTCGACATCACCAGGTACGGCGCGAAGCAAGGCAGCTCGAACGATTCCACGCAGGCGATCCGCAAGGCGATCGAGGCCTGCGCGGCAGCCGGCGGAGGGCGCGTGGTAGTACCGGCGGGAGATTTTTTGACCGGGGCGGTCCACCTGAAGAGCCACGTGAATCTGCACGTGGAAGAAGGCGCGACGCTTTTCTTCAGCCAGGATCCGAAACAGTATCCGATTGTGTACACGCGGTTCGAAGGGACCGAGTGCATGAATTACTCGCCGTTTATTTATGCCTGGGAGCAGACCGATATCGCGGTGACGGGCTTGGGCATGCTCGACGGGCAGGCCGATAAGACGCACTGGTGGGACTGGAAGGGGCGGGATTCCAGCCGGGCGCTGGTGGCTAGCGCCGAGAAGGACGTGCCGGTGGCGGAACGGATCTTCGGCGAAGGCAAGTTGCTGCGGCCGAATTTCGTCCAGCCTTATCGTTCAACCAACATTCTGATTGAAGGCGTGAGCATCCGCAATTCTCCCATGTGGGAACTGAACCCGGTGCTTTGCCGGAACGTGACGGTGCGCGGGGTGAAGATCGCGAGCCACGGCCCCAACAACGACGGGTGCGATCCGGAGAGCTCCAAGGACGTGCTGGTGGAGCAGTGCGTATTCGACACGGGAGACGACTGCATCGCCATCAAGAGCGGGCGCAACCGCGACGGGCGGCGGATCAACGTGGCGGCGGAGAACATCGTGGTGCGGGACTGCACGATGAAGGACGGGCACGGCGGAGTTTCGCTGGGGAGCGAAGGCTCGGGCGGGATCCGCAACATATTCGTCGACAAGTGCCGGATGGACAGCCCGCATTTGAACTACGCGATGCGGGTCAAGACCAACACGTTCCGCGGGGGAGTGACGGAAAACGTTTACTTCACCAACACCACCGTGGGGCAGGTTTCCGACAGCGTGCTGGAAGTGACGTACTTCTACGCGGAAGGCGACGACCGGGAAGGCCGCGGGGGGCCTTTCAAACCGGTGGTGCGCAACGTGACGCTGGAACACATCACGTCGCAGAAGAGCAAGCGCGCGTTGAATTTCCGCGGATACGACAACGCGCCGATCACGGGGATCCGGCTGGCGCATTGCAGCTTCGACAATGCCGCCGAGGAGAATGTGATCGAGCACGTGGACGGGCTGAAGATCGAAGACGTGAAGCGCAACGGGCAGCCGATGCGGTGAGACCAACTGGTAGCGCCGGCGGTCTCGCCGCCGGTGTTTTGTGCGCGCTCGACTGTCGCCACTCTTCGGGACACGCTGCAAGGCCGCGAGTCGATTTGGTCCGGTCAATTCTCGGTAGGCTGCTTCTCCGCATGGTCGATCACCAGGATATCGACCGGGCCTTTCTTCTGCTCCAGCTTGAGCCCGAGTGCTTGTACTGCCTGGATGATCGTTGGCAGGGGCTCGGCCTCGGGCGCGCTGGTCGAAGCCGCGGCGTCCGAAGAGGCTGCCGTTCCGGCTCGCGCCGGCATATTCACCTCCGACGCCCAGGTCAGGACCGTATCGTACTTACCGTTCAGACCGGTGGCATCGGTGACCGGCCGGCTCAGTTGGCCCGACAGGAACCTGGCGAAATTCCCCATGGTTTCGTTGGTTTGCACCCTGCGGGCACGCCCATTCATCATGATCATCATGTTGCTGTTTGAAGGGAGAACAGGAAAACCGTCACTACCCATGGTGAACTTCGGCGGTGCAGGCGGAGTCGGCGCGGGAGCGGATCCCTCTCCCTCTTTAGGCGCGGGCGCCTCCGCAGATTCCTTCAGCTTCGGGCCGTTCTTTCCGACGCTCAGCTCGTACATCTGCATTTCCTTTTTTTCGTAGTGCACAATCAGCTTGAAGCGTTCCGCCAACAGGCCCTGTTCCATCAACCGGAGTTGCTCCTTGGTGGTTCCCGGCGGGACCTTCGCGGTGATGTCAAACATGGTGTTATCCATCCAATCGGGACCGGAAAGCTGGAAGTGATACACGTCGTACGCCGTCGTCACCAGGTTGGACAAGTTCATGTTCGTGCAGGTGAGGAGCCCAGGGTCGGTGCTTCCAGGGCCGCCGCTGCATCCCACTCGCCGCGCCATCCGCACGCCCGTCGCACTGGGGGGCGCTGACGGCTTGACCGACGCCACCTCAAATGACGGTTGCGCGTAAACCCCGCAGCACGCAAGAGCGATCAATCCCAAACCGGCGATAGACCTCATCATGGCACTCGCGCTCCTTGGCGCTGTGTATTCGACGATGATTGAATCCGACAGGGAGATTGCGCGTCACTCCCGATATGTCCCCATCACCTTAGCCACTTCTTACACGCCTTCTGCCGTGGGGCGCGGGCCCTTGGTCCAGTGCTGGATGGGCAAGCTAAAGCATGCCCCACCCTACTTCCCCTTCGGCAGCACTTTGATGTTTCCCGGCAACTCGAACAAATTGTCTTTCAGATTCCTATTGATCTGTACCTGATCGGAGAACATCTCGAAGATCTTCTCCCCGTTCCGCTCGCGACGGATGTTGCAGGGCCACTTCACCCCGCCGCCCACGTCCCGGTACAGCCCGAAGGTGGTCACTTCCGTGTCGAAGTCTTTGAACTCTTCGTTGCGCCGCCGGAACGTTTGCCGCGTCGGCAGCTTGCTCAACTGGTCGAAGTACACCGTCACCGTCGCATTGCGCGAGTCCGTGATGTCCACAATCTCCACCGGCCGGTTTTCGAAAAAATCCGTCCCGCGCGAATAAAGCTCCATCCCCGGCTCGTTCAAACGTTGCCGCAGAATGTAGAGGATGTTGCGCAGCGTGCTGTCCCGGTAGTTCGCGTACCGGGTGTCGTCGAATGGCCGCGCCCCGCGAAACGTGACCTCCCACGCCCCCGTCTCCGTCAGCAGCACCGCGCTGTCTTCTTTCAGGCCGAACGCCTCCCGCTCCCGCACCGCCGGCGCTCCCGGCATCGGCGCCGCGTACCGCGTGTAGATCTTCGCCACCGCGAGGCCGTTGATCTGCGACCGGTAGAAGCTATACGCCCGCCCCGATTCCACACGGTCGTTCATGTGCACAAACGCATCCCCGCCCAGCGCCGCCAGACCCTCGTACACCACCCGCTTCCCGCGTTCGGCGGGAGTCTCCGCCGCCGATACCACCGCCGACAGTGCCGCCGACAGTGCCAGACACCCCGCCAGCCAATGCGCGCCGTTAGGTCTTCGACCGCGTGATGTTGTGCCTCTAAGAAAAACCGCTCCCTCACGGTCGCGGCTCGGATGGCCGGCCAGAGAACCAGTCATGGCTGCTTTTCCAGGTCTTTCACCTGGAGCCCCGTATTCGCCTGGAAGCTCTTCACCGTGACCTCCGCGTAGTTCCGCCCTCCCGCCGTAATCGAGATATGGAACGGCAGTTTCAGCCCGCCTACCTCGCGATAGTCCGAGTACGTCTCAGTCACCGCAACCTCTCCCGTGGCCGTCGCCGTGTCGTACCGCGCGCTGCGCGGCAACCCCGTCTCAGGGTCTGTCACCAGCCGCACCACCTGCCCGCTCTTGTCGCTGATCTCCACGGTGCGGTCGTCCACCGCCTTCACCGCCCGTCCTACCGTCCCGTCGCTCAGCAGCATCGGGAAGAATGCCCGGAACTCGTCGCCCTGCACTTGTTTCAATTGCGCACCCAGCAGCGCCCCCTGTCCCTGCGGCGTCGCGATCCATCCGCTCTCGCCGTCGATATACACCGAAATCTTGCCCGACGGCATCACGCTGTCCTGCCGGAAATGGCTCGGCGCCATCCACCGATCTGTCTCCGTCACCTCGATCCCGCCCGCGCTCGAGTCGAATTGGAAGCTCGCTTCCAGCGTATAGTCCTTCACCGCAGCCAGCTTTTCGGCCCCGCCCGCCGCCGCCTGCGCCCGCGCCAGAAGATCCTTGCCCCGCTGCCGGTTGGCTTCGTCCGCCAACGCCGCCGGCGGTTTCGGCGCAATCATCGTCAGCTCGATCGGCGTCACCGGCGCGCCCAGCCGGTCCAGCGGTTCATCGAACGATATCGGGTTCCCCACCACCACCAGCGTCAGCTTGTCCGGATCCACCCGGTCCTTCGCCACCCGCAGCACGTCCGCCCGCGTCACCCCCTCCAGCGCCTTCTGGTATTGCTGCGCGAAGTCCTTCGGATACCCGAAGTATTCAAACGTCATCAGCCGCTCGATGGCTTTCGCTTCGGTGTCGAACGCGTACACCAGCCGGTTGAGTATCCGCTCCTTCGCCGCCTTCAACTCCTCGTCGCTCACTTCCGCCGACCGGATGCCCGCCGTCTCCGCCCGCGCCGTCCGCACCGCCTTCACTGTCTGGAACGTCGGCACGCTGCCCGAAATCTGAAACAGCCCCGGGTGATCGAGATTCGCGGCCCAGCTCGCCGAGGCCGTTCCGCCGGTCTCCTGTTTCAGCCGCCGCGCCAGCCGGCTGGTCGCTCCGCCCCCCAGCACCTCCGCCATCACTTCCAGCGCCGCGAAGTCCCGGTCCCGGCTATCGCCGCCCAGCGCTCCCATCGTGAACTGCGTCTGCGTCGTCGAGCTCCTCTTCACCAGGAACGTCCCCGCCGCCGCCGCCGCGCTGCTCACTTTCGGAAAATCCCCAACCGGCGCTTGCTCCGCCTTCCAGCCGGCAAATAGGTTTTCGATCTTGGCTTTCATCTGCGCCGCGTCGAAATCGCCCCACACCGCCACCATCGTGTTCTTCGGAAAGTAGTAGCGCTTGTAAAAACTCTGCAGGTCGCCGCGCGTGATCCGGTCCACCCCCGCATATTCCAGAGGCCACCCGTACGGCGTGTCCTTGCCGTAAACCGTGTAGGTAAACTCCCGCCGCAGAACGAACGCAAGGTCCTCGTTCCCTCGCACCATGTTCGCGCGCAATTGCTGCTTGGCCTGTTCCACCTTGTCCTGGCGGAACTCCGGCTCCGTCAGCACGTCCTTGAACGCCCCCAGCAGCGCATCCGCGTTCTCCGCGAGGCCCGAAAACGAAACCGCCCCCGAACTCTCTCCAATACTCGAGTCCAGCGTCGCCGCCATGTTTTCCAGCAGCAAAGTCAATTGCTCCGGCGTCCGCGTCCGCGTGCCGCCCGTCCGCATCACCTGCCCCGTCAAAGCAGCCAGCCCCACACGGTCCTTCGGATCGAACAGGTTCCCCGTCCGCACCATCGCCATCCCGTTGATCAGCGCCGCGTCGTGGTCCTCCACCACGAACACCCGCATCCCGTTGGCCAGCGTCAACGGCTCCATCGGCGGCGTCACAATCGGCTTCACCGGCGGATATTTCAAATCCCTGTACGACGCCGTAGCCGCCGCAGCCGGCTTGGGTGCGGCCGCCTTCCGCGCCAGCGGAGTCGTCTGCCCCGCCCCAGCCGCTTTGGGCGCCTGCGTGCCCGTCGAAGGCGGCACAATCTGCGCCATCGCCATCACGACCGCGATTCCGAGGCCAGCCACGGCTTTCTTCATTGTTGGCCTCCCGTCCTGCCTGGCAGCGCTTCGCCGCGACTCTGGTAGGCCACCGTGCAATTCACCGGCGTGAAGTATTTGATCGCCGCCCGCTCGACCGCCTCCGCCGTCACTTTGCTCGAATCGTCCAGCTCTCGAAACAGGCTCCGCCAGTCTCCGAATCCCGCGTAGTACACCGGCAGCATCGCCGCCAGGTCCGCGCTGCTCTCGAGCCGCCGCAATGCGCCCACCCGGATTTGCGCCTTCGCCCGCGCCAACGTCTCCGCGTTCACCTGCCTGTTCTGCAACTGCCCCAGAACTCCGTTCAACGCCTTCTGCACATCGTCGAGCGTGTGCCCCGGCGCGGGCGCCAGCAGGAATAGAAACAGGTTGGGGTCGCGCCCGGCCGGAAAAGTCGCCCGCGCCACCGCTATCTGCGCGATTCCCTTCTCCACCAACTCCCCTTGCAGAATCCCCGTCCGCCCCGACAGCAGCGTTTGAATCACGTCCAAAACCGCGTCGTCCCGGCTGCGCTCGCCGGGCCTCTTGTACCCAATCGCCATCAGCCCTTGCGGCGATTCCCCCACCACCGCCGATTTCGTTCCCAACTGCGGCGGTTCCTCCGTGTGCAGCCTCGGCGGCACCGGCCGCGCCGGCATCGGGCCGAAGTATTTGTCCGCCAGCAGCCTCGCGCCCGAGGGATACATATCGCCGGCAATCGCGATCACCATGTTCTCCGGCACATAGTATTTCGCGAAGAAAGCCTGCGCCTCCGCCACCCCCAGGTTGGCCACGTCGCTCGGCCATCCATCCGGCGGAGTGCGATACGGATGCGCCTCGAATGCCGTGGCCATTAGCGCCGCTTCCACTCGCGGCAGCGCCTTCCCTTCCACATTCGCCCGGTGCTCTTCCAATACCAGGTCGCGCTCTTTATAAAACTCCCGGAAGACCGGGTGCATCAGCCGCTGCGATTCCAGCAGAAACCACAGCTCCGCCTTGTTCGAGGGCAGCGTGTAGCTGTACTCTGTCGCGTCCGGCAGCGCCTTCACGTTCGGATCCCCTCCTCCATTGTCCTGGAACACTCGCGAATACGCATTCGGATCCACCCACGTTTGCGCCGCTTCGAGCGCCATCCGCCATTGCGTGTCCAGCACTCCGGCCTTGCCGGCATCCGCCATCAAACCCTTGTTGCGCTCCGCCTGCAACCGCCCGTACGCCTGTTCCGCCGCGTCTAGCGCCCTCTTTTCCCCTTCCCATCCTCGCGTCCCCAGCGTCTCGGTGCCCTTCATCATCACGCGCGAGACCAGGTTCGCCAATCCCGTCTGCCCCGCCGCATCGTCCACCGACCCCGCCTTCACGTACGTGTGAAACGCAATCACTGCCGCATCGTGCCGCTCCACCAGAATGAAGTGCAGGCCGTTCGGCAGCGTGAACTCAGTCACCTTCTTTTCGAATTCGCTCAGATTCTGCGCCGGAAGCCACGCGGCTCCCAAACACAACAGGACGCCCAAACCAGTCAATCTCACGGCCTTTCCGCACTCCTTCGCTATTTATAGAGAATAGCAGGACCTATCTCTTTAGCCACCACCGGGATGGCCCTTCAGGCATTTCCTTAGCACCTCAGGTACCCCTAAAGTACCGGCATGACTGTCCTTGTGTTTGCCTCTCTTCCATAATGGACTTGCTTCAGAGAAACGAGGAGACTGAATGGAATCGATCAACAAGTGGGACGAACAACTCAAAGCGATGGAAGGAATCGCTGGCGATCGCCGCGTCGATCGCCGCTATGGTCTGAAGTTGGAACTGCGCTGGAAACTGATCCGCCGCCAGCGCGTTCTCGACACTGGCTCCGGCGCCAGCGTCGATCTTTCGAGCGGTGGCATCCTCTTCGATGCCGGCCGCCCCTTGCCGTCTGGCCTCAACGTCGAACTCTCCATCTCCTGGCCGGTCCTCCTGCACAACAGTGCCCCCCTCCAACTGATCGTTTCCGGCCGCATCATGCGCACCTCCGGCACCTGCGCCGCCATTCAGATGGTGCAGCACGAATTCCGGACCATTGCCCAACCCGCCGAGCAGCGTTCGGCGGCCTCGCCCCGCAACGGCCGGACTCCACCCGCCCTCATCGCCGGCGCCGGCTCTCACTTCAGCTTCGGCAAGTTCCAGTAATCCCCGGCCGGTGGCGTGGCGAGCGGCCCTCTTACTCCCCGCACGCCCGGCGCAGCGCCTCACCCATGGCTGCTTCCTGCTCCCCCGTCAGCTTCCTTCCCCCAACCGTGACGTAGAACACGTCGATCGCCTGGTGCGCCCGCGTGTCCGTCAGCACCACTTCGATATTCCCGCCCTGCGCCGAAATCGCCGACGCCAGATCGTACAGCAGCCCGGGCCGGTCCGCCGCCACAATCTCCACCAGCGTCGCCGTGCTGCCCGCTTCCCCGTCGAACCGCACCCGCGTCCCCACCCGCTGCTTGCGGCTCGGCGGCTTCGGCTTCGGCCGGTTCCGCAGCAGATCCCGCACGTCCAGTTTCCCCGCCAGCGCCCGCTCCGCCGTCGCCCGCAGCCGGTCCACTTCGGTCGGATTCAACTCCAGCGTCCGGTTCGGATCCTCAAACACCAACGTGTCCAGAACCAGTCCCCGGCGGTTGGAAAAAGCCTCCGCCCGCAGAATGTTCATGCCGAATCCCGCCAGCGTCCCCGCCAGCAACGCGAACAGCCCCATCCGGTCCCGCGCGATGGCCGTCAACTGCCACGTCGATTCCCGCCGCCGGATCTCCACCACCAGCCCGCGCCCGCGGCTCCGCTCTTCGAGCGCCACGTGCTCCGCAATCTCCTCCTCCGTATGCGTCCGCAAGTACCGCATCGGGAAGCCATCCAGCAGTTCCACCGGCGCTCCCGCAATCCGCTCCGTCTCCAGCTCGCGCGTCAGCTCGTGGTGCACCTTGAGGTACAGCCGCCACAACTGCTCCGCCCGCCAGGCTGTCATGGCCGCCGGGTTCACCGCGCTGATGTCCGCGTAAGTCACCAATGTCAGCGCCTTCAGCCGCTCCACCGTTCCCACCTGGTGCGCCACTTCCTCCATCGACCGCGGGTCCGCCAGGTCCCGCCCCCGCATCGCCGCCGAAAGCTCCAGGTGGTGGCCAATCAGGAACCGCACCGTCTCCCGGTCCGCCTCCGCCATCTTCACCCGCCGCATGGCCGCATCCGCCAGCCGCAAGGACCACGCCACGTGGCCCTCTTCCGCCTCCGCGCCGCCCGGCCGCCCCTTGCCCGCATCGTGGAACAGCAGCGCGAACAGCAGCAGCGCCGGCTGCTCCACTTCCCGCAGCAGGTCCCCGTACCCGCCATCGGCCTTCCACAGATTCGCCAGCGCCACCAGCGTGTGCTCATCCACCGTGTAGCGATGGTAGAAGTCCCGCACCACCAGGCACTCGATCGCTTCCAACTCCGGAAACAGCGCCGTCAGCACGCCCGTCTCGTGCATCCACCGCACCGCCGTCGGCGCGTGCTGCGTCGAAAAGATCCGCTTCAACGCCTCCCACAGCGCCCGCGGCTCCGCAAAATACTCCCGCAACGCCTTCAGCCGTGCTTCCATTTGCTGCGCCGCTTCCGCCGAAGGCTTCAGCTCGTGCCGCCCCGCGAACTCGAACATTTCCAGCACCAGCTCCGGCCGCTGCTCCATCTCGTGCTGCGACCGGAAATGCACTCGCTCCCGATGCACCGCGAAATCCCCGTTCGAAAGGCGCGTCCGCCAGTCGCGGAATTGCGCGAACAGCCCGCTCGATTGCGCTTCCGCATTCTCCAGCCTCCCCGCCGCCGCCCGGTAAACCGCCCGCGCCTGCCGGTAGTACTCCCGCATCCACGCCGCCGCATCGCTATCGCCTATGGCGTCCTGCGCCTCGAACGTCAGCCGGTTGTTGTCCCGCCCCGCTTGCTGATGCAGAAACCACCGCAGCCGCGCCAGAAACCGGAAGGCCTGCTGCAGCTCCGCCGTCGCCTCCGGCTGCGCCACCCGCGCCCCGTCGGCTTCCCGCAGTTGCTCCATCCAGTGGACGAATTGATAGTCACGCAGCCCGCCTGGCGTTTCTTTGACGTTCGGCTCCAGATGGTAGAAAGTCCCGGCGTACTTGGCATGCCGCTCGCGCGTCAGCCGCGCCAGGTTCCGCATCAGATCGTCGCGATGGTTCTCGACGAACCGCGGAAACTTCTGCCCCAACCCCGCATACAGCGCCCGGTCCCCTGCCAGGAACCGCTGATCCAGCAGGCTGATATTCAGCTCCGCATTGCGGTCGTGGACTTCCAGACATTCCGCCGGCGTCCGCACCTGCTGGCTCACCCGCATCCCGCCGTCCCATAGGCGTTGCAGAAACTCCGAGATGGCCTGCTGCTGCTCCGCGCCCACCCGATCTCCCTCGCACAGCAGCAGCAGGTCCACATCCGAAAACGGAAAAAGCTGGCGCCGGCCGTATCCCCCTACCGCCACAAGCGCCAGCCCGGCCGGGATCGCCGGAAACAGAAGCCCCTCCGCCGCTTCCGTGACCGCACGGTCCACCCGGCCCGCCCGTTCCGCCAGCGAGATCAACGCATCCTCCAGCAAGACTCGCTCAGCCGTACCCATCATCCTCCCGTGCCGCCGCTACAGCGCCGCGTCGCCGCGGTCGTCGTTGCGGATCCGCACCGCTTCCACCACCTCGTACACGAAGATCTTCCCGTCCCCGATCTTCCCCGAACGCGCCGCCGCCGCCACCGCCCGAATCACTTCATCCGCCAACCCCGAAGGCACCACCATTTCAAGCTTGATCTTCGGCAGCAGGTCCACGTTGTACTCTTGTCCCCGGTACACTTCCTTGTGTCCCTTCTGCCGGCCGTGCCCGCGCACTTCCGTGATCGTCATCCCATCCACGCCCAGGGCCTCCAGCGCAGTCTTCACTTCATCCAGCTTGAACGGTTGAATAATGGCTTCAATCTTCTTCATGAAGTCTCCCGG
This sequence comes from Bryobacterales bacterium, assembly GCA_003167255.1. Lineage (GTDB taxonomy): Bacteria > Acidobacteriota > Terriglobia > Bryobacterales > Bryobacteraceae > PALSA-129. The sequence goes on from PMTR01000038.1 coordinate 19,450, forward strand.
CCCTGTCCCGATCCCGAGCACCAACGCCGCTGCTCCGCCAGATTTCGTGGTCCGCTCCCACAACCAGGTGGGAGCAGACGGGAGAGGTAGGTTCGTAAACCCTTATGAGGTTGTCATTGGGCTGTTTGGCCCATTGTCTAACACTGCCGCCCCGTCCCCAAGATGGAACTTTCTATAGGCGGCATCGGATTTCCTTATTGCGACTAACTTAACCAGCCCAGCGGTCATCACCCCGGCGGCTGAGGCTCGCAGCAGTGAGCCTCCGATTGGAGTACTCCCTACGCTAGGATTCTGTCAATTGGCCGGCATTTGCGTAGAGCTCACTTATGTGTCGCGCACCCAATTGAAATAATTCTAATTGAAATAATTCTATTGCAGCGAGCCACTGTCTATGATATCGTTAGACCCTGTTTCAGGCTTTAGCCGGAGGAGCTCGACAAACGCCGGACGCTGCGATATGTTCGGGGATTCCGGTCCTCACCCCGCAGCCGCAGCGAATGCTGGAGGTCACGAAATGCCGGGTTGGTATATCCATATAGATGTTGCCAGGAAGGCGCTCGCCAGCCTTCGGCATAACGCTCTGGCCGCCGAAACCTTCGCCTCGGGCGGTCCGGATGCAGTAGAGGTGAGCGCTGTCGCTCTCGCCAATCCCACGTATGTCGCGCTGGGTGCAATCGGTCCCGACATTTTCTTTCTCCTGCCGGATTTCAAACCTCCAGTCGGCAACATGTTATGGAAGCTGGCAACCGTCATCCGCGACTTATTCACCGCATGGGACGATACCTTTCTTGGACCATACGAATCGGCGATGGGGCCGATTGGCGACAACCTGACCGATGAGGAGAATGCGATCACCGGCGGTCTTCAGAACACCATCAGCACGATTTCTTCGGAGGCGACGAAGCTTCTGGAGGACTTCGTCCTCAAGCTGATTCTTCAGCAATACGACTTTTTCGGATTACTGTCGAGTGGGGTGCCAGCCGGATTCGACGAACAGACTTTCTTTTGGAGCGACATATTCCATTACCGGGAGACCTACCGGTTTGGGGCGGAGCTATGGAAGCGTGCCGGCGCTGAGTCCGATCCTGTGTTGCGCGGACGCTTCCGGGCGTTCGCTCTCGGCTGGATGTCGCACCTCGCGACCGACGTCACGGGCCATTCATTCGTCAATGAGAAGGCCGGCGGGCCGTACCGGCTCCACTGGCAGCGGCATCATCTTGTCGAAAACCACATGGACGCGTTGGTCTATGACACAGACCACGGCGCCCAGTCCATCTACCAGCAAATGTCGAATTCGGCGCTCCACCTCTGGCTTGCGTTCAACCCCGACGGAAGTTCGCGGGTCAACCTGTTCCACCCGGAGCCAAACCCTTTTTACCCCGACGGAGACAGCAGCGCCGACATCGTCGGGCGCCACGCGGTTTGGGACGTTGACTCCGACTTGCCCGATGAACTCGCCCAATTCATTGCAGACGCGCTGAAGGCGGTCTTTACGCCGTCGCTGTCCGCGCCCGCCACCGGAATGGTGGCGTGCTGTCCCACCATCATCAGTACGCTCGATAACCGCGTGCCGATCGCGACCGGCGGGTACGCCGAGAAAGACGACATCATCGGGGCTTACTGGTGGCTTTACAAATATGTGAAGTGGACCACCACCGACTATTACCAAATCCGGCGTCCCGATCCTCCGCCCGTTGTGGTCATCCCCTCGTTCCCGTCGACTCCCGGGTCGGGCGACTCCGATCCCGGACCGGGTGCAAGTAATAACAATGGCTTCTGGCAAAACGCGCTCGACTTTCTGCTTTCGCTGTTCGCCTGGGTAGCGTGGCTTGGTGAAGTCATCGTCTGGCCCGCGGCGGTAATCGCCGGAATCGTCGGCGGTGTCGTCACCTACCCGCTACGCTGGGCGCTTTACGAAGCCATCGAACTCCCTCTCTACAATGCCTGGCTTGGGATCCACACCTATCTGGCGATGACAGGCTATGTTATGCCGATGCCCGGCGAGCTCAATGCGGGGTTGAATACGCTTGGAGTGAGTATTGGTGACAACTGGTCCGCAACGGTTGTGGCGCTCGGCGACCCCGATGGCGGTTTGACTCCCGCAACCATATCGGATCCATCCGGCCAGCCCAAAACCGGTTTCCCCAAGGACGTCGTGCTCGATCCACCGAACTTCATCACCAGCATCTTCGCTCAACTCTTCCACATCGGGTCTCCGGCGGTGAACGGTGAATTCCCGAGCGAGTTCACGCGGCCGTGGCGCTGGCCCGATACCGACAACCAGGGCGACCCGGTTAATATCGAGCACCCGCAGAATGCCGCGGGAGCATTTACCGCCGGACAGAATTCGACCGCGCTGTTCGGATCGTCGCCCGGGTCACCGGAGGCCCGAAAGCGATTCGAAGAGGCCCAAAATGAAGCCCAGACCATTCGCGCCGCAATCGACCTTCTGCCGCAGGGAAAACATCTGGGCGACCCGATGGACTACACCGCCTGGGTGGTCGCGAATTTGACCCGCGATGGAATCGACCCTTCGCAGATCGTTAACTTCAACCTGGATTCCGACCGCGGCTATGGTTACCTGACATGGGACTGGGTTCGCGACCCGGAGCTGAACGCGATGCCCAGCGGTTTCAAAGGCAATGGCGATCCCTCCGCCGGGAACGCACCGACGAATATTTCGCAGCACGTTTATCCTGCGCCGGTCCGGCCGGGTTACGGCTGGAGCACCAGCGAGCAGATCGCAAGCGGGGGGCAGACGCCCATCGCAGGCTTCGATCCGGGTGACCCCGCCGCGGGTGTCCGCATCCGCTACATCGATAAGGAAGGGAAATTCTAGTGAGCGACCAGGCCCCGCCACCTCAGACCCCGCCATCCTGGTTCAAGAGCCAGGAAACCAATTCGGACCCGGGCGACACCGAAAAGCGGCGCGCGCAACTGCTTGCCGAAATGCCGACGCTGCTCGAGCGCCAAAAGGACCGCGGTCGTGCCGAGAAGTTCCAGCCTTATTTGTTGGTACGCTCGGTGCTCGGCGATCGAGGCGATCGCCCAATTAACGTGCCGTTCTGGGAGAGCCCGGACATTTGGACGGCGCCCGGCGCTCCTGCCAGTTCGCCGGCTGTTCCACCCAGTCATGGCGGAACGACGGTGGTCGGACAGCCAGCCACCATCTACGCCCATGTCTGGAACCTCGGCTTTGCACCGCTGGCGGGAGTCGCAATTGAATTCTACGTGTTCGACCCGTCGCTCGGGATCGATGGCGCTCACGCGGGACCCCCGATAGGAGTCGCCCGATGCGAGCTTTCCGGGCGCGGCATGGCCGGATCGCACCAGTTGGTGAAATGCCCCAATGCATGGGTGCCCGTGATGGAAAACGGCGGTCACGAATGTCTGGTTGTGCGGGTTTCGGGGATCGGCGATCCCGTCGGCGGCAATCCGTGGAGCCCCTGGCTCAATCGCCATGTCGGACAGCGCAACGTATCGGTAGTGGCTCCGGGTACGCAGGCACACAAGCTGATTGCACAACTGGATAGAACCCGGCTGGAAGGGCATTACCTGCAACTGATTCAGGTGGGGCCAAAGGAGGGTGGACTTGCTGCGCGCCTGGTTGCCCCCGGTCTAAAGGTGGCGCCGCAACTGGAGACGCATCTGCTGGGCGAAATGACCGCACTGGGCGGCGTGGTTTTGTCACAGCGTGGAACCGTGCCCGCCGGAATGTTTGCACCGGTGCATGCGATGGCACATGGCGTGACCTGGGCGGTTCCTTCCGTGCGTGAGCACGGTGGTGTCGCGGTCCTCGACCCTGTCCGAATCCTCCGCGACCTGGATCCGCGCGACCGCGAGCACGCCAACGCCGTGCATCTCGCCGACCTCCTCGGCGCGGTCGACCGGCTGCATGGTGGTGAACGTTTGGGCGCGCCGCCTCACGGCGAGGCCTACGTGCTTAGAATGGCGACCTACCAGGGTGACCAGCTTGTTGGCGGTTATACCCTTGTGATCGGATAGTAGTGAACGATCCACTCGGCCGGATTCCGGTGACGATTGTCACGGGCTTCCTCGGCAGCGGCAAGACGACTCTCCTCAACCACCTCCTGACCACAGGCGCGCCGGGGCGCGTTGCGGCGCTGGTGAACGATTTCGGGGCGATCGACATAGACGCCGCGCTGGTCGCCTCCGTCACCGACGAAGTCATCCAACTGGCCAACGGTTGTATCTGCTGCACGATCAATAGCGACCTTTACGCTGCCGCGGTGCGTGTTCTGGAATTGGTCCCGCGGATCGATCGAATCGTCGTCGAGACAACCGGGCTCGCCGATCCACTGCCGGTAGGACTGACGTTCCTGGAGACCGACCTGCGCGCACGGACTGTGCTGGACGCTGTCGTCACCGTCGTCGACAGCGCCAATTTCGCGCTGGATCTGTTTAAGGCCGATGCCGCGATGGCGCAGATCGTGCACGGCGACATTATCGTGCTCAACAAAGTGGACCTGGTCGCCGAATCGGCCGTCGCCTCGATAGAGGCGCGGATCGGCATGTTGAAACCCAAAGCTCGAACGCTGCGAGCCGTGCGCGGACGTGTGCCTGCCAGCATCCTGCTCGATCAGCCCGGCGGCGCCGTCGCACTCGACCCGACCCGTGCAAAGGCACATCGGCACGGACCCGGCGATGACGGATTTCAAGCCTTCGCGTTCGAGTTTCCGGCATCCCTGTCGGCGTCGCGGTTCCAGGCGTGGCTCGACCGCGCGCTGCCCGAGGGAGTCTTTCGTGCCAAGGGACTTGTGTGGTTCGATGCGCGGCCGGAGTCGTTTGTATTTCAGCTCTGCGGTGGCCGTGCCTCGTTCGACCGCTTCGATCGCCAGGTCCACACGACCCGGCTGGTCTTTATTGGCCGTAATCTGGAAGCTGCGGCTCTCGAGCGCGATTTGCGCTGGTGTCTCATAAGGTAGGCTCCTGATCGAGCGTCCGCTGTGCCGATTTGCGCCGGCGGTGAAAGCCTTAAGCTTCTCGCCCCACCTCGATTCGAATCGCGGGCGCACGACATAGAAGTGGACGAGAAGGAAGCCCCAATCGGAGCCGCGACCGTAAGGGAGCGTTGCTGGCGTTGCCCATAGACCTATAACGCTCCCTTACGGTCGCGGCTCCGATTGGAGTACTCCCTACGCTAGGATTCTCTCAATTGGCCGGCATTTGCGTAAAGCTCTCGCTTATGTGTCGCGCACCCTCGAATCGCCCACTGCGCCATCAGCCACGGTCTTCGGTGATACATTGGTAAGGTATTTCCGTTCCTGGATGAACTGTTTTGCGCAGAGGCTCCCAGAGCCTCCCGGTTTTCGTAAGGCACCGATTTTTAGGGCGGTTAGCTCAGTCGGTTAGAGCGTCTGGTTTACACCCAGAAGGTCCGCGGTTCGAGCCCGCGACCGCCCACCATGGAACAATCTTACTTTCAGTTGATTGCAGCGGATTTTCCGCGCGTGGCCTTGGCCTGCGTAACTTGACTCGTTCGCTTCTTGTCCGCAGCACCTACGCAATCGGCACGGGCGCGACTTTCGACGTAGCTCTTGATGGCGTTCTCCGCCCGATCAGGAAGTAACGCGCTCCCCACCAAGTGAGCCATATGGGCCAACCGGCCCTTGCAGAACACGACCTACCGTCTCGGTGATTGACGCCGTAGTGTTCCTGGTCGAGGCGACGAAGCACCCTGAGGCGAGAGCGTTCCGGGAGACGCTCGCGGCGCGCACGTCAGTCGAGCCAGCCTTGGGCGGCGAGGACATCACGGGCGAGAGCGATCTGCTGATGCCCGAAGTTTTTCTTGCGCTCATTCCAAGCATAGGTGCGCTCGATAGCATCTTCGCCCGACTTCGCCCCTTCCCGAGTGCAGACCCAATGCACAGTCGCGAGGAGTTCCATTCCATAAGGCGTCTCGAACCCATGAATGAGTCTTGCCACCCGATCAAATCGGGCCTGCGTGCCGGGATGCGATTCGATGAACGCGGAGGCTGATTCGGTCACCCCCGGAAGGAGTTCGATCGGCCGCTCCGGGTCGTCTTCTGCATCTCCGTAACCGCTGATGAAGTGTCCTTCGACGAGGCTCAGCACGTGCCGGAGGTTCTTCGCGTAAGGGCCATACGTCGCCTTCTCATACTTAAGCCGAAGATTCTCCCCCGCCTCTTGCATGAAGTACATTAGCTTGTGAATCTCAAGCAGGGTGATGAACGGGTCCATGACCGCGGCGAGATATCGCGACATCAGTTCGACTAGCACCGCGCGGCCCGGAGTCATCGCCGGTGCGCGCTTTTCCTTGGCCATTTCTTCTGCTTTGGGAGCGCCCGCAGGTGCAAATAGGGCCACTCTCACGTCGGGCAGCTCTTGGAAGGCGCTCACGATCAAGGGGCGGACCTTGTTCCAGTCGAGTCCCCCGAGACCGCAACCCAACGGGGGAACTGCAACCGACCGGATGCCGCGTTTCTTGATCTCATGGACAAGCGCCAGTAGTCCAGCGTCAATGTCCTGCATCTTGCTCTTCCCTTTCCAGTGCCGCTTCGTTGGGAAATTGATGATGTACTTGGGACCGGTGAGGAGGCCCGTTTCAAAGACGAGCATCTTCCCGGGGCGAACCTCTTCCCGCTCACACGCTGCCCCATAGAACTGGAAGTTTTCCGGATACGCCTTTCGGAATTGCAGCGCGATACCCCTGCCCATCACGCCAACACAGTTCACGGTGTTGACGAGAGCCTCGGTGTCCGCAAGCAAGATGTCCCCGTGGGCGAGCTCTATCATCGTCCTCTCCTTAGTAGTACCAATTTCGCACAACAACAATCTGTGGCTTATGGCCGGCGTTCCGGATGGCTTCCGCCGCCTGGTCTGCCGTGTTTTCGTCGATAACGCCGATCCGTTCCACCAGCCCCCACGGGAAAGACTCCTCAACGAGGAACTCAGCCTGCTTCCGCTCTTTCACGATCGGATCCCGCCAGTCGTTCTCGTTGATCGCCTCCCAGTCCAAACCACCAAGCTGCTCGATATCGTCAAAGAAGGGGGTGTATCGAGCACCAGCGTTACCGTTGCTGAACGCCCAACGGCGGGGAACCGAATCCGCCCACTTAACCACGGCCCTCAAATCTGCCTCCAAATGCAGAATCGGGCGCTGTCCGCCGCGGTACGCCAAATCCGGGTGATTTCCTTTGTGCAACAAGAAAAGCATGATCGAGCGTGGACAGAAATAAAACGGGACGTACTCTCCAACCCTCGTACCGGGGTGACAACACACCTCAAGCTCTTCAAGGCGCCGCCGCTTAATCTCACTCATCCCGATGATCCGACAGTTCAGTCCTCGCCGCATGCGCTCCGCATCAGACCAGAGCACGGTATCGACGATCTGGGGCAGATTCTCCAGATGCGTGATGTGATAGATTTTCGGGTTCAGCGGCCCCACGGATCTTTCATTGTAGATGCTTCCGTGGAACTGCGGACAATTCAGGACGCAATGAAGAATCAGCGCGAACCAAACAGTACATTGCGGCATCCAGCGGAAGCCTTACAGCCGGACTTACACCCAGAAGGTCCGCGGTTCGAGCCCGCGACCGCCCACCATGGAATCAACCACTTACGCCTTAGTTCACGCTGCTCTCGGCTTTCTTGACCGCTACCTTGACCACTACTGGCCCAAAAATCCCGTCCATTTTATCGGCCGCGCTTTTCTGCGCCGCCGGTCAGGCGGCGCCGAAGAGCACGAGTAGCGCCGCCCGGGCTACCTTACACGTGCATGGGAGCCGGCAGGTGTTTCGCTGACCCTATTCTCTTACTCAGGGCTGTTGCCGCTTCCGTATTCTAATTTAGTAGTTCAGCTTCGCGAGGTATTCGTAGCTCTGGCGCAGCGAATCGACCGGGTTGCCCGGGGTTTGGTCCTGTTCCACAAAGTAGTGCTTCACTCCAGCCTCGGCGGCCGCCGCCAGCGTTTTCGGAATGTCGATCATGCCGTTGCCGACCTCGCGGAATGCGGTTCTCGGCACGTCCTCGCTGTAGCGCTTTTCCGTGCCTTCCGCGACGTTCTTGATGTGGAGCATCTCGATCCGGCTCCCGTACTTCTTTATTACGTCGGCCGGCTCCAGACCGGCCACCCGCGCCCACATGATGTCGAGTTCAAGGCCGGCCAGCTTAGGGTCGGCCGTCTGCAGCAGCACGTCGAGCAGCGTCCCGTTTCCGGAGGGAGCGAAATCGAACGCATGATTGTGGTAGCACAGGCGCATGCCCAGCTTCTGGCACATCTCGCCGGCCTTGTTCAGCGTATCGCCCAACCTGCGCACCACATCCGCGCCGCCCCGGTCGGCCGGCGCGACGTAGGGGCACACCACGTACTGCACGCCGCGCGTCTTGGCGTCCTCGATCGCGGCCGGCAGTTGGGCCTGGCGGCCAATGAACAGCGTTGAATCGAGGTGCAGGCTCACGGGCTTGAGCGAGGTCTGCTTGAGGGCCGCGGAAATCTTATCCAGGTTGTCCGCGGTGAGCTCCACTTCGCGGTAGCCGATTTGTTCCACCTGGCGCAGAACCTCCAGCGGGTTCTGCGGCAGGATGCTGCGCACCGTATAGAGTTGTACGCCCACCACGCTCAACGTGCGTGCGAAAGAAGGGACCGCGGAAGCGGCCATGAGACCCAGGAACGAACGGCGGCCAATCGATTGCATACCTTAATCCTATACCGCACACGTGGGGTCAGGCTTTCAGCCTGCTACCGACTTTCTAATTTAGCGGGCCGAAGCGTGAAAAAGACCGTCGCAGGGCACCTCCGTTTAGAGATAACATCGTGGTCTCCGACGTGTCGCCATGCTCTACTTCATCTTCTGTTTCGCTGGCTGCCATCGTGCTACCGATATCACCAGTTAACTGGCAGATGGTGGCACTTTCTTTCCCGGCCCGACGACGAGGGACAAGAGCGGGCCGGCCGGCGTGGCCATTCGGCGTGTTCGCTGCGGCCAAGGTAGTCCCGCAAGGACTCCTCTATCTTTGGTTCGGCGATCTTGGCCCAATCGCCCAGCCAGCCGTCATTTGATGGGGGCACGCTTTTCGCGCGCAGTAGCCCCAATGATCCTCCCCAAGAGGTGGCAATTGGGCGTCTAATGGGTCAGGAGGTACCCGTGAAACGTTCCGCGATGGTCCTTGCATCGGCGCTTCTGGCAACCGCCGTGTTGCCGGTACGCGCCCAGGAGAAGAAGGATGCCGCCCTTACCGCTACCTACAAGGTTGAGTTCCGAATTCGGGATGGAAGCGATGCCGCGGCCAGGGACGGACGCCGCTATACGATGTTGATCGACACTACGGGACAAGGCACATTCCACGTGGGAGATCGCGTGCCAGTGGTGACGGGATCGTTCCAGCCGGGCGGCGCCGGCGTCAGCCCACTTGTCAACACACAGTTCTCGTACTTCGACACCGGGGTGAACATCGATACCAAGCTCATCGAACAGCAGCAGGGAAAAGTGACTATCAGTGCCACGATCGACGTCAGTACAATCGTGACGCACAAACCGGATACGTCAGGGGCGGTTCAGAGTCCCGTGTTGCTACAACCCACGGTTTCGCAGATTCGAATCGGAGTGAACGCAACAGTATCGCCAGGGAAGGCCTCACAGGTGGCGTCTATCGACGATCCGGTGTCACAGAGGAAGTTTGACGTGGAAGCCGTCGTAACGAAGGTGCAGTAGGGCCGAGGCTGGCTGGTTGCCGTCGATAAAGCATCTCGTGACAGTTTGGACGTACTGGACGCAAAATGCTGCTTCGGATCAACCGCGCAAGGCAGTAAAATAGTGGCTTGATGAAGCCGTTTCTCGCGATCGCTTTGGGTTGCCTGGCGAGCTTCGCCGGTGCGGCGCAGCAGGTGGGGCCTGCTCTTTCCGTTGATGCCAGTGCCGGCCAGCACGCCATCTCTCCGGATATCTATGGAATCAGTTTCTACTGGAACGTGGGCAGTCCGGCGAACCCCGCGCTGGTGGCTGCCGCGCCCGGCGTGCGGCCCACCGTGCGCCGTTGGGGCGGCAATTCCACCAGCACTTACCACTGGCAGCTCGACGTCGATAACATCGACGCTGACTGGTTCTATGAAGTGCTGCCCGACACCACCGTGAACGCTTCCAAGCTGCCGGCCGGCTCCTCATTCAACGCCTTCGCAGACCAGGTGCGGACCACCGGTGGCAAGATCCTGGCGACCATGCCGATTCTGGGTTGGCTGCCCAAGGCTCGCCAGGAGATGTGCAGCTTTAACCAGGCCAAGTACCCGAACCAGTGCAAGATCGACCCCTACTATCAATATCACCCGGTGACCTGCGGCGATGGCATTCAGTACACGCCCGCGTGTGGCACGCCCTCGGTGAACGACGGGAAGGCGCCATCGAATCCGGTGTACATCCAGAACGATCCTACCGACGCCTACGCCCAGTATGACCAGACCTTCCAAGCTGCCTGGATTCAATATCTGATTACCCGCTACGGCAAAGGGGGCCAGGGTGGTGTGGCGATCTGGAGCCTGGACAACGAACCGATCTGGTGGGACTCGACCCACCGCGACATCCATCCCAAGCCCTACACTTACGACGAGGTCCTCAGCCTCAACACGACCTACGCCGCAGCGATCAAGCAGGCGGACCCGACGGCCTTGGTTTCTGGACCGGTGGCGGATAATTGGTCGTCGCTGTTTTTTTCGAAGAAAGACATCGTCGCCGGGTGGAGCTCGCCTGGTGGTCAATACTGGTCGAACCCGGTCGACCGCAACGCGCACAGTGGCGTGCCGTTCCTGCCCTGGTATCTCCAGCAGATGCGGAATTACGAGCAGCAGCATGGAACGCGGCTGCTGGATATCCTCGACATCCACGCCTATTACGAACCCAGCGCACTGGACAGTGGAACCGAATCCGCGGCCAACGACGCGCTGCGTCTCGATTCCACGCGCGAATTCTGGGACCCCACCTACGTGGTGACGGGCGATTACTGGATCGTCGACCCGGATAATAACGGCGCACCCATCGCGCCACAGTTGATTCCGCGGCTCCGCCAGATTATTGCGCAGAACTATCCGGAAACGAAAACCGCCATTTCCGAATACAACTGGACGGGCCTGAACACGTTGAACGGCGGGCTGGCGCAGGCCGAGCTGCTGGGCGTATTCGGGCGGGAAGGGTTGGATATGGCGATGCTGTGGGGCCCGCCGGGTCCCACCGATCCAGGCGCGTTCGCATTCCAGATCTACCGCAATTACGACGGCATGGGCGGCGCGTTCGGCGAGACCAGCGTGCAGTCTACCAGTGCAGACCTCAGCAGCCTCTCCGTGTTCGGCGCGCTTCGGTCAGACCTGAGCCTCACCGCTATGGTGATCAATAAGACCGGCAACGATCTGAGCAGCACGCTGAGCCTGGCGAACTTCGCCGCAGGCCCGGCGGCGCACGTCTGGCGGTACGGCGGCGCGAACCTGGCCGCGATCGTGGAGCAACCCGGCATCGCCACCAACGCTGGCTCGCTGACCACCGTGTTTCCAGCTAATTCCATCACCTTGCTGGTGATCCCGCCGGCCCCATTGCCGGTGCCGAAACCGGTCGTGCAGGCGGTGACCAACGCGGCCTCATACGGCCTCGCCATCGCGCCCGGACAGATGGTGGACATCTGGGGCACAGGCATGGGTCCCGCCGCTCTGGCCGGCCTCACGTTGGACTCGAGCGGCATGGTGAGCACCGCCGTCGCCAGTGTTCGCGTCTTGTTCGACGGCGTTCCGGCGCCGCTGGTGTTCGTTTCGGCCACGCAGTGCTCGGCCGTGGTGCCCTATTTCGGCGCCACCAATCCGGCGACGCACGTGCAGGTGGAATACCAGGGTGTGCGCAGCGATCCGCTCAAGGTCCCGGTCGGCGCAACGGCGCCCGGTTTGTTCACCGCGAGCGCGAGTGGAATGGGGCAGGGATCCATTCTGAACCAGGACAACAGCATCAATTCGGTGGCCAATCCCGCCAGCCGCGGCTCGGTTGTCATCCTGTGGGCCACGGGCGAAGGCCTCACCGACCCTCCGGGTGTGGATGGGCGGCCCGCCGTGGATGTTCTGCCCAAACCACTGGCCGCGGTTTCCGTTGACATCGGCGGCCAGCCGGCCACGGTTCAGTATGCCGGGGCTGCTCCGGGGTACATGCCGGGCGTGCTGCAGATCAACGCGCAGATGTCGCCGGGCGTGCAAGCGGGCAGCAACGTGCCGGTCCACATAACCATCAGCGGCGTGTCCAGCCAGGACGGAGTAACGCTGGCCGTGCGGTAGCGGCCGGGCATTTCCGGGAAAATTCCGGGCGATTCGCCCCAAGTGGCACTGACCGATTCGCCGCAAGAAGAGGTGGGCCGGAAACGGCCGGTTTCCAAACGGCTCCAGTTGCGATTTGCGGGGCGGTTTAACGTCTACAATGGCGAATAGCGGTCAACGACATCGGAAAGGATGAAATCATGCGCTTCGCAGACCTGTACACGAAAGTGATCCTGACAATAATCGCTGTATCGCTGGCTTGGAATACTCTAGGCCGGCTCCGTGTTCCCGCCGTTCACGCCCAATCCACATCGTCGCAATATTTTGTTGAACAAATTGCGGCGGATCAAACGGACCTTGCAGCAGCGATAAATAATGCGGCCAAAGGACGGCAGTTAATCACTATGATCCCGTTCGATCAGCAGGGAAAGTACCTTGCGGTGTACAAATAGCAAGGGCGCTGCCGCCATCGCTGCTGCCGTTGGCTGGCGCTCTGCGGCGACCCCGTTTCAATTCGATCCAGGGGTGACGCGCTGTCGAAAAACTAGCTGAGAATAGAATGATGATGATCATGAAGAGCTGCCCCGCCCTGTGTGCCTGTCTTCTTCTGTCTGCCGGTCTGGCGTCCGCTCAAACCGGGCCGGCAACCGTATCGTCCCCGGATGGCGCAATCCAGGCGACGTTCTCAACCGTGGCCGGTCCCGCGGCGCAGCCCACCGGCGGCCAGTTGGTCTATGAGGTGACCTATCGCGGCAAGCCCATGATCGAACGCTCGAACCTCGGGCTCGACCTGCTGGGCCAGCCGGTCCTTGGTGCCGCCGTGCGCATCGAAGCCGTGCGCTCCTCCAAAATCGATGAAACCTACGAAGTCCCGGCGGGGAAATCCAAATCCATACGCAACGTCTGCAACGCCGTCGCCATCGACCTGCGCGAGACCGCGGGGCTTTCGCGGCAATTCACGGTGGAAGCGCGGGCCTACGACGATGGTGTGGCCTTCCGCTACGTGGTTCCCCGCCAGGACGCCCTGACCGACCTGCTCATCGTCAACGAGAAGACCCAGTTCGTAATCGCCAAGGACGCTACCACCTACCCCCTGATCCTGCGGAACTTTCGAACTTCGTGGGAGGACAACTACCAGATCCTTCCGTTAAGCGCCATCCACCCGGAGTCTCTCATCGCCCTACCCCTGCTCACCGAATTGCCCGGCGTCGGGTTCCTGGCCATCACCGAGGCGCATATCGAAAACTACTCGGGCATGTATCTGACGCACTCGGGTCGGGACGCCAAAGCCCTTGAGGCGCGTCTCTCTCCCCATATCGACGACCCCAACCTCTCGGTGGCGGTGGCCACTCCGGCCCCGTCGCCGTGGCGCGTGCTGATGATCGCGAGCGCGCCGGGGCGGCTGATCGAATCGCACATCGTCGACAACCTCAATCCGCCCTCGGCGATCGCCGATACCTCCTGGATCAAGCCCGGCAAGGCCGCCTGGGACTGGTGGTCCGGCCCTTATGACGAGAACGTGAACTTCCGGCCCGGTAAGAACACGGCCACCGCCAAGCACTACGTGGATTTCGCCTCGCAAGCCGGCTTCGAATACTTCATGCTGGATGGCGGCTGGGCCCGCCCGGTCGCGCCGGGACCCTATGATTCCGGAAGCGACCTCTCGCAGGCCAACCCCAATATCGACATGCCGGAGTTGCTCAGCTACGCGCAGTCGAAGAACGTCAAGATCTGGCTATGGGCCCATTGGACCGACATGAACCGCCAGATCGACCAGGTCTTTCCGCTCTACGAGAAATGGGGCATCGCCGGCGTGAAGATCGATTTCATGGATCGCGACGACCAGCAGATGGTGGATTTCTACCGAAGCGTGGCGAAGAAAGCCGCCGACCACCATCTGATGGTCGATTTCCACGGCGCCTTCAAGCCCGACGGCATCAGCCGCACTTACCCCAACCTCCTGACGCGCGAAGGCGTGCTGGGGCTCGAGTACAACAAGTGGAGCGCCCGGGTCACGCCCGACCACAACGTCATGCTGGCCTTTACCCGCATGCTGGCCGGCCCGATGGATTACACCCCCGGCGGCTTCCACAACTCCACCGCCGCCGATTTCGTCCCTCGGAATGACCAGCCTATGGTGATGGGGACGCGCGCGCACCAGACCGCCCTTTTCGTGGTCTTCGATAGCCCACTCATGATGGTTTCGGATTACCCGGAGGCCTACCAGGGACAGAAGGAGCTGGCCTTCTTGAGCGCGGTGCCGGCGAGCTGGGATGAAACCCGGGTGCTCAATGCCAAGGTGGGCGACTATATCACCATCGCCCGGCGGCATGGCCGGGAATGGTATGTCGGCAGCATCGCCGGTTCCCACGGGGCGCAAGTGGAGATCTCGCTCGAATTCCTGCCTTCCGGCAATTTCATTGCGGAAGTTTATTCGGACGCGCCGGACGCGGCCAGTAACCCAACCCACACGGTGTTGGAACAGAGAAATGTGAACCGTTCGATGAGTCTCAAGACCACCATGGTCACCGGCGGCGGACAAGCCATCCGCATCCGCCCGGGATCTTAAGAAACGGGAAGACCCATGCCGGCCGGGCTCACCTTGCCAAGTACGGGAGGCCGGCGGGCGCGCCGCGGCCGCCCGGCCGCTCGCGCTTCCGACCCGACTTTCACGGCGCGCTCGGGAACGGAGCGCGGCGCCGGCGCCGAGCGAGGAGAAAGAGACGCGGCGTCGCGCAGTGCGATCTCGACGACGCTTCTGCCGTGTTAGGAGGCTGCTGAAAAAGTCAGAGAAAGGCATTTTGAGCCGCCGATTAACGCCGATGAACACGGATAAACCAATTTTTTTCAATCTGCGTTTATCTGCGTTCATCGGCGGCTAGTGTTGATCTGGCTTTTTTCAGCACCCTGTTAGGGTGCTTCACGGATCTATCGCCGCAGTGGGTGGCTAGCAAGCTCAAGCTTCCCAGATGGGGACTTCTGGCCCGGAACTGGTTAAGATAGCTTCCGGATGCGCCGTCATCCAGGACCCACCGGCTTCTTAATTGACTAAACTTAGCTGAACCCGTCACATGCCGCTCTCGGCAGGCGACAAACACTCCTGCCTGCGGGCTGGGTGGGCGAGGTGTGCTGCCAGGTGAGATGACGGTTAGTTGTGCACAGTCAAGTACAATGTCTGCGGCACGATAGTCCCATTTTGCGTAACGTTGATCCGGTAGTCGCCGTTGGCAAGTCCGGGCGGGACAGTGATGTAGAATTCGTAGAGGCCTACGAAGTTGCCTGCCAGCCCAGCGGACGCGAGTGTCGCATTTGCCGATCCGAAGGAGATCGTGACCGGGTTTGCGAGAGCGTTGCTCTGCTGGACGATAACGCCGGGCAGGATCGCCGGAGTCACGTCTCCGAACCCGACGCCGTACGCGATAATCAGATCTCCCGAGTTGGCGGGCCGGCTGTTCAAGCCAAACGACGCACCGGTGCTGGTGTTTAACACATAAGCGCCATCCGATGCGAAGGTGGCCACCATGTATTGCGTACCGTTGGCGCTGTAATTCGCCGGCGCCAGCAAGCCGGGAGCCAGCGGCTGCCGCGCGAACATGAATTGTGGGCTGGTCGCTTTGCAGTTGGTGACCGTGATGGCGACATTCCCTAAGGTCGAATCCTCGGGCGCCTGAACGTTGAGTTGCGTCGGTGAGAGATACCAAACGTAGGCCGGCTTGCCGTTGATGCTCACGCTGATGCCGTCGAGCGATGTAGGAGCGTTCACTCCGTTGAAGTCGCTCGAAGTCCACTGGCCGAGATTGGTGGCGACCGTCAATCGCGGGTCGGCAGGATCCGCAAGGTTCGTGCCCTTGATCTCCAGCCATGAGCCAGATGTGAAATAGGAGTATCCTCCGTAGGCGCTTGCCGAATCGATCGACATAATCAGCGGCGGCGTGGCGTTGGTGCAGGTGTAGCTCGGTCCGCCGAATGCGGACACAATCGCATTGTAGGCGCCTTTTGCGACATAAGCGTCGGCGGCGGTGGTGGGATGAAGCATGTCCCAGAACAGATAGGTATTCGGGTTGACGTTGCTCACTCCCTGTGCGGGCGACGTGACATTGACATAGCCATACAGCGAGGGGTTCTGGGTGGACAAAAGAAACAGGGAATACGCATCGAGAGTGACAATCGTAATCCCGGGGTGCGCCGTTTTGAGTTGCGCGATCGCATTGGTCGTCGCCTGGTTGTATGTCACGGACGCCGCGTCGAGGGCGGAGCGGCTGCTGGTATTGATGTTTTCCGGAACCTCTCCCAAAGGCGGTAGATTCACCCACAAGAAATACTTCGCGCCGGCGGTCGCGAGCGTGGCGATGTTACCTTGAACGTTCGAAACCGCAGTAGCCGGGGCCCCACCCCCGAGGATGTCATTACTGCCACCCCAAAACACGTACAAGGCATTCACAGCGGGGGTGCGATTCGCTGCCAGAAAGAGATTGAGTTGATCGGTTAAATACGGTACGCTAGGCGCCGTCGGCGAAAAGGCCGGATTTGTCCCGGTTAGCGCGGACGCGACCGCATAATTCGTACCGCCCTTAGCATAGGGTTGGGGAACGGGCAGATTCATGATTGCCGCGAGCTGCTCGATCCAAAGACCCAGAGGCCCACTGGTGGAGGGAATCGAGTTAGTGCCGTCCGTATATTCACCCGTCGCGTACAACGGCGGACCAGGCTGAGGAGCGCCAAGTAGACTTGTTCCTGCGTAGAAGTTTCCGTTGTCGGAGAGGCTGTCGCCGAACACCACAAACTGCGTGAAAGGGATCTGCGCGAACAGTGGTACGGAGAGGAAGAAAAGCGCGGTACGGCAAAGCATCCGATCATTCTATCGCAGTCCCTTATTCTGAGGATGTGAATGATGCCAACCAGCGCGCGGGCCTCAATCGGTAGCTACTTTTAGTCGTATCCGCGGGATGGATTCTGTCCGGACACGCCGTGATCCGCCCGGAGCCGACACATCGGTAAACGCTGCGCGACTACAGGCGACCTATCACGCATCACAACGCCGATTCACGTTCCGTTCACCCCTACCAAACCTCGGGTCGGGAGCGGCACTATTGACTCGATCCTCACGGCGCGCTACTGTTTCTGACGCATGCCAAACTCGCCATCTGCTTCCCGATATCCATCTACGCGCCGGCGTTTTCTACTGGAAACCGGCGCCGCCACGCTGGTTGCGTCCGCATCCCTTTCCGATGCGCGGCCGCAGGAACGCGCCGCCGCCGCGCCTGGTCGCCCGGACTTGATCCGGCGTCCGTGGCGCGCCAGTTGGATCGCTGTGCCGGGCGCTCCGGCCACCGAGTACGGTGTGTACCATTTCCGCCGGACCTTCGAACTGGCGGCCAAGCCGGAGCGGTTCATGGTCCACGTGAGCGGCGACAACCGCTATCAACTGTTCGTGAACGGGCGGCGCGCAGCCTGGGGACCGGCGCGCGGCGACCTGTTCCATTGGCGGTATGAAACGGTGGACGCGGCGCCCTACCTCGAGCCCGGCAGGAACGTGTTTGCCGCGGTGGTGTGGAACTTCGGCGAATTGGCTCCGGAAGCCCAGGTGACTTTCGCAACCGGATTCCTGGTGGACGGAGATACTCCGGCTGAGAGCGTGGTGAACACGGGCACGAACTGGAAATGCGCGCGCGACGAATCCTATTCGCCGGTTCCGGCCCGCGAGGTGCGCGACTATTTCGTGGTGGGGCCGGGCGACCGGGTGGCAGGCACGCAGCACCCGTGGGGTTGGGAACACAGGGAGTTTGACGACTCACACTGGCCGGCGGCGGAGGTGGTGAGCCCGGCGGCGGGGCGCGAAGCCCGCGATGTCCACTCGCGTTGGATGCTGGTGGAGCGGTCCATTCCGGCGATGGAAGAGCGGCCCGAGCGATTGCAGAGAGTCCGGCGCGTGGCGGGCATTCCGCAGCCCACGGTGTTCCCGGCGCAGCCCGCGCCGTTCCAGATTCCCGCACGCACCCATGCCACGCTGCTCCTGGACCAGACCTGGCTCACCACGGCGTATCCCGAGCTGACGGTGAGCGGCGGGAAGGACGCGGTGGTTACCTTGGGCTATGCGGAATCGCTCTACCTGCCGGCCGCGCCCGGAAGCCGAAGCCGCGAAAAGGGGGACCGCAACGAGGTGGAGGGCAAACAGTTCATCGGCGCCCGGGACCAGTTCATCCCCGACGGCGGAAGCCAGCGCACCTTTCGCCCGCTGTGGTGGCGCGCGTACCGTTACCTGGAACTGGACGTGGAGACGAAGGACCAGCCGCTCACCATCGAAGACCTGCGCGCGACTTACGTGGGCTACCCCTTCGAGAGGCGCGCGCAGTTCGACGGCGGCTCTCCGGAAGTCAACCGGATTCTGGACGTGGGCTGGCGGACGGCGCGCCTGTGCGCCCACGAAACCTACATGGACTGCCCGTATTACGAACAGCTCCAATACGTGGGCGACACGCGGGTGCAATGCATGATTTCGATTTTCAATTCCGGCGACACGCGGCTGATGCGCAATGCCATTGATCAGATCAACGACTCGCGGCTGGGCGATGCCTGCACCATGAGCCGCTACCCCACGCGCCTCGAGCAGTACATACCGGGCTTCTCGCTGTGGTGGATCGGGATGGTGCGGGATTACTGGTGGTATGTGGACGACCCGGCCTTCGTCCGCCGCATGCTGCCCGGGGTGCGCGCCGTGTTGAGCTTCTTCGAAGGGTACCAGAAGCAGGACGGCTCGCTCGGCCCATTGCCGTGGTGGCGCTACTTCGACTGGGCGCCGGAGTGGCCCACGGGCGAGGCGCCACAGGAAGCCGGCGGATCGTCGGCGCCCTACGACCTGCTGCTGCTGCTGGCGTACCGCTGGGCGGCGGAGATGGAAACCGCGCTGGGTCTGCCCGGGCTCTCCGAGGTTTACGGGGCGCGCGAGAGGCAGCTTCGCGAAACGGCGCAGCGGCTTTACTGGGACGCCGCCAGCAGTCTGTACGCCGATACGCCGGCCAAACAGCAGTTTTCGCAACACACCAATACCATGGCGGTCCTGGGAGACGTGATTACGGGGACGCCGGCGCGCGACCTGATGTTGCGCACCCTGACGGCGCCGCGCCTGGCGCAGGGAGCGCTGTTTTTCAAGTTCTACATGAACCTGGCGCTGGCCAAAGTGGGCGAGGGCGACACCTACCTGGATCGGTTGGGCGACTGGCGAGACATGCTGGCCCGCGGGCTGACCACGTTTGCCGAGACCATCGACCTGCCCAACAGCCCGTCGCGTTCCGACTGCCACGCGTGGAGCGCGAGCCCGAATATCGAGATCTTCCGGACGCTTCTGGGCGTAGATTCGGCCGCGCCCGGCTTCAGCCGCGTGGTGGTGCGGCCCCACCTGAACAAGCTGAAGTTCGTTTCGGGTTCGGTGCCGCACCCCAAGGGAAAAGTGGAGGTGCGCTTGGAACCGCGGGAAGCGGGGATGGCCGCTACCATCACACTGCCGCCGGGCGTGCCCGGCGAGTTCATATGGCGGGCCGCGCACCGGGAACTCGCGCCGGGCGTCAACCGGTTTTCACTCCCCTGACGCGGGACCGGTTTCCCGCTACCCGAAACGTAGGTGGCTACGGGCGGGGCTGCCCGCTGTGGAGATTCGGAGTTGCGTGGCCTGTCACCAAATTACCGGAAGTACATGCTGTGTAACAATGATATTCGGGATAATTCAGTGAGCCGTCCGACTGACACTTGCCGTCTATGCCTGAAAGTTCGTCCGCTCTGCAAGAGCCATCTCGTGCCGAAGGCTAATTTCAAGACCCTTCGCGCGACGGGGAAGAAGAATCCACATCCTTTGCTCATCTCCGGCGGCGTTGTGCGGACGACTTCCGCCCAAACTCAAGAGTATCTTCTTTGCGATGAATGCGAGCAACGTCTTCGAATCAACGGCGAGGATTGGGTTCTAAGCAACTGTTATCGGGGCGAAGGCGAATTCAATATTCGGAAAGTGCTCTTAGCCGCGGAACCCTGGTATGGAGATCAGGATATCCAAATCTTTAAGGCATCGGCCGTCCCGGAGATTGCGATCACGCCAATCATCTATTTTGGCTTGAGCGTGTTTTGGCGTGCCGCCGTCCGCGACTGGCGACTTCCAGGAGTGCCGATAATCAGGATTGATCTTGGGCCATACGAGGAGCCATTGCGGAGGTATTTGTTAGCCGAAAGTGCCTTTCCGGACCGCATGGCGCTGAATGTTGGTGTTTCAAGTACAACAGACGTTGCGTCATATTTCATTCTTCCCATGAGCGGCAACGACAGCGGCTTCCACTATCACAAGTTCTCGGTGCCAGGTATGCAGTTCCTATTGTTCGTTGGTTCCAGGATGCCAGCCGAGTTCCAAGTGATCAATACCGCACCGGCAACTGAATCGCTGATCTCCGTCTACCCACGCGCCGAACAAATGGAAATCGCTGATTTGGCCCAACTACTCCAACGCCGGCGCGAATCTCGCTGAATGCCTCACCGCCCGTTCCCCAAAAGTCCCGTATACTGTCTTGGCGGCGTTGGATGTGCCCTGATGGTTATCCGGTTATCCCTCCGGCGTGGAAAGGTTTATTCTCCGGAAATTCGGTGACAGGCTACGAAACTCCGACTTTCCAAGCGCGTTTCACGTCGAGCAGATGGGGCACTGAAGGCAAGAAGCGTTCGAATTCGCGGGGTACGAATCGCTGGCCGCGCGGTTCTATGAGGAAGTGCGCGAGCTTTGGAGAAAAGAAGATGAAGAACACCGCAAAGGTCGCTAAGAAAATGCCACGACGCGTAACGGTGGCGTCCGGAAGCGTTGAGGCGTTCATTGAGCGATCGCTGGAACGCGCGCGAAAACTGGATCGCGGTGAGCGGCTTCCATCCGAGATCACGATGACGTTCGAAGATCCTACCGATCTGTTGCGGGTACTTTCAGCACAACGAGTGCGAGTGCTTCACGCTGTTCGTGCGAGGCCGCATTCCGTCTCAGAGCTTGCTGGAGCACTCAGGCGTGATCGCAAGGCAGTGAGGCGGGATGTGTCCCTCTTGGAGTCTTTTGGACTAGTGAAGACTCGGGAAGAGCCAAATCCCGGCCACGGTCGCAGGAGGGTTGTTGAGTCGCATGCTGCGAAGTATCACCTCCTGGCGACGATCTGAAGTAGCGCCCCACCATTGCCCGGTCCGACGGCCACGGAATCTTATACGTACAGAACTTCTGGTATCATACGTATATGGCAAAGCTCACCTTGAGCGTGGACCACCGCGTGGTTTCGCGGGCGAAGCAATACGCGAAACTGCGGGGCGTCTCTGTATCGGAGATGGTTGAAACCTACCTCTCCGCGGTCGCTACGCCGCCTTCTTCCACCGCAGGCGACGCCTCGATTCTGCGTTCGGTCCGGGGAGTTCTCAAGCGTGCGGACATCAACGGGTACCGGAAGCATCTGGCGGCGAAATATCGATGAAAAGAATCCTCTTCGATACCAATGTCGTCCTGGACGTTCTGCTCGACCGGCAACCCTATGCGGAGGCCAGCGCGGCGGCCTGGGCGTCCATCGAGACGGGCAGCTCCGAAGGCATGCTGGCCGCCCACGCGGTGACGACAATCCATTACCTGATCCGAAAAGAGATGGGTAATAACAAAGCCAGGCGGATCGTCTCTGCGATCCTGAGAGTCTTTGGAGTAGCCGCCGTCGATGGCGCAGTCGTTCAAGAGGCGCTGCAATTGCCTTTTTCTGACTTTGAGGATGCCGTAACCGCGGCCGCGGCGCGATTGGCGGGGTGCGAGTGCATCGTCACGCGGGACCCTAAGGGGTTTCGTGGGTCGCCGGTCCGTGCTCTGACGCCAGAAGCAGTAACACCGCTTTTGAACAAGGATCCGGAGAGGTAGTTGGAAACCACGTTTTTCGGGGTGCCAATTCACAGACGGCTTGGCGACGATCTGAAGTAGCGCCCTCACCATCACGCTGCCGCCCGGCACGCCCGGCGAGTTTGTATGGTAAGGCGTGCGCCGGGAACTCGCGCCGGGCGTCAACCGGTTTTCACTCCCGTGACGCGCGACCCTGCCAGGAGAGAGAATAGGGTTTCGGAACGGCAGGTCTGATATGAAGGTGATCGCTTTCAACGGCAGTGCGAGAAGAGGCGGCAATACTGCGATTCTGCTCCGCTACGTGCTCGGCGAAGTGGAAAAGGAAGGCATCGAAACCGAACTGGTGGAACTGAGCGGATCGAAGATCCATGGGTGCCTGGCGTGCCGCAAATGCTCGGTCCGGAAAGACGGCCGGTGCGCGCAGAATAACGATATGGGGAACGCCTATATCGAAAAAATGGCGGTGGCGGACGGTATTCTGCTCGGTTCGCCCACCTACGTGGCCGATGTCTCGCCTGAGATTAAGGCGCTGATCGACCGCGCCTGCATGGTGGGAGGCGCCAATGACGGCATGTTCCGCCGTAAGGTGGGGGCGGGAGTGATCGCGGTGCGAAGAGCCGGGGCGATTCACGCCTTCGATGCCCTGAACCACTTTTTCCTGATCAGCGAGATGATCATACCGGGCTCATCCTACTGGAACATCGGAATCGGGCGGGAACCCGGCGAAGTAGAAAAGGACGAGGAAGGCATCCGCACCATGAAGGTGCTGGGACAGAACATGGCGTGGCTGCTGAAGAAGTTAGCCTCGTGAGCAAGGAAAGGTGCGCTCCATGGAAGACCTGATTCCGCTCGGCAAAACGGATATCCGTATCTCGCCGTCGGTTTGGGGACATGGCAATGCGGCGTCCGCGCATCCGTTCCAGTTCAGGATCGAGTCCCCGCCCGTGACCACAACGGCGTAACGCTATTGCTCCTTGGTGTCGTAATTGCGCCGAGCGGGCGGCGACGAAGGGCACGAGCCGCGACCGCCCACCACCCGCCTCCATTTCCCAAATCCCTTACGCTGCCGCGCCCCGCAGCTCGATCACGTAGTAGCGGCAGGGCGTCGTGCCGGGATTGTGGGCGTTGTGGAGTATGTTCGAAGAGAAATAGACAATTGAACCGGCTTCGGCCGTTTCCGATTTGTCTTCCATGTGCACTTCGAGCGTACCCGATACAATGATCAGCATTTCGGGGTGCTCGTGTTTGTGCGGAGCGTGCGTGTCCATGCCGGCGCCGAGAATCGTCTCGTGTGTTTCGATATTGAAGCCGGTTTGCGTGGTTCCCAGGAAGAATTTGCGGCCCTGTTTCTCATCGGCGCCGGTATAAGGGATCTGCGCGGAGTGGTAGATCTTGGCCGGCAGCACGGCAGGCGCCTCGGTCTGTTGCGCGGAGGCGCGGAAGGCCAGCGCGGGAAGCAATGCCGCCAGGTCACGGCGCGAAAACGTCATCATCGGTCTCCTCCTGTAATGTTCTACGGCACCATCATCGCATGTCGGCGACGCGCACCCGGAACGCCAGCGTGAGCGGCTCGCCGGGTTCGAGCGTGTAACCGTCGATGGCGCCGGTGCGGCCGGGGAAGGATGCGCCGGCAAAGCCGCGGGTCCGCAGGATCCATTGATACGGCACACCGGGGTTTCGCTCGTCGGGAGTGATCCGCACCACCGCCCGTTTGCCTGCGTAGACGCCTTCCACTTCCACCGAGCGGTGCCGGTTCAAATCTTCGTCCTTCGTAACCACTTGGCCGTCGGCGCGCAGCACTCTTTGTTCGGCGGGCGCGAAGTGGGCTACGAAACCGCCGGAACTCTTGCCGGGATCGGTGGCTCCGCGCAGCGTCACCGCACCGGAGATCGCTTCCCAGATGAGCTGCACGCGGAATTCGCGCGCGCCATCGCGCGTGGGGAAGACCGTCAGGCGCAGATCTTCCCGCACGATGTCGCGGCCGCCGGCCTGCCAGAGATTTCGCACCGTGAGGAGCGCTTCGCGCGCGGTCGCGCTCACCCCCGGAGCCCCGGCGGGGCGCAGTTGAACGGTCAGATTTTTCCAGGAATCGAACTGTTGGCCGTCGGCTTCCACGATCGGCCAGGCCCAGTAGAGGCCGCGGTGGTGCAATTCGTTGGCCGGGAAGTCGTCGAGCACCGAAACGCCAGCCGGAGTCCAGACCGGGAAGAAATAGCAACAGCGGCGCTGGCTTTCCGGCGCCCCTTCACGAAGCTGCGGCCCGTAATTGTAAACCAGCGCCGGGCGGCCTCGCTCGCGCAGTTCCATGCGGTCGCCGCCGAGGTCTTTCCAGGCGAACGGCGTCTGGCCGGCCAACGGCAGCGCCAGAGCAAGCACCGGCGGAATCAGGCGGATGATGGGACGCATCGGAGATCCGCCATTATAGTCGCTGGCACTGTGGCAGGTTGCGAGTGAATTCGGCATGGTGGAACTGCACGTGCAAAGGGATTTAACGGCGAGATATCGCCAGAGAGGTTAACGTGAAGAAACTTATAGTGCTATCACTTCTATTTTGCGTGGCTGCTTTTGCGCAACGCGGTGGGCAGCAAAAAGGCGGCGGTGCTCACCCGGCGGTCGGCGGGGGACACGTTCCCGCTCGCGGTCCTGCTCCCGCGAGGACTCCCACGCCGGCGCGCGCTTCGACCCCCGCACGAGGTCAGCAGACCAATGCCCCGGCCGGGAACCACGTTGCCGTGGACAGGCAAGGTCACCCGGACGTTCCGCACGTTGACGTCAAGAACGATAAATGGATCGGACATAATAGTGGCCGCAACGATGCGAATTACCGCCTCGCTCAGCCGTGGGCACACGGACATTTCACCGGTGGTATTGGAGCGCAATTTAGATTCAACCTTGCCGGTGGAAACCGGGAACGCTTCTGGTTCGGCAATTTCTACTGGGACGTCGCCCCGTACGATTACAACATCGTTGAGGGCTGGAACTGGACTGGCGACCAGATCGTGATCTACGACGACCCCGACCATGAGGGCTGGTATCTCGTATACAACACCCGGTTAGGCACGTACGCTCACGCCGAATATCTGGGAGGTTGACCCTCTACTGATACTGATCGACGGCGTGCAACTCGAACCGGCGGTCCGGCTACGGATGAGAATCCATCCGCGGCAGGAACGGGGAACTTTGGGGCGATAGCAAATCTGGCACACCTACGTGCAGCTTCTGCACTCTTCCCGGGTACATTCCCGCCGTGTCACTGCGGCAGTACCACCAGGGCGCACTTGGCTGGTCTCGTGCTCTATTACGCAGAGCGGTCTTCACAATCATGCCCAATTTGCCGAACCCTTCGATACTCTGGCAGCTTTCGCTTTCACTGCGCTGCCCGTCATCGGCCTTGGGGCTTGAGGAGTAGGCCATCGCGCGACTCCTCGCCAGGAACCATATGCTCGATAGCTCAAGGATGCCGGCCGAACAGCCTCCCGAAACTCATGAGCCGGCCTCCGCTCCACCCGCACCCGTCACCCCGGCCCCGGCGGAGAGCGCTCGACCTGCGAAGCCCAAGCCTTCCCGCCGGCGCCGGCTGTGGCTGTGGCTGGCCGTTCTTCTCGTGCTGGGTTTAGGCGCGTATTTCGTGTGGTTGAGAATTGCCGCAGCGAAATCCGCTAGCGCGGCAAAGGCCGCCGCCGCGAAAGGTCCGCCGCCCATACCAGTGGTGGAGGCGGCATCCCACAAGGGGGACATCGGCGTATACTATTCGGGGCTTGGCGCCGTTACGCCCCTCGCGACGGTTACGGTGAGAAGCCGCGTCGACGGACAATTGATGAGCGTTCGCTATCGTGAAGGCGACACCGTCCACAAGGGCGATCTGTTAGCGGAAATCGACGACGGGCCGTATCAGGCGGCATTGACCCAGGCCGAAGGGCAACTGATGAGGGACCAGGCCGCCCTGGAGAACGCGCGCATCGACCTGGTTCGCTATCAACAGTTGGTTCCGCAGAAAGCCATCCCGGAGCAACAACTTGCCACCCAACAGGCAACCGTGCATCAGGACGAGGGAGTGGTGAAAATCGATGAGGGTCAAATCGAGAGCGCCAAGGTCAATCTGGCTTACTGCAAGATCGCGGCTCCAGTGACTGGACGCATTGGGCTGCGGCTGGTCGACCCCGGGAATATCGTTCAAGCTAGCGACACCACCGGATTGCTGGTCATCACACAGATGGATCCGATCAGCGCCATCTTTACGATCTCCGAAGATCAGCTTCAGGTCGTGCTCAAGAAGATGGCCGCCGGGCAGACGCTTGCAGTGGATGCCTACGACCGCGACGCCAAGACGAAGCTGGCGCAGGGGTCGTTGACAACACTCGATAATCAGATCGATCCGACCACCGGCACGCTCAAACTGAGAGCGACATTCGCGAACGCGAAAGGTACGCTGTTTCCCAATCAGTTCGTAAACGCGAAATTGCTGGTACAGGAGAAGCACGGAGTAACCCTGGTGCCAACTGCCGCGGTACAACGCAACTCGCAAGCGATCTACGTATACGTTGTCAAAGCGGATTCAACGGTGACCGTGCGTCCGATCACCATCGGCACTACGGAGGGCGATGACTCTGAAGTCACTTCGGGGCTGACGCCGGGAGAGGTCGTGGTGATGACCGGCGTCGACAAACTGCAGGAAGGGAGCAAGGTCAGCGCTCAGATCCCCTCCGCGAACACCGCGGCCAGCTCGACCGTAACTGCCCCGGTCAGCACCTCGGTGAACCCCTCGGCCAAGAAGGGCAGCAAGGCCCGAAAGGGAAGTTAGATGAACCCGCCTCCGAAGTTCCCGGCGACGACGCTCCTCACCCTGCTGCTGGTTTCGGCCGGATGCATGGTGGGTCCCCGTTACAAAAAGCCTTCGGCCGCCGCACCGCCGGCATTCAAAGAGCAGCCGCCCGTGAACTTCAAGGAAGCGGAAGCGGCCGGGTGGAAGCAATCGCAGCCTGGCGACGCCTACTCGAAAGGCCGATGGTGGGAACTGTACAAGGATGCGGCCCTGAATGCGCTGGAGGAGCAGGTCAGCGTTTCAAACCAGAATGTACTGCAAGCGGAGGCGCAGTACCAGCAAGCCAAGGCCGCGGTAAGCGTGGCCCGCGCCGCGTTGTCGCCGACGGTGACCACTGCTCCGGCTGTCACCTTCGCGGGCGGCGGCACTACCGCTGGAACCAGCGCCGGATCGGGCACCCGAAAAAGTTTCAATCTGCCGTTCAACGTTGCGTGGGAGCCGGATCTATGGGGAAACATTCGCCGCGGCGTGACCGCGAGCACCGCCACTGCCCAGTCTCTGGCGGCCAACGTGGGAAATGCCCGGTTGCTCTACCAGGCCGAACTGGCGCAAGACTACTTCGGTCTTCACGGCAAAGACGGAGAAGCGGAGTTACTCACTCGCACTGAGGCGTCTTATGAGGAGTATCTCAAGCTGACACGGGACCGCTTCTCCGCCGGCATAGCGTCGGACCTCGACATTGCCCAGGCAGAGTCGCAACTGTACGCCGTACAGTCGCAGTTGCTGGACCTTGGCGTCGAGCGCGCGGCGTTTGAACACGCCATCGCCATCCTGATCGGCAAAGCACCCGCGGAACTCACCATTCCGCCGGTAACATTGAAGACTTCGCCCCCGCCGGTGCCGCCGGGGGTTCCGTCGGAACTGCTGGAGCGAAGGCCGGACATCGCCAGCGCTGAGCGGCAGGTGGCCGCGGCCAACGAGCAAATTGGGATCGCCATGGCGGCCTTCTATCCAAACCTGAGCTTGACGGGGAGCGGCGGGCTGGAAAGCTC
Source organism: Bryobacterales bacterium (assembly GCA_003167255.1). Lineage (GTDB taxonomy): Bacteria > Acidobacteriota > Terriglobia > Bryobacterales > Bryobacteraceae > PALSA-129. Next base: position 47,406 of record PMTR01000038.1, read on the forward strand.
CAGCCTGGCAAAATGGTTCACCTGGCCCAGCCGGTTCTGGTCGGTTGGGTCGCAACTGGCGGAAACGCTTTTCGATGCGGGCCGCCGCCGCGGCGTGGTGGTGGAACAGCGGGCCGCCTATGATGCCACCGTGGCCGCCTATCGGGAAACTGTGCTGACGGCCATGCAGCAGGTGGAAGACAACCTGGCCGCGTTACGAATCCTGGCGAAGGAGGCGGACAAAGTACAGCAAACAGTTCAAGCGGCCAATCGTGCTCTCGACATATCCACCGCGCAGTACCGATCCGGAACGGCAAGTTATCTTCCGGTCATCATCTCACAGGCAACGCTGCTCAACGCCGACGTGACAGCGGTAACCCTGTTAACCCGCCGCCTGACAGCCAGCGTGCTGCTGATCGAAGCGTTGGGCGGAGGCTGGAATGCGTCGCAGTTACCCACCAGGCAAGATGTTACGGCCCCACAGCGGCAACCAGGGGCGGCAGGACCCGGAGGGGAAGTTAGGTGAACCCGTCCCGGATCTTCATTCTTCGGCCGGTGGCCACCACCATGCTGATGGTGGGCATCCTGCTGGCAGGGGCGGTAGGGTATACGCAGTTGCCCGTTTCGGCGTTGCCGGAAGTGGATTATCCGATCATTCAAGTCACTACGTTCTATCCCGGCGCCAGTCCGGACGTGATGGCGTCTTCGGTGACCGCGCCGCTCGAACGTCAGTTCGGGCAGGTGCCCGGACTCCAGCAGATGACTTCCACCAGTTCCGACGGCAGCTCGGTGATCACCCTGCAATTCAACCTCAGTCTGAGTATCGATGTGGCCGAACAGGAAGTGCAGCAATCCATCAATGCCTCCGGCACGTACCTCCCGGCGGACCTGCCGGCCCCTCCCATCTACAGCAAGACCAATCCAGCCGACACCCCCATCCTGACGCTCGCCCTGACTTCGACAGAGCTTCCGCTCTCAAAGGTTGAGGATCTTGCCGACACGCGACTGGCGCCTAAGATGTCGCAGTTGCCGGGGGTCGGTCTGGTCAGCATCAGCGGCGGGCAGAAACCGGCTGTCCGGATTCAGGCGAATCCCACGGCGATGGCCTCTTACGGGCTCAATCTTGAGGATCTGCGCACCGCCATCGTCGCCGCCAACGTCAATCAGGCCAAAGGGAACTTCGATGGAGCGTATCAGGCGTACCAGATTGGAGCCAACGACCAGTTGCTCTCCAGCAGCGATTACGCTCCGCTCATCATCGCGTACAAGAACGGCCACCCCGTCAAATTGACCGATGTTGCCGCAATCCTCGATGACACCGAGAACGTCCGGGAGGCCGCCTGGATGAACCAGACTCCTTCGGTCATCTTGAACATTCAACGGCAGCCCGGAGCGAATATCATCGCGGTCGTCGATCGAATCAAAAAGCTGTTGCCTAACCTCACGTCGCCACTGCCCGCATCCATCCAAGTCAGCACCCTGACCGACAGGACCACCACCATTCGGGCCTCCGTGAGCGACGTGCGATTCGAGCTGATGCTTACGGTGGCGCTGGTGGTGATGGTCATGTTCCTCTTCCTGCGCAACATAGCCGCCACGATAATTTGCGCGGAGCCTTTGAGCGCGGCTTCCAGGGGAGCATCGCCCGCTTCGATGTAGCGGCGTCTCCCTGATTGCCGTTCTTATCCCTCTGTTATTCATGAGCGATATCGTGGGCCGCCTGTTTCGTGAATTTGCCGTTACGCTGAGCGTGACCATCCTGGCCTCGGCCGTGGTTTCACTCACACTGACTCCGATGATGTGCTCCAGACTGTTGAAGCACACCCCCGAAGAGAGCCAGGGACGCTTTTACCGGGCCTCGGAGCGCGCCTTCAATGCGGTCATCGCCTTCTACGGCAGGACGCTGAAGTGGGTGCTTGGCTGGCAGCTCGCGACCCTGCTGATCGCGGCCGCGACTCTCGGCTTGACCATCTTCCTGTTCGTCGTAATTCCCAAAGGATTCTTCCCCATTCAAGATACGGGCGTTATCCAGGGGGTTTCCGAAGCAGCCCAGTCGGTGTCCTTTCCGGAAATGTCCAGTCAGCAGCAGCGGTTGACCAAGGTCATTCTGCAAGATCCGGCCGTCGATAATCTGTCATCCTTCATCGGAATCGACGGGACTAATACAACCTTGAATAGCGGACGCATTCTCATCAACCTGAAACCGCTCGCCGCGCGTAAGATCAGCGCCAGCGATGTCATTCGCCGCCTGCAGCCGGAACTGGCGAAGGTGCCGGGCATCACGCTGTTCATGCAACCGGTTCAGGATCTCTCGGTCGAAGACCGCGTGAGCCGCACGCAATTCCAGTACACGCTGGAAGATCCGAACGTGGCCGAGTTGAATACCTACGCGCCGCAGATGCTCGCCAGGCTGCGGAAGCTGCCGCAATTGAGCGACGTGGCAAGCGATCAACAAACCCTCGGTCTTGGGGCTCGGCTGGTGTTCGATCGCAACACCGCTTCGCGGTTAGGGATCACAACATCGGCCATCGACCAAACCTTATATGACGCCTACGGACAGCGGCAAGTGTCGACTATCTTTACGCAGTTGAACCAATATCACGTGGTGCTGGAAGTGAAGCCCGGGTTTGACAAGAGTCCTTCCAACCTGAGCGATTTGTTCGTCCGTGTTGGCACAGTTGCTTCCAGCGCTCCTGCGATTCACTCCTCCTCGGCGTTTCCGAATGGCGGCCAGATCCCGTTCAACACCTTCTCTCACGTGGAGACCACCACCGTTCCCATCACCGTGAATCACCAAGGTCAGTTTCCCGTGGTTACGCTCTCTTTCAATTTGGCTCCGAACGTATCCTTGGGCGACGCCGTCAAGGCCGTGAACCAGGTGAAAGACGAAATGGGAATGCCGCCGAGTATACAGGCCGCCTATCAGGGCACGGCCGAGGCCTTCCAGGCATCGTTGGCCAACGAGCCGGTGCTGATTGCCGCGGCTCTGATTACGGTCTATCTCGTCTTGGGCGTCCTCTATGAAAGCTACATTCATCCGTTGACGATCCTGTCCGCGCTGCCTTCCGCGGGTGTCGGCGCCTTGCTCGCTCTCATCATCTGCCGGAACGATTTCAGCGTGATCGCTTTAATCGGCATCGTCCTGCT
>PMTR01000176.1:0-12662 GCA_003167255.1 Bryobacterales bacterium
GGGCGTGCCGTGTCGAGACTCGTCTCGACACCCTGGTGGGGTATGGACACTCTGTCGTCGCCGGGCGTCGGCATGAGTGCCGACGCGACACGCATGAGTGCGTGCGCCACATCATCACCGCCGAACGTCTGTGAGAAATGCCGGCTAATGCCGCATACTTTTCTCGCGGCCGTTAGGGAGCGAATGCGGCACCCGCGCCCGGAGATCAAGCGCTCCCTTACGGTCGCGGCTCCGATTGGTGTCCAACCTGCTTCACTTCTGTGTCGCACGTCGATTATCGGGGAATGCCGCGATTCAGCGCGGAATAACAGCCTCGTCACGAAGCCTGAACTCCACGAAGGCATAGGTGGGGCCCACTGCGTAGCGGCCGCCTTCGAGACCAGCCAATTGAGCCAGAGTTCGAGACTGCTCTTCCAGGGATTTGGCGCCGGCCGTATCCCAACCTCGATCGACAGAAAACAGAACGGCGGATTCGAGCCCCTCGTGCCTGAGTGTTTCGGCCAAAATCCGGTAGGTTTCCGGATCGAGTAAATCGAGCCAGGTCTGCGCCTTGTTTCGAAGAATTCCGACCGGGTGACCGTTTCCGTCATTCACCCGATAGAAGGTGATCTGCTGATTGTCGATAAGGAACCGGTCCTGAAAAGTCCACTTCGACGTGTGGGTTTCGGCGTAGTAACAGATCGCGGCGATGTGGCCGACGTAGATGTTCTCCGGGCGAGGGAACAGTTCCCGGAACCGCGAGTATTCGGCCGACTTTGGTTGCACGGAACTCCATGGATAGACGGCCCAGCCAAACGCAAAACTGGCAGTAACCAGTAATCCCGCCGTAGTGAACAACGCATTCCGCGCCAGGAATGCTTTCAGGGCGTCCGCCAGCCGGTCCAGGAGCAGGAAAGCTGTCAGGAAAACAAATGGGGCGATGATGGATTGGTGCCGAAACGGGCCGCCGAACGGGTATTCTCCCGCCAGCGCGAGGACCACCAACTGTGCCAGCAGGCCGGCGAGCAGCAAAGGAGAGTCCGCGGAGAGCAATCCGCGCCACCGCTCCCGGCGCACAAAGGCGAAATAGATCAAGGCGGGAACAAACAGCAGCCCGGCCAGAGCCAGCATCAAACCCGGTCCAATGTTGAACGGAGTAAAGTAACCGATCTCCTTCACGAGGTTTGAAAGCAGGAACACGTCGGCGCCCCACAATGAATCATCATGCCAGATGTATGGCTGAAGATAATACTGATCCTGCGGCTTGACGATGCTCATCTGAAATACGAAAAGGGCCAGGAACAAGACAGATACGGAAGCGCTGGAAAACACCCACGCCTTCCAGTCACGCCGAATGGAATTCAGAAACGCGACGCGAAAAGCCGGCCGCAGCAGGACACGCAGGACCAGGATACCCAGACATCCGGCCAGGAAGAACACTACAAAATATTCGCTGAGAATGGCGAGCGACGAATAGGCGCCGAACCGGACTATCGCGCGGCCCGCGCGGGCGCCAGCCGGATCCGCGGTCCAGTCAAGACAGGCATCAAACGCGAGCAGCACAAACAGAAGAGCCATCGGGTAGGCGCGCACGTCGCAGTTCATCTCGATGTTGCTCCATGCGAAGGTATAGGCGGCCGAGGTCAGGAGGGCTGAAGCCTTGTAGCGGTAAACCTTCGCGGCAACAACGCCGATGATGACGCCGGCGACGCTCCCGCAGACGATGCCAATGGAGCGAATGATCAGGTGGGAGTGTCCGAATCCCGCGACGAAGCGCAACAGCAGGTAGAACAGCGGTGGATGAGCTTCCCATCTCCACTCGCGCAAAAACATCAGCCAGCGGTCCTGGGTGGCGGTGAATAAGTGCCACCAACCGTCGAATGAAATGAACTGCGAGTTTCCGAAGACCAGGCGCGGGATAAGGCCTGCCACGGCTATCGCGAGGAGGAGACGGGAAAAATTCCGGTCGAGCCATGACGGCGGATTCTCGTCCGCCGGAAAACGGGGCGCCATGCCCGGGGAGCCGGTCTCGGGTTGACGAGGCGTTGCAGCCAAATGAGAGGATACCAGAATCGCCGGATCGTAGACAGCGGCATCGCCGGCCATTACGCCGATCGCATATGAATGGTATGAATTATCGGCGCAGCCGGGAGTTACAATCAGGTTGGGAGATCCGAATGGCCACGCTGGCAGCAAAACTCGCCCGCCAGACCGCTCCCGCCGAGTTGTGGCGCCCGCTCGACCGCAACCGCGTGGAGTGCTTCGCCTGCGGCCACCGCTGCCCCATTCCGCCGGGTTTCGCGGGCGTTTGCAAGGTCCGCTTCAACAGCGGCGGCACGCTGTATGCACCCACGGGGTACGTCAATGCGGTGTTCTGCGATCCCATCGAGAAGAAACCCTTCTTCCACGCCCTGCCCGGCGCGCGTGCCTTGAGCTTCGGCATGCTGGGCTGCGATCTGCATTGCGGCTACTGCCAGAATTGGGTATCCTCCCAGGCGCTGCGCGATTTCCGTTCCACGCTGGATTTCGAGGCCGTGCGCCCGGCGGAACTGGTCGAGATGGCGGTGCGGCAAGGCGCAGCGGCGGTGATCAGCACCTACAATGAACCTCTGATCACGGCCGAGTGGGCCGTCGCGGTCTTCCGCCAAGCCAAAGCCGCCGGTCTCACCACCGGCTTCGTCTCCAACGGCAACGCAACCCCCGAAGTCCTGGAATACATCCGGCCGTGGGTGGATCTATGTAAGGTAGATCTCAAGAGCTTCGACGACCGCCGCTATCATGAACTGGGCGGCCGCCTCGCGCCGATCCTCGATTCCATCGGCCGCATCCACCAAATGGGCTTTTGGCTGGAGGTGGTCACGCTGGTGATCCCCGGCTTCAACGATTCCGACGCCGAACTGCGCGCCATCGCCGAATTCCTGGCGGGCATCTCCCGCGATATTCCCTGGCACGTTACGGCCTTCCACCCGGATTACAAGATGACCGGCCCCGCCCATACGCCGCCCGAAACGCTATTCCGGGCCGCGGAGATCGGCTCGGCCGCCGGCCTCCGCTATGTCTACGCCGGCAATCTTCCCGGTTCGACCGGCACTCTGGAAGACACCCGCTGCCCGTCTTGCGCCCAAACCCTGATCGCCCGCCGCGGCTTTCAAGTGCTCCGCAACCGCCTCACCACCGCCGGCGAGTGTCCCGGTTGCGGCATACCCATCCCCGGCCGGTGGGGACCGCCGCCCGCCCAGCAGGCCCCGGCCGCCGGCCTGCTCCACATCCGCTGCGGGTGATGCATGCGTAAAGCAGCAAATTCTTGGCGTAACCGAACGCGTGGATTTAGGAGGGCGGACGCCCACGTCCGCGCGCGACCCCTGGTCGCGCCGCCGGAGCAACGATGTCAGCATCCGGCAAAACACGCACAGGCCGACGAGGGCGTCGGCCGCGGACCAGGGGGTCCGCCCTCCAATTTCCTCTAAGCACCAGGTGATGCATGTCCCCTACCCATATTTCGCCTTACAGCGGCGCCTGGTATCCGGCGCTGGCTGACGATCTGGCGCGGCTGCTGGATGGCTGCTTCGAAGAATCGCGAGAGCGAACCGGCCCACACCTTTTTCGCAACGGCCTGGGCTTCGTAGTGCCGCACGCCGGCCCGGCCTATTGCGGGGCAGTCGCCGCGGCGGTCTATCGCTCGCTCTCGCTCGACCCGCCGGAGCGCGTCATCCTGCTGGCCTTCCCGCACCATGGCGGATTGAGCGGTGTCGCCGTGCCCGACGTTGCCTCCATCTCGACCCCTTTCGGGGATGTGCCGATTGACGCGGCGCCATTCCCGTGCCTCCCCGAAGCGCGGCTTTGCGATCACTCCTTCGAACTCCAATTGCCGTTCTTGCAGAAGGCCGCGCCGCGGGCCCGCATCACGCCGCTTTACGTGGGCCGCATGGACGCCGCCGCGCGCGAGCGAGCCGCCGGCCAACTGGCGGCTCTGTGGCGGCCCGGAACGGTCTTCCTGGCCTCTTCCGATTTCACGCATTACGGCCGCAACTTCGGCCACGTTCCCTTCCCCGCCGATTCCCAAATCGCGGAGCGGCTGCGCACGCTGGACCACGAATATATCGACGCCGCCGGCAGCCTGGATTCCACGCTCTTCCTCGAAACCCTGGCCCAACACGACGCCACCGTCTGCGGCTCAGCCCCCATCGCCTTGCTGCTCGATGCCCTGCGCCGGCTTCCCGGCGAGCCCGTTTACCAATTCACTCTCGACTACCAGACCTCCGGCGACCGCACCGGCGACTTCAAACATTGCGTCAGCTACGCCGCTCTCGGCTACTTTCCGCGTTCGGCTTACGATCTGGACGCCACCGATCGCGAAGCGCTTCTCGACGCCGCCTGCGACACGCTCGCCCAGCTTCGCAGCAGCGGTGAGCGCCGGCGCGCCGGCGCGAGCGGTGGCTCGTCCGCCCTGGCCGCCCACCGCGGCGCTTTCGTCAGCCTCCACCAGGGCGACGAACTGCTCGGCTGCATCGGCAATTGCGCCGGGCGTCTGCCGCTGGCGGAAGAGATCGCCGATCTCACAGTCTCCGCGGCGCTCGAAGATCCGCGTTTCCGCCACGCCGCATCGGCCGAAGGCCCCATCGGGATCGAACTATCCGTCCTGACTCCGTTTCGCCGCATTCGCTCCACCAGCGAGTTTCAAGTGGGCCGGCACGGCGCGGTGCTGCGGCTGGGCCGGAACTCAGGACTGCTGTTGCCGCAAGTGGCCGAAGGGCATGGATGGACCTCCGACGAATTCTTCCGCGCGCTGGCTCGCAAGAGTTCGCTCGGTCCGAACGCCGTCCGCGACCCCAAAGCCCGCCTGGAAATCTTCGAAGCCCAGATTTTTTCGCGCGCGCAAGCATAGGGGCATCGGCCCTGGGTACGCTGGTTCCGTCGCCGGTCCAGGGCGCCGGCTGGCTGCGGGACGAACCGGCGCCGGTGGCGCCGCGCCCTCCGGTTCCATCCGGCAGCCTGCCTCGCGCCGGCCGGAGTCGCGAAGGCGCTCCGCCAGATCGCGCAGTTTGGCGTCGCGGAATGTTTCCACCAGATCCCGGTAACCGTTGCAGAGATCGCGCCGCACCGGGGCACAGTCGTAGTTGAGCGAGGGGCGGTCTGTCTGGCGCGCGATGGCGCAACTCCCGGAATCGATCTTTCCGTAGAGTTCCCCGATCTTGGACAGCGTCTCCGGCGAATGGTCCAGCGTGTAGGATTCCAGCAGCAGAGTCACCGCTTCTTCCGTTTCGTTCAGGGCCAGGTAAGCCAAAGCAATATTGGCGTAGGCCTGTGGCATGCGGGGCGCCAGGCGGCGCTGATAAAGGAACGCCTGCAAGGCCTGTTGCGGATCTCCCAGGCGCAGGTAGGTGTTTCCCAGGTTCGCGTATAAGTCCGGCATGCCCAGGCGAACCTGATCCGGTGGGGTGCCGTGCGCCAGTTCCGCCCGGCGCCGGTCCTCATTATGCGCGCGGTCCACGGCGACACCCCGCAGATCCACCGCCAGGGCCTTCCGGTACCATTCCGCGCTTACCGCGTCGGGCTGTGGATTTCCCTCGGCATCCTTGGGAGCCAGACTGTCGCCCCGGCCACTGTAGAGCGCGCCGAGAATCACAAAGACCAAGATGGGAGTCCTGCTGTCGGGCAAGCCGCTGACAATTGCCGCCGCCGTCTCCGCCTGGCGGATGGCCCGATCGCCCTGGAGAAAAGTGGGGTCTTCGTAGTACCACCAGGAAGCCAGCGACAAGTGAACCCTAAAGCTGGCGGGAGCGGCTTCCACCGCGCTGGCGAACAATGTCTCGTCGTCCTGCCAGTCCGGATTGCGTTGGTAGGTGCGCGCACCGTAAGCCGCGCCAATCGCGCCCAGCGCCACTGCTGCCACCACCGGCCGCAAACCCAGCCGGCGCGCCAGGCTGTAGATCCCGATCGCCACCGAAGCCGCAAATCCCACCGACGGAAGGTACAGCAGGCGCTCCGCCATGATGGTGCCCGTCGTCACCACCAGATTCGCGGCCGGCAGCAGGGTCAGCGCCGAAAAACCCATCAGGAAGAATCCAGCCTGGTTCCTCCGGTAGCAAGCCGCGGCCACCAGCAGCAGGCCCAACACTGCCGCTACCGCGATCCACTCCTGCCAGGCCGACTGCCAGTTCAGCAGCGGAATCTGGTTGTAGGAGTAGTCGACGGAGAGCGTACGCGGCCACACCAGCAACCCCAGGTACTTGCCGATCACGCGAATCGCGGTCGCGCGCCCCGTCAGGAAATCGGCCCCGGACAGCGGATTGTCGACGAACGGGATTTCCATCGCTCCGGAGTGCCGTAAGACCGCCCAGCGTGCGCACAACATGATCACCACGGGCAGCGCCAGGTACACGTATCCTTCCAGGAAGAATTGTAGGAAGCTCTTTGCCATCTCCCGGAAGGAACGCCCCCGGCGAATGCGATAGGTAAAATCGTAGAGCGCCGCCAGCGCCAGCACCATCACGCCGCTTTCCTTGGAGAAGACCGCCACCGTGGTGGCCGCCATCATCGCGGCCAGCCAGGGAACTTTCCGCCGTCCGGTTTCCCGCGCGCCGCGGACGTAAAGCAGAAGGGCAGCCAGCACACCGAGGGCGGCCAACTCCTCCGGCCGCCCGACGATGTTGGTGACCGCTTCGGTGGAAATCGGGTGCAATGCCCACAGCGCCGCCGCAAATAACGCCGGCCAGTATTGGCGCACCAGCAGCAGCACCAGCAGGTAGACCAAAAAGGCGTTGGCCACGTGCAGCAGGCAGTTGAACCAATGGTACCCGGCGGGCTGCTCGAAGTCCTCCAGGACAGCGTAGTTCAACAGAAAGGAAAGGGTAGTCAGCGGGCGGTAGAGGCCGCTCTCAAAGGTGCTCCCCCAGTAGTCGTGAGTCAGAATCTCTTCGAGGTGCTGCCTGCTGACGCTATGAACTCGCGGATCGTCTAGAATCAGGGGACGGTTGTCGCGCGTGAATCCTGCGCCGAAGGAATTGGCGTACGCCATTAGTACCAGCCCGGCGAGGAGCACCAGCGCCTCCGCGTGCCGCCGCCGGGAGGTAGTTTGGTGCGAAGGGTTCATGGAGATTGCACGGAACTCCGTTGAAAGCAGCGAATCGAAGGTAACTCATAGACTACGCGACCGCAACCTTTTTTGCAATTGGCTTTCTTGAGACTGCACCGGCCATCGAAGATAACAGCATCGGCATCTGCGGATAGCCGATTACCCTTCGGAATTGCCGCTCGGCTACCAGCAATCCCGATCCTGACTCCGTTTTCGCTCCACCAGCGAGTTTCAAGTGGGCCGGCACGGCGCGGTGCTGCGGCTGGGCCGGAACTCAGGACTGCTGTTGCCGCAAGTGGCCGAAGGGCAAGGATGGACCTCCGACGAATTCTTCCGCGCGCTGGCTCGCAAGAGTTCGCTCGGTCCGAACGCCGTCCGCGACCCCAAAGCCCGCCTGGAAATCTTCGAAGCCCAGATTTTTTCGCGCACCCAGGCATAGGGGCATCCGCCCTTCGCCACTACCTTGAACGCGCGCACCAGATCTTCAGTTCGATTTGGCTTTCCGCATCCAATTCACCTCTACCGTCAGAGGCGTTCCCAAAGTGGTCCCTACGCCACGCACCACCAGAAACTTTTGTCCGTTCGGCGCCACGTCGTACTGCACCGCACGCTGGTTGGTCAACTGCGGACTGATGTGCGGATCGAACAGCGCTTGCGCCGGTTCCCCTCCGAAGGTGGGCTTGGGCCCTGGGGTTGCTTTCACCGACGCGGCGGCCAGTTTGCCGTCCGCCTGCAGGAAGAAGATCTCTTTCCCGTCCCGCCGCCAGCGCGGCTCTTCGCCTCCCGCGACCGAGATCTTCCACCGTCCCTCCGCCGCCGGGAACGGGCGCACGTAGACTTCGCGCACGCCGGATTCGTCGGACGTATACGCCATCCAGTGCCCGTCGGGTGAAAATTGTCCTTCCGTCTCGTTGAACTCGGTCTTCAGAAAGGCCACCGGCTTGCGATTTTCCGGGGGACCATCCATCGGCAACACCCAGAGATCCAGTTTGGTCTTCGGATCTGCTTCCGAATAAGCGATGTAGCGGCCGTCGCTCGACCACGAAGTGGCAACCTTGCTGTTTGGCGTCGAGCAAAGCAACTCATCCTGTCCGGCCCCGCTGCTGGCTCTCTGATAAAGGTTGAGATGTCCGGGGCCCCCGTCGCGATCGGAGCTGAACACCAGGCGGTCGCCCTTCGGCGACCAGACTGCTCCAATGTTCTGCGATGCCTGCGCCGTGGTGAGACGCATATCGGTTCCCCGGGAAAACTCGTCAAGCCAGATGTCGCTGTTGTTCCCGTTTCCGAAACGCGCGTAGGCCGCGGTCTTTTCATCCGGTGAAATGGCTATCTGCCAGTATCCCCCTGAAGGCAGTAACTGCCCGAGTAGCTTGCCCGTCCGATCGAGCCAATCGACGTCTGCCGCACTGCTCGAGGCGGTGCGTGCATAGACCAGCACGCCGTTGCCGGAAACGCTCACCAGCGCCAAATTAGCGTTCCCGCCGAAACTGACGTGTTCGGCCACCGGGAACACGTCGCCAGCCTGCTGGTACCGGTTCAAGTCGAACGGCTGCGCCATCAGCGTGTCCTCGCGAAGGAACAGCAGGCTCCCGTACCGCTCCCCCAGGGCCGGAGACGCATAGGCAACGCTCGAAACATCCGCCATTACCCGGCGGTCGTCCTTGCCGTCGAGGGATGCCACCCACACGCCCGCTTCTTCCGGCGGAGCCGGGTTGATGACGTGCAGGAAATGGTGGCCATCCGGCAGAAAGACCGGGAAGCGGTCGGTTCTCTTGGCCTTCGTAATTCCCACGGGAGTGCCGCCCAACGCCGCCACGCGCTTGATGCCGCTGGTGGGCTCGGGAGCGAAAATGATCACGTCATCGCGATTCCACGATCCACCGCGCGGTCGCGGTGCATCGCACAGCGGCTGCGCCGGGCCGCCGCCGGCTGCGACCTTCTTCAGCTTGCCGTCGGCAAAAAAGGCCACGTACCGGCTGTCCGGCGACCAGAACGGGTACGTCGCCCCTTCCGTGCCGGGCAGGACTTGAGCTTGCAGCGCGTCGAGCGCCCGAATCCAGAGAAGGTTCTTGCCCTGAACCACGCCCGCGATGGCCAGCAATCGGCCATCGGGCGAAACCGCGAAGCTGTGAACGTTAGAGTCTTCCGGCGCCGGGATCACGTACCGCAGCGGGACGCGCGACAGTGGTTCCTCACGAACCGGCCGGCGGAAGAGCACCGCGCCCAAGGCGCCCAGGAGAACACCGATCGCCAGAGCCGCCGCGGCGATCCCCGGCCAACGGTGACCCGGTTTGGCTGCGGCCGGCAACGACGCCTGCTCCGACGCCCAGGTAAGCGCTGCCTTCAGGTCCCGGGCGGTTTGAAACCGTTGATCCGGATCCTTCGCCAATGACCGCCGCACGACGCGTTCCAGCGCCGGCGCTGCCGTCAAGGGCGCCGGTTCCCGCTCCAGTATCGCCGCCATCACGCTCCCCGTGCTCTCCCCTTCAAACGCCCGCTTCCCCATCAGCATCTCGTACAGCACGCAGCCGAAGGCGAACAGGTCGGTGCGCGCATCCGTCTGGTTGCCCTGCAACTGCTCCGGCGACATGTATTGCGGCGTCCCGACCACCTCCCATTGCGCCGTCAGTGCAAGGGTCAAGGGGGCGTCGGTCTCCTTCAGCGGAGCAATGTGTTTCGCCAGGCCGAAGTCGAGCAGCTTGATCCCGTGTTTAGTCACCAGGATGTTGGCGGGCTTCAGGTCGCGATGCATGATGCCCATGCGGTGCGCGGCATCCAGAGCGTCCAGAATCTGCCCCGCATATTCGACGGCTTTCTCGATCGGCAGCGGGCCTTTGAGCGGCTTGCCCTCGATGCATTCCATTACGAGGTAATTCGGTCCGACATCGTAAAGCTGGCAAATGTGAGGATGGTTCAGCGCGGCGACGGCGCGCGCCTCGCGGTCGAAACGTGCCGAGAACTCCTCGTTGGAAATCTTAACGGCCACGCTACGGTCGAGCCGGGTGTCACGTGCCTTCCACACCTCTCCCATGCCGCCCGCGCCGATGGGCGCGAGGATCTCGTACGGGCCGAGTTTGTCGCCGGCAGAGAGTTGCATGTGCGGGACTCAACCAAGTTTACCCGATAGAAGCGGACAGGGAACGGCCGGTCATGCCTCGCTAACGCACGCTGCCTGACAGACGACAAAAACCGATCGTCCCACCAGGCACAAGCTGCACGGAAAACAAGGCGTTCGATCCCGTTACGAACCTGCCCGCGGCGATGCGCAACTGTAGCGAACTGGACAGCCGCGGCCGGAAAGCGGCACCATAAAAGTTGCTCATGTCCACGGCGTTGCCCATTGCCCCCCGCTTCGTCCCGGCGCTCGATCCGGCGTTCGTGCCGGCGTCGCTGTGGAATCGCGCCTACCGCACCCGCGTTGCCGAAACCGGCGGCAGGCCACTGGCCGTCGCCCTGGAACGCAGCGACGGCGCGGTCTCGGTTTTCCACTGCGCCATACTGCCGCATGCGGACGGCGCCATCGCGCTCGACCACCTCTATCTCAACCAGCGCTATGTGGAGCGGCTGCTGAAATTCCTGCTTTGGCAGAAGGGCGGCTGGCGCGTCACGGTTGCCGGCGATCCGCGCATTGCCGACTACGTCCGCGCGGTTTACTCGCCCACCGGCGCGCGCGCTTTCGACTATGAGTTCATGGGCGAGCGCGTCTACGGCCGGCCGATGACCGTGGAGAGCGCGGCTTACGACGCCGCTCCCGCGGAACGCGAAACCGCCGCGCCGCTGGGCCGCCACCTGGATGGCTGCCGCATCGGCTTCGATCTGGGCGCGAGCGACCGCAAGTCCGCCGCCGTGGTGGATGGCCGCGTGGTGGCGAGCGAAGAAATTGCCTGGAACCCGGCGACGCAGCGGGACCCGCAATATCACTTCGACGGCATCCAGGATTCGCTGAAACGCGCCGCCGCCCATCTGCCGCGGGTCGACGCCATCGGCGGCAGCGCCGCGGGAGTTTATGTCGGCAACGAAGTGCGCGTCGGCTCGCTCTATCGCGGCGTGCCGCGCGAACTCTTCGACAGCCGCATCCGCCGCATGTTCTTCGAACTCCAGACCGCCTGGGGCGGCATCCCCTTCGACGTGGTGAACGATGGCGAGGTCACCGCCCTGGCCGGCTCCATGGCGCTCAACGACAACGCCGTGCTGGGCGTCGCCATGGGCTCCAGCCTGGCCGCCGGCTTCGTGACGCCGCAGGGCAACATCACTTCCTGGCTGAACGAGCTGGCCTTCGTCCCTGTGGACTACCGCGAAGACGCCCCGGCCGACGAGTGGTCGGGCGACCGCGGCGTGGGCGTGCAATACTTCTCGCAGCAGGCCGTGGGACGCCTGCTGGCTCCCGCCGGCATCAGCCTGCCCGCCGACATGCCGCTCGCCGTCAAGCTCGAACAGGTGCAGAAACTCATGGCCGCGGGCGACGCGCGCGCCCGCCGAATCTACGAAACCATCGGCGTCTGGTTCGGCTACGCCATCGCTACTTATGCCGATTTCTACGAGGTCCGCAATCTGCTGGTGCTGGGCCGCGTGCTCACCGGCGCCGGCGGCGACCTGATTCTCTCCACGGCCAGTGAAGTCCTGCGCGCCGAGTTTCCCGAGCTGGCCGAGCGCCTCCGTTTCCACATCCCCGACGAAAAGGAAAAACGACACGGCCAGGCCATCGCCGCCGCGAGCTTACCCAGCAAGGAACACAAGCATGCACTTCCATAAATCGACTGCCGACGTCTTCATCCCCGATAATCTGGCGCCCGCCGAGGCGCTCGCGCGCACCACGCATCTTTCGATCGCGGCCCACCAGGACGACATCGAAATCATGGCCTACCACGGCATCGCCGAATGCTTCGGCCTGAAAGACAAGTGGTTCACCGGCGTGGTGGTGACCAACGGCGCCGGCAGCCCGCGCTCCGGCATCTATGGCGACTACAGCGATGCGGAAATGCAAAAGGTGCGCCTGACGGAGCAGCGCAAGGCCGCCTACGTCGGCGAGTATGCCTGCCAGATCCAGCTCGGTTTCACCAGCGCCGAAGTCAAGGACCGCAACAGTCCCGCCGTAGTGGAAGATCTCGCCCGGATCCTGCGCGCCGCGCGGCCCGAGGTGGTCTACCTGCACAACCTGGCCGATAAGCACGACACCCACATCGGCGTCTCTCTGCGCGCCATCGCCGCCCTGCGAGCCGTGCGCGCCGAAACCAAACCGGGAAAGGTCTACGGCTGCGAAGTCTGGCGCGATCTGGACTGGCTGCAGGACGACGACAAGCAGCTTCTGCCGGCCTCCGCGCGATCGAACATCGCCGCCTCGTTAGTGGGCGTCTTCGACTCGCAGGTGACCGGCGGCAAGCGCTACGACCTGGCTACGGCCGGCCGCCGGCTGGCCCATGCGACTTACTACGCCAGTCACGGCACCGACCAGGAGACCGCCCTCAACTTCGCGATGGACCTGACCCCGCTGGTGGAAGACCCGAGTTTGCCGGTTGCGGAGTATGTGCTGGGCTTCGTGGACCGCTTCCGCGCCGATGTGGCAAAGCGACTGGGGTAGTTTGTGGGGCGGCCAATTCTGGCCGCAGCC
>PMTR01000176.1:12672-71095 GCA_003167255.1 Bryobacterales bacterium
GGCCAGAATTGGCCGCCCCACTGAGCTGAGCAAGCCCTACGACTCCAGCCACGGCAAATAGGCTGCCCCGTAGAGGCCTGCTTCGTTACCTAGCGTGGCTTGCTCGATGCGCGGCTGGCTCGCCCGGTACGTGAACGACCTGCGCTCCAGCGTCTTGAGCATCTCCGGCGCAAAGTATTGCCACGCCGGGAGCACGCCGCCGCTCAGCAGATACAAGGGAAAGTTGAACGTGTTGACCAGCGTGGCGAGAGCGATCCCCAGCGCTTCTCCCATNNGACCGCCAGATGGCGCGCGCCTTGTCCCCCACTTCCCCCGGCTGCCCGGCAAGCGAGCCGACATCTTTGGCCGTGAGGTTCTCTCCCAGATGCATCATGTGCGCCATCGCCACTATGGCGGTGGCCGACGCATGTTTCTCCAGACATCCCTGGTTGCCGCACCCGCACGGGTTCCCGTTGGGCACCACCGTGGTGTGTCCCAATTCTCCGGCCATCCCGACACACCCGCGCAGCACGCGGCCGCCCGAGATAATNNGCGGCGTTGGCGTCGTTCTCCAGAATCACCGGCGTGCCCAGGCGTTTGTTGAGTTCGTCGCGCACCGGAAAATTTTCCAGGTACGGCAGGTTGTTGGAGTTGGTGATGAAGCCTTCCTTCATCCGGATGAAGCCCGGCACGCCCACTCCGATCCCGGCCAGATCGCCTGGCCCATGCTTCCCGCGCAGCGTCGAGATGGCGGAGACGATCTCGCTCAGCACCGCCTCGCTTCCATTCTCAAAATCGGTCGCGCCGCCAATCTTATCGAGCATCTTCCCGGAGCGGTCAATCGCCGCCGCCCGCAGGTTCGTGCCGCCCAGATCAATCCCAATCGCGTATTCGGCCATCGACGGCATCATAGCACGCGGCCCACCGGACCTATATTCAGACTTACAGCTCTTTATGGCCCTTGTGCCCGCCAGAGCAACCCTGTATAACGTTGAATGAGGCAACCGCAATGAATATGCCGCGGATGGTTATTCCTATCGCCGTCCTTTCCGTTCCGGGTTGCTGGCTCATTCCAGCTTCCGGGCAGACTCCCGCCGCAGGGTCGATCCGCGAACC
The DNA here is from genome assembly GCA_003167255.1 of Bryobacterales bacterium. GTDB lineage: Bacteria > Acidobacteriota > Terriglobia > Bryobacterales > Bryobacteraceae > PALSA-129. The sequence continues at coordinate 13,768 of PMTR01000176.1, forward strand.
ATGATGGCGGCGTCCCGAACCGGCGCGCCGGTCAGCGAATTGACAACCTGGCCCTGGATAACCCGTGACGCTCGATCCCTTGGGCCACCAAACCGTCCGGCTCATCGCCATTCCGGCGAAGTAGTTCGCGGCGGGGCAGGCCGCGTGCGATCGCTCCCTTACGGTCGCGGCTCTGAAGCGCATCGGAGCCGCGACCGTGAGGGAGCGTTTGGCATGTTTGTTTCGTAACGAGCTCTCAGTTTAGCCCCTCAGCGCCAACCCGACTCTTCGCAACCCTTCGCGGAACATCTCCGCGTTCACGCCCATGCCCACGCGAAAATGGTCCGGCATTTCGAAGAATCGCCCCGGCGCGGCGGAGGTCTCGTGTTCGGCCAGCAGGTGCGCCAGAAACTCATCCGCATCGCCGCTGCGCAACCGTAGAAACGCTGTGGTCCCCCATGCGGTGCGCACCGCCGAAACCCCCGGCTGCGCATCCAGAAACTCCGCCAGCGCTCCGCGATCCGCTTCCACGATCCGGCGCGCCCGCTCGCGGATGGCATCCAGATGTTGGAATGCCGCCACGCTCAGCAGTTCCGCCGGATGCACCGACGTGGCCGCGAACAGGTTGTTCAACTGGTACATGGCGCGCGCTAAGTCTGGCGGCGCCAGAATCCATCCGCATCGCAGCCCGCTCAGACCGTAAATCTTGGTGAGGCTGTTGGTGACGATCACTTCCGGCGCGAGGTGAAACGACGTTCGCGGCGTGCCCTCATAGACCGCGTCGAGATAGACTTCGTCCACCAGCAACCGCGCGCCCACACTGCCTGCCAGGTCCGCCACTTCGCGCAGCACCGCATCGGGCGTCAGCACGCTGGAAGGATTGTGCAGGTTGGTCACCACGATCAGCCTGGTGCGCGGCGTCAAGGCGCGCCGGATGGCCGCCGGGTGGATCACCCAGCCGCTGGCTTCATCGCGCGGGAAGCGCCTCACCTCCGCGCCGATGTAGCGCGCCGCATCCACCAGCAGCCCGTACGCCGGGTGCTCGATCAGCACTTCGTCGCCCGGCGAGAGCACCGTAGCCATGGCCAGGTAATTCGCCATGGAAGTACCCTCGGCCGTCACCACGCAATCCGCATCGACGCCGGCGCGCCCGGCGATCGCCCGCTTCAACGGCTCGTAGCCATAAGGATTATTGCCGTTGATTTCGAGCTGCGCGTAATCGAACGGCAGCTCCCGCAGGGGAAAAGCGCCTACGCCGCTGGTGGCCAGGTTAAACCGCGCCTTGCTTTGGGTCTTGGCCCAATGCATGTACTCGGAAGATTTATGTTGCATGAGCTCCAGGCGGGCCGCGCTACACAATCCGGTAAACGTACGCGTCTTCGATGTAACGATCGCCGAACAAGTGACCACCCAGCCGCATGCCTTCGACGCTCTTCGCCTTGCCAAAGCGGCGGCGCAGTTGCCGGACAAACGGATCGGTCATGCGCACCACCACACAGGTCGGCACCCGTTCCGCGGGGAATCCGGCGTTGTCCAATGCGTCATGAATCAGGCCATACTGACCTTGCAGCCCCGCCCGATCGAACTGGGGGGACGCAATCACGATGCGCCAATCCTCATACTCAGAGAGGACTGCCCACATTGCCACTTTCACCTTCAGGCCTGCGGCGTCCAAGGCCTTAAGCAACGCGGCTCCGGCATCAATCTCCGGGCCTACCAATATAGAGTTAGCCATGCGATCACTCCGTGACTACGATTATCAACCGCCTCTACAAGCTGTTGGGCCTCTTCGAGACTATGCCGGCGGTAGCGGCTGTGCTCTGACCACAACTGGGCAGCATCCCAATATCTGGCGAACTCGGGGTCCGCACGAGACCGGTCTTGACCGGATTTCCACAACTCCGCCAATTCGGCGAGTTTTTTCAGACTGTGAGTATAGCTGTCATCGACTCTCTTCTTGTCCGGGAATTCATGCTTCCGTGTTTCCTTCGCGATGCACGCCTTCAGCGCACACTCCACTGCATAACCCGCCAGATAGTAAGCTCCATCGTGCAATCCGGCGCTCAACAGCGCCTTCGCTTCCTTAACGCGGATTTTGGACAGCGCCTGCAAATCTCTTCGGTCCACGCTTCCATGCTATCGAATGTAGCGGCTCCTCGCCCGCCGGCTCCAATACCAATACACCGGTATCCCGGTCAACAAAATTCCCAACCCGATCGCCGAATTCTGCGGGTTGCTCCACACCGTGCTGGCCACAATCGCCAGGCAACTCAACGCAAACAGACCCGTCGTATAAGGATGCCCAGGCACGCGATAGATTCCTTGGCCCACCGCCCGGCCCTCGCGCTTCCGCAAGACGAACAGCGCCGTCGCCACAGCCGCGAACAAGATGAAATCCACCGAGACTTCGTAATTCAAAATCTGCTCGTACTTCCCGATCAGCGCAATCGCCGTGGCCGCGAGGCCCTGCAGCACGATCGCCAGCACCGGCACCGCGGTTCGCTCCGATAGACGCCCCACGCTCGCGAAGAACAGGCCGTCGCGCGCCATGGCGTAGTAGACGCGCGGCGCCGTCAGGATACCCTGGCTCAGAAATCCCAACGTCGATACCGCAATCCCCACCGCGATCCACAAGGCGCCCGAATCGCCCATGGCCGCGCGCATCACCGCCGTGGCCGGCGTCTTGGTCGCGGCGAGCGAAGCCGGCCCCAGCACCTTCAGGCACACGAAGTTCGCCGCCAGGTACAGCGCCACCACGCCGCTCACGCCCAACAGCAACCCACGCGAAAGATCGCGCCGCGAATCGCGCATCTCTTCCGCCACGAAGCTGGCCGTCTGCCAACCGCCATACGCGAACGCCACCGGCGTCATGGCCGCGCCGATCGCCGCGATCAGCCCGAACGACAGCGGCTGATCCAGCAGCGGCAGCGGATGGATCCGTCCCCCGCCCAACAACAGCCCCAGCACCACCATGCCCGCGATGGCCGCCGACTTCATGAGCATCAGCGCGCTCTGCACGTTGCTGCCCGCGCGCACCCCGAAGCAGTTGATGGCCGTCAGCCCCAGCAGCGCCGTGGCCGCGATGGCGCTGTCGCTCCAGCCGACGCCGGTGATCTCGCGCCAGTAGCGCGCGAACGTCACCGCCACGGCCGCCATCCCGCCGGTCTGCGTCACCAGCAACAGCACCCAGCCGTACAAGAATGCCACCGAGGGATGATAGGCGACTTTTAAATAAAGATAGTTGCCGCCCGCACCCGGCAGCCGCGTGGCCAGCTCCGCCCAGATGAACGCGCCCAACATCGCCAGCACCCCGCCCGCGGACCACACGCCCAGGATCAGGAACGGCGTGTGAACGTGCTGCGCCACCACGTACGGATTGATGAAAATGCCCGAGCCTACGATGCCGCCCATCACGATCATGGTGGCGTCGAAGAGCCCGAGCTGGCGCCGCGGTTTGGTGTCGGCCAATCCGCCAGTCTACTACGCGGACACCCGGCGCACCATTCATAATGGAATGAATGTCTGGATCGGCGCCGGCCTTCGCGGCGCGCACCCACATGCGCACTCGCACCGCCGCCGTGGTTCTGGCGGGCTTCTGCGCATTCCTCAGCCTGTTCGCGCCGCAGCCGCTGCTACCGCTGCTGGCCAAGGCCTTCGGAGCCTCGGCCGAGGCGGTCGGCTGGGTGGTCACGGTGTCGACCATCGCCGTAGCCATCTCGGCGCCGCTCACCGGAGCCATCGCCGACCGCTTCGGCCGCAAGAGCGTGATCGTGGCGGCGGCCTTCCTGTTGGCCGTGCCCACGCTCCTCGCGGGCGGCTCCAGCAGCCTGACCCAGCTTCTGTTCTGGCGCTTCTGGCAGGGCGTCCTCACGCCGGGAATCTTCGCCGTCACCATCGCCTACATCACCGAAGAGTGGGAGCAGGGCGCCGGCGCGGCCATGGCGAGTTACGTGGGCGGCACGGTGATGGGCGGATTCGCGGGCCGGATGGTGGCGGCGCTGGCGGCGTCGCAGTTCTCGTGGCGCTGGGCTTTCTTCTCGCTCGGCATCCTCAACGCGCTCGGCGGTATGGCCATCTGGGCGTGGCTGCCGGCCAGCCACCACGCGGGGCACCGGCGTCCCCAGGCTTCCACCGCCGCCGCCATGTTCCGTCACCTGCGCAATCCGCGCCTGCTGGCCACATTCGCAGTGGGCTTCTGCGCCCTGTTCACGCTGCTCGCCACCTTCAACTACGTCAACTTCTACCTGGCCGCGCCGCCGTTCCGCCTGGGCACCGCCGCGCTGGGCCTGCTGTTCACGGTCTACCTGGTAGGCGCTTTCGTCACCCCGGTGGCGGGCCGCTGGATCGACCGCATCGGCCACCGCTACACCCTGGCGCTGGCTTTCGCCTTCGGCATCCTTGGCATCTCGCTGACGCTCATCCAGAGCCTGCCCGCCGTGATCCTGGGACTGGCGCTCTGTTCGACGGGCGTCTGGGTGGGCCACTCTTCGGCATCGAGCTACATCGGAATCGCGGCTAAGGAATCGCGGGCCGCCGCCGTCGGCCTGTACGTGATGTTCTACTACGTGGGCGGCAGCGCGGGCTCGGCGCTGTCCGGAATCTTTTGGAACCGCGGCGGTTGGCCGGCCTGCGTCGCGCTGGTGGCAAGCGTGCAGGTGCTGACGATCGTCATCGCGCTGCTGGCGTGGAAGCCGGCGGTGAAGACGTGAGTGGCGGGCCGCCAGCCGGTTGCCAGCCGGGTCCGGAAAAATGCGTCCGTCCCCTTATCGCCTTTATCGTGTCCCATCGTCCCTTATCGTCGAACAGGATCTTCACGCAACCGCCGTGGGCTGCTCAAGGGAACTCTGGGCAAAGGCAAGGACGCGATGCACCTGCTCTCGACTCACAGACGGGAACCATTCCAAAAACTCGTCTATGGTTGAGCCCTGGTCGAGGTGCTCGAACAGTGTGGCAACCGGCAGGCGTGTGCCTCGGAAATACCATATCCCGCCAACCTTCCCCGGGTTCCGATCGACCGCGCTGCAACGGCTCCAGTCCATACTGCTAGTTTATCCTCGAATCGGGCGAAATGCCGGCACACTCCACTTGGCGCTGCTACCCTTGTTCCACCCACCGGCGGCGTTGGGCGTGGCCCATCACAAACAGCACCGCGAAGCCCGCCAGCAGACCGAGTGAGGCGCCAATGCCCACCAGTTGCGGCGAGTATGAGTGCAGCCATAGCGTCAGCGTCACATTGAATATGACCGGGATCCAGGCCGCGATCACCGGCGGCCACGGACGGTCGAGGGCGAACAGGGAACGCGAATCGATCTCAATGAGGCTCCAGCCCACCAGGCTCGGGCCCAGGCCCAGGAAGACGGCCGAAACCATGCGCGTGGATTCCCCGGTGAATCTGCCGTGCTGGAAGAACAGGGAGATGGCGGGCCGGCGGAACATCAGGGCGAAGGCGCAGCCGCCCACCGCCGCCAGCGCCACCAGCGCCGTCGTGCGGTCGATCAATCGAAAGGCATCGCGTACCCGGAACAGGCTGCGCAGGCGCGCGATCTCCGGCAGCAGCGAATTGGAAATGGGAGTCACCAGGATCGCCAGCGGAACGCCCACGCCGCGCATGCAGTAATCGAGCGCCGCCGCGACACCCGGTCCGGCGTGCGTGGCATAAGCTCGCGTGAAGGTGATATTGAGCCCGAGGCCGGCGGCGTACACCACGAAGAACGACGGCTTGGCCAGAATCTCCCGCCAGTGGATGGTGCTGCCGGGCGCGGCGGCCGTGTCGAGATTGGAGCGCGCGGCAAACCAGACAATCGCCAGTTGCACCCAGGCGCCGGCCGTGTACCCGACGGCGAATGCGTAGACACCCAGCAGCTTCCACAGGCTCAGGGCCCCGATGATGGTAAACACGTTGAGCGCGGCTTGATAGAACGCCGTGGGCAGAAAGCGGCGGTCGGTATAGAGCAGCGCGCAGTGGACCGCGCCGGCGCCGCCCGCGATGGTGGAGAGCGAGAGGATGCGCAGGTTGGTGACGGCCGCGGGGAAAAACCGCGGATCGATGCCCGGCGCGAGCGCCCGCATCAGCCATGGCGCGCCGACTATCACCGCCGCGGCCACGGCCGTGAACACCCACACCAGGATGCGGTTCAGTTTGAGAAACAGCGCCGTGCGGTCCGCGCCGGAACAGGCCGTGAGCATGGGCACGAAGGCGAAGACCACGCTGTTGATCATCACCGAATTCAGCGTGTCCATCGGGCCCATGGCCACCGCCAGCGAATCAGCCCCGCTCTGCGTCCCCAGGAAAGACGCAGTGAGCGCCACGCGGCCGAAGCCCAGGATGTTGCCGGTTAGGACGCCCAGCACCAGCGTCAGGCCGCCGCGCACCAAGGGACTCTCCACCGCACGGGCGAGTGCCCCGTCGGCCGGAAGCGGAGATGGTCGGGTTGAACTCAGTCGAACCTCTGCCACTCAAGCCGTGACTGCGCCGGCGTTGCGTGCAGCGGCGAGCGCCGCTTCGTAGTTCGGGAAATCCGCGACTTCCTTCACATATTCGGCATGGCGTATCTTGTTTTGCGTGTCCACCACGAAGATAGCGCGGCTTTCAATGCGCAATTCTTTGATCAGGGTGCCGTAATTGGAACCGAAAGATCCGTCCATGTGATCCGAGAGCATCTTGACCTTGTCGACGCCGAAGGCCCCACACCAGCGCTTCTGCGCGAACGGAAGATCCATGCTCACGGTGATGATATCGACGTTGGGAAGACTGGCGGCCTCTTCGTTGAAGCGCTTGGTCTGCGCGTCGCAGACGGGCGTATCGAGCGAAGGCACTACACTGATGATGCGCACGTGGCCGCCGGTGTCCTTCAAAGCGACCGGCTTGAGGCTGGTGTCTACAAGGTGGAAGTCGGGCGCTGCGTCGCCGGCTTTGAGCTCCGGGCCGATCAGCGTGAATGGGTTGCCTTTCAGGGTTGTTGCTCCTGGTCTTTCCATGGTTCCTCCAATTTTGACGGTGAATTTAGTATTGTACCAACTCCCCCAGACGGGCCGCCTCTGAAACGGGGAGTTGACAGGTGTAATTACGGCATACATAGGCGGCGGCGCGGCCGTCGAGCTTGTGCATCTCTTGGATGGCCGGGATACCGGCCTCGAGCGCGCTGCGGGTTTCCGCGGAATCCACCAGCAGCATGATGCGGTTGGGGATGAAGCGGCTATGCAACTCGCGCAGCAGGGCGCGCGTGTCATCGGCGCCGCGCTCGCCCACCAGGATGATCTGGCGGGCATCGCCCAGCAGAAACTCGCAAGCCGCCAGCATCTGCGGCAGCGCCACGGGCACGTTGGCCAGTCTCGGAATGAATGCCCTGACGGCCAGCTCGGCCGACTCGCGAAATTCGGCGCGCTTCGAGATCTGCGCCAGCCGCAGCAGGTTCAGGATGGCCACCGAATTACCGGAGGGTTCGGCGCCATCGTAATCCTCCTTCACGCGGAGCACCAGGCTGGAGTCGCCCTCCGCGGTGCTGAAGAAACCGCCCACGGCGCGGTCTTCGAAGCGCTCGCGCATCTGTTCGGTGAGGCGGATGGCCAGCTCCAGGTGCCGGCGGTCGAATTGGGCTTCGTAGAGATCCAGCAGGGCTTGGGTGAAAAGCGCGTAGTCGTCGAGGAATCCGGGGATGGCCGATTCGCCCAGGCGGTAGCGGCGCAACAGAACGCCGGTGGCGGCGTCCCAGGCGTTGGCGATCAGAAATTCGGCGGCGCGGCGGGCAGCCTCGGCATAGCGCGGTTCGTCGAGCGCAGCGCCTCCCAGCGCAAACGCGGAGACCATGAGCCCGTTCCAGGAAGTGAGAACCTTGTCGTCCAGATGCGGGCGCACCCGCCTGGCGCGCGCCCCGAGCAGCGTCTGGACGGCGCCATCGAGCGCCGCGCGCACTTCCTCCACCGGCCGCTCGAAATGCAGCGCGGTGTCTTCCACATCATTGGCCTGATAGAGAATGTTGCGGCCGCCAAACTCGCCGTGCGGATCGTTGGCCACGTTGCCTCGCTCGGCTACGCCGTAGCGGTGGAAGAAGCACTCGGCCGTCTGCGGATCGAGCAGCGCGCGGATCTCCGCGGCGCTCCAGATATAGAAGGCCCCTTCGCTCTTGACGGTGGGCTGCGCGGCGTCGGCGGCGCTGTCGGCGTCTTCCGCGGAGTAGAAGCCGCCTCCCGCGTCGGTCATGTCCCGGAGCACGTAATCGAAGATGCCGCGGGCGGTATCGGCGTACTGCGCGTCGCGCGTGACCTGGAAAGCCTCCAGGCATGCGATGGCAAGCTGAGCCTGGTCGTAAAGCATTTTCTCGAAGTGCGGAACGAACCACCGGTCGTCCACCGAGTAGCGGTGGAATCCGCCGCCGAGTTGATCGTGGATGCCGCCCTTGGTCATTTCGCGCAACGTCAGCAGCACCATTTCGCGCGCCTCTTCGCTATGCGTGCGGGCGTGGTAGCGGAGAAGAAACTGGAACACGGACGGCCGCGGGAACTTAGGCGCACCGCCGAAACCGCCGAGCTGACTGTCGAAGGTTCGCCGGAAGACGAAATAGCCGGTGTCGAGGATGGCGTGGTCCATCTCGGCCGGACCGGTGCGGGCGGGCGCGACGGTCACGTGCTTTTCGAGCTGGGCGATGATATCGCGGGCGGAATCGACGATCTGGTCGTGCCTGGTCTGCCAGGCGCCGGTCACCTGACTAAGCACCGACGCGAAACCGGGATGGCCGTAGCGGCTCTCCGGCGGGAAGTAAGTGCCGCCGAAGAAGGGCTCCAGATCCGGAGTCAGCCAGACCGACATCGGCCACCCACCGCCGCCGGTGGTGGATTGCACGAAGGTCATATAGATGCGGTCGACGTCGGGCCGTTCCTCGCGGTCCACCTTGATCGAGACGTAATCCCGGTTCAGCAGGGCGGCGATCTGGTCGTTCTCGAAAGACTCCCGCTCCATGACGTGGCACCAGTGGCAGGTCGAATAGCCGATCGAAAGGAAAATGGGCTTGTTCTCGCGCCGGGCCTTTTCAAAGGCCTCCGGACCCCAAGGGTACCAGTCCACGGGATTGTGGGCGTGTTGCAGCAGGTAAGGACTCTTTTCGTGGGCCAGGCGGTTGGTGTGCATGCGGTGGGTGCCGTTTCCATGGTACACCGGGGGGCAAAGCGGGGACAGCTACCAATTCCAGAGGCGGGAATTGGTAGCAGTCCCCGTTTTGCGCCGTTTTGCGGCGGCGTGAAAGGAATCACGGTCCGGCGGCATATCACAAGCGTATAGGCGTTCGCGACCAGTCCTTTGGTTACGGGGACGGATGGCACAGTTGTGCGTATTCGGCACTTGTAACCTGATGTTTAGTTAGCGCGCCGTGAGTATCGACACGGAGGCACGTGATGAAAAGCCAACTCGGACTTAGTAAGTCCACTTACTTTTGGTTCTTCTTATTGATCGCTTCGGCAGTGCTACTACAGTCCTTCCAAGGCACACAAGCGAATACGACGGCGCTGGCCGCGACTTACTCGCAGGGAGCTCTGCACATCACGATTCCTTATGCCGCGGGGCATGCCGGCCCGGGAACGCTGGCGGTCGAAGTCCTGGATCCCGAAGACCGGGTGGTGGGCCGAACGGAGCGGGCAGCCATCGCCAACGATGGAACCGGCACGTGGCGCACGGACATCCAGTTGCCCAACGCATTGACCCTAGACGACATCGCATGGCAACGCGTGCGCTACCGATTCTCGTACGGCGAGGCCAAGGACGCCGCAATCGAGGGCACGGAACCGATCTCGGAAATCCTGCGGAGGCCGGCAGTCCACATCGTGGGCCAGCAATCGTACCTGGCCGGTGGGGCGGCAGCGGTGCGAGTGATCGTGACGGATTCCAAGAACGAGTTGATCACTGGACCGGCGTCGGTCAAGATCGATTTGGCGGCGCCCGGGCAGCCGGTGCGCGTACTCTTCACAGGGCGGCTCAACCAGCACGGGACTACCGAGGCGCAGTTCCGGCTGCCCGCCGGCCTGGTGGGGACTTATCCGTTGCACTATGCCGTCGAGACACCGATTGGGACGGCCGAATACACCGAGCAGGTGCGCATCGAGGACAAGGTCTCCATCCTACTCACTACCGAGAAGCCCATCTATCAGCCGGGTCAAACCATCCACGCGCGCGCCCTGGCGCTCGACCGCGCCAATCACGAGGCCACCGCGGACCGCAATCTGACCTTCGAGCTGGAAGATTCCAAGGGTAACAAGGTCTTCAAAAAGGCGGCCGTGACTGACCGCTTCGGAGTGGCGCCGGCTGAATTCGGGCTGGCCGACGAGGTGAACCTGGGGACGTACCATCTGCGGGTTGCAATGGCCGGCGGCGGCGATCGGGAGCTGGCGCTGAACGTGGAGCGGTATGTGCTGCCTAAGTTCAAAGTGGCCGTGGACTTTGCGGGCCAGGACAACAAGGCCAGACACGGTTACCGCCCCGGCGACCACGTCACCGGCACCATCCGCGTTAATTACTTTTTCGGCAAGCCGGTGGATGAGGCTCAGATCACCGTCAAGGCGACCGGCATGGACGTGGCGATGTTTGACGCCGGACACGTGGAGGGTAAGACCGATCGCGATGGCGCTTATCGTTTCGATATTGCGCTGCCCACTTACTTCGCGGGACGGCCGCTCAGCCAGGGCGCCGCCAAGGTGCTGGTGGAGGCTACGGTGAAAGACTCGGCCGGCCACTCCGAGACGCGGGGCGAACCGATTGTGGTGAGCCAGGCGCCGCTGCTGATCACGGCGGTTCCCGAGGGCGGCTTGCTGGCGCCTCGCCTTGAGAATCAGATCTTCATTTTGACTTCCTATCCCGACGGCCAGCCCGCAAAGACCGATATCAAAGTGCAGGCGGCCGGCAATCCCGAACAGAAGGTGACCACCGACGATGGCGGCATCGCGGTGATCCGCCTGCGCACCGCCGGGGGCAACCAAACGCTCGATATCGACGCCAGCGACCGCGAGGGCAACCACGCCACCAGTTCCGTGACGCTGCAATCTCGCGGCGGCGCCGACCAAATTCTCCTGCGCACCGAACGGGCGGTCTATCGCGCCGGCGACCGCATGGATTTCCGCGTCTTCTCCACCAAGGAGCGCGGTACGGCATACATAGATGTGGTGAAAGACGGGCAGACCGTGCTGACGCGCGATGTGGACATCGTGGGCGGCCAGGCGGAGCTGACGCTCACGGCGACGCCCGATCTGGCCGGCACGCTGGACTGCGATGCCTATCTGTTCGGCGGCGACGCGCGCCCCGTGGCGGACCACCGCCTGGTCTTCGTGCAGCCGGCCGACGAGCTCAAGGTGGAAGCCACCGCGGACGCCGCGGTTTACAAACCGGGCGGCGATGCGCGCATCCGCTTCCGCGTGACCAACGCGCGCGGCGAAGGCGTGCAGGCCGCCCTGGGCGTGCAGGTGGTGGACGAGGCCGTGTTTGCGCTGGCGGAAAAGCAACCGGGCTTCGCCAAGGTCTTCTTCTACCTGGAGCAGGAAGCCATGAAGCCGCGGTATGAGATCCACTCCATCGGAATGCCGCAGATCACCGAGCCGGTTCCCTTGCCGCAAGCGGCGCAACGCGAGCGCGCGGCGCGGGCGTTGTTCGCGGCTACCGAGATGGTCAATAACAACAGGTTTGAGACCGATTTCGGGCGGACGGTTCCGCAGACCAAATACTACGAGTACCTCAACCGGTACCGCACGCAGTTCGTGGCGCAGGTCAACCAACTTTCGGCGGAAGTGGGCCGTGCGTACGTCGAGAGCGGCGGCGACCTGACGAAGGCTGCCGGGCCGGCGTTGCGCGATGCCTGGGACAACAACTTGAAATTCGAACATGCCGGGTGGAATCAGGGCAACGTATACCTGGTCCGCAGCGCGGGCCTGGACAAGCGATTCAATACGCCGGACGATTTGACCACCTACGTGGAAGTTCGCGCGAGCAAGATCGTGGGGCGGCCAAGCACCGGCCCCAGCGCCATTCAAGTCAAGTTGGAGCACGACCGCGGCCCTTATAACGGCACGGCGGCGATCCTGGGAACGGTGGTGGATCAGCGCGGCGGAGCGGTGGAAGGAGCTACCGTCACGGTTCGCGCGGCCGGCGCCGGGCAGACGCGGACGGCCCACGTGAACGCCGATGGACAGTTCAGCCTGGCGGCCGTACCGGCAGGCACATACCAGGTGGAAGTCCGGATGGGGTCGGAGAGCGTTTCGAGAGAGCTGGCGCTGGCTGTGCGGGACAGCGCAGTCCTTTCGGTGGTGCTGAGGAGTGCGCGGGAGGGAGCCGTAGTGGTGGCCGCATCGGCCGGAAGTGTTCGGGCGCCGACGTTCGGTGACGCCCGCGCTGCCTTCATGAACAAAGCGGACGCGGTTGAAGTCATGGCTGGCGCGCCGCCTATCTGGGGCCAAGGCTCCGGTGGCGGGATTGGTTCCGGCCACGGCGGCGGAATTGGCTCCGGCTCGGGCAACGGGTTTGGCCCCGGATCGGCCGGCGGAGTTGGCGGCGGCGTGTTCAAGATGAGTGCCGCCGCGGCCGCCCCGCGCGTGCGCTCCTACTTCCCCGAAGCCCTCTACATCAATCCGGAAATCATCACCGACCAGCACGGCGCGGCCAGCATCTCCATCCCCATGGCCGATTCCATCACCACCTGGCGCATGGCCCTGATCGCTTCGACGCCGCACGGCGCTCTGGGCAGCGGCACTTCCAGCATCAAGGTCTTCCAGGATTTCTTCACCGAACTTGACCTGCCCGTGACGCTCACGCAGGGCGACCGCGTATCCATTCCGGTAGCGGTTTACAACTACTCGGGCGCGAGCGGCGACGTCAGCCTGCAACTGAAAACCGAGGACTGGTTCCGCCTGGTGGAGGATGTTCCGGACAAGCGCCTCACGGTCGAATCGGGACGCGTGGGCGGCTCGCAATTCATTTTGCAGGCGGAACGCATCGGCAAATTCAAACTGACGCTGACCGCGCGCATGGCGGGCGGCAACCGAGCCGATATCGTCGTGCGCGAAATCGAAGTGGTGCCCAATGGGCGCGAGCAGAACACCGTGTTCAATGGGAAGCTCGAAACCTCCGTGGAGCACCAGGTCAGCTTCCCGGCGGCCTCCATCGCCGAAGCCAGCAAGATTTTTGTGCGGCTCTATCCTGGGCCTCTCAGCCAGGTGATCGAAGGCATGGACAGCATCCTGCGCATGCCCGGCGGCTGCTTCGAACAGACTTCCTCCAGTACTTACCCCAACGTCCTGGCGCTCGATTATATGAAGCGCATCAAGAAGCTGACCCCCGAAGTACACGCCAAGGCCGAGGGCTTCATCGCCAATGGCTATCAGCGCCTGCTGACTTTCGAAGTGGCGGGAGGCGGCTTTTCGTGGTTCGGCCAGGCGCCCGCCAACAAAATCCTGACTGCCTACGGGCTGATGGAATTCTCCGACATGAGCAAGGTGTATGACGTGGACCCCAGGCTGATCCAGCGAACCCAGCAGTGGCTGGCCGCGCAACAGCAGGCAGACGGAAGCTGGAAACCCGACACATCCTTCATCAATGAAGGCGCCACCAACCGGTACAATTCCGACGTGCTGCGCATCACCGCATACCTGGCCTGGTCGCTCGGGAATACCGGCTACCAGGGCCCGGCCGTCGAGAAGGCACGCCAGTATGTCGAGAACCACATGAGCGGAAACATCGACGCCTACACCCTGGCGGTGCTCGCGAATTTCGCCGCCGATTATGGCAAGGACCGGGAGTTCACTCACCGTGCGATCAACATGCTGCTCGATGCCCGCACCGAAAAAGACGACCAGGCATGGTGGGACGCGCAGGAGACCAGCGTGTATTCCACCGGCTCAAGCGCGGCCGTCGAAACCACGGGTCTGGCCGTGCAGGCGCTGCTCAAATCCGGCGAAGCTTCGGCCACTGCCGGCAAGGCGCTGAATTACATCGCCTCGAAGAAGGACTCGAGCGGCGCGTGGCGCACCACCCAGGCCACCATCATGGCGCTGCGGGCCCTGCTGCTCTCCACAGAAAAGGGCTCGGCGGATGTGCGCGGCACGGTGGAGATTGCGCTCAATGGCAAACCGGTGGAACACTTGACGCTTACGCCAGACAACAACGATCTCTTCCACCAGTTCGTCTTCCCCATCGCCGATGCCGGCAAAGCCAGCACCGTGTCGCTCCATTTCGACGGGAAGGGAGGCCTGGCCTACCAGGTGGTGGGCCGCTACTTTACTCCCTGGAACGAGCGCCCCGCAAACGAGCCGCTCTCCATCGGTGTGGCCTACGACCGCACGCAACTCTCACAGGACGATATTGCCACCGCCACCGCGACGGTGAAGAACAACCTCAACAAGTCCGCCAATATGGTGATGGTGGATCTCGGCATCCCGCCCGGCTTCGACCTGCTGAGCGAAGATCTGCAGGACATGGTGGAGAAGACTGCCGGCCGCAAAGGCGGCAAGCTCGAAAAGTTCAGCCTGACCGCCACGCAGGCGATTCTGTATTTTGACGCCATCCCCGCGGGCGACACCGTCACCGTGAAATTCCGGCTGCGTGCGAAGTATCCGATTCGCACGCGGACCTTCGCATCGCGGGCCTATGAATACTACGATCCGGAAGTGAACTCCGTAGCGCGGCCAGTGGAGCTGGAGGTGCGGAAAAAGTAGCGCCGAGCGGAGGAGCCTTACGCTCCGTTCCGGGGCTAACACTTCCCACGCTCGGTTCCCAGTGCTGACGCACGGGGCTTGCATCTAGGATCTTTCACCCTCGCGGGCTGGCCGGGTGGTACCGGCCAGCGCCGCCTGAAAGGCGGCGGCAGCCAAGATTGGCTGCCCCACTGGTATCACCCAACCCTTACCGCCAGTGGCCGCGGCGGAAACCGTACCCGCGGCTCGATTGCACCCACACGCCGGGAACCCACGTCGCGCGCGCGTGCGGCGGACGCATCCAGCGGCCCGGCGCCCAAACGTAGTTGCCGCCGCGCCAATCCCAGAAGCCTTCAGCCCACATATAGCCCGGACCCGGCGCCACTCCGATGACGCCGTATCGCGGCGGCGGCGGCGCGAAGCGCACATACATGGCGCCGTTGGCGGCGCAGGCGCTCAACAGCGTGCCAATCATCACAAATCCCGTGGCCAGCAATTTCCTTTTCATTGTCCTGCCTCCTATGGCATGAAACGCGCCGCCCGGACCCTGAGTTGCGACTCTGAATTCAAGTTAATGTTAGAAACTATTCATCCTGAGGCGCGTTTTGGGTCCACAATGAACGTATGGCAAGGGTCACCGAAATCCATGTAAACGGAACGCGCCGGCAGATTGATGCCGATGCGGAACGCACTCTGTTGAGCGTCCTGCGCGACGATCTCGACCTGACGGGCACCAAGTATGGCTGCGGCGAAGGCCAATGCGCGGCCTGCACGGTGCTGATCGACGGCACGGCCACCAAGAGCTGCCTCACCAAAGTCGGTGCCGTGGCGGGCAAGCGCGTTATGACCATCGAGGGCCTGGCGCCGAACGGCAAGCTGCACGCCGTGCAGGAAGCTTTTCTGGAAGCCGACGCCATGCAGTGCGGCTGGTGCACTCCGGGGATGATCCTGGGCGCCGTGGCGCTGCTCGAACACACGCCGCACCCGAGCGACGCGGACATCGTCAGCGGTATGAACGGGCACATTTGCCGATGCGGCACATACGGGCGGGTGGTGCGCGCCATTCAAATGGCGTCGAGGAACGGAGGCCGGGCATGAGGCGGCGCGATTTCTTCGCGGTGTTGGGCGGCGGCATCGTGGTGCTGATCGCCGACGATTCGGACGCGCAGGAAACCGGCGGCGGCCAGCGCCGCGGCCAGCGCGAGGCGACGCCCCAGAATCTCAGCGCCTGGCTACACATCGGCGAGACGGGCCTGGTGACGGTCTACACCGGCAAGGTGGAAGTGGGGCAGAATGCGCGAACCTCGTTGACGCAGGCAGTGGCCGAGGAACTCCGCGCGCCGGTCGCCAACATCCGCATGGTGATGGGCGACACCGATCTCACGCCGTTCGACATGGGCACTTTCGGCAGCCAGACCACTCCGCAGATGTGGCCGGTGATCCGCCGGGCGGCCGCCGCGGCGCGCGAGACGCTGGTGGACCTGGCGTCGCAGAAGTGGATGGTGGAGCGCGCCTCCGTGCAGGTGGCCGATGGCAAGGTCACGGCCGGCAGCCACACCGCCGGCTTCGGCGAGATCACCAACGGGCAGAAGCTGACTAAGACCATTCCCACGAGCGTGGCGCTCGAGCCCGCCGCGGAGTGGAAGGTGGCTGGCCACTCCATTCCGAAAGTCAACGGGCGCGAGATGGTCACCGGCGCGCACAAGTACGCGTACGACGTTTGTCCCAAGGGGACGCTCTACGGCAAGGTGCTGTATCCGCCGTCGTTCGGCGCCACCCTGTCGTCGCTCGATAGCTCCGCGGCCGAGGCCATGCCCGGCGTGAAGGTTGTGCATGACGGCGATTTCGTGGGCGTCACTGCGCCCGATCCCTTCACCGCCGAAAAAGCCGTGGCGGCATTGAAGGCCGGATGGAAGCCGCTCGCCGCGGAAGCTTCCAGCCAAGACGTCTTCGCGTATTTCAAAAAGAACAGCCGCGACGCCGCGTCGACCTCCAACCTGACGGCCTACACGGTGGCCTACATCGCGCATGTGCCGCTCGAGCCGCGCGCGGCCGTGGCCCAATGGAGCGATAACAAGCTCACCGTCTGGACCGGCACCCAGCGGCCCTTCGGCGTGCGTAGCGAACTGGCCGGCCATTTCAATCTGGCGGAAGACGACGTCCACGTCTTCATGCCGGATACCGGTTCCGGCTACGGCGGCAAGCACAACGGCGAAGCCGCCTACGAAGCGGCGCGCCTCGCCAAAGCCGCGGGCGCGCCCGTGAAGCGCAACTGGACGCGCGAAGAGGAGATGACCTGGGCCTACTTCCGTCCCGGCGGCCTGATCGAAGTCAGCGGCAAAGTGAACCCCGACGGCACACTGCTCGAATGGGAATTTCACAATTACAATTCGGGACCTTCCGGCTTGCAGACGCCCTACGACGTCCCCAGCAAGAAGGAGCAGGTGCACCAATCCAAGACGCCTCTGCGCCAGGGCTCTTACCGCGGCCTTGCCGGAACCGCCAATCACTTCGTGCGCGAATCCTATATGGATGAGCTGGCCCATTCCGTTCAAATGGACCCGCTCGAGTTCCGGCTGAAGAACGCCAAGAATGAGCGCCTGCGCAACGTGCTCGAAGCGGCCGCCGGCAAGTTCGGATGGAAGAGCCGCAGGAAGAATCCGGGCCGCGGCTTCGGCATCTCAGCGGGCTTCGAGAAGGGCTCCTACGTAGCCAACTGCTGCGACGTGAGCGTCACGGCGGGCGCCGTGAAAGTGGTGCGCGTGGTGGCAGCCTTCGAATGCGGTGCGGTAGTGAACCCCGATCATCTCCGCAACCAGGTGGAAGGCGCGGTGGCTATGGGGATCGGCGGGGCGCTCTTCGAGCACATCGATTTCGCCGGCAACCAGATCCTGAACAACCGCCTCTCGCGTTACCGCGTGCCGCGTTTCGCCGACATGCCGTCGATCGAGACGGTACTGCTCGACCGCAAGGACATTCCCTCGGCCGGCGCGGGCGAAACTCCCATCATGGGAATCGCCGGCGCCATAGGGAATGCCATCTTCGATGCCACCGGGCAGCGGATTCGATCGCTCCCCATGGCGCCGGGAAAACTGGGGGATGCCAGTTCATCGGCCCCAGCCGCCGGCTAAGTGGGACAGGCCATCGTCGTGGCCTGTTGCAGAGGGCCTTCGGCCCGCGAAATTTCATGAAAAGGTGGGGGGAGACTGTATGTCGCCGGGCGGGCAGCACGGGAAGCCGGCTGCGGCCNNAAACCGATCGTCTGTCCCACAGTTCCGTTTCTCTCGCGTAATCGGTAAAATCAGATCATCCGAGGGTCATGCGCACTTTCCCAGACTCGTTCTCGATCGGCCCGGTCAAGATCGCTCCCGCAACCGTGCTGGCGCCGATGGCGGGCGTCACCGCCACCGTCTTCCGCCGCTTCATCCGCGGCCTGGGCGGCTGCGGGCTGATCATGANNCGCGCAAACCCAGCAAGACTTTGAAGTACCTGGCCTTCGAACCGGAAGAACACCCCATCTCCGCCCAACTGTTCGGCAGCGATCCCGCCGTCATGGCCGATGCCGCGCGCGTCTGCCAGGACCTCGGCTTCGATATTCTCGACCTCAACTTCGGTTGCCCGGTCAACAAAGTGGTGAAGTGCAATGGCGGCTCCGGCCTGCTGCGCGACCTGCCTCTGGTCGAGCGCCTCTTGCGCGAGGTGCGCAAAGTCCTTACCATCCCCTTCACCATGAAATACCGCGCCGGCTGGAACGACGAAGAACTGGTGGCCGTCCGCATGGCCCAACTGGCCGAGGACTGCGGCCTCGAAGCCGTGGCGCTGCATCCGCGCACNNAATTGCGACGCCGTCATGATCGGTCGCGCCGCCAGTTCCAATCCCTGGATCTTCCACCAGATCGAGCAGTATCTCTCCACCGGCCGATACGACCAGCCCACGGAGCACGACCGCTACCAGATCATGCGCCGCTATTACGGCATGCTCATCGAACAGGGCGAAAAGGACACCGTCGGCAAGATGAAACAGTTCGCCACGTATTTCACGCACGGCGTGCGCCACGGCGCGCAACTCCGCGCCTCCATCTATAAGGCTCAGGACTCGGCCTCGATCCTCGACCTGGTGGATGCCTTCTTCCTGGCGTCGCCGGCGCTGGCCCTGTGAAGAAAGTCCAGGTTATTACCGACGGAGCCTGCTCCGGCAATCCCGGTCCCGGCGGCTGGGCCGCCATCCTGCGGTACAACCATCACGAGAAGGAACTGTGGGGGAGCGAGCCCCACACCACCAACAACCGTATGGAGATGACGGCCGCCATCGAAGCCCTGCGTTCGTTGAAGGAGAATTGCGAAATCGAAGTGGTGACCGATTCCGAATACCTGAAAAAGGGCATCACCGAGTGGATCCACGGATGGAAGCGCAAAGGCTGGATGACCGCCGCGAAAAAGCCCGTGGTCAACCAGGACCTCTGGAAAGCCCTGGACGAACAAGTGAGCCGCCACAAAACCACTTGGGTCTGGACCAAGGGTCACGCCTCTCACGCAGATAACAACCGCTGCGACGAACTGGCCACCCGCGCCGCCAAAGAGCAGAGCCGTTCCGCTCCCTAGTGGGACAGACGATCGGTTTTTGTCGTCTGTCGGCTGCTCTCTTTCGGCGGCAGTGACAGACCACAAAAACCGATGGTCTGTCCCACCGTCTACTTGTGCCTTCCGAAGCTGCGGCCCGGGCTACGCATGGGCGGGCGCGATGGCGACGGCGCCGGATGGTAGCTGCGCGGAGCCGGCGCGGCCCGCGGCGCGGGCGATGACGGGCTGCTGTTGTGCCCGAAGCTCTTGGGGCTGTGGTCGGCGCCCGGCTCGCGCATCGACGGCGATGCGTACTGCGAATCGCGATATCCGCCGCTCTTGCCGGCGTATTGCGAATCGCGGAAGCCGCCGCTCTGCGCGTACTTGCTCCCCGAATACCGGTTCTGCGTAGTCGTGCCCTGCGAGCCGTACTTGGGCGCATCGCTCCCGGAATCGTGCCCGTAATAGGTCTGCCCCCGGCTCTGCTCGGTCCGGTATCCTTCATATTCGTAGCGGTCGTACGGCCGGTAGTCGTGATTGGAAAGCAGGTCGCGGAGCAGCGCGTACTGTCCGTAGAAGACCCAGAAATCGCGCCCGTCGCGATGGTCCCAATAGCCGTACTGGTTGGAGCCCTGCGTCGGCGGCGCCACATAGGCCATCCCGGCCGGCTGCGCCACGTGCTCGGCTTCGGAATCGTACAGGCCCGCGGACTTGTGCTCGATGGCCATCCCCAGGTCGCCGCGCATCGCGTCATACGTGGGGCGCTGGACAATCATCCATTGCTCGTCGCTCGCCGTATCGCCGGTCTTGGCGGCATCGGTGATGTGCGTGCGGACGGTGCGGATCTTCTGGTCGTACTCCCGCGCGTTGCCTTCGCCGCGCGCCTGCATGTCCACCAGCAGCTTGTCCCAGGATGTGTAAAGTTGGCCGGTGAGCGATTGCAATTCTCCGGCCTGCCTGGCCTGATCGGCGGCCGACGTGGTCAGCGTATCGGCGGCCGCCAGCAGCGCCCCGGTGTTGACGCCGCTCAGATCGCCGCCGGCCGCCTTGCGGCGATCCTCGGCGGTGGATTGCCAGAGCTTGTCGCCGTTCGTGACAATGGCGCGGCCGGCATCCAGCCGCGCATCCAGATCCGGCTTCTTAGCCGGCCAATCGGCTTCCGCGTGCGCAACCGCCGCGGTGACCGGCGCCAGGTCGAAGGCGTCGATCGCATGATGCGCGCGCTCCATCTCCTGCACTTGCTGCGGCAGATGGTTCTTCGCGTCCACCCAGCGGGCAGCTTCTTTTTGGACCGCCTCGGCGTCGGAAAGCGCCCGCGTCCGCAAGTTGCGCTCGCTCTCGAGCACCGACTTCGCTTGCGCGGCGTCGGTATGCCGGTTGTGCTTTTCGAGCCGCGTCAGCTCGTCCATATCGCGGCCCGCCGAGTCCAGCCCGGTTGCCGCCTGATCGAAACGGCCGGACCATGCGCCGCCGAACGGGATCGCGCCGAACAGCGCGGGGTCCGACTGCACTTGCGCCCCCACCCGGTCGCGCCCGGTATGAAGCTGGTTGCGCGCGGAACTGAGCGCCGCGCGCTCGGAATCAATCTGCGCGCGCACGCTCGAAGGCAGGCGGTCGAGCGCACTGGCCGCCAGGACCGCAATCACAACACTCAAAGCAACGGTGAATAACCGCAGGGTCTTTCGGTTCATAAGGCACACGTCTTTTCGACTCGACCGCACGCCAGGCGGTCAGGCGGGTTATCGTCCCGCGGGCCGGTAGATCGTGACGTCGCCGGCAGGGATGCCGTCGTAGCGCGTCACGGCGAAGGGTTCGCCTTCGGGTTTGCGGATGGCGATGAGGGCTTTGCCATCCTGTTCCTGAAACTCCCAGTAATAGTAGCCGGTGGGCTGCGCCTGGTCGTCGCGAGAAGCTTGCGTTTCGCGGCTCAGGCGATAGAGCCACGCCTTGTTGTCGAACTGGAACGAATCGGCGGTATTCTGGCGCTGGTCCATTTCGGCCAGGTCTTCCTCGGCCAGGCCGAGATCTTCGAGCGAAACTTGGCGCGGGTCGGCGTGCAGGTGTACTTCCACTTCCTCATCGCCGCTCACGCGCAGGGCCACGCGCCGCTCCATGTAAGGGCCGGCCACTTCGAACCAATGGCGCGCGCCGGCCTGGTAGCGGGTGGTGCGATCGGCCGTGAAGTCCAGGTCTTTGAAGTTTTCCCCCACACCGGAGATGGAAATTACATCCCCGGTGCGGGCATCGGTCACCTTCAGGTTGGCCAGGTCTTCGGCGGGAGGCGTATCTTTCCTGAAGAAGGACATCGCCGTTATTTCTGGCCACCGGCGGGCAGTTCTTTCGGCAGCTCCGGCGCCTTTTGGCCGCGCTCGGCTTTCAGCGCCGCCAGTTGCGCGTCTACGCTGTGCCCTCCCAGTTGCGCGAACTGCGCTTCCAGGTCGTCGTCCTTGCCGGCCGATGCCA
This sequence comes from Bryobacterales bacterium, assembly GCA_003167255.1. GTDB lineage: Bacteria > Acidobacteriota > Terriglobia > Bryobacterales > Bryobacteraceae > PALSA-129. The sequence goes on from PMTR01000176.1 coordinate 35,431, forward strand.
GTTGGTCGAAAGCCTTGGCGGTGGCTTCTTCTTTGGCCACCGACTGCTCGAACTTGTTGAGTTGGGCGAACGCATTGTCGGCGCTGCCCACGCCCGCCACGGCTTCAGACACCTTCTGCTGCGCGATGGCGGCGTTCTTGCGCGCCACCAGCGTGGTGGCCGTCCGCTCGCCTTCCTCGATCTTGCGCTTCAACTCGCCCACCTGCGATTTCAGCTTGTCGCTGGTCTGCTGGGCCGAGGTGACTGCCTGCTGCATGGATGCCACCTGCTGGTCGCACTCGGCCTTTTTGCCGAGCGCCTTCTTGGCCAGGTCTTCATTGCCGGCATCGAGCGCCATGTTCGCGCGGTCCTTCCACTCCTGCGACTGCCGCACGTACTTCTGGTACTCCGCGTCCAGCGTGTTGTAGTTGCTCATCGCCGATGCCGAAGCGCGCACCACGTTATTGAGCTCGTTCTTCATATCGGCCACGGTCTGTTTCACCGTCGCTTCAAAGGTTGCGTCTTCCAGGTGGTCGACTCCCTGGTTTGCCTGACCCCGCGCCACCCGGCCCATTCGGTTGAAGATATCGGATAGGAATGCCATAAATCGTCGTCCTCCTCTTACGCTGCGAGGCCGCTCAGCAGGCCGCGCGCACTCATCACATCCACCAGCAGAAAATGTACCGCGGAGAGGATATCGTCCTCGTCGTCCGGCCCCATCTCCTGCAGCTTGCAGAAATTATTCAACGTCACCGCCACCTTGCCGCCCGCAGCGTCGTGCAGTTGGAAATAGGACGTCGAAATGCCATTATCCGCCGCCAGCATCTTGCCCATCACATCGGCGGTGATGGAGGCGCGCGGCGCCACGGTGCAGACCAGCGAGAGGTACAGGATATCGCCCTCCAGCACCGCCTGCAGCGAAACCCCGCTGTGCGTCTCACGAATTTTCAAAGTGTCGGGCGCCGGTTCGGAGACTTCATAACCCTTCTCCGCCATCAGCGCATGAATTTGCCCCGTTCGGGCACTACTGGTTGCTGTCATATAGGTCCTGGAATTCGCTCCTTTCACCTCTACGATGGTACGAGCCTTTCCGTTCCCGTTGCCGGGTTTTGTCTATTGCAATATGTGATAACTATATTGCAATATGCAATTGATGTCAAGAGGAGAATTGGCCCTGTTCTGAATCGGATACAAGAAAGGCCCCGCACGCCGGCAATAGCCGGGGCGCCGCGCTCAGGAGTGTCGCAAGCGGTCGTACGAATCGCCCGCCGCGCCTGCCGCATGCTCAACGCGCAGCCCGCTCCAACCTTCCGCCAGCACGATGGAATTCGCCGGATTGCGCGGATCGAACTTCACCGCCACCGAAGCAATCGAGGAGTAATCGCGCGGGACCCGCTCCGTTAGAGCCGAAACATCCTGCGACGCCGTGTATTCCACGCCGCGCACGGCATAGGTATAAAAGAGAAGATCTTCGCGGATCTCAACCAGCACGGCATCGGCCATCTTGCCGTGCGCTGCCAGCGCGTCGCGCCTCCGCCGTTCGCGTTCTTCCGGTGTGACGCGCGAATCCCGCCACGCGCGGTATCCCAGGGTCGCCAACAGGACCGTCAGGAGTCCGGCCAGCGCAAGCGCAACGGCCTGCACCGTGCCGTGAGACCAAACCAGAGGGAACGGCATCGACGCAAGCCTTAGCGGGCCGGCGCCTCCGGAAACGCCTTGGCGTAGTCCTTCAGAAACTGATCCAATCCTTTGTCCGTGAGCGGATGGTTGAAGAGCATATCGAGAACCTTGAAAGGCATCGTGCCGATGTGCGATCCCGCCAGCGACGCGTCCACCACGTGCAGGGGCGAACGCAGCGACGCCGCCAGCACCTGGGTCTTGAAGCCGTAGTTCCTGTAAATCTGTAAAATCTGGCGAACCAGATCCATGCCCGTCCAGCCGATGTCGTCCAGCCGCCCCACAAACGGGCTGATGATGTAGGCGCCCGCCTTGGCTGCCAGCAGCGCCTGCCCCGGCGAAAAACACAGCGTCACGTTCACGCGGATGCCCTCCGACGACAGAGCCTTGGTCGCCTGGATGCCGTCGCGCGTCAGCGGGCACTTCACCACAATGTTCTTGTGGATCTTGGCCAGCTCTTTGCCTTCCTTGATCATCGCGGAGGCTTCCGTCGACACCACTTCCGCGCTAATATCGCCATCGACGATATCGCAAATCAGGCGCACCTGTTCCGAGATCGGCCGTCCCTCTTTCGCGATCAGCGTGGGATTGGTGGTCACGCCGTCGACGATGCCCCAGCTCGCGCCCTTTTTCAGTTCATCCAGGTTTGCGGTATCGAGAAAGATTTTCAAGGATTGGCCTCTGGTCCCAAGTTTAGCAAAGTCGTGCCGGTCTTCCCTCACCGCGGAGACGCGGAGCCGCGGAGAAAACTGAAGAATCGGGCGAGTCTCTCTCGCGTTTTCTCCGTGTCTCAGCGCCTTCGCGGTGAACTGCCCTCTCAAGCTCGACTACAATAAAAGGAACGTGCCTGGGAAAACCTTCTACCTCGAAACTTTCGGCTGCCAGATGAATGCCCACGATTCCGAAAAGGTCGTCGGCACGCTCATGGCCCAGGGCTATTCCCAGGTGGAGACAACCGAAGAAGCTCACCTGGTGCTCTACAACACCTGCAGCATCCGCGACAAGGCCGAACAGAAGGTTTTCAACCGTCTCCAGAATTTCAAGCGCGAGGCCGGCAAGGGCAAAATTTTCGGCGTGCTCGGCTGCGTGGCGCAGCAGGAAGGCGAAAAGATTTTCGAGCGCGCGCCGCACGTCAGCCTGGTGGCCGGGTCGGCCAGTTACACGCGGCTCGGCGAGATGCTGGTGCAACTGGAAGCCGGCAACCGCCACGTCACCGGCCTCAGCCTCGATAGCGGCGAGACCTTCGACACGCCCTTCACCCGCCGCGACAATCCGCACCGCGCCTACATCACCATCATCGAGGGATGCGACAAATCCTGCGCCTATTGCGTGGTGCCGTTCACGCGCGGGCCCGAGCGCAGCCGCACCGCGGAGAGCGTGATGGCCGAAGCCCGCCGTCTCGCCGAACAAGGCTACACCGAAATCCAGTTGCTCGGCCAGAACGTCAACAGCTACCGCGACCCCTCACCCGCCGGCTGGGATTTCGCCGCGCTGCTGGCCCGCGTCGCCGAAGTCCCCGGCATCCGCCGCGTCCGCTACACCACTTCGCATCCGCGCGATTTCGTGCGCTCCATCATGGACGCCATGGACTCCAACACCGTCATCTGCGACCACGTCCACCTGCCCGTCCAGTCAGGCTCTTCGAAAGTGCTGGCCGCCATGGACCGCCTCTACACCCGCGACGAATACATGCGACGCATCGAGTGGATCAGGAACGCCAAACGCCCCTACTCGCTGACCACCGACATCATCGTGGGCTTCCCCGGCGAGACCGAAGAGGACTTCGACCAGACCCTGCGCCTGCTCGACGAAGTCCAGTACGACTCCCTCTTCAGCTTCAAATACTCCCCGCGGCCCAACACCGCCGCCCTGGGGATGGGAGATAAAATTCCCGAGGAAGAGAAGCAGCGCCGGCTCGTCATCCTGCAGGAAAAGCAGCGCGCCATCCAGATCCGCCGCAACGCCGAATCCATCGGCGCCGTGCGCGAAGTGCTGGTGGAAGGCCGCCACCAGGCGCTGGGCCAGTGGATCGGCCGCACTTCCGACAATCGCACGCTGAATTTCACCCACCCCGATTCCGATGGCGGCTCCCTGCTGGGAACCTATCTGCCGGTGCGCGTCACCCGCGCCGGCCCCAACTCCTTGGTGGGCGAAAGCGTAACTGTGGTGTAATGAAGGCGGGAGGGCATCATGGAAGTCGAGATGAAAATTCGCGGTCTCATGATCGATCCCGTTACCAACATGCCGATCGTGATCCTCAAGGACATGAGCGGCAACTCGGTCCTGCCGATCTGGGTGGGCGCGTATGAAGCCAACGCCATCGCCCTCGAGATCGAAAAAGTTTCCACCCCCCGGCCCATGACCCACGACCTGATTAAGACCCTGCTGGTGGGCCTCAACGCCAACCTGCAGAAGGTGGTGGTGAGCGAGCTCCGGGACGACACCTTTTACGCGGTCATCTGGCTCGACCGCGATGGCGATCTGATCAGCGTGGATTCGCGCCCCAGCGACGCGCTGGCGCTGGCCCTGCGCCTCGATTGCCCCATATACGTGGAGGAGAGCGTCCTCAAATCCTCCAAGCAGGCTGCCGCGGTGACCGACAAGGTCAACAACGAGGAACTGCGGCGGTGGCTGGAAGGCCTCAACGACGAGGACCTCGGCCGCTACAAGATGTGAGCCCCGAAATCGCCGCGCGTCTCGCAGACCTCAACATTCAACTGGCTGCGCAAGCCAGGGATTATTGCCTGTTCGTGCGCGGGAATTGCCTGGCGCTGGCGCAATCCGCCGGAGAAAGCTTCACCTCCATCGGCGCTTCCGGCATGATGACGGAAAACGGAATCGCCTATCTGGTCTGGCGCGAAGGCCACCCCGTGCTGGCGGCCCACGGAGGCCATGAACAACCAGCCACGCAGGAGGAGTTGGAGACTGTCCGCCGCTTTTCCGAAGATTTGAAGTTGACTCTGGGATTGGCAGAATGAATATAGCCGCGGATGAACGCCGATGAACACAGATCAAACCCGCTCTTCTCACAGACATTCGGTGGTGACGACGTGGCGCACGCACTCGTGCGTGCCGCGTCGGCACTCCTGCCGACGCCCGGTCCTGACAGACTGTTCGTACCCCAACAGGGTGTCGAGAGGAGTCTCGGCACGGCACGCACGAGTGCGTGCGCCACGTCGGGCTGGATGTGAGAATTGCGCACTAAACCCATTATTTGATCTGTGTTTATCTGCGTTCATCGGCGGCCCAAATCGAATTTCTCCCCGAATCGCATGACCATCGACCAACAACTCACGTACATCCGCAAAGGCATGGCGGAGATCATCCGCGAAGAAGACCTCCGCGAGCGCCTCATCGCCGCCGAAAAGCTCCACCGCCCGCTACGCATCAAAGCCGGCTTCGATCCCACCGCGCCCGATCTGCACCTGGGCCACACCGTGCTGCTCCGCAAGATGAAGCACTTTCAGGACCTCGGCCACACCGTCATCTTCCTGATCGGCGACATGACCGCCATGATCGGCGATCCCTCCGGCCGCAACGTCACGCGCCCGCCCATGACTCGCGAGGCCATCGATCGCAACGCCGAAACTTACAAGTCCCAGGTCTTCAAAATCCTCGACCCGCAAAAGACCGAGGTCCGCTTCAACAGCCACTGGCTGGAGCCTCTGAAGTACATGGACATGATCCGCCTCTTCTCCAAGTACACCGTGGCGCGCATTCTGGAGCGCGACGATTTCGCGAAGCGCTACAAAGAAGGCGTCCCCATTTCGCTGCACGAGCTGATGTACCCGCTTGCCCAGGCCTACGACTCCGTCGCGCTTGAATGCGACGTCGAAATGGGCGGCACCGATCAGAAATTCAACCTCCTGGTGGGCCGCGAAATTCAGAAGGATTTCGGCCAACTGCCGCAGATCGTGGCCACCGTGCCGATTCTCGAAGGCCTCGACGGCGTCAGCAAGATGTCGAAATCGCTCGGCAACTACATCGGCATCACCGAACCGCCCGAGGTCATGTTCCGCAAAGTGATGCAGATCTCCGACGAGCTGATGTTCCGCTACTACGAGCTGCTCACCGACAAGAGCCTGGCCGAGATTGCCGCCATGCGCCAGCAGATCGCCGCCGGCCAATTGCACCCCATGGAAGCCAAGATCGCGCTCGGCAAGATGATTGTCACCGACTTCCACTCCGCGGCCGACGCCAGTCGCGCCGCCGAAGTCTTCAACTCCGTGGTGCGCCGCGGCGAAATTCCCGCCGACATTCAAACCGTCGCGCTGCCCGAAGGCGTGCGCGTGGCGGCCGGAATCCGCGTCGACAAAATGCTCGCCCGCATCGGCCTGGCCGAATCCGCCACCGAGGCTGTACGAAAGATCAAGGCCGGGGCGGTGGAGATCAATGGTGAAAAGGTGAGAGACTTGGTGCTGGCAGACCCACCCGCCGAAATGATCGTCCAGGCCGGCAAAAACTGGCGGAAGGTCGCGCTCTGAACACCGTGAGAAAGCTCTACTACTGGAAGCTCAAGCAACGGGAACTCAAGCTCGGGGACCGCACCCTGCTGATGGGCGTGCTCAACATTACGCCTGACTCCTTCTCCGACGGAGGGAAATACTCCGATCCCGACCGCGCCTTCGCCCGCGCCATTGAACTCGAAGAACAGGGCGCCGACATCATCGATATCGGCGCCGAATCCACGCGCCCCGGCTCGTCTCGCATCACCGCATCGGTCGAGCTCCAGCGCCTGGTCCCGGTGCTGAAGCGTTTGCGCGATCGCCTGGGCATTCCGATTTCGGTGGACACTTATAAAGCCGAAGTGGCCGAACGCGCCATAGAGCTCGGCGCCGAGATCATCAACGATCCCTCCGGGCTCACCTTCGAGCCGCAACTGGCGCGCGTAGTCTCAAACCACGATGCCGGCCTCATCTTGAATCATATGCGCGGCCGGCCCGAAACCTGGGCCAAGCTCGGCCCTATGCGCGAGCCCATGACCACCATCCTGCACGATCTGGAAGCCGCCGTCAGCCGCGCGCGTGGCGTGGGCATCGACAAATCGCGCCTGGTCATCGACCCCGGCTTCGGTTTCGGAAAACGCAAGGAGCAGAATTCGCTGATCCTCGACCGCCTCACCGACCTCGCCGCGCTCGATCTGCCCATCCTCACCGGACCTTCGCGCAAGAGCTTTCTCACCCAACCCTCAGGCGAAGAGACCCGCTATGCCACCGCCGCCGCGGTAGCCATCGCGGTGTTGCGCGGCGCCCACATCGTGCGCGTCCACGACGTCCGTGAAATGCGCGCCTCGGCTAGCGTGGCGGATGAGATTCTGCACACCAAAGAAAACTAGGCAAGGGCTTCGCCCTTGAAATCCCTGCGGGATTTGGAAGTCAGAAGTCAGGAGTCAGAAGTGCAACGGCGGCGGAGTTTGAATTGTTGGAGTAGTCTTGTTTAGGAATGGCCGGCAAAGGATCAAAACCATGCAACTTTGTGCGTCGCCCTCCGTCTAAGAAAGTGCTATGAAACGTGCGATTTCAGCCCTCTTTCTGCTGGTTTTCGCAGGATTCGGCCAGCCCCGCAGCCGTATGGTGGATTACGCGCTGCTGCTGGAGGATGCCCCCGTAGCTCAAAAGACCCAGGGCCGGCTGGCCCTTCAGAGCGCCGATGCGCAGGCGCAGATGTCTCGCATTCGCACCGCGCAAGACAGTCTGCTGGCGGAATTGCGCAGCCGCAAGGTAACCGTGGGAGGCAGTTCGCAGGTTCTGGTGAACGCCATCTTCGTGCACGCCACGCCGGAGACTGCGGCACAACTGTTACATCTCCCCGGCGTGGTGCACGTGGTTCGCGTGCCGCGCCTGCACCGCGATCTGAACACGGCGCTTGGCCTAGTCAATGTCCCCGGCGCGTGGAGCGCGATCACCGGCGGCGTCGCCAACGCCGGCGCCGGCATCAAAATCGGAATCATCGATACCGGCATCGACCAGAACCATCCCGGATTTCAAGACCCGTTCCTCACGCCGCCCCCCGGCTTTCCCAAGGGCGATCCCAATTACACCAACAACAAAGTGATCGTGGCCCGCAGTTACGTGGCGCTCGATAGTTATACCGATACGCCCCCTGTCGCCAACCCCGTTTACTCTACTCCCGATGACACCACTCCCCGCGACCGCGTGGGCCATGGCACCGCTATTGCGATGATCGCCGCGGGCGTGCAGAATACGGGGCCGCAGGGCACCATCCAGGGCGTGGCGCCCAAAGCATTCCTGGGCAACTACAAGATTTTCGGTTCACCCGGGCTGAACGATTACGCGCTCTATGCCGCGTTCGATAAGGCCCTGCTGGACGCCGTCGCCGATGGCATGGACGTGGTGACGCTGTCTCTCAGCGAGGGCAACATGCCGTCCTACGGACCGCTCGACGTGGATACCACTTGCAGTTCAGACGGGAGTGCGCTGCCGTGCGATATCTATGCGCAGGCGGTGGAGAGCGCGGTGAGCGCCGGCGTGGTGGTAGTAACCGCCGCCGGCAATGATGGCGATATCGGCAAGCTGCCACACACACTGAGCACCATTCATACGCCCGGAACAGCTCCCTCCTCCATCACCGTAGGCGCCACGGTCAACTCGCACCTTCTCTACCAGGCGGTGCACCTCAAGGGAACGGGGTTGCCCTCGAATCTTCAAAACCTCCCCGCGCTGTTCGGCGATGGACCGCACCTGACCCCGCCGTCTGCTCCCGTCATCGATGTGGCACAGCTTCAGAACAACGGCCTCGCCTGCGCGGCGCTGCCCGCCGGCTCGTTGGTAGGCGCAGTGGCGTTAATCCAGCGAGGCTCGTGCGTCTTCGCCGACAAGATCAACTACGCGCAACAGGCCGGCGCGGTGGGCGTGATCCTGTACCAGCCGGCCGGCATCGACACCATTTACAACACCCTGGGCGCGCAGAACACCGGCATCCCGGCCGTGATGATCGGCTACAGCAACGGCGTCAACCTGAAAAACTTCATCGATGCCAATTCCGGTGTCACGGCCCAATTCGACCAGGCCTTCACGCCCATCACCAATCCGCCCAACAGCATCTGGCCGGCCTCTTCGCGCGGGCCTTCGATTGGCAGCCTCAATGCCGGCCAGTACCAGACATTCGTCGTCAAGCCGGAACTGGTAGCCGTGGGCTCCGGCATCTATACCGCCACGCAGACGCTCGACCCCAACGGCGAAGTTTACAATTCCAGCGGTTACACCAGCGTCACCGGCACCAGTTACGCCGTGCCGATGGTCGCTGGCGCCGTGGCATTAGTGAAGCAGCAGCACCCCACCTGGACACCCGCGCAGCTCAAATCCGCCGTGGTCTCGACCGCCACGCAGGACGTCACCGACACAGACGGCACCACCGCGGGCGTCAACGCGGTGGGTGCGGGCAAGCTCAGCGCCGCCGACGCCATGAACGTGGCCGCCACCCTCAATCCGGCGACCATTGCCTTCGGCCCCGTCACATCCCCGCTAAACATCAGCCGCACTCTGACCGTCACCAACGTCACCAGCGCCCCGGGCACTTTCAGCTTCGCGGTGCAGCCGGCTAACGCCACCCTCACGGTTTCCCCGGCTACGCTGACCCTGGGAGCGGGCCTGACCAACAGCGTCACCGTCAAGCTGGCGGGCACCCTGCCCGCCGCCGGCTCGTACGAAGGCTTCATCGTGGTCACCGGCCCCGCGGGAACGCCCCCACTGCGCGTGCCCTACCAGTTCCTGGTGGGGAGTGGCGTGCCGGCCGATGTTTTCCCGATCTTCGGTGGCAGCTTTCTCGGCGCTACCGGTGACACCAATTGGCTCATTGCGTTCCGGCTGAGCGACGCATACGGCGTACCCGTTGCCGGACAAGTGCAGTTCAAGGCCGTGTCCGGCGGCGGTTCGATCGAGCCCGGCGGCGACGCGCAGACTTTTCGCTACGGAGTCGCTGGCGCACTCGTCACTCTGGGCCTGCAACCAGGCCCGCAGATCTTCAACGGAGCCGCCGGCTCGCTCACCGTGGAGTTCGACGGCTACGCGCGCCCCTTCCCGGCGATCGGCGCCAACAGCGTGATGGACGCCGCCTCCTTCCACACCGACTTTGGCCTGGCCCCGGGGTCTTACATCACCATCAAGGGCACCAACCTATCGGACACGACGCAGGTGTATTCGACACCCTACCTGCCCGTGGCTCTTTCTACCGTGAGCGTGAGTTTCGATGGCGGCGGACTCAGCCTGCCGGGCCACCTTCATTTCGTCAGCCCCGGCCAGATCAACGTGCAGATCCCCTGGGAGTTCCATGGCCAGTCGTCCGTTGCCATGAAGGTGACGGTCGCGGGCAACACCGCCGATCTCCAGAGCAACGTCTATTCCGTGCCGCTGGCCAACTATGCGCCGGCTTTCTTTTTGAATAGCGGGACCGTAGCCGACGCTCTGGACAACACTACGGGAGCTCTCATTACCGCCGCCAATCCCGCAACCGCCGGCGAGATACTCCAGCTCTACGCCAATGGCCTGGGTCCCGTGACCAATCCGCAGTCGAGCGGCNNCCCGCGTCGCCGCTCTCCGAGACCACCAGCCCTGTCACGGTCACCGTCGGCGGCAAGCAGGCCACTGTGTTTGGGGGCGGGAACGCGTTCCTGGCGCCGGGCTTCGTCGGACTGTACCAGATCGACATCCAGGTTCCATCGGGCCTCAGCCCGGGTCCGCAGCCGATCGCCATCTCGGTGGGCGGCCAAACATCGCCGGCTACCGCCAACGGATCGACGATCGTTTTGCCGGTCAAGTAGCGGCTGGGCCTTCCCTGCCCTTTCGCAGTGTGGGGTCAGGCTTTCAGCCTGCCGCCGGGCTTCTGCCCGGCGTCTGGCGACAATCGCGAAGAACGCCGGCTAAAAGCCGGCGGCAGGCTGAAAGCCTGGCCCCACATGGGCGCGGCCTGCTTTGGGTACACATACGCTCAGATTTAAGCCGCTGTTGGCCCTGGCTGCCTTCGCTATAATGAAACCCTGGGAGCTGTCCCCGTTCGATGATCGATATCAAGAAGAAGCTGCAGGATGAAATCACGGTGCTCGATTACGAGTTGAAAGTCGAGCTGCCGAAGGAAATCCTGAAAGCCCGCGCCCACGGGGACCTCAGCGAAAACGCCGAGTATCACGCCGCCAAGGAACGCCAGGGCTTCGTCAACGCCCGTATCAATCAGTTGAAGCACCGCCTGGCTGAAATCTCGATGATCGATTTCTCCAAGATCCCGCACGATCGCGCCGGGCTGGGTTCCATCGTCGTTGTGCGCGACGTCAACCGCGACGAAGAGATGACGTATAATCTGGTCACGACCGAAGAGGCCGACGCCGCCAACGGAAAGGTTTCCACGACGTCGCCCATCGGCCGCGCCCTGTTGGGCAAGGAAGCCGGCGATGTGGTCCGGGTGCAGAGCCCGGGAGGCGTGAAGGAATTGGAAATCTTGAAACTCACTACTATCCATGATGCAGTTGATGATGCAGTTGACTAAGTTATGACCTTTACCCGTGGGATCGGGGTGGTCTGCGGCGCCATCATCGATCGCATCGTGCGCTGGCTGGCGCTTTCGAGAATTCACCCCAACGTGCTCACCTTTCTTGGCCTGGTGATCAATATTTGGGCGGCCTGGCTTTTCTCCAAAGGCAGTTTCAAGTGGGCCGGCGCGGTGGTCATCGGCGCGGGCCTCTTCGACATGGTGGACGGCCGCGTGGCGCGCGCCACCCACCAGGTGACCCGCTTCGGCGGCTTCTTCGATTCCGTCATGGACCGCTATTCCGACCTGGCGCTCTACATGGGCCTGCTGGTCTATTACGCCTCCATCAATCGCTACTTCTACATCATCCTCACTGCCATCGTGATGACCGGCTCGGTGATGATCAGCTACACCCGCTCGCGCGCCGAGAACGCCATCCCCAAGTGCAAGGTCGGCTTCCTGGAACGGCCCGAGCGCGTGGTTCTCATCATCATCGGCGCGCTCTTCGACCGCATGGCCGCCACCCTGTGGGTGATCGCCGTGCTCTCCAACCTCACCGTGGTGCATCGCATGATCTACACCTGGCAGGAATGCAAGAAGATGGAAGGCGCCACCGCGCCCCTTGGTGGGGCAGGCGGTGCCGCCTGCCCATAGCGCGCCGCTCCCCGCCGCTTCGGCATAAAATGTTTCCATTGCGTCGCATAGTCATTGGCGTGTGCACTCTGGGGTTCGCCCTCGCCTTGGCGCAAACCCCACCCGCCGACGCCGGCTACCTCCTGCGCGGCGGCACCGTCCACACCATCTCCGGACCGGTGATTGAGAATGGCTCCGTCCTCATGCACAACGGCAAAATCATTGGTGTCGGCAAAGACCTGTCCGCCCCCGAAGGCTTCAAGGTCCTCGACATTCACGGGCAGCACATTTATCCCGGCATGATCGACGGCGCTTCCATGATCGGCCTGGAGAAAACCTCCAGCGAGGAAGCCTCCGATGCCCGGGAGGCGGGCCTGCTCAACCCGCAGCTTCGCGCCATCACCGCCGTGAATTCCTCGAGCGAGCAAATCCCGGCCGCCCGCTCGAACGGCGTCACCACCGCGATTGAAATGCCCGAAGGCGATTTGATCTCGGGTCAGATGTCCATCGTCCATCTGGACGGATCGCCGAATGACGCCATGACCGTGGTTCCAACCACCGCCATTCACCTGCGCTTCCCGGCGATTGTTACCGTCCCGGTGCCGCCTCACGAGACCGACGAGGAGGATGAGGATCCCTCCAAGGAGATCGAGCCCATTCCTTACGCCGATGCCAAGCGCGACTACGACGAGAAACTGCGCACCCTCAACCAGTTCTTCGAGGAGGCCCGTCACTATCGTCAGGCCCGCATCGGCAAGCCCACCGCCACCCCGGTGAATCTGAAATACGACGCTCTCCTCCCCGTGTTGGATGGCAAGACTCCGATGTTCGTCACCGCCGTTCGCGAACGCGAGATTCGCGAAGCCATCCAATTCGCCAGGAAAGAGAAAATTAAGATCATCCTTGCCGACGCCTACGAAGCCTACAAAGTTCTGCCGCTCCTGAAGTCGACCAACACGCCCGTCGTGCTCGGCCCCACTCATACGCTGCCGCTCGATCCGGACGACCCCTACGACCGCTCCTACACCACTCCTGGCGACCTCTATAAAGCCGGCGTCAAATTCTGCATCGCCACCTTCAGCTCCCGGTCCAGCCGCAATCTGCCCTATGAAGCCGCCGCCGCCGTTCCCTACGGCCTGCCCATGGATGAGGCTTACAAAGCCGTGTCGCTGAACGTCGCGCAGATTTTCGGCGTTGCGAACCGTCTCGGTTCCATCGAGGAAGGCAAGACCGCCGACCTCATCGTAGTCGACGGCAATCCCATGGACGTAAGGACCAACGTCAACCTGGTCTTCATAGACGGCAAACTAATAAGCCTGGACACGCGCCAGAAAGAGCTCTATGAAAAGTATCTGGGGCGCCAGTAAGTCCGGTCAGACTAGTCCGCTCTTCTCACAAACATTCCGTGGTGATGATGTGGCGCACGCACTCATGCGTCGCACTCATGCGTGCCGCGTCGGCACTCATGCCGACGCCCGGTGCCGACAGACTGTCCCTACCCCACCAGAGTGTCGAGACGNNGGAGCCACGAAATCTTCGCAGGGGGAGAAGAATTCAAAGGGGTGTAATACAGAGCAGCAGGGCAGCAACCAAGCTGCGTGGTGAGAGTGGGACAGACGATCGGTTTTTGTCGTCTGTCGGGCTGCCGCGCTTTGCCGAGGCATGACAGGCCACAAAAGGCGATGGCCTGTCCCACGGGAGCCACGAAATCTTCGCAGGGGGAGCGCTAGATCCGGTGAAAGGCCTTCAGGATTTCGCGCGTGGAGTAGTGCATTGCGATCGGGCGGCCGTGCGGGCAGCTCATCGGGCAATCCGTGCCCGCCAGGGCGCGCAGCAGCCATTCCATTTTGGCGACGTCCAGGCGGTGATTGATCTTGATGGCGGCGCGGCAGGCGATTGACGCGCAGATGTTGCGACGCAAATCCTCGAGCGAGATGCCGCGCATTTCGCCTTCGGCGGTCTCCAGAATCTCGAAAAGAATTTTTTCCAGGTCGGCCGCTCCCACGCTGGCCGGCGCGGCCTTCACCGCGATGGTGCGGTTGCCGAAGGGCTCGGTCTCGAAACCCGAGGCGAGCAGTTCGTCGGCGATGCGGGCGTAGTCGATCTGCTGCTCGGGGGTGAGCTGCAGGATCAGCGGCATCAGCAGCCGCTGGGTCTCGACGCGGCCGGCGGCGCGCTGCTTTAAGACCTGTTCGAAGAGGATGCGCTCGTGCGCCACGTGCTGGTCGATGATCCACAGACCGTCGCGGCCGGCGGCGATGATGAAACTCTCGTGAATCTGGCCAAGCGGCCGCAGTTCCGACAGCACCGAGAGCGAAATCTCCGGTGGCGGGATTGCTTCCGGCGGGAACTCGCCATGCGCATCCAGGTGGCGCGATAGTTTCCCGGAGGGCGGCGGGCCGGGGGTCACTTCGAGCGGCGGCGCGCTGAAGTCCAGGCGCGGCGGCGGACCAGCCACCGGCCGCAGCGCAAATTCGGGCAGCGCGGGTTCGGCCGCGGGCACTTCCGCCACAGGCCCTTCCACCACACTCTCCGCCGGCGGTTCCTGGTTTTCGATCATCTGACTGAATTCGGAATACGGCAGGGCCGCGGCTGGTTGCGCGGGGGGCGCCTGGAGCGGCGCGCGCGGCGAAAATGACGGCGCCGGGCGGCTTTCCATCAGCCGGTCGCGCAAGGTGTCGCGGACGAAATCGTGCACGAAGTTGCCGTGGCGGAACCGCACTTCGGTCTTGGACGGATGCACGTTGACATCCACCTCTTCCGGATCGCACTCCAGAAACAACAGCGCAAAGGGATAGGAGGCGGGCGGAATCAGGTTGTAATAAGCCGAGGAAAGCGCGTGGAGCAGCAGGCGGTCGCGAATCAGCCGGCCGTTCACAAATATGAAAATGGAATTGCGATTTCCCTTCTGCACCTGCGGCCGCGAAAAGAATCCGCGCAGCCGGAAGGTGCGCGTAGGCGGATCGTCATCCGGGCCGGGCTCGCGCCGGTATTCGGCGAGCCCCGCGGAGGGCGGCACGCTGGGCGGGGGCAGGTACAAATCCTTCTCGCGGAGACCGATGTCCACCAGCTCGTCCAGCACCTGGCTGCCGAACACCTGGTAGACGCGCTCCTGGAGGGTAGCGACCGGCGTTACGTGGAGCAACTCCGACGGCCCGCTGGTGAGGACAAACGTCTTGCCGGCGTGCGCCAGGCTGTAATGCGTCACGAGCGAGGCAATGTGCGCCAGCTCGGTCTGTTCCGTGCGCAGAAACTTCTTGCGCGCCGGCACATTATAAAAAAGGTCGCGCACGGTGATGACGGTGCCGCGTCCCAGCGCCGCCTCTTCGCAGCGCAGCATCTTGCCGCCGGCGATCTCGATGCGCGTCCCGGTGGTCTCTTCGGCGGCGCGCGTCTCCAGCAGCAGCCGCGAGACCGAGGCAACGGAAGGCAGGGCCTCGCCGCGGAACCCCAAGGTGGAAATTGAGAGCAGATCCTTTACGTCGCGCAACTTGCTGGTGGCGTGCCGCTCGAAGGCCAACAGCGCGTCGTCGCGCAGCATGCCGCAGCCATCGTCGACGATGCGGATCAGCCGCCGTCCGCCGGATTCCACCTCCACGCGCACTTCCGTCGCGCCGGCGTCGAGGGAGTTTTCGAGCAGCTCCTTGACCACCGAGGCGGGACGCTCCACCACTTCTCCGGCGGCGATTTTGTTGGCGACCTGGTCGGGAAGGATGCGGATGCGGCCCATGGTGCATTCTCAATATAGCAGCGGGGCGCTATTCTAGACCCATGCGCACGATTCTCGCGGCACTTCTTCTTTCCCCGCTGCTGCTGGCCCAGCAGGACGTCAGGACGCAGACGCTGGCGAACGGCATGAAGGTGATCGTCCAGGAGGACCACGCCATTCCCAACGTGGCGATGTACTTCTTCTATAAGGTGGGCTCCCGCAACGAACATCCCGGGGCCACCGGCGTCTCCCATTTCTTCGAGCACATGATGTTCAACGGCGCCAAAAAATACGGTCCCAAGGAATTCGACCGCACCATGGAAATGAACGGCGGCAGCAACAACGCCTACACCTCCAACGACGTCACCGTTTACACCGACTGGTTTCCCAGTTCGGCGCTGGAACTGATGTTCGACATGGAGGCCGACCGCATCCGCGACCTCGCCTTCGATCCCAAGATGATCGAGTCGGAACGGGGCGTGGTCTATTCCGAACGTCGCTCCTCGGTGGACAACAGCAACGGCGGCATGCTCTCGGAACTGGCCGCGGCCGCGGCTTTTGAAGCGCACCCCTACCATTGGCCCGTGCTGGGCTGGCCCTCGGATATCGAGTCCTGGACCATGGAGGACCTGAAGAGCCACTGGAGCATGGGCTATGCGCCGAACAACTGCGTGATGGTGATTGTCGGCGATGTCCGTTTCGACCAGGTGCTGGCACTCTCCAGGAAATACCTGGAGCCGATTCCGCGGCGCGAACCGCCGCCGCCCGTGCGCACCAAGGAGCCCGAGCAGCTGGGTGAGCGGCGCGTCACTCTGAGCAAGCCGGCGCAGTTGCCCATCCAGATCTTCCTGTACCACGTGCCCGATGCCAAAAACCCGGACATGCCCGTCCTGGACGTGATCTCGACCATCCTTTCGCAAGGCCAAAGTTCGCGGTTGTACAAGCGGCTGGTCGATTCGCAACTCGCGCTGTCCGCCGGCGGAGGCGTGGGCGATGCGCTCGACCCGACGCTCTTCCGCTTCAGCATCGCGCCGCGCTCCGGCGTAGACCCGGCGGCCACGGAGAAAGCCCTCTTCGAGGAGTTGGCGCGCCTGCAAAGCGAACCCGTGCCGGACGCCGAATTGCGCAAAGCGAAAAACCAGATGCTGGCCGATCTCTACCGGCGCCGCAAGACTATCGAAACCCGCGCCAACCTGCTGGGCTCGTACGAGGTCTTCCGCGGTGATTACGCCAAACTCTTCACTGCCGACCAGGAGATCGAAGCCGTCACCGCCGAAGCCATCCAACGCGTGGCGCAGAAATATTTCACGTCCAAGAATCGAACCGTAGCCACCTTGATCCCCGAGAAGCCGGAGGTGAAGCAATGAAACGCTTGATGTTGGCACTGGCCTTATGCGCGTCGCTGGGCGCGCAGGTGAAATTGCCGCCCTACACCCGCGAGGTGTTGCCCAACGGCGCGGTGGTCTACTACATGCAACGCACGGGACTTCCCCTGGTGAGCTTTCGTGTGCTGGTAAGAGGCGGAAACGAGTCCGACCCCGCGGCGATGGCCGGCCTAGCCTCGGTGACCGCCGAACTACTGCGCCGCGGAACCGCGCAGCGCACCGCCGCGCAGTTTTCGGAACAGATCGACGCCCTGGGCGGCACCTTCGGAGCCGGCACCGACGAGCAATCGACCACGGCCTACGCCGAGTTTCTGAGCAAGGATTTCAACGCCGGCCTGGCGCTGGTGGCTGACGCGCTGCTCGCTCCCGCCTTCCCGGAAGAGGAGGTCCGCAAGACGCTGTCGCGCCGCGCCGACGGTCTGAAATCCACCAAGGACAGCCCCGGCGCCGCCATCAACCCCTACTACCGCAGCTTCTTCTTCGGCAGCGCCCATCCCTACGGCCGCCCCGCGGACGAAGCGTCCTACGACCGCATCCGCCGCCAGGATATGGTGGATTACCACCAGAAGACCTACGTGGGCCGCAACCTCATCGTGATCGTGGCCGGCGATTTCGACCCCGCCGCAGCAAAAGCGCGCGTGACGCAAACGTTTGGCGGCGTGCCGCCGGGCGCCGCCTACGCCTTCGCAGCCGCTCCCGCCGCGCCCAAAAACTCCGAGCCGCGGGTGCTGCTGGTGGATAAGCCCGACGCCACGCAGACCTATTTCGTGATCGCGCAGCCGGGCGTGCGCCGCTCGACGCCCGACCGCGTGCCGTTGATCCTGGTGAACACGCTGTTTGGCGGCCGCTTCACGTCGATGATCAACGACGCGCTCCGCGTCACCAGCGGTCTCACCTACGGCGCCAGCTCGTCGGTACAGATGGCGCGGCTGGACGGCGCCATCACCATCAACAGCTACACCAAGACCGAGACCACCGCGCAGGCGATCGACCTGGCGCTGGATGTTCTGAAGCGCTTCCACGACCAGGGAATGACGGCCGAACAACTGGCGTCCGTCAAAGCCTACGTGAAGGGCAGCTATCCCACCCGCACGGTGCAGACCGCCGACCAGGTGGCCAACGTCCTGGGCGAGATGGAACTGTTCGGCCTGGACCGCGACGAAGTAGATCAGTTCTTCGCGCGCGTGGACGCGGTGACGCTGGAGCAGGCCAACGCCGTCGCGCGCAAATACTACCGCACGGAAAACCTGACCTTCGTTCTATTAGGCAACGCCGCGAAGATCCGCGAGGCCGCCGCGAAATACGGCCCCAAGGTGGTGGAGAAGCAGGCCAGGCAGCCGGGATGGGCGGGGATGTAGGAGGGGGCGCGTCTACAAACGGTCAACCGTCCCGCGCAACAGGTCGTCCCAGTCATCGGGAGGATCGCCCGCCCGCAGCCGCCTCTGGAACACGGCATACGGATCGGTCTTTGAACCGGCCTTTCGAAGCGTGTTGCCGTCGTTGACCCACGCGTAGATGATGGCTTTGATATCACCCTACCCCGCCTCGACATCCCGCTCTTATTCTGGTAACATGTAATGGAATCATTGTGGTGCTTCCCCCCGATATGCCTACTGCCGGTTCGTCGGCATTTTTGTCTCCAGCAATTCATCCGAGGAGTAAAGCGTAGAAAATCTATGGCTTCCAATACCTATTCTCAGGGCGCTCAAGTGGAGCACCAGAAGTTCGGCTTGGGGACGGTGCTCTCCAGCAGCGAAGAGCGCATCACCATCAAGTTCGACGACCACGGAGAAAAGAAGTTCGTCACCACCCTGGTGATGGGCAGCTTGAAGAAGAGCGACCGGCAACCGCCCGCCGAAAAGAAGGGCTCCCGCAGGAAGAAGGCCGCGCCCGCCGCAGTCTGATCGCAACGGCCCCACGAGGACACTTTCGTTGAACGCACTCCAAAAACGATTATTCGAAGAGGCTCGGAAGCGCAATCCGAACCTCAAAGTTCCCACCGACTCCGCGCCTGCCCAGGAGCTTACCGAGGACGATCTGGCCCTTATTAAGCAGGGCGTTGGCGACAAATCCAGCCGGCCTTCGCTGTCTGCCGCCGAATCCGGAGACGGCGGCGGCGAATTGCCTTCGGGCGAACAGTCCGGCGCCGTCGTCACCTATTTCGAAGCCAAGGGCTTCGGCTTCCTCCGCCCCGACGATGGCGGCAGGGACATCTTCTTTCACGTCTCGCGACTGGTCGAGGGCCTCGCCACCGACCTGCGCGCCGGCACGCGCGTCCTCTACGAACTCGGGATGGACCGCACCGGAAAGATGGCGGCGAGCAGTATCCGCATCGCTCCCCCTCCCACGGCATAAGGCATGTTCGACAATCTATCGGAAAAACTGCAGCGGGTCTTCAAGAACCTGCGCGGCGAAGGCAAGCTCTCCGCTGAAAACATGGAGAGCGCCCTGCGCGAAATCCGCCTCGCGCTGCTGGAAGCCGACGTCAATTTCCGGGTTGTCAAACAGCTCATCGAAAACATCAAGGCCAAGGCCATGGGCGAAGACGTGCTCACCGCGCTCTCGCCTTCGCAGCAGGTCATCAAGATCGTTCACGAGGAGCTGATCAAGATCCTCGGCAGCCACGAAGCCAAGCTGCGCTTCGCCAATGAACCGCCCAGCGTCTTCATGATCGTGGGCCTGCAGGGCTCCGGCAAGACCACCTCCGCCGGCAAGCTGGCGCGCTGGCTCTCGCGCAATGGACACCGGCCCATGCTGGTTTCGGTGGACGTCTACCGCCCCGCCGCGCGCGAGCAGTTGAAGGTGATCGCCAAGGAAGTCGGCCAACCCATCTGGGAAGGCGCGGCGGAAGAAAAACTCCCGCTCGATCTGGCCCGTTCGGCCCGCCGCGAATGCGCCAACATGGGCCGCGACGTCCTGCTGGTGGATACCGCCGGCCGCCTCCACATCGACGAAGACCTGATGACCGAGTTGCAGCAGTTGAAAGAGCAACTCAATCCCGTCGAGATCCTTTTCGTCGCCGATGCCATGACCGGCCAGGACGCCGTCAAATCGGCCGACGAGTTTCACAAGCGCCTGGGCATCACCGGCATCATCCTCACCAAGATGGATGGCGACGCCCGCGGCGGCGCCGCGCTCTCCATTCGCAACGTCACCGGCCAGCCGCTCAAGTTCGTCGGCGTGGGCGAAAAGTCCGATGCCTTCGAGCCCTTCCATCCCGACCGCGCGGCCAATCGCATCCTCGGCATGGGCGACATCCTCTCCTTTATCGAGAAGGCCTCCGAGGAAATCGATCAGAAAAAAGCCGTTGAGATGCAGCGCAAGCTCATCGACAACGAATTCACATTGGAAGATTTTCGCGACCAGTTGCGCCAGATCCGCAAGCTCGGCCCGCTGAGCGGCCTGCTCGACATGATGCCCAAAGTCGGCATGCTCAAGGAGCTGAAGGACGTCAAGGTGGACGAAAACGAAATCAATCATGTGGTGGCGATCATCGATTCCATGACGCCGCGCGAACGCGACAACCACATGATCATCAATGGCAGCCGCCGCCGGCGCATCGCCAGGGGCAGCGGCAGATCCGTGCAGGAAGTCAACCAGTTGTTGAAACAGTATGCCCAGGCCCGCAAGATGATGAAATCCCTCTCGGGCGGGTTTTTGGGTAGAAAATTTGGCAAGATGAAGATGCCCGCCGGGTTTCCCTTCGGAAACCTCCCCGGGCGGTAATTCAATTTCGAGTTGGAGTGCAGATGCTGATGATTCGCCTGGCGCGGTTTGGCGCCAAAAAGAAGCCGTTCTATCGCGTGGTTGTGATCGAAAAGGAGCGCGCCCGCAATGGCCGCCACCTGGAGGTCATCGGTCACTATAATCCCCTCACCCATCCGGCCAAGGTGATGCTGAAGCATGACCGCCTGGAGCACTGGACCAAGAACGGCGCCCAGATGTCGGACACCGTGAAGCGCCTGGTCGAAACTAATCCGGCCGTCGCGGCGCCGGTAGCCTAACAGGTTGATGCAAAGGCTTAGCCGCCGATGAACGCAGATCGAAAACCAAAAACTTATCTGCGTTGATCTATGTTTAACGGCGGCTCAAATTGGGTTTTTCAGCGTCCTGCTAAAGATCCCAATTGTGAGGAATCAGACTTTCGTCACACTTGTTACGAGTGACGGCTCGTCGTCCTCAGTGGCTGGTTCGGGTTACCATGGGTTCAGGGAGGCGGGGCTGTGAAACAGTTAATCGAAGATATCGCGAAGGCTCTAGTTGACATCCCCGAAGAGGTGGTTGTCAAGGAAGTACTGGGCGAGCAAGTCACCGTTTTGGAACTTAGGGTGGCTGCCAGCGACCTGGGCAAAGTGATTGGCAAACAGGGACGCACGGCGCGTTCCATCCGCACCATTCTGGGGGCGGCGGGAATGAAGCTGAATCGCCGGTTTACGCTGGAAATTCTCGAGTGAGCTCACCCGCCGCGGGTTGGAT
The DNA here is from genome assembly GCA_003167255.1 of Bryobacterales bacterium. Lineage (GTDB taxonomy): Bacteria > Acidobacteriota > Terriglobia > Bryobacterales > Bryobacteraceae > PALSA-129. Next base: position 56,770 of record PMTR01000176.1, read on the forward strand.
CGCCGTGGCCTTGCTCGGCAAGACCCGGGGCAATCGCGGCGAGATCACTGCGTTGGCCTTAAGCCCCAAGCCTGAACGCTTCGAGGGCCTCGAAGAAGTCTTCCTGTTTGGAAACGGCGAGCGCTTCGAAGTCGAGGAAACCTGGTTTCACCAGGGAACTCTCGTCTTCAAGTTCCGTGGCGTCGACACCATTTCCGATGCCGAGCGCCTCTACGGCGCCGAAGTGCGCGTGCCCATCGAACAGCGCATTCCGCTCGAGCCGGGCGAGTTCTTTCAGTCCGACTTGGTCGGCTGCGAGGTGGTCGATCATGGCTCCGGCCAGTCCCTGGGACGCGTTTCCGCCTGGCAGGAGGGCGGCGGCTCCGGTCTGCTGGTAGTCGGTGACGGCCTGCTGATTCCCTTCGTGCGCGCCATTTGTGTGGAGATCGACCCGGCCGCCCGCCGCATCGCGGTAGAATTGCCCGAGGGATTAAAGGATTTGAACCCGTCGTGATTTTCCATGTGCTGACGATTTTCCCCGAGTTTTTCGAGGGGCCGTTCGCGCATGGCGTGGTGAGCCGCGCCCGCGACGCCGGGGTCCTCGATATCCGCGTCCACAACCTGCGCGACTGGACCTCCGACCGCCACAAAACCGTCGACGACCGGCCTTTCGGCGGCGGCGAAGGCATGGTCCTCAAACCCGAACCGCTCTTCCTGGCCGTCGAATCCATCTGGCCCCAACGCACGGTCGCTCAGAAAGTGCTGCTGCTCTCCGCGCAGGGCCGCTTGTTCGACCAGGCCATGGCCAATGGTCTCAGCCATGAAGGCGAGCTGCTGCTCATCTGCGGGCGCTATGAAGGTGTGGATGAGCGCGTGGCCACACATTTGGCGGATGACGAGATCTCGATCGGGAATTATGTGCTGAGCGGCGGCGAGCTGGCCGCGGCCGTGGTGATCGATACGGTCGCCCGCCTGCTTCCCGGGGTCCTCGGTAACGAGACTTCCGCCGCTTTCGATTCCTTTCAGGATTCCGGCCACACCGAAGGTTTGCTCGATTGCCCCCACTGGACGCGTCCCGCCGATTTCCGCGGCTGGAAGGCGCCGGAAGTTTTGTTAAGCGGCAATCACGAAGAGATCCGGCGCTTCCGCGGCCAGGCCGCGAGGGAAAAGACCGCGCGGCTGCGGCCGGACCTGTTGCCGGGATGACGGTAGCCCCCAGCACGGAACCGCGAGCGTCAGAAGCTGTGAAAGAATCGGTTGGCAGCCGAAAGCGCAGGCGAAAGCGCCTGCCCCACAAGCCCGCAAGCGCTTGCGCATCAAAGTGGGACAGACGCTTTCGTCTGTCAACCCGGCGCTCTCAGCGTTTCTTTCACGGCTTCTCACCGAGCGGCCTGCCTGTTGCGAGAGGCCGCTCGCTGACGCTCGCGGTTCCGTGCTGAGCAGGGCCAGAGCGCTGAGCGCTGACTTCGTATATGATAGAAGATTAAGGAAATTTCCATGCAGAACGCGTTGTTGACGAAATTCATTAACAAGAACAAGCGGGCCGACGCCGTCCCCACCTTCCGGCCCGGCGACACCATTAAGGTCCACGTGAAGATCAAGGAAGGCGACAAGGAACGGCTCCAGGCCTTTGAAGGAACCGTGATTGCCCGCAATAATACCGGGTTGGGTGAAACCATCACCGTTCGCAAGGTCAGCTTTGGCCATGGTGTCGAACGCATCTTCCCCATACACGCCAAAGTGATCGATCACATCGACGTCGTACGCACCGGCCGCGTCCGCCGCGCCAAGCTCTATTATCTGCGCGGGCTCAAGGGCAAGGCCGCCCGTCTCAGAGAGCGCGAATAAGCTGGCCAAACTGCATGCGGCCCGACCGGGCGGGTGGCAAATTCCGTTGTGAAGCAACCCTCGAGCGTGAGTTGCGCGCGCGCGGTTTTCAGGCTGTCGCGGGCGTCGACGAAGTGGGCCGCGGCTCGTTGTTCGGCCCCGTGGTGGCCGCCGCCGTGGTGTTGTCGCCAGATCGCCCCATCCGCGGTTTGAACGATAGCAAGCAGCTCGAAGCCGATCGCCGCGAAGTCCTCGCCGAACGCATCCGCGAGCGCGCCGTCGCCTGGGCCATTGCCGCCGTCGATGCCGCCACCATCGATTCCATCAATATCTATCAGGCTTCCCGGCTGGCCATGCTGAAGGCCGTCAGCCGGCTCGCCCCCGTGCCCGATTTTCTGCTGGTGGATGCCGTCTCCATCGATCTCCCGCTGCCGCAGCGTGCCCTCATCAAAGGCGATGCCCGCTGCCACGCCATCGCCGCCGCATCCATCATCGCCAAGGTCTATCGCGATGCCTGCATGCGCGCCTGGGACGCGGTCTTCCCGGCCTACGGCCTGGCCTCTCACAAGGGCTATTGCACCGCCGAACACTGCCGCGCCATCCAGGAGTTCGGTCCGACCCCGCTGCATCGCCTCAGCTTTGAGCCGGTGCGGGCTCGTTCGTTGTTCCCGGTGAATTACAATTCTCAAATGGAGCTGTTTGAAACGGCGGGCGCCGCATGATGCCATCCGACCCCGTTCCCGGAGAGACTCCGCCGCCCTCATCCCCGGATCTGGTCACCGCCAAGGCAGCTCTCCCGCCGGCCCCCGAGTATCGCTGGTATCACAAAGCCGGCGCGATCTTGTTCGTCACCTTTTGCGTCGAGATTGGCTTCTTCCTGCTGATCTTCCCCTGGACCGATAACTGGGACAAGTTCGCTTCCTTTGCCGCCAGGCTGCGCCCGTATTGCGACAACCTATACGTGCGCGGCGCCATCAGCGGCATCGGCATCGTGAACCTGTATATTTCGCTTGCTGAAATGATCCGCCTGCGGCGCTTTGCCAGGCGCTGACGCCTGCCTACTGGCTGAGTCCCATGCGCTTCTCCAGCGCCTGGAACCCGGGGGAGTTGCGCATGGGCGCGTAAACCGGGTGCACCGCCAGATTCAGCGCCTGGAATTCGCGGTGGTCCGCCGAGCGTCCCAGCCATTTCACGGTATTCGGTTCATCGCCCATGAACGCATACACCAGCGCGAACCACTGCATGGCGACCCCGGGATTCGGATATTTTTGCTCGAACGGACGAATCAGCCGCAGCGCTTCCTCCCGCCGGCCGGCTCGCGCGTGTGCCATCGCTTCAACAACCTGCGCCCCCGGGAAACCGGCTTTCCACTCTTGGATTTCCTGCAAAGCGAAACCCGTCCGGCCTTCGGCGATATCCGTTATGCTGGTCGCAATCTTCGGCGAGAGCATCTTTGGATAGAGGGCAGAGATTTTTTGCCACATCTCGCGAGCCTCCCCGAAGCGCCCTTCTAAACTCCGCATCAGGGCAACATTGTTGATTGACTCGGTCGAGAATGGGTCCAGGTCCTGCAGCCGCTGGATGTGTTCGTCGGCCTCCGCAAAACGTCCGCGAAAAAGCAGCAGAAAGGCATAGCCTTGCTCGGAGGACGAGTTCGGCGCTCCCGCAACCGCCAACCTGAGTTCGCGTTCGGCCCGGCCCCAATCCCAGTCGTATTGCATCTCGAGCAGAGCCAGCACGCCATGCGCCGTCGGCAGGTCCGGTTCCAGCTCGAGCGCCTTGCGGATCAACTGCTCCGCGCTCTTGCGCTCTCCGTCTATCTGATAAGTGGATCCCCTGGCCACATATTGATCGTATTTCGCTATGCCCAAACCAAGGTATGCCACGGCATATTCCGGGTCCAGATCGATGGCGTGCTGCAGGTCCGTCTCGGCTTGAGTCAGAGCCGCCGTGGTCAACTGTTCCGCCTCGTAGCGCGCCTTCATCACGTACTCATGCGCTTCCGGCTTCGGAACATGCCTGGCTGCGGGAGTGGCCGCCGCCTTCAGGCTTCTCGCGACCTCCGCCACCAGTTCCGACTCAACCCTCGCCAGATCCGACGCCAGACGTTCGTAAGTGTTCGACCACAACACCGCCCCATCGGCCACCCGCTCCAGCCGTGCCACGATTTTGACCCGATCCCGCTCGCGCTCCACGCTACCTTCCAGCACATTCGCCACGTGGAGCAACCGCCCCGCTTCGCGAAAATCAGGCGTCTTGCCGCTGAACTGCGAGGCCGACGATGGCGCGATCACCCGCAGCGTTTTTATCCGCGAAAGCGCTTCCGTGATCTCGTCCGCGAGGCCGGTGCTCAAATACCGGCTGGCCGGGTCGGAGCTCTGGTTCGTGAAGGGAAGCACGGCGACGGTCCGCTGCGGCTGGGACGCCGGCGGCCGAACGCGGAGAAACCAGCCGACGGCGATCGCGCCGGCCAGGGCGCACACCGCCGCCACCGCGATGCGCGTCTTCCTCCGCATGGGCGGCTTCAATCGGCCGTGGCGCGCCAGATTCCGCAGGTTCTCGATTCCCTCGCCCACGTGCCGCATCGTGCCAAACCGCCGCGCCGGATCTTTCTCCAGGCAGCGCTCGATCAGCGCTTTCAGCGGCAGCGGGACTTCCGCGGGCAGCGGGTCGGGCCGCTCGGTCAGCACCGCCGCGGCGGTCGCCACCGCCCCCGGCCGGTCGAACGCCCGCCGCCCGGCAATCATCTCGTAGAGGATGGCGCCAAAAGAAAAAATGTCCGAGCGCTCGTCTCCGCGGCCCCCGTTGGCCTGCTCGGGTGAAAAATAGGAGAACGTGCCCGCCACCGCGCCATCCACCGTGGTCTGCGTGTGCGGTGACGGCGACGCGTCAGAGATCCGGGCCAGCCCGAAATCCAGCAGCTTCACGCGCCCCGACGCGCTCTCGATCATGATGTTGCTGGGCTTCAGGTCGCGATGCACCACGCCCCGCTCGTGCGCCGCCTCAACAGCCGCGGCAATCTGCGCACTCCAGTCCAGCACCCGGCCCAGCGGTATCGGCCCCTGCGACAGCCGCGCTCGCAGCGTTTCGCCCGCCACCAGTTCCATCGCCAGAAAGTGACAGCCCGGCTGCGCACGATACTCCTTGATTTTGACGATGCCCGGATGGCTCAGCATCTGCAAAGCGTACGCCTCGCGCGCCAGCCGGCGAATTCGTTTGGGATTCTGGCTGTCTTCCGGCGGCAGCAGCTTCAGCGCGACCGGCTCGCCCGTGGCCATGTCCACTGCCTGGTAGACAATGCCCATGCCTCCCGAAGAGATCAGCGATTCAATGCGATAGCCGCCGATTTCGCGTCCCACCGCATACTCCGTATCGAGCGCGGCCAGCAATTCCCGCACGATGCCGGTGCCTGAATCGAAAGCCGCATCGGCCTTCGATTCAGGCACTTCGAGCAAGGTTTCCAGTTCGTGCAGCAGCCACTGGTTGTCTCCGCTTTGTTCTTTCACAAACTGGAGACGTTCTTCCCGGGGCAACTCCAGGGCTTCACTAAAAAGTCGTTCGAGAATTTCCCAATCCTGCTGCATTCGGTGGCCGCCCAGATGCCGTTTCGACCGTTAGCAAATCATATCATTTCGTCATTTGCCGCTATCGCCACGGCTTCGTTGCAGCCGGGCGGAAAAGTAGTAAGCCGTGGTAAGAACCAGGATCACGGGTGACAGAAGCGGGGCCACCAGGCGCCCCATCACCCAGAACTTGGAATCGTTTGGGACGAAGAGCCAGAGCGGAAGGACGACACAGATCATGACGATGGATATCCGCGTGATTTGAAACCACAGCTTATGAAAGTAATGTGCGGTGATCGCGGGATCGGGCAGATCCTCGTCCTTAACCCGGAACCATCGGCCCACCAGCGCCGCGGATGGCAGCATGGCCGCTGGCAACCCGACCGTCAGACTGACCACCATCATCAGGGCCAACGCCAGATAAAAGAGCGCAGCGGGCGTATTCGCCATGTTTTGATCGCCGCCGGTCACGTAGGTCAGGCAGGACAGCCCGGCAATCACAATCACGACAAAAATGGCGATGGCGACTACCGCGACCACCGCTACCCATGCGAAGTATTCGCCCCCGGGAAATTTCCCCGCGATGGACCGCAATTCCTCCTTCTCATCGTCGTTGTAGCCGAAACCGAGCCAGTTGCTCCCCCGGTCGTGAATCAGGGTCATGTTGGCAGCCCAATAGCGGACTACCAGCGCGAGCCATCGCTCCAGCGCGGGCCGTGAATTGGGAAGCGCGTTCATCTTATTCGGTCTCCTTCCGGGCAGCGCCAGTCCCGGCAGGCCGCTCAATTCCGGACGTTGGTTTGCAGTGTCCAGTTACCCTTGAGCAGGCCATTCGGATTATAGTTGATCTCGTTGGTCTGCTTGCGCTCGCCGAATTCATTGACCCACGTGTAAGAGTATGCGTTCGAATCCTTGGTGATTTTGCCGGTGTTCGGGTCCATGCGATTCTGCTGATCGAGCGCATAATCGGCCCAATCGTGCGCGATCCCCGATCGGGCATTCATGGCCTCATTGGCGCTTTTCATCGCCATATCCGTTCCGCGCCTGGTGACGTCCTGCATATCATGCTGCTGTTGGATTTGCACGTCATGGGCCGCGGTCATCTGGCCGTTCAGCCTGAGCAACCGCGCTTCATCCTCCCTGCCACCAGCCCTGGCGCGCGCGCCGGCCTCTTCCACGGTGGCGGTCCACTTCTGCATCCATTGCTGATTGAGGACGGCGGATTTTGAGATGGCCTCGAACACGGCCCTCATTGCCTCCAGGCCGCCCTGACGGGCCCGGCTTCGTGTCACCGAACCGGTACAGGTATGAACGTGCCCAAAGCCTGTCGGGATGAGGACCTGGGGCGAGTCATTGCACAATACCGTCGCGTTCAGCACCTCCTCCACCGGAGTGCTGTTGATTTTGTACCGCACGATGGCGGCTGCGCGGTCGCCCTTCGCCGTGAACACCGGCTGCCCTGGGGGCGTCCGGGTGGCGAAACTCTGGTTGTTATTCCTGATCTTCTCCTGGAACTGCGCCATCTCCGGCGCCGGAACAGGCTCGTCCCTTACGTATTCAACCTGGAGCACGCCGGCCATATACTTCAGAAAATCGGCCGCCGGCACCTCCTTAGCCCACTCCAGGCAATCGTTGGACTTTTGCGCGGTGGTGTCGTAAGGCTGCCGGGTCCGGCCCCACGACCAACTGACTCCCGGCAACAACTTCGTCTGGGTGATTCCGTCCGGGCTCACGGCCCGATAGACGGCGTTCTGCACCGGAGCGCAAGATGGCCCCGGGACCATGGTTCCTTCGAATATCCAGTCCGCGGGGATATGGAGCGAAAACGCCTCCATCTGAAGAACCGGGTCGACGAGGCTGACCTGCCTGGTCGCTTTCGACGGCGATGCCGCCTTCGATGCCGACGTGGGTTGCTGGCCGCATGCGATCCCAAAACCTGCCAGGACAATAGCGGCCCGCATAAAGCGGTTCGCTGAAATTCGCTTCATCGTATTCTCCATTTGGCGTCTCCTTGGTTATAAGCGCTCCCTTGCTGATATATGTGCGATTCCGGGCCGGGAGGGCTCAGGGGATCACGAAAATAATTTCCCACTCGGTTTTAATCGTACGAGGATTGCCGAGATTCGCCCAATTCGCGGTACAGCCAGGCTTTCGCCAGCGTCCAGCGGCGCTTGACGGTCGCCGGCGAAATCTCCAGGAATTCGGCGGCCTCTTCCACCGATAGCCCGCCGAAGTAGCGCGCCTCAAAGACCCGGCACAGCGCCGCGTTATCCGCTTCCAGCCGGTTCAGGGCGAGGTCCAGCAGATGAAAGTCCCACACCGCCGTGTCGCCTTCCGACGCCGTTTCGAGCGACACCAGCAGCTTCGCGTCGCGCTTGGAAGTGTTGCGGCGCCGCGCGTGAGCCACCAGCACCCGGCGCATGGCCAGGGACGCTACCCCGAAGAAATGCGCCCGGTTCTTCCACCCCCCGGAACTGGCCAGTTCCAGATACGCCTCATGCACCAACGCCGTGGGCTGCAGGGTGTGGTTGGACCGCTCCCGCCGCAAATGCTGGGCCGCCAGCCGCCGCAGCTCCGTATAGACCAAACCGAAGAATTCGTCGGTGTCCGGGCTGGGCATCGGATTCATATTATCAGACGATGTGGGGCAGCCTATTCAGGCTGCGGACCCGCCTTCCAGCGGGTCCAGCCGGCTGAAAGCCGGCTGCGGCCAGGATTGGCCGCCCCACCAGAGCAGCAGGGCAGCAACCAAGCTAAGTTGTGAGAGTGGGACAGACGATCGGTTTTTGTCGTCTGTCGGGCGGCCGCGCTTTGCCCAGGCATGACAGGCCACAAAAAGCGATGGCCTGTCCCACGAGGGGCACGAAATCTTCGCAGCGGTCGAAGAAGTTGAGCAGGTGTAATACCTAAAACGTGATCCCCAACAGAAACTCACCCTGGTTCACATTGCTATGCAGCAGGCCGTTGACGTCGAAGAAATGTTGCGCCCCCCATCGCGTGTAGCGGATTTCCGGCTGCAGGTGAATCACCAGGAAATGAATATCAATCCCGCCGCCTATGACGAAGCCGCGCGTCGAGCTGTTCTGCAATTGGCTGGGATTCGAAGTGCTGGACGCGGATGCGATGCCGTTCACCACCGTGGCAATCTCCTGCTTCACGCCCGCCAGCGAATCGAAAGCCACCCCCGCGTCCACGAACGGGTGCACCTTCTTTATCATCGGGAAGCGGTACTTCGCCAGCAGCGGAAACTCGAAGTCGCTGGCGGTGGTGCTGGCTGCGATGGGAACCGTGCCGGAGCTTTCCTGGTAATTCAAGTGCCGGTATAACGCGTCCACTTCCACTCCCAATCCGAAAGGCAAACGCAGCTCCGCGGTTACGCCGGCGATATAGCGGTTGGTGGTGGTGAAGTAACTGACGTTCTGGCTTTCCGCGGCGCTCAGAAAATCCGTCAGCGGCACGCCGGCCTTCACGCCGAAACTGAAGGGCTGGCAGAAAGCCCCCGCGACGCCGGCCAAAAGAAGGAACAAGAGCCTCATAGTTCTACCATACGAACTTTTCCGCTCCGTCGTTTCCTACAGTTCGAAAGATTCGCCCAGATAAATACGCTTCACTTCCGGATCGCGCCCCAGCGCTTCGGGACTGCCCGCGCGGAAGATGCGGCCATTGTTAATGATGTAGGCGCGGTCGGTCACCGAGAGCGTCTCGCGCACGTTGTGGTCCGTCACCAGAATGCCGATGCCGGCGCGCTTCAGATCGAAAATGATTCGCTGCAGTTCCAGCACCTGGATCGGGTCGATGCCCGAGAACGGCTCGTCCAGCAGCAGGAAGCTGGGGCTGATCACCAGCGAGCGCGCGATTTCCACCCGCCGCCGCTCGCCGCCGGATAGCATGTAGCCCTGGCTGCGCCGCACCTTTTCCAGCCCCAGTTGATCGATCAGCCGGTCCAGCGCTTCGCGCCGCTCCCGGTTGCTCATCGCCAGCGTTTCCAGAATCGCCATCAGGTTTTCTTCCACTGACAATTTGCGGAAGACCGAAGGCTCCTGCGGAAGATAGCTGATGCCGCGCCGCGCCCGCTGGTACATCGGAAGGCTCGTGATATCCTGGCCATCCACCGAAATCCGCCCGGAATCAGGGCTGATCAGTCCCACGATCATGTAGAACGACGTCGTCTTGCCCGCGCCGTTCGGCCCCAGCAACCCCACCACTTCGCCCTGCTGCACGTGCACCGTCACGTCGTCCACCACACGGCGGCCGCGATACGATTTGGAGATTTCGTGGGTTTCGAGAGTCTTCATGCGCTGCTACTTGCGCTTGGGGGGGATGCGGGTGTCGATTCCCTGGGGATCGCCTTTCATCAGCAGCCTATCATCGTTCGCCCAGTAGGTCAATTCGCCGCCCTCCATGGTGGTCGGCGATCCTTTGATGGTTCGAACCAGCTTGGGCCGCCCGCCGTTCAGCAGTAGTTTCGGCTCGATGCACGGCCCGATTCCCGGCACGATCTCCGGCGGGCAAGGCACCTTCGTGTAGTATTCGGCGTGCTCCGAGTTGCTGTGATACGTGCGCCCGTTGGAACTCCCCAGGATGTCTACCGCGCCATCCGCGAACGCGTGGTCCAGACTGGAATCGGAGCCGGAATCGGCCATCCAGGCCCTCAGCTCGCGCGATTGTAGCTGCATCCCGGTGCGGTCCAGTTTCACTCCCCCGGAATAGAGCGCCAGCCGGTTGGTATCGGTGTACACCAAATCCGGCGCGCGCACCTTGGTAAGAACCGGCGAAGCGCTCTTCTTCTTGTCGTCATCCTTGGGCTGCTCCCAGAGATTGCTCACCACGTTGCCGTGGGCCGTGAGCGTGTGCTTGTCTTTATCGATATCGATGACGTCGGCCTCAATGCGGTTGGCGCCCTGCCACAGGGCGGCATTGCCCTGGTACCGCGTGTGCCCCTGGCTTTTCTTCCCACCCTCCTGGCGCGCGTTGGTGTATTCCATGCGGCGCGCCTGGGCGTGCAGCGGCGCGTCGGAAGAGAGCATCTGCGAGTTCTTGTTCTGGTCTTTGTCCGGCAGGCGGATGGAGTTGACGTTGCCTTCCGCCGTGAAATCGCCGGTGGTCTGATCCATGCGGATATGGTCGGCCGCCGTGGAGCCCGTCGAGTCGCTCACGGCCGTCGACGTATCCAGAGTAATAATGTTCTGCTTCCCGTCGAGACTGGCTTTGGCGGCGTGCGCTTTCCGGTCGCCTTCCTGGTAAGTGAAATTGCCGGTCTGCTCCATCGAAACCAGCCGGCTGGTCTGCGGATCGAAATGCGCCACCATGTCCCGGCTGGCTGTCACCGACCGCGCCCGGTTGCGGCTGCGCTCTTCCTCGTTCGGATCGGTGGAAGTTTTTACGTCGCTCGCCTTGAAGCTGTCGATGCGGTTCTGCGCCGCGTAAGCGATCGACATCTCCCGGCCTTCCAGAACCCGGTGGTGCTGTACCGGCAGGTTGGGCAGAAACTCCAGCGTGCCCGGCACGTGCGAAACCACGCTCTCAATCTCTTTCCCGCCCGGCCGCATCTTCATCTCAATCGACTCACTCCGCATAATGTGCGTCTCCGAGGGCTCATGCCCCGTCGCCGCGATCGGCTTGGAAGTCACCACCGCGTGCTGGTTGCACACCGCGCTTGTGAGCACGCTATCTTTCGCGCCCGGGGCGAAGAACAGATCCACCCGGTTGGCCGTGGCGGTCGTTTCGGAATACTCGGCCGTCGAAACCACCCGCGAGTTGCCCTCGCCCGCAATCTTCTGTACCTTGCCCTTCTGGTTGTAGTCCACCCACACCTTGTCGGCCGAGTAGTCCAGCTTCCGGTTCGGCTGCACTTCCGTGCCGTGAGCCTTGCTCGCGTCCACTTCCTTAATGGTCCGGTGGCCCTTGCCGTCGTCCTGCATGTGGATCACCGGAGTGTCGCCTTCGAAGATTGCCCCGTCGCGCGTCAGCCGCCCGTTCGGCAGCATCTCGATCTGCTGTGAGGCCTCGTGGTAGTACAGGCTGGGCGCTTCGATGTGCAACTCTTTTGATTCGGGCGTCGCCGCCTTCCAATCGATCTTCACGTCGTGCTTCATGAAGAGCTCGCGCGTAGGCGGATCGTAAGTGGCGCCCGTGGATTCCCCTTCGCCATTCTTGAAGACGTATTTGGTGGGCCGGTCCGAATCCGCGTGTCCGGTTTCAGTGTCGAAGGTAACCCCCGAAGTGGTAATTTCGGCCAGCGACGCAGGTGTTTCACTGTCCGCCCGCTCACCCAGCGAAATGCGTACCTCGCCCTCGGAGAAGAGCCGCTTTTCCGAAGGGTAGTAACTCGCCGCGGCGCTTTCCACTATGTCGTACTTGTTTTCGCACTTATGGTAGATGTACAGCTTGGCGCCTACCAGATCGTCGCGCCCCGAGTCCTTCTGTTCGCTCATGGTGTCGGCGAGGATCTTGACCGTCAAGCAACCCGTGTTCTGGTCCTTCTGGGTCCACACCACTTGCTCGGAGGTCGCCGCGATCTCCGGCGGCAGCGGCTGCGGCGTCGGCAGTACCTGAGCCTGGATCGCCTTCTTCTTGGTCAGATAGGTGAGGACCACGCCGCAGAGGACGGCGGCAATCACGACCAGCAGGAGCCAGCGCATACCTCTCATGGGGTTAATTTCACTATAGCGCGCTTGCACCAACCGCAATTTGTGCCACGATGGTACAGTGTGGCCACCTCTCCACACCGCATGAATCCGCAACGCATCCAAATCTTCGTTACCGGCGGCACCTTCGACAAGGAATACAACGAGCTCACCGGCGAATTGTTTTTCAAGCAGACTCACATCGCCGACATGCTCAAGCTCGGCCGCTGCCGCCTCGATCTCGCCATCGAAACCCTCATGATGATCGACAGCCTGCAGATGACCGATGCCGGCCGCCAGCTCATTCTGGAGCGCTGTGAAGCCGCCCCCGCCACGCGCATCGTCATCACCCACGGCACCGATTCCATGGAGCACACCGCCGCCGTGCTGGGCCGCGGCATCCGCGGCAAAACCATCGTCCTCACCGGCGCCATGGTCCCCTACCAGTTCGGCAGCTCCGATGGTTTATTCAATCTCGGCACCGCGCTGGCCTTCGTCCAGACCCTCGAGCCCGGCGTCTACGTTGCCATGAACGGCGGTTGCTTCCCCTGGCACTCGGTGCGTAAGAATCGCGAGCACGGAATCTTCGAGCTTCTCGCCGAGCCGCGACCGTAAGGGAGCGAAGGGCTAGGAGGGCATAGGAAACCCTATCTCCCTAGCCGTTAGTCGATAATCATCGATTTCTACAAGTCCTATTGTTAGCAATTACTTACAGGCAATACTTGTCACTCTTGAGTCGAGTGTGCTAATATTATCTTAGAGCCCCGAGGGAAGCCCCGGGGCTCACCCGAAACGAAACTCGGAATATCCAAATTATTTCTTAAAAGGGAGGTAGATGATCAATGAAAATACGTCCGCTCTATGATCGCGTTGTGGTCAAACGGATTGAATCGCAGGAACAAATGCAAGGCGGCCTGTATATCCCGGACACCGCGAAGGAAAAACCCCAGGAGGGCGAAGTGGTGGCAGTGGGTAAGGGCAAGCGCCTCGAAGACGGCAAGATAATCGCGCTGGACGTCGCTGTGGGCGACCGGATTCTGTTCGGTAAGTATTCCGGCAGCGATATCAAGCTGGATGGCGATGAGTTCCTGATTATGCGTGAGGACGAAGTCCTCGGGATTCTGGATGCCCAGCCGAAATCGGCCAAGAAGGCGTCCTAAGGAGAGTCGAGAAAAACGATATGGCGAAACAGATTGTATATTCGGAAGCATCCCGCCAGGCGATCCTGCGCGGTGTCAACCAGCTCGCCGATGCGGTGAAGGTTACCCTCGGCCCCAAGGGTCGCAATGTGGTCCTGGAGAAAAAGTTCGGCGGTCCCACCATCACCAAGGACGGCGTCACCGTCGCCAAGGAAATCGATCTTAAAGATCCGCTGGAAAATATGGGCGCACAGATGGTGCGCGAAGTGGCCTCCAAGACCAGTGACGTGGCCGGCGATGGCACCACTACCGCCACCATTCTGGCCCAGGCCATCTACCGCGAAGGCGTGAAGGCCGTCGCGGCCGGCGCCAACCCCATGGCCCTCAAGCGCGGCATCGAAAAGGCCGTCGAAGTGGCCACCGAGGAAGTCAAGAAGCTCTCCAAGCCTGTGTCCGGCGACATGATCGCGCAGGTCGGCACCATCTCCGCCAACAGCGACAAGCAAATCGGAGACATCATCGCCGACGCCATGAAGAAGGTCGGCAAGGACGGCGTCATCACCGTGGAAGAGTCGCGCACCATGTCGACCGAGCTCGATACCGTCGACGGCATGCAGTTCGACCGCGGTTATCTCTCCCCCTACTTCGTGACCGATGCCGAGCGCATGGAAGCGGTCATCGAAGATCCCTACATCCTCATCCACGAAAAGAAAATCAGCAACATGAAGGACCTGCTGCCGCTGCTCGAGCAGATCGCGCGCTCCGGCAAGCCGTTGCTGATCATCGCCGAGGAAGTGGAAGGCGAAGCCCTCGCCACCCTGGTGGTCAACAAGCTGCGCGGCACGCTGAACGCCTGCGCCGTCAAGGCCCCGGGCTTCGGCGATCGCCGCAAAGCCATGTTGGACGACATCGCCACGATCACCGGCGGCAAGTCCATCATGGAAGAGACCGGCATCAAGTTGGAAGGCGTCAAGCTGGAAGACCTGGGCCGCGCCAAGCGCGTCACGGTGGACAAGGACAATACCACCATCGTGGACGGCGGCGGTTCCCAGAAGGCCATCGAAGGCCGCATCAAACAGTTGCGCGCCCAGATCGATGAGACCACGTCCGATTACGACCGCGAGAAGTTGCAGGAACGGCTAGCCAAGCTGGCCGGCGGCGTCGCGGTAATCAAGGTCGGCGCGGCCACCGA
>PMTR01000085.1 GCA_003167255.1 Bryobacterales bacterium
ATCCTGTGGCACACCTTGCCCGTCGTCGTACATATGGCCGAGGTTGAACTGAGCGGCGGCATGCCCCTGGTCAGCGGCTTTGCGGTACCGGGACGCGGCCTCAGTGTGGTCCTGCGGCACTCCACGGCCGGTGCCGTACATATAGCCGAGGTAGAACTGAGCCGGAGACTCGCCCTGGTCTGCTGCCTTGCGGTACCAGCGAGCGGCCTCGGCGTAGTCTTGCGGCACTCCTTGGCCGACGTCGTACATGATTCCAAGCTTAGACTGGGCGGCGGCGTGTCCTTGGTCGGCGGCCTTTCGGTACCACTTAGCCGCCTCTGCGCCGTCCTGGTTCACGCCTTCGCCGTTGCAATAGGCATCACCTAAGTTATTCTGAGCGTCAGCATTTCCTGCATCGGCGGCTTTGCGCCACCACCTCACGGCTTCGGTGTAGTCTTGAGGTATCCAACTTAGGGAACCATCGGCATAGATAGAGCCCAACACGTCCTGTGCTTCAGCGTGCCCATACTCAGCCGCTTGTCCGACCGCACCAAGAACCGCGTCCGGGTCCCAAACGAACGACTCCTTGGTTTCCATACTCGCAAGTGCGATGTCAGCGGCTCTGAAGTAATAGCGACAAGCTTCGGCCCGGTCTGCTGGAACGCCCTCCCCTCTCTCATACATATCGCCGAGATTTGAGTTGGCGTAAAGGTGGGACTGATCAGCGGCTTTTCGGAACCAACCGAGCGCTTCCCCATAGTCTTTTGGCACGCCGTGGCCTTCGTAATACGCCTCGCCGAGTTCAAACTGGGCGTCCATGTCTCCTTCTCCGGCAAGCTGACGAACCTTCGACAGCGGATCAGTCGATTCTCTGAGGACCTCGCCATCCCGGCAACCCCGAGCGATGAGGCTACTGCGCACGCGCGAAAGGCTCAGCGACGGATCGTCATCCTTCGGCCTGATCTGGAGCTGGGACTCATCGCTCACTTGGGCTTGTCCTGTTGGCCGAGCGTCTCGTATTCTCGCTTCGTCCGCTCAATCTGTTCTCGAACGGCAGTCGCCAGTTCGGCCAGCAGGTCGCGGCCCTCTTGCTCTCTCTCTTCGGCCTGTTTCTTGAGTAGAGCAATTTCGCTTTGGCGCAAGGCGACCAATTCCTGTTCAATAGCGGCGACGCGTTCTTTGGCTTGGCTGATTTGCCGGATGATTCGGATGAGTTCGGCACCAATCCCCTCGCCCTTTACTGCATCTGCGCCCTCCTGGTATTCGTCGAGAATACGCTGGAGGGCCTCGGCGTCGCCTGCTTCGTATGCGCGGTTGGCCTCGGCCATGAACCGAGTGCGGCGCTCCAGATCACCGGCATCCCTGCAAAAGTCTGGATGAATGCGCTTGGCGACCTCGCGGAACAGGCTCCTGAGTTCGGGCGATGGGGTGAAGTCGTGGGTTTCAGATGCCCTCCCGTGAGCGTCCTCGTAGGCTTGGCGCGCCTGTTCGCGGGCCTCACGTGCCCGCGCATTCGCGGCGGCGGAAGGATCAAGCCGCGCGTGCAACTCCGAGATCCGCGCTTTCCATTCGTCCAGTTCTGCGTAGAGGGTACCCACCTGGCGTAGGTAGCGACCCTCAAAAGCAGCAAGTTGGCTACGAAGATCGACAAGCTCCAGTTCGCGCTCCGCGAGAGTCGCACGGATGGCAGCCAACTCCTCGCGTTTGCGGAGAATTTCCTTTTCTTCGGGTTTCAGCCGCCGGGTGATCTGACCTGACATCGTCGTGTACCTCTCAGATTAACGCCAAACCCACAGTTGTGGGCACAATGCGATCCTGCAGTACGGCGCGATCCGAATCCGGCGCTGAAAACGTGAGCCCATCGGAGTGCGGCTGAATCGTTGCGCGCCGGAATCGCCACCTGCGCTCCGGCCCGGAGAGCAGGGGAGAAACTCGGCTGTCACCGCGCGTTGTCCCACGACCACCGTCTAACGTGAACGCTGGGTGAATTCACCTGTCTGCGCACATCCTCCGGCCATTCCGACTCAGAAGCAAGTGTGGCATGTTCTTCAACGTGAAACCCCGCCGAGAATATTCTCTGTACAACTTCTTCGCGCGAGGTGCCATCTGGAACATTCTCGATTACGACCTCAACACGCGCGATCGTAACTTTCCCCGGTTCGCGCCCCACAGCTCCAACGCTTTGGTAGAAGGCAAAAGTCATGTATGTCCCTTTCCTTTTGGGGAAGAGTGTACTCCCTCTCGAGTGGTACGGCAACACAATGTCCTTTAAGCACCTCGGCGGGCACCTCACGGGCAACGCGATGTGACCTTACTGAATGGCAAGAGTCACGCCCGGTTGGCTGCTAACATCGCCAACCGTTAGGTTGATCGGAACGGAAGAGCCACTAGCGACGGCGTTCGGTATCTGAACGTTCATTTGAACTACTCCCGTAACTTCCAGCGGCGCTCCTCCGGCATACAGTACATGGCCAGCGCAACCATCGAAAGTTGCGGAAGCAGCGGCTACAACCCAGGGCAACGGGTTGGATGTTAGGTTTTTGAACTAGCCCGGTCACTCGAAAAGATGTTTAACCAGCCCATCGAACCTCAGGGACCGCCCAAAAGCAAGCTGCCGGAGGAGGTGAGTAGACTCTACATGGAATCCGCCCCATAGGCCTGTAGCAGCCTGTAGCAGCGTTTGACGCGCCGTGGGATATGGTGTATCGTTTGGCTTGAAGGAGCGATCGAATCGCTCCCACCCTGAGGACCTTCAAACGAAAGGGATCATCAAGAGGCCCAGGGCAGAATCCTTGCCATGGGCCTTTCTTGCTGATGAGGAGACTAACAGCCACCAATGAAATACGAAGACGCTCCGCCGTGGCTGCAATTAATGATGCGACGCCACGACGTAAAGACTTGGAGGAAGACACCCTCAGGAGAAGTCCAGATCGGGTTTCTCGTAAAGGGCAGTTATGACTTCAAAACTATTACTTCTGAGATGCGGGAGGCAGCGCAGGGGCAGGTGGACACGGGTACGCCGGCGTATCGCGGCGAACTCGATTTCGCTGAGCCGTCACGGCCGCGGCGACCCCCAGGCAAGAGAAGAGGGGCCAGCGGTCGTTGAGCCGCGCTTTAGCGGGCGTTTGCTAATTCCTAAAGGTGAATAATGATCGCGTATGTCAATGCTCGATGATGAAACCTTGAAGGAAGTTGGGCGCTTCGCCATTGAGTTCTCCACCCTCGACGAATTGATTACCAACTTGGCGGCGTCGATCCTCGAATGCACCGAATGGGAAACCGCCGAACGCCTAACAGCAAACTTTACACTTGGACGCAAACTGGACTTGATTGGGGAGGTGTCCAAACAGTTGGCGACGACGTATCAACTGACCCAGCCATACGACGTTCTGTCAACGCAGGTCAGCTCTGTGAGACGGCTTGTCGAGGACCGGAACACGGTCCTTCATGGCTCGTTGACCGTCAAACGCGGCGAGCACCCTATCGTTCAAGCAAAGAAGAATAAGGTCGAGCTGACTCCGAACAAACTGTCGAAGCTGGCGCGACGGATCGATGCCGCAATTGATGGGATTCCGCCCGCATACTTTGACTTCATGGACGCTGTTTATAAGGTACGCCGAGCGAAGTAGGCGTCCTTTATGGCGGGCTAGCCGAAGCACGGGTGGCTGAAGCGGGGTGGTGACCGCCGTGCCGCTTCCGTTCCATCGTACTCCTCAGAGCATGTGCTCCCGAAGAACCGATGCTGTCTGAGTGAGACCCTGCCTTTCGAGCGTTTCCAAATACTCTGCCACTGTCTTGGGAGGATTCGTGAGGCTCTGGCGATGATTTTGCGCCGCGGTCACCACAGCGTCAGGTTCGAGACCCAGGAGCTGAAGGATAAATTCGTCCGGGTGCTGCACTTCAATTCCAAACGATCCGATGATGTCAGAAGGAAAGTCCCGCAAGTTCATCGTGACGATGACATCTGCATGGCCGCGAATAGCCGCCGCCAGCACATGCCTGTCGTCTGGATCAGGGAGCTGTAAACCGGGAATCAGATCCTCGTAGTCGGTCACAAGCGCATCGACAGCGTGCTTGTCCATCAACATACGGGTGCGTTCCAGTTTGTCGCGTGTGAGGTCAGGCCGCTTTTTGAGCAGATTGGAAATCCATTCCTCATGAACATCCGCCGACCACTTCGCACGAAAAAGCCCTATGAGCGCCAGGTGCATGAGCAGGTTCCGCAGCTCCGCCGGATAGAGCACGTTGGCGTCATAGAAGGCGGTGAACACAGCCACGGTTTCAGATCCCCAACTCCTGGTCATAGGCCGCTAGTTCTGCTAGTGCAGCCCGCCGATCATCGTCAGCACGGCGCTTGTATGCCATCAGCCCGTCGAATCGAACACGCCGATGCGTACCTACCCGGCGAAATTCGATTTTCCCCTCGTCGAGAAGCTGGATCAGGGAAGGCCGCGAGATATTCAGCATGTCCGCCGCTTCCTGCGTGGTGAGCTCGGCGTGTACCGGGATCAGCGTGACGGCATTCCCCCGCGCCATCTCTTCAAGAATGTGAATCAGCATCCGTACAGCGGAGGCCGGAATCTTTATGGTTCCTTTTGCTGGATCGTCGAGCATGCGAAGCCGGAGCGGCTCTGCCGTCTCCACTCGTGAAGCGAGAACCCTGCTCGTTTCCTTGGCAAGTATCGCTTCCGCTTCAGAGGGAAGTGCTGGTGCTGGTGCTGGTGTTCCTTGTGCCATGTTATCCACTCCTCTTTTCAGTCCTGAGTCTACACTAGCACACAATCGAAGCATTCGCAACTAATCGCAGCACTCGAAATGATCCTACTACGCGCCTTGGTGAGTGGTAGGCCAACTTCGCCGTGAGCGCCACAGAACAACGCAGAGTCCGATAGGAGTCCATTAACGGATCGCCTAAAACAACTCCTGTAAAATCAGTGGCTTGGGATCGTCAACAATCAACCCGGTAGACGCCAAATTCTCGATCTTCAATCTATGGTCAATTTCCGAAGCTGGACGTCGCGGATTCGAGTCCCGTCTCCCGCTCCAATCCAAGCTGCCGTGAGCACTGTGGCGAAAACTCACGCATAAAGATTCCCCGATCACCGGCCGATGTGTTTTCTGTGTGTCGAAGCAACACGCCACGGACGGAAACAAAGGTCGCCGGGAAGTGCGGTCCCAACGCGGTAAGCGCACTGGGACCGGAGTCTCTGGGAGCCCTTGGAGGACAAGCGCATGCAGGATCAGGACGTAATTCGTGAATTCCTCGTCGAGAGTCATGAAAACCTCTCGCGCCTGGATCAGGAGCTAGTCGAACTCGAGAAGCACCCCAAGGACGCGGCGCTGCTGGCCAGCATCTTCCGCACCATTCACACCATCAAGGGCACCTGCGGCTTCCTCGCGTTTTCGACACTGGAGGCCATCACCCATCAGGCCGAGAGCTTCCTGAGCCAGTTGCGCGATGGTCAACGGGAGCTCACTCCCTCCTTGGTGTCCCTGATTTTGGAGACGGTCGACGCCACTCGAAAGGTGTTGGCCTCCATCGAAGCCAGCGGGGAGGAAGGTCCGGACCGCTTTGAGGACTTGACCGAACGTCTACGCGTCGCGGTGCGATTGACAGCCGGCCCTAAGGGCGAATGCGGTCCCGGCCAGCCCGGTCCAGGCGGGCTGCCTGGCCCCGCGCCGGAACCTTCCGAAGACAGCGCCTCCCCTGAGCCTGCCGAGAACAAGAATCCCGGCGAGGACGCCGTGAAGCCTTCCGCTGTGGCGGATGCGAACATCCGCGTGGGCGTCGGCTTGCTGGACAAACTCATGGATCTGGTGGGGGAGCTGGTCCTGACCCGCAATCAGATCCTCCAGTTCAACACCGAGCGCGAGGATGCCGCCCTCAACGCCACCTCACAGCGGCTGAACCTGATTACCACCGAGTTGCAGGAGGGCGTCATGAAGACGCGCATGCAGCCCATTGGGATGGTCTGGAACAAGCTGCCGCGTGTGGTGCGCGACATGGCGGTGACCCTCGGCAAGCAGATCCGGCTGGAGATGGACGGCGCCGAGACGGAACTCGACAGGACCATCATCGAGGCCATCAAGGACCCGCTGGTTCACCTGGTCCGGAACTCCTGCGACCACGGCATCGAGCCGCCGGAGGTCCGCGTGCGAATCGGCAAGCCGCCACAAGGAAGACTGACCCTTCGCGCCTATCACGAAGGCGGGCAAGTCAACATCGAAATCAGCGACGACGGGGCGGGGATTGACATCGCCCGTGTCAAGCAGAAGGCCCTCGACAAGGGGCTTCTGCGGCCCGAGCAAGCCGAAAGGCTCAGTGATCGGGAGGCCTTGAACCTGATCTTCCTGCCCGGCTTCTCCATGGCGGAAACCGTCACCAACGTTTCGGGACGCGGGGTCGGCATGGATGTGGTGAAGTCTCACATCGAGAAAATCGGCGGCGTCGTCGACCTGTTCAGCCGGCCCGGCGAAGGCGCCACGGTCAAGATCAAAATCCCACTCACGCTGGCGATCATTCCCGGCCTGGTGATCTCGAGCGGTGGCGAACGATTCGTGATCCCCCAGGTCAGCCTGCTCGAATTGATCCGTCTGGAGGGAGATTCGTCGGAAAAGCACATCGAGTATGTGCAGGGCACACCGGTGTACCGCCGGCGCGGGAGTCTTTTGCCCATCGCCCACCTGAATCAAGTGCTCGGGCTGAAATCGGCCGAGCGGGCCGAGGCGGTCAGCATGGTCGTGCTGCAAGCCGAAGACCGGCAGTTTGGCCTGGTTGTCGACGGCATCAACGACACCCAGGAAATCGTGGTCAAGCCTTTGGGTAAGCAGTTGAAAGGTCTCACCGTGTACGCCGGCGCGACCATCATGGGCGACGGCCGCGTAGCCCTCATTCTCGACGTCCTCGGGATCGGCCAGCGCTCCGGCGTGCTGGCCGAATCCCGTGATCAGGCGCGCGCGGCGGCGGAACAGAAGACCCAATCGGGCATCGAGCAGCAGCGGTTGCTCCTGTTCCGGGCCGGTTCCTTCGCGCGGCTGGCCGTTCCGCTTTCTCTGGTCGCCAGGCTCGAGGAGTTTCCGCAGTCGGCCATCGAGCATGCCGGCGGGGGCCAGGTGGTGCAATACCGGAACCGCATCCTCCCCTTGGTGCCTCTTCGGGCCGTCCTCGATTCTGACGTCGGAGACCAGGCACAGACCGCCGATCCGGTGCAGGTGATCGTGTTCAACGACGGCGAGCGCAGCCTCGGTGTGGTAGTTGACCAGATCCTGGATGTCGCGGAAGACGCCGTCACGGTGCGCCAGAAGACCAGCCGCACGGGGCTCCTCGGCTCGGGCGTAGTGGGAAAACAGGTTGCGGATTTCCTCGATCTCAACCAGGTCATTCATGCCGCCGCGGCGGATTGGTTCCAGGGCACCGGCGGGTCCGCGAACGGCAAGAGGATCCTCGTCGCCGAGTCCTCGACGTTCTCGCGGGGTCTGATCCGCAGCGGCCTGGACATGGCCGGCTACCGGGTCCGGGAGGCCGCCAATCTGGACGAGGTGATTCGCGGGCTGGAGCAGCAACCGGTGGACCTCGTCGTAACCGCGCTGGATCTTCCGCCCGACGGAAGTTCCGCACTGCTCGCCGCCATGCGCCGGCGGCCGGAGTGGCAGGCCATCCCGGTCCTGGCGCTGGTTGATTCGGCCGAGCAGGTTCAGGCACGGGCCGGCCAGGCGGAGGGTTTCCAGGACTGCCAGCCGAAGTTCGACCGGGAGGCCATGCTCGAATCGGTGGCGCGGCTGGCCTCGGCCCTGGCTTCCGCCGACACGGCGCCGGTGACCGCAGGAAAGGAGAGATAACCCATGGCGACCGATACCGCGACCCTGAAATCCGAACTGGCGCAGACCAGCGGCCAGTTTTCCACGTTTTTCGTGGCGGACCTGTTTTTCGGCGTGGATGTTCTACGCGTCCAGGAAGTGTTGCGCTTCCAGCAGATGACCCGCGTGCCTCAAGCCCCGGAAGTCATCGAGGGGTTGATCAACTTGCGCGGCCAGATCGTCACCGCCATCGATATGCGGCGGCGGCTTCGCTTGCCGCCACGCGCCGGCAACCAGACGCCCATGAACATGGTCGTCCGCACCGAGGATGGCGCCGTCAGCCTGCTGGTCGACGAGATCGGAGACGTGCTGGATGTGGATGCCGCCACCTACGAGCGCCCGCCGGAGAACCTCGATCCCGCGGCGCGCGAGCTCATCCGCGGCGTCTACAAGCTGAAGGACCGGCTACTCCTGGTCCTCGATGCCGAGCGAACGGTGGATCTCGCTGTCGGGAGGGCCGCCTAGTGCCCGCCCTTGGAGGGCGGACGCCCTCGTCCGCGCGCGGCCCCCTGGTCGCGCTCTTGCGCTCACCATCAACTCTTAAGAGAGACCGAATCCTAGTGCCGTGGAAGTGCTCTCGACTGCCAGCGACAGCCATCGGACAACCGGCGCCACGCCAGCGTGCGGGGAGGTTCTGAAGTTGGCCTTCACTTTCTTTTTCCGCGACCAGCAAGTGCTGGAACGGGTGGCGGAACACGTCATCCCCGGCCTGTCGGGCCGAAGCCACCCCCGCATCTGGGACGCCGGCGTAGCGATGGGGCAAGAGCCTTACACGCTTTCCATCATGCTTGCCGAGCGGATGGGACACTTCGCATTCGACAATCTTCGCATCGATGCGACGGACGTGGAAGGCTCGGGCCAGTTCGCCCGGATGATCGAGGCGGCCTTGTATCCGAAAGACGAGTTGTCGCGGTTGCCAGAGGGCATCCTCGAGAAGTACTTCGAACCCGACGGCAAAGCTGGGTACTTTCGCGTGATCGAGAGCATCCGGCGGCGGGTCGCCTATCAGCAGCACGATCTCCTGTCGTTCCAGGAAATCGGTCATGGATATTCTCTGATCCTGTGCAAAAACGTGCTGCTCCACTTCCAACCATCGGAGAGGAACGACGTGCTCAGGATGTTTCACCGGGCGCTGGCGCCCGGCGGCTTCTTCGCCACCGAGCAGACGCAGGAAATGCCACAGGAACTCGCCTCGCTGTTCCAGCGGGTGATTCCCGATGGGCAGTTGTTCCGCAAAGTGGAGGGCGGCGAATGCGCATCGTGATGTTGGAGAACAGTGGCCAGGTCTATACTTCCCAGGTTTACCTGGTGCTCGGCGATGCGAGCCGGCTGGAGGACGTCAATACGCTGGTGGATGTGGGCCAGGATCCGGCCATCCTGGCGAGCGTCGAGCGGGCGCCCACCGGGGTCGGCAAATGGCCCGTTGAACAGGTGGTGCTGACGCATGGCCATTCCGATCACTGCGCACTGCTGCCGCGGGTCCGCGAGGCGTTCCACCCCAAGGTGTTCGCGTTTTCGCCGAGCATCGGAGGCGTCGATTGTCTGCTGCGGGATGGGGACACCATCAAAATGGGCGACGGGTACTTCGAGACAATCCACACGCCGGGTCACAGCAGCGACTCGATCTGCCTGTACAACCAGGCAGAGGGCGTACTCTTCGCTGGCGATTCCCCCCTGCTGATCACCTCCCCAACAGGCACTTATGAAACCGGATTTCTCGCGGCATTGGAGAAGCTATGCGCCCGCGATGTCCGGCGGATCTTCTTCGGGCACGGCGCTCCGCTGACGGAGCGCTGCAACCAGTGGCTGCGTGAATCGCAGAGAATGGCCGCCGGCAACCTGGCGGCTATCGGAAGGCAGTAACGGATCAGGAATCAGCGTCGGTGACGCATCGTAAGTAACGCAAGGAATACAAAGGAGCAAAGACCATGGCAAGACAAGCAAACGACGGCCGGCGCGTTCGTCCCGACCAAAACCAGTCCATCGGCGCCGCCGTTTTGGACCGTCCATTACATGATGCGCAGGAGACGCAAACCAAACACCTGCTTCAGGAGGAAATACTGCGGTTGGTGGAAGCCTCGCGCGCAGGCCGCCTCGGCGAGCGCGGGAGGGTAGAGCAGTTCGAAGGGAACGACCGCCAACTGGTCGAGGGCGTGAACTCGATGCTCGATGCGATCCTGCTGCCCATCGGGGAGGGCAATCGTGTCCTGGCGCAGATCAGCGCGGGCAGGATCGACGAATTGATCACGCAGACTTACAGTGGCGACCACGAGAAGATGAAGCAGGCGGTCAACAACGTGGCCGTAGTTCTGCAAGGGTTGCAGAAGGAGCTGGGGCGGCTGACGGAGGCATCGCGTGAGGGGCTACTCTCGGAACGCGGCAAACCCGACCAGTTCCAGGGCGCCTACGCGGGCATCGTGAAAGGCGTCAACGAGATGCTGGACGCCATCCTGCTGCCCATCGGCGAAGGCAACCGTATTCTGGCTCAGATCTCCAACGGCAGGATCGACGAAACGATCGCGCAAACCTATAAGGGCGACCACGAAAAGATGAAGCAGGCGGTCAACAACGTCGCCGCGGCGCTGCAAAATATGGCGAAGGACGTCAGCGTGCTCGTGAAGGCGGCGGTGGAAGGCAAACTGGCTACCCGCGCCGATGCATCGAACCACCAGGGCGAGTATCGCAAGATCGTCGAGGGTGTGAATCAGACCCTCGACGCGGTGATTAAGCCGTTGAACGTGTCCGCCGAGTACGTGGACCGCATCTCCAAGGGCGACATCCCGCCCAAGATCACCGACAGCTACAACGGCGATTTCAACGAGATCAAGAACAACCTCAACGCCTGCATCGACGCCATCAGCCGTGTGGTGGCCGACGGCGTGGCACTGACCCAGGCGGCGTTGGAAGGCAAACTGGCCACCCGCGCCGACGCGTCCAAGCACCAGGGCGACTTCCGCAAGGTCATTGAGGGCTTCAACCTGACGCTGGACAACGTCATCAAGCCGTTGAACGTGTCCGCCGAGTACGTGGACCGTATCTCCAAAGGCGACATCCCGCCCAAGATCACCGACAGCTACAACGGCGATTTCAACGAGATCAAGAACAACCTCAACGCCTGCATCGACGCCATCAGCCGGGTGGTGGCCGACGGCGTGGCACTGACCCAGGCGGCGCTGGAAGGCAAACTGGCCACCCGCGCCGACGCGTCCAAGCACCAGGGCGACTTCCACAAGGTCATCGAGGGCTTCAACCTGACGCTGGACAACGTCATCAAGCCGTTGAACGTGTCCGCTGAGTACGTGGACCGCATCTCCAAGGGCGACATCCCGCCCAAGATCACCGACAGCTACAACGGCGATTTCAACGAGATCAAGAACAACCTCAACAACTGCATCGACAACATCCGGGCGCTGGTGGCCGAGGCGGCGTCGCTGGTGAA
>PMTR01000077.1 GCA_003167255.1 Bryobacterales bacterium
GAGACGGGGAGATTCTGGAGTGTGGATCCGGGCGGGATGGCCGCTGCGGATACCTCCGACCCGACAAGCCTGAACCGATATGCGTATGTGGGCGGGGACCCGGTGAACTACAGGGATTCGAGCGGAAGTGATCGGGTCATCATCGGCGGCCAGGTGATCTACTGTCCCGACGGCGTTGGCGGTATTTACGATGGGACCTGCGAAGGCTCGGACGACTGGGGCGGAGCACTGCCCTGTGGGTTCGGTTATGGCAGCGTCTGTGGGATCGCACGGGTATTGCCGGTTGGCTGCGGGGGCAACCAGTTCCTGGCTAGCATGAATCCGGCTTGTAGCACGGGCGGGGAAGGCGGTGGCGAGGTGGATCCAGCCCTGCGGACGTACTTCCTGATGGTTCAGTCTGGAAGTGATTGCTACCACGTTCCCGGCAACGGCGGCGCCGTCACGCGGGACATCACCTATCTGCTGTATTTTCAGGAGGCGGGCACAAACCCAATGTTCACGAATCAGGGTGTCATCGCCGAGCACCTTGTGAACCTAGGCTCTCTGGCTGGTTCAGACTCGAAATCCAGCGGCCCCCCGGGAACCTATGAAGATCAGCAGTCGATCGCGGGTGTTGGTACTGGGAATCAGTCTGGGATCCAGACATTTACAGCAACCTTGAACGGTGGCGTAACCGTTGGACTTGCAATAGCGGCATTTGGCGGGACGGTGAGCGAACCGGTAGCTCAACTCACTATCAAGAAATACAACGGTTATATCTCGATCAACGGCGACATCGGTGGCAAGATCGATGCCAACGGGAATCTAGTCCCGGGGACCTATACACCATGCAAGTGACCTCAGTCTTGGCAGGGATTGCACTTGGAGCCCTAGTTGGATGCACGAACGCTGCCGACCTTCGAGATCAGTTCCGGAAATCCGATTGTCATTTGCCGTTCGACCGGAGGCTGCGCCTCGAAGGTGGCGCCCCTGTTATCGTGCTCGGGCATGTCCTTCAGGTTGATGAAATCGGCCAACCACAGCAGTCGAGCCGGGAGCCGCGCATCGGAACCCAACTCACTCGGATCACGATTGGTGTAGAGGAAGTGATCAAAGGCAACGTCAAGCTGAATCAGATCGAATTCTACTATTTCACGTTTTCACCAGCGGCGAGCGAGGTGGACTTGGGCGTACCAAGATACCTGCCAGATGTGGGACAGCGTCGGATTTACTTCCTGAAACCGTCGTACGGTTCCTACCGGTCTGTCGGTGACGTCACAGATTATACCCTGCGGGTTAGTAGTGGAAGCCACACGAAAGGCTTTTGCAGAGGAAAGAGTCCCAACCGCTGCATCGCCGAGATTCTGCTCTTGCCGCAAGCAGACGTCGATACCAAACTGTTTATTGTAGACCTGATTCGGTCCGAATATGTCGCCGAGGTGCTGTGCTCCCGACTCACTGCTGAGGATCTGATGCAGAAATTGACCCACCACCCCGATCAGTCGATCGCGGACGGTGCGCGCGAAGTGATTGCGGGAACACGTTCGCCCCGGTAGGGCAATAAGCAGCGTTTCGTGAGGGAAACCGGGGACGGGACGTTTCCGCACTCCCAGCGCTGGCCGAATCCTGAACGGGATGGCGGTGACTTATAGCGGCGGCAACGGGCCGTATGGCGTGGCGACGGCCGGGTACGGGCCGGCGGGGCAATTGCTGAACTTGTATTATGGAGATCCGGTCTATGAGAACTACATTTATGAGACGCTGACTTACAACAGCCTGCTGCAGGTGACGAACATGAACCTGGGGGGCTGATGAACATGCAGTACAACTACTCGGCCACGCAGAACAACGGGCGGATCACCAGCTCGAACGACTACGTGACCGGGGGAAACGTCACGTACACCTACGATGCGCTGAACCGGCTGACTGGGGCGTCGGCGGGGTCGATGTGGGGAGAAGCGTACACCTACGACGGGTTCGGTAACCTGACGGACAAGACCGTGACGCAGCCGCCGGCGCCGACGCTGGGGGTATCGTACGACGCCGACAATCACCAGGTCGGGATGACGTATGATGCCAATGGGAACCAGTTGTCGGATAGCGGGCAGCACGCCACGGCGTACGGGTGGAACATGGACAACAAGCTGGTAACGCAAACGTCGCAAGGGTGGCCCGGGGCGGAGACGTGGTATTCGTACGACGCGTTTGGTCGGCGGGTGATGAAGGATGTGAACCCGAACCCGAACGGGTATCCGGGATTCACGGGCGGGACGTGGGAGTTTTACTTTTACGGGATCACGGGACAGAAGCTGGTGACGAGGATGTGCGGTTACAGCACGGACGGGAACCAGACTCCGGGGTGCTCGTCGGCGAATGACCAGTACAACGTGTATTTTGGGAGCAAGTTGATTGAAGCGAACTGGGCGCTGGTGGTGACGGACCGGTTGGGGAGCGTGCGGGCCAGGAGTGGAGGGAACGGGTACACGCAGATGTCGTACTTCCCGTACGGGGAAGAGCGGACTGTGACGACGGACGGGGTGGACAAGTTCGGGACATACTTCAGGGATGGGCCGGGGCAGGGCTACGCGGAGCAGAGATATTACAACAATGGGACGGGAAGATTCTGGAGTGTGGATCCGGGCGGGATTGCGACGGCGGATGCGTCGACTCCGACCAGCCTGAACCGGTACGCCTATGTAAACGGGGACCCGGTCAACTACGGGGATCCGAGCGGCAGAATCGTAGTTTACGCCGGCGGAGGCCTAATTCTCAATTGCGGCGGCGATGCCAGTAGCATTTACGACGGGAGTTGCACGGGGACCGACGGCGGCTGGGGCGGAGGCGATGGAGGGGGTGGAGGGAATCTGTGCTCAGCATATCAAGATATGTTTCTTGGTATGCCGGGTCCTCCTGGTTGCGTGGACCCGCCGCCGCCGCCGTTTCCACCGCTTCAGTGCGCCTTTGCGGCTAACGGCTTCGCATCTGATCCGCCCGGTTTCGGGTATGTTAGGGGCCCTCAAAAATTCAGCATACCGGTTTCTTTTACGTTCGTCGCATCCGGCGGTTCCGGCAGCTACAGTTGGAGCGATACCCAGACGATCTACCTCAGCGGCTCCGTGGCATATAGCAATGGAGCCGTCTATAACTACAACCCGCCTGAAAGCCGCACCGAGAGCCTTGACATACTGCAACAATCGGGATCGACTGTTGCTTTTTGGGATGCTCCGGGGTTGCCACTAATGGACCCCAACCGAGGCCGCAACGTCCACGTCATGGCGGCGGTGTTACTGTGGAACGCCTCCCTAACGGCCTACGTGACCGACACGGTCACGCAGCAGACGGTCCAGTGTGATGCCCCGGTGATGTGGCAGGCTTTTCTTCTGTGGACAACCGTTCGGGGCAGACCCGTAGTCTCAGGTGGCGCAAACCTATTGACACTTGAGCGATAGGGCTACTAAGCTATGCTGCCTATTAACCGAAAGCTCCTAAGCATCGCGGCCGCACTATTCTCGCTCAGGGGCCCGCTACCACCTCTTGGTGCAACGAGCCCGCATGAGGAGCAAACCGCTTCAGACCTCATCAAGCTATTGACTCACGAGGCAGAGCGAACAGACAAACGAAGGCTGCCCCCCGACGTCTTTAGTTGTGGGCAGTACCGGCAAGAGCGGGAATGGGCAAATTCACTGGCGAATTTGGGCACCTCGGCGATTCCCGAAATTGAGCAAGCGCTGGACTCTATTGAGAAGCTTAATGGCCAGTCGGTGTTTGCGTTCCACGGGGGGTGGCTCGCCTATGCCTTTGCCAAGATTAGGGGGCCGGCCGCCTACCCGCGGCTCCTGCGAATGCTCCAGAATCGCCACCTCGATTTCCTTAACGATGAATTAGATGGCGCCGCTGCCCTCTCGATGGGCCTCACGTCCTTCGTGGCTGGTTCCGACGTGTCAATGGGAATTCGCCAGTGCGGCCGATTGGAGGAACCGCGGGACGCTCTGGATCATGTGATCCTCGCTTGGGAGCGGAATGACCGTCGATTGCTCGAAGCGAATCTGGGGCCCAGGGCCAGAGGTGCATTGGGCGTGCTCCTGAAGGAGAGAAACTGGGGAGAAATGCGTTCCGAACTTTGGAGAGGCAGGTCCGGCAGCCGTGTTGCAGTGGGATACCAATTCCGAATCTCGGGCAGGTGGTCGGAACCAGCGGAAAATCTCGACGACGGGCGCCTCTATGGTGACGAGTTGCAATCACAAGCTCCTGAAATCGAAACGGTGTTCAAGGACATCGCAGGTGGGGAGTGCGGGACGTACCGAGTAAGCTTCCTCAATACGCGACCCCAAGAACCTGTCAATCCGCACTACGTAGTTGATAGCCCGGATCCTAAGGGCCTTCTGCGCCTGATCGCTTCTTGTGCCGCAAGAACGAAGTGACGAAAGCGATGGGTACTGCAAATCTGGGAAACCGGGGATACCCTGGGGCTGGGGAAAAACGGGAGAAACAGGGACAGGGTGGAACTGCGTGATTTTCCCGCGTTCGCAGATTCCGGATCTTGGATCAATGAGACGCTGACTTACAACAGCCTGCTGCAGGTGACGAACATGAACCTGGGGAGCCTGATGAACATGCAGTACAACTACTCGGCCACGCAGAACAACGGGCGGATCACCAGCTCGAACGATTATGTGACGGTTGAAGACGCAAACGTTTCCTACACCTACGATGCGCTGAACCGGCTGACGGGGGCGTCGGCGGGGTCGAAGTGGGGAGAGGCGTACAGCTACGACGGGTTCGGGAACCTGACGGACAAGTCCGTGACACAGGTGCCGGCGCCGTCATTGGGAGTATCGTACGACGCCAACAATCACCAGGTCGGGATGGCGTATGATGCCAATGGGAACCAGTTGTGGGATAGCGGGCAGCACGCCACGGCGTACGGGTGGAACATGGAGAACAAGCTGGTGACGCAAACGTCGCAAGGGTGGCCGGGGGCGGAGACGTGGTATTCGTACGATGCGTTTGGGCGGCGGGTGATGAAGGACGTGAATCCGAACCCGAACGGGTATCCGGGATTCACGGGCGGGACGTGGGAGTTTTATTTCTATGGGATCACGGGACAGAAGCTGGTGACGAGGATGTGCGGTTACAGCACGGACGGGAACCAGACTCCGGGGTGCTCGCCGTCGAATGACCAGCACAACGTGTACTTTGGGAGCAAGTTGATTGAAGCGAACATTGGGCTGGTGGTGACGGACCGGTTGGGGAACGTGCGGGCGAATAGTACATACGGATGGAAGCTGATGTCGTATTTCCCGTACGGGGAAGAGCGGACGGTGACGACGGACGGGGTAGACAAGTTCGGGACGTACTTTAGGGATGGGCCGGGGCAGGATTACGCGCAGCAGAGGTATTACAACAATGGGACGGGGAGGTTTTGGAGCGTGGATCCGGGCGGGATGGCGACGGCGGACCCGTCGACTCCGACGAGCCTCAATCGGTACGCCTATGTAAACGGCGATCCGGTGAACTTCTTTGACCGGCGCGGGCTGATTGTGCAAGCGCCCGGGGCGCAGGATTGCATTGCGGACCCGGATTACTGCGAAGCCTGGGACTGGGGGTGCAATCTAGGGGGATTCGACTTTTTCGCGTCGGGATGCGTGACAGGCGGAGGAGGTGGTCCGGTCTCCGTCACACCACCACCAGATCCTCCTCCTCCGGACTGCAACCAGATTCTTACAGATGACATCTCCACTTACCTTGTTGGCTACGACGGCGGGGCGTCCCCTTTGAACACCAGCGCCAACATCCAGGGCTTAGCCTCGGCGGGAATGACCTATGACGTGGACCCCCGCTTCATCGTCGCACTCGCGGTTGCCGAATCGCAGGCGGGTACCAAGTTGACGTGGGGACCATACAATGCGTGGAACATCCGGTCCCGCAGCCCTGGGTACAAAGGAAAGGGGAAGAAGCCGCCATATACGAGTTGGGGGCAGGCTATTGATGCGGTTAACGACTTGATTGCTGGCAGCCAATACTTCGGTGCCGGCCTCACAACGACGAGTACAATCTATCCGACGTACCAAGGTCCGGGATATGAGACCGGGCTGGGGAACCTGAACACTGCGCTTGGGCAAATGCACGGGAACCAGAACATCCTCACGGACCCATGCAACCCGTCGAACCAGAGGCTACCAAACCAATGAAGACCGATGCGGGCTGCAGAACCTGTACGACGAAAATCAGAATACTTCTCTATTTAGGGGGGCTTACTGGCATTGCATTCAGCCAGCAGATCCCAAAAGGGTGGCGCCAGTTTGTCAGTGTGGAAGGCAGCTACATCGCGTACTTTCCGAAATCTTGGTATCTACTTCCGCCGAGCCTACCGACCCTGCGCGTTGGTAACTTCCCACCCTCCCGAATGGTGAGAGCCGTGGTTCTGCCCACCGGGGGCGCGGATATAAGTGTCTTAGCTCCGCGCAGCGGCATAACCACTGTCGAGCAGTGGATCAGCTCTGGCGGCCCTCCGGAGGCGCAGGTCGAATCCAGGAGATCGATCACACTGGAACGGCCGGCGCTGAGAATGCCGTTACGCGTTGCGGAGGTCGTTTCCGAATCTCTGGAAGGACAGGAGACCGTAAGCTGGTGCTTCGAACTCTCGGACCGTCTGTTGGTGGCGAACCTCAGCTATTGGAAAGGTGACTCGAACGCGCAGAAATACCGCCAAATACTGAGCGCGATGATACAGACAATCGCCCCGCTGGCGCGGTAGAGGAGGGACAAATGGGAAACCGGGAAACTGGACCCGGTTTTCCAGCGCACACGAAGATCTGGTCTGTGGATTATGGACCTTTCATGATTAATCCCTACTTTTACCCGAATGCAACGGGACAGGTGATTGGCACAAATGGAGCAAACCAGACCTTCGACGGAGACCCAGACGCGAACATCTCTCTCGGCATCAGCATACTCAGGGGTCTTTATGCGAGGTGGGGCAATGCCGATGCCGGGCACTACGTGGGAAGCGCCACTAACCCGAATGCGCAGAACCGCCAAAACAAATGGAACAGTTGGAACGCCCAGTTGACTGCGCTTTTCAGCAACACGGATTGTTTTCCTCACATATGAAAATAGCGCTCCTGATTTCGCAGTTGATCGTCGCGACCCCCATTCCGGGCCAAATAGACAGCGTTTGCCGTGGGTACTGCTCTGCACTCACGGTGCAGGGTGGCATTGTGAGATTCGTCGACCAGGAGCCGGGCACAAGGAAGTGGACCATAGGGCACTACCTCGGCGCTGATCAACGGCTCGTACCTGCCATGGAAGCGCCAGTCCGCCACCTGCGTTCCAAGCGAGGGTGGCGCATCGTTGCGAGCGCCTTTCTGAATCACGACGAGTGCACCGCCCAATTGCGCCTTCATTTTTTGGCTCCCGACGGCATGCAGCGCACTACTGAAGATGTGTCCTCGGTGCTGGAGCAGGTGCAGATTGGTAACCTCTTTGGCGGCAGTGACGAGATCTTCGCGATAACCACAAACGAGTTGCATGTCTACAACAATGAGACCGAAATATGGTTTCTCCCTGAGCGAGGGGAGCCCAAGCGCCTACTGCGGATTCTCGGTGTGTACGCAACGTTCACTCGGATTGCCGCAGGCAAGATCCCCGGTGTGACCGTGGCTCGCCAGACCTATGACGGAGTACACTCGGACACCAAAGGTACTGTTCAGGAGTTCTACACCTGGGACGCGGAAACGAAATCCTTAATTTTGGGAGTGAAGTAGGCCCCCTCCCTTCGTAGTGTCCAATGGACTCGGAGCAAAATGCATCGCGGAACAGGGGCATTTCACTGACGCTGGGGGAAACCGGAGACTGGACCCCGGTTTTCTGTCCCCGGTCTTCTATGGCATTGGCGATCGGGTTAATGCCGGCCGACGCGCTGGTCACAACGGCAATTTCATCCGGCTTCGCGCCAATGAAACGGGCGAACCCGGCGCGCAGGGCTTCGTAGGCGCCTACCCAATCGCGCCATGGATCCATCGACGTGCGCCAGCTTTGCGAATAGTCTTTCAGCGTGCCGTCGACCGCGCCCCACAAGGCCCCCTGCGAGCAGTTGTATAGCCAGGTCTTTTCGCGCAGAAGTGGAAAGTGCGAGCGTACTTCAAGAATCTGTCGGTCGGTAAGCATCCCGGCTCCGGTTCATTCAGTGCCACACGGCTGCCGGCAGCGGGAGTCAGAACGTTAACTAACGGCAGCTTGATCGGGCACCGCGCGGACCTCCCTAATCGAAAGAGCGGAAAAGAGTTTCCTTGAGCACATCTACGGCAAAGAGATCTGGCGCGGCCATGGCGGTTCTGGCAACGGTGGGGATCGCCTTGTCATTTGCACAATGGAGTCATGGGGAACGTGCGTCGACGTGCATTTCCGACTTTTTGAGTTACTACACGGGGGGGAGACTGGCGTTTTCGGGCCAGATTTACTCGCCAGCGGCATCAATAAGTGTTCGGCACGAGATTCTAGGGTGCTCCAACGATGTGTACGGACAATTCGTGTGGCCGCCTTATTTCGCCGGGTTGATGTGGCCGCTGGCGCAATTGCCGTTTCGAGTGGCTCTAGTTGTGTGGCACTCGTTTTGTGTGGTGGCAATACTAGGCTTCGTCTGGTTGTGGCCGGGACCACGATGGCGCACTCTGGCAATATGTAGTTGGTCTTTTCCGTTGATGTCGGCATTTGTCTACGGGCAGGACGTACCAATTTTGCTGCTGGCTGCGGGCGCTGGTATCGTGTTGTTGGGAAAGGGGTGTGACTTTGAAGCCGGGTTATGTCTAGCGGTGGGAGCGGCTAAACCACACCTGTTCGTGATCCTGGCACTACTGATTCTTGTGCGTCGCCGCTGGTGGGCTGCTCTTGGATTCGGAGTAGGTGTGGGGGTGGAGATTGGGGCTAGCTTCTTGACGGAGGGCTTGGGCTGGCCTGGCGAATTCTGGCATGCGGCAACTAGTGCCGCGGCTAATCCAAACCCAGGCACCATGATTAACCTGCACGGGCTTGCTTACGCTTTTCATGCTCCGTGGTGGATAGAGACAATTTTGTCGCTTGCTTTTCTGGCGTTGATCGCCTGGACATGTATGCGAATACCGGATTCGATGGGGTTTGCGCTGGCTCTGGCCGGTGGCGTGCTGCTCGGAGTTCATTCGTACTTGTACGATCTGACCCTCGTGATCCCTCTGGTACTGACTGTGTTGGCATCGAATAGCATTCCGCTGTGGCTGAAGTGGGCGGCGGGGGTCGTCGCTTCGCCAGCGTTGTACTGGATGCCCTCGGCTTCAACGCTGCCCGGGCCGGTCCACTTTCTGCTGCCAGCTTTTTTGGTGCTGACTGGCGTCGCGATTGCAGTGGGCCGGCGTGAAGCCGAGTTCGCTGGCGGGACGCTACGAATGGAGGGATGAGGATCCGCCGATGAGCCATTTGGCGGCGGGACTGGCGAACGACCAGGCGGCGTGCAACCGAACTGGCGAGGCCTGCCGGTAAGGCCGGCGCACACGGCTGCCGGTTACTGCGCCAGCCAGATCAGCGGAGTGAGTCCCGCGGCTGCCAGCGCCACCAGCAGGGTCAGGCTCAGGCGCCCGGTCTTGCGGTCCGACATGGAATACGCGTAGATCCCCTTCACCAGGTTGTTGCTGGCGGCGGCGATCAGGATCGAAATGGCGGCCATATTCACGCCCGTCGATTTCCCCGCCGCATCGGTCATCCCCATGATGAAAGGATCGACGTCGGTGACGCCCATGAGCGCGGCCAGCGAGTATACACCTGTCTTGCCGAGATACTGCACCGCCAGGTGCGTAGCGACCAGTACGGCCACGAACAGCAGCGCGAACATGAGCGCGGAGCGCATTTCCAGCGGGTTGCCCGGCTGGAACTCGCGCACCACTTCTCCGGTCTTCTGGTCCGGCCTGCGGCTCCAGAACCAGCCGAGCACGATGGCCGCGGCGGCCAGCGCCAGGAACGGCACACCCAGCACCGCGATGAGGGCGGGGTTGAAGATGGACACCAGTCCGGCCAACCGCAAATACATCATCCCGGAGGCCACCAGCGTCACGCCGGAAAACAGGTGGGGCCGGTTCTCGCGCGCCGCGCGCCGGGCCAGCACCACGGTGGTCACGGTGGAGGAATACGCGCCGCCCAGCAGCGCGCCGAGTATCACGCCGCCCTGTCCCTTGGTAAGCTTCTGGATCACGTAGCTGCCATAAGACACGGTGCTGACGGCAACCACTACCAGCCACACCTTGGAGGGATTTATGGCGAACGGGCCGAAGCTCTGGTTGGGGAGCACGGGCAGAATGACCGCGGTCAACAGCAGGAACTTCGTGAAGGTGAAGATCTCTTCCGGGGGCACCCGTTTGGTGAGACCTTCCAACACGGTCTTGAGCTCCAGCAGCATCATACTGGCGACCGTCAGAGCGGTGGCGATCCAGAACTGTTCGCGGTACACCAAAGCCGCCGCCACGTAGGTGGTAAGCGCCGACATTTCCGAGGTGGCGCCGGCGAGTTTCGAAGCTTCCAGCTTGTTCCGGTACGACAGCATCAGGAAACCGCCCAACACCGCGAATCCCAGCATCACCGGCAAGATCAGGCCGCCAGCCAGCAGCGAAATACCGTAGCCCATCAGGCCGATCAGGGGAAAGGTGCGCACGCCGCCGAACGACGGGTGCCCATTCGCCGAGAGCCGCTCTTCGCGTTCCAGGCCCGTCAGGAAGGAAAGGAACAAGACCAGCGCGATCTTGAGGCCTTCGGGCGGCATTAGTCGATAGAGTTCGGTCAACACAAAGTCTGTACAAGCATAGCCGATAGCACGTTCATCGGCACGCCCGGCGGCGTCAGGAGATCGATTCTTCGCACAGAGAGGGCCGGCCGGCTCACTTCTTCGGAAGGGAGGCCCTCAACTGCACCAGGTTGCCTTGTACCGTGACGATGTCGTCGGCTCGCGGGAAGAGTTTCAGATAGGTCTCCAACTGCTCTACCGCCGCGGCGGGTTGGTTGCGCGCCACCAGGATGGAAGCCAGCAACTGGTAGGTCTGCGGGAAGTGGTGATCCACGTCCACCTTCAGCCCGTCGCGCGCGTATTTTTCCGCCACATCCATCTTGCGGGTGCGGTAGTTGGAGAGCGCGCTATAGAAGTAAGCCTCCGGGTAGTCGATGGGGTCGAGCGCAATCAGACGGGCGGTTACATCCGCCAGATCGGGCCAGTTCTCGCTCACTTCCGCCACCGCCGACAACTGCAGGTAGGGGTTCAAATACTTCGGATCGGCCTTGATGGCGGCATTGAAAGACTGTTTGGCGTCATCCACCTTTTTGGCGGCCGCCTGGAGCCTTCCCAGCTCATACCACGCTGCTGCGTACTGCGGATAGATCTGCACGGCCTTCTGATAATTCTGAATGGCTTCGGCCTGCTTGTTCTTGCGCGTCACCTCCTGCGCCTTGTCGAAGGCCTTCTTGGCGTCCTTGGGTGCTTCGAGCGAAGTCGGGCTGATCAAATATCCATCCACCTTGCCGACAAAATGGAGCACGATGGTGCCCAGGTAAGGGTGGCCCACCGGCTTGGCGGTGGACATGCTCACCATGTCCGAGCGGTATCCCGGCAGGCTGAAGCGGATGGCGCAGTCCATGAACGGATGATTATCTTCCGCCGGCGGCAGATCGACGCCGGGCTGGATGTGGATGGCATAGGGATCGCGGATGATGTCGTGACCCAGGTCGACGGCGATGTTGCCTTTCGCGTCGGTGACGCCTTCCGGGTGGCCCATCCCCTGGCACACGCGCTCGATCAGAACCGGTGCGAGCGGAGCCGATTTATCTTCCAGCACGACCCTGCCGGTGATGCGCACCGGCGGCGGCGCCGCCACGTCCATGGACGCGGGCGTCGCCAGCGTCCCTCCCGTCGCCTGCCCGAAAGCCGGTTGCAGGGTCAGTCCCGCGGACGCAATCCACAATACACCCTTCACCAACCTCTGTATGCCCATCGGAGTTTCCTCGATGGGAGCTATTATGCCATTTTTTCGTTACAGGAATTGCGGGCGGTGGTTTGGCGCCTGTGGCACACCGCTCCCCCACGGGGCGCCCTCGGCCCGGCCGGTCGGAACCCGCAAAAAGCAACTGCAACCGGGGTGTGCGGCGATCCGTCGAGTAGTTTCAGTGAACCCGCGCATCCAAAAGCCCGCAAAGGCGCTATACTGCTGGTTGCGCCAAATTGCCTTTTTCATCGTCGCGCTGAGCGCTTGTGCGTTGGCACAAACCCGTCAGGGCCCCTCCATCGACACCGAAGCTGCTCTTCAGGCAGCCTACGCGCGGCTCTACGATTTCGATTTCAAGGGTGCCCACGAAATCCTCGACCGCGAGCATCAACTCGATCCGCAAGCCCCCGTGGTCCTCGCCATGAAGTGCGCCGCCTACCTGTTTGCCGAGTTGGACCGCCTCAAGATCCTTGAACTCGATTTCTTCACCGATGACGACAAGGTGGTGGACCGCCGCAAGTTGATTCCCGATCCCGTGATCCGCCAGAAGTTCTTCGACACCGTAGCCGAATCCGACAAGCTCGCCAACGCGCGATTGGCGGCGAAGCCCGACGACCCCGACGCGCTGCTGGCGCTCTGCATGACGACCGGCCTGGTGACCGATTACGCGGCGCTGGTGGAGAAACGGCGCTTCGGCAGCTTCTCCCTCGCCAAGAAAAGCCACGTCTGGGCCAAGAAGCTGCTGGAGCTGAACCCGCCCGTCGTCGACGCCTACATGACCTTCGGAACGGCCGAGTATATTGTCGGCAGCATGCCGTTTTTTTTGCGCTGGTTCGTGCACATGGATTCGGTGGAGGGCAGCAAGACGAAAGGGATCGAGGAGCTCACGCTGGTGGCCCAAAAGGGCAAATATTACGGTCCTTTCGCGCGCATGCTGCTGGCGGTGATTGCGCTGCGCGAAAAACGCCCCGAAGAGGCCGAAAGGCTGCTGGCGGGGCTTGCCAAGGATTACCCCGACAATCTCCTGGTACGCAAAGAGCTGGCTCGGGTTTCCCGCCAGATCCACCCCGGCGGCGCCGTCGCGAAGTAATCAACCGAAACGCGGGCTCCTTCGTATTCATCTATAGAGGTGAATACAGCGGATATAATGAAAGCAGGAAGGTGGAGAAGGGTGAAGCCGTTCGTTCTGATACTGGTTGCCGCAGGTACCGCTTGGGCGGCCGGGGCGGACTACGAGCAGGCGCATAAGCTTTATAATTCCACGGACTTCCAGCAATCTATTAAAGTTTTACTGGCGATTCCATCCAAAGACGCCGCGGTCTACGCGCTGCTGGGGCGCAACTACTATATGGAAGGGGAGTTCAAAAAGGCCACCGAGGCCCTGGAGAAGTCCTTTGAACTCGAGCCCACGAACGCCGAATATGCCCTGTGGCTGGGCCGGGCTTTCGGCCGGCGCGCGGAAACGGCCAGCCCATTCACGGCGCCGGGCTACGCTTCCAAGACACGGCAGTATTTCGAAAAGGCCGTCAGTCTGAACCCCGCCAACCTCGACGCCCAAAGCGACCTCTTCGAATATTACCTGGAAGCCCCTGGCTTTTTGGGCGGCGGAATGGAAAAGGCCGAAGCGACGGCGAAACAGGTTGGCAAAATCAGCCCTCCCGAAGGCTTCGCCATGGAGGCAAAGCTGGCCGAAAGGCGCAAGGAATATTCGAGCGCCGAGGAACAACTGCGGCGCGCCTTGGAGGTGGCCCCGCAGCAGGTGGGCCGCTTCATCGACCTGGCCCGCTTTTTGGTCCGCCGTGGCCGCCTGGACGAGGCTGACCAGGTTCTGGCGCGCGCCGGCAAGGCTTCACCTAACAGCCTGAAGTTGATGTACGCGACCGCCGAAATTTACGTGAAAGCACATCATAATCTGGATGTTGCGAAGGAATTACTCAAGCGTTACATGAGTGCCACAATCACTCCCGAGGACCCGCCCAAGTCCGAAGCTGCCAAACTTCTGCGACAGGTGCAGGGCAGTTAAGCCCGCCGCATGTTTCTCGGCGAGGCTCTCCGATTCAGCACACAGGCGCTTCGCGCCAACCCCGTCCGATCTCTGCTCACAGCTCTCGGTATGGTGATCGGCACGGCGTCCGTTATCCTGGTGGTCACCATTTCGCTCACCAGCCGGGACTACATTCTGGAACAGATCGAAGGCATCGGCTCGAACATTATTTTTGCCTATTTCGTTACCGCCGGTCCGACTAGTGTCGCTGCCGATGCCGACTACATCAAGATGGCCGATGTCGAAGCGATGCGCCAGGAACTCCGTTCCGATATCGTGGCTGCTACCGGAGTCATGTCGAATGCCGCGCAGGTCCTGATCGACGGCCGCACGCAGGACGTGAAAGTCAACGGCAGCGATCAGGACTACCAGGCCGTGCGCAATATCGTGATCGGCTCCGGCCGCTTTCTGGATTTGGGCGACGTCACCCGGCGGGAAAAAGTGGCGCTGCTCACGGACCACCTGGCTGAGCGTCTCTATGGCTCCCGCGGCGCCGCGCTGAACCAGGTGATCCGGCTGTACGGCCTGCCATTCACCGTGATCGGCACGTTTCACGAGAAAGTCGAGACCTTCGGCCAGTCCGAGGTGGAGCGCGACACGGTGTTAATTCCGATTACCGTGCTGCGCTACTTCACTCCGGTGGAGCGCATCGACCCGCTCTATGTGCAGGTCCGCGCGCCGCAGGAGGTGGATCGTGTAGCCGGGCGCGTGCAAGAGATCCTGGAAGCCCGTCACCGCCCCGGGGCGCGCTACCGCGTCGACACACTGACGCCCATTCTGAATGCGGCCAAGAATATCTCGCTGATCCTCTCGGTGGTGCTGGTGCTGGTTTCCGCCATCACGCTGGTGATCTCCGGCATTGGGATCATGAACATCATGCTGGTGACGGTTACCGAGCGCACGCGAGAAATCGGCGTACGCCTGGCCGTGGGGGCTTCCGCGCGGAAAATTCTGTTGCAGTTTCTCACGGAGGCGATGATGGTGAGCCTTTCGGGCGGGCTTGCCGGCATCCTGGTGGGCGTCGCCATTCCGCTGAGTGTGGCGCTGTTTGCCAACATCCGCATCCCGATTTCGTGGGTGGCTATCGTGGTGGCGTTCGGCGTCTCCTGCCTGGTGGGATTGATCTTCGGCATCCTCCCGGCGAACCGTGCCGCGCACTTGAGCCCGACGGAGGCGTTGCGATACGAGTGACGTAGGACAGACGATCGCTTTTTGTCGTCTGTCAAGCAGCGTGTTTTAGCGAGGCTTGACAGACCACGAAACCCGATGGTCTGTCCCACTAGCCGCGAGGCGCCATCACCAGGCCGGCGGCGCCGACAATCCCGGATTTGTCGGCCACTTGCTGCTCTACCAGCGGAACGTCGCGGCCCAGCAGGCCGCGCGAACGCGCCCACACTTCATCCTGCAGTGGCACCAGCAGGTCCGCGCCGGCGTCGGCTACGTGGCCGCCGATGATGACGATCTCCGGATCGAAGATGTGGAGCAGCCCGGCGATGGCCGCGGCCAAGCTGTGGATGGCTTTCGCCACGATCGATCGGGAAAGCTGGTCGCCCTCGCTGGCGGCCTGAAAAATGGTGCGGCATGTGGCCAATTGCGGCTGCTCGCGGAACAGGTTCCGCAACACCGAGGGGCATCCG
The DNA here is from genome assembly GCA_003167255.1 of Bryobacterales bacterium. GTDB lineage: Bacteria > Acidobacteriota > Terriglobia > Bryobacterales > Bryobacteraceae > PALSA-129. Next base: position 15,654 of record PMTR01000077.1, read on the forward strand.
CGATGCACCGCGGCCCAGGCTTCGCCTTCGATGGCTTTTGCCGAAAAAACGGTTTCCAGACAGCCGCGGTTTCCGCAGGCGCAGGGCGGCCCATTCGGGTCGATGGTCATATGGCCGAGGTGGCCGGCCACGCCCGCATGGCCGCGCAGCAAACGGCCGCCCACCAATGCCGCCCCGCCCACGCCTTTGCCCAGCGTGAGCATGATGACGTCCTGGAAGTCGCGCGCCGCGCCCCACACCACTTCGCCGGCGAGCGCCACGCGCGCGTCGTTGTCGGCGAAGACCGGCACTTCGAGCGGCAGCCCGACCAGGTCGCTCAGCCGCAGCCCTTCCAGGTAATGCAATGTGCCCGGCAGAATCTCGACCTCGGTATTCTGCTGGTTGATCATTCCCTTGCAGCCGATGCCGACTCCTTCGGGCTGCGCCGTGGCTTCCGTCAGCCAGTGGATGGCTTCGTGCAGCGCTGGCACAAAGCCCTCGAGATCGGGCGGCGTTTCAATGGTGCGCGACGCCAGAATGGCGCCATGGTTATCCACCATGCCCGCCTTGATCTGGGTGCCACCAATGTCGATGCCGAGCGCTAGCAAGTGTGTCCTCCGTGATGGAATGCCATCTTTGAGTGTAATGCCTGGCCTAGTCCCAGTCCTTAAGTTTCGGCCAGTAATCGCGCAACGCCATTTTCATGCCGCGGCAGTAGTAGACGTCGAAATGCTGGTCGGGCATGGAGTAGGGATGTTCGACACGCGCCACTTTCTCGACCGACGTGAAGAGGCGTTCCAGGTCGTTCCGGTTTCCCGCCATGACGATGACGCTTTCGCCGGTATAACCTCGGGGCCCCCACAGGTAGTAGCTCTGGTGGCCGGAGATGGCCGGCGGAAGCCCGTATTTCGGCCCGAAGAGATCGATGGCGCCCGCCTGCCCGTAGTTCCGCCCGAAGATTGCGGTCTGGGCGCGGACGTCGGGCGGCAGGCTGTTGTAGACTCCCGCGATGGTGGCCGCCAGCTCCGGCCATCCGAACTGATCCGCGAAGAGCTGCGGCAGCGGGCCCATTTTGCGGGTCTCAATGCGCTGTTGCTGCAAGTGCGTGGCGGCCGAATAGCGAATGTAGGTCTCCGGCGGCAGCAGCGGCACCATGGTGGGCGCGAGGAGCGCGCTCATCAAGATCATGAGAGTGACATACACCGGCTTGATCCACTGTAGACGCGGGCCGCCGAGCCAGCGTTCCCAGATGACGCCGCCCGAGGCGAATAGAATCGGAAACGCCGGGAACAGGTAGTATGCGCGGGGATTGAACGTCATGATGATCGCGGCGGTGGTGATCCAGGCCCAGCCCAGCGCACGGAAGGGCTTGCCCGCGCGCGACCCGAAGAGCCACCACAAACCGGCGAACCAGATGGGCGCGCTGAGCGGGAGCATCGCCAAAATCTCCTGGCTCAGAAAGGAAAGCGGGGGCATGCTGACGTTGCGGCCGCTGCGCCGGATGTTCTCCTGCAATTCGAGGAAGGGAAAGTGGTGGTGGATGTTCCACAACAGGTTGGGCAGGAAAATCAGAAAAGCGACGAGGCCGCCCAGCCACAGCCACGGCGAGCGCAGCCAGCGCCGTTCGGGGGTGAATACCAGCCCCACGACGATGCCTAAGCCGAAGATCAGCATGGAGTGCTTGTTCTCCAGACCGATGCCGGCCAGCACTCCAAACCAGAGCCACAGCCTGGCGTTTCCGGTGCGCATGATGCGGATCACTACGTAGGCGCAGCCCATCCAGATCAGCGGCTCGAACGAGTTCATGGTGAAGAGGCTGTCGAGCGCCTGATAGCCCGGGGCGCACAGAACCGCCAGCGCCGCGAGTGTTTGGGCGAAGCGGCGGCCGCCCAATTCGCGCGCCATCAACCCGGCCAGCAGCACGTTGCCCGTGCCCGCGAGCGCCGGCACCAGGCGGATAGCCGGTAGCGAATCGCCGAGCGTCACGCGCACGAGCTTCGCTACCAGCGCGATGAGCGGTGGCTGGTCGACATAACCCCAGTCCAGGTGTTGCGCGCAGGCCAGGTAATAGAGCTCGTCTCCGAAATATCCATAGTGACGGCCGGCGTATAAGTGGAGCAGGAGTTTGATCGCGGCGATGACAGCCACAAACAGCCCGGTACCCACCAGCCAGGGCCGTGGCGAGGGCAGGGATGGCGATGGTTCCAAGGGAATATTGTACGGCAGGATACAGGGCGCTGCTGATGCGGCACAATATCTGGATGGACCATATCAAGCGGCCTGAAGATTGCGCCTCGCTGGAGGAGATCCGTGCCGAGATCGACCGCATCGATCGTTCGATCATTGAGATGATCGGACAACGGAAGGGCTACGTGATGGCAGCGGCCATGTTCAAGTCGAGCCGGGAGGACGTGGCTGCGCCGGAACGCTTTGCTGCAATGCTTCAGGCGCGGCGAGGCTGGGCAGCACAACAGGGGATCAGTGCGGACATGGTGGAGAAGCTTTATCGGGAGATGATAGGGCACTTCATTAAGGAAGAGCGAGCGCACTGGGAGACGGGGTCAGGAAGGTAAAGGAGATGGTGGGACAGTTTGAGTCTGAGGGCCGCAGTCCCGACTACGGCACGTTCACCACAAGCAGCCTCTTGGGACCGGAGCCGGTTTTCACGCGCGCCACTTCCCGGAGGGTCGCGGTATCGATGATGGAAGCGTCATTCGTGTCGCTGTTGCTGACACCGCTATACTTCCCGTCCGGCGAAAACGCGATCCAGTTGGGGCATTTGCCCACGGCCACGTGTCCGGTTACTTTTCGCGAAACCGTATCGTACACGTACACCAGTCCGTCCGCCAGGCTCGTCACCCACAGATGCCGCCCGTCCGGTGTAAGTTCCAGACCGTGTGTGGGCGTGTTCAGTTCCAAGGGGCAGTTGAGAGGCGGCGCGGGAGGCAGTTCCACTCTTTCGGTTACGCTTCCGGCCGCGAGGCTCACTACGGCAAAGCCGTGCAGGTCCGTTAGCGCGGCATAAAGAGTGCTCTCATCTTTCGTCACCGCATAGGGCCGCGGGATGCCGCCAACCGGGACGTGCGCCGTATATTCCATTCTCTTCAAGTCGATGCGATCGATTTCGTGGTCTCCCATCGAGGAGACCCAGAGCGCGTCATTCCTTCCGGAGTTGTAGCAGTTGTGCGGCGCCTTCACCGGCAGGTTTTTGACTACTTTCTTCGCCGCCATGTCCACGATGTCCACGCTATCGCCTTCACGGATGGGCACTCCCACGTACCGCCCGTCGGGCGTGGCGGCACACTGGTTGGGCCGCCCCGTTAGCGGAATCGCCGCGAGAATGCGTCCTGTCCGCGCGTCAATGGTTTTGAGGTTATGTTCCGACTCGATGGTCACGAAAAGCGTGCGCCCGTCGGCAGGCGCGCAGATCCCGTGGACCTGCGCTCCGACCTTAATGGTCTGGATGGCCTTGAGCGTTCCCAGGTCCACCACCGTGATATCGTCGCCCAGACTGTTGGTAATATAGAGGCGCATGGAAGCCGCCGCGCAGGTTGACGCCACGGCGCCAAATGCCAGTGTGAGAATTCCCAGAGTGCTCCGCATCCCCCAATTCTTTCACAACTAGGGCTCCGACGCTGCGGGTAGTGTCCTAATCCTGCACTACTGGTACGACCCTGGCCGCACCCTCTGATAAGATCTAAATTCATCATTGATCCGCTTCCCTTAAGAAAAGGATCCCTCGCCCTTGACCAATTACGCCGACCACCTCGTCAGTTTCATCTGGGACGTTGCCGACCTTCTCCGCGGCCCCTACCGCCCTCCCGAATATCGCAAAGTCATGCTCCCCATGACCGTCCTCCGCCGCCTGGACTGCGTTCTCGAATCCACCAAAGCCAACGTCCTCGAAGAACACAAGAAACGCAAGGGCCAAAACGCCACCATCGTCGATAAAATGCTCCGCCGCGCCGCCCGGCAGCAGTTCTACAACACCAGCAAATACGATTTCGCCAAACTCCTGGCCGATCCCGAAGGTCTCGCCCAGAACCTGCTTCATTACATCCAGGCCTTCTCCCCCGAAACCCGCGCCCTCTTTAGTAACTTCGCCTTCGACCAGCAGATCCAGAAACTCGATAAATCCAACCGCCTGTTCAAACTCGTCCAGAAATTCTCCGAAGTCGACCTCCATCCCAACGTCGTTTCCAACCTCGAAATGGGCCGCAGCTTCGAAGAGCTCGTCCGCAAATTCAACGAGGCCGCCAACGAAGAAGCCGGAGACCACTTCACCCCCCGCGAAGTGATCCGCCTCATGGTCGACCTCATCTTCCTGCCCGATAACGACCTCCTCCGCAGGAAAGGCGCCGTCCGCACCCTCTTCGACCCCGCCGCCGGCACCGGTGGCATGCTCTCCGAAGCCGCCAAATACCTCCGCGAGCTCAACCCCGAGGCCAAACTCGTCATCTTCGGCCAGGACTACAACGCCGAGGCCTACGCCATCTGCGGTTCCGACATGCTCATCAAGGGCGAGGAGATCGACAACATCCAGCCCGGCGACTCCCTCGGCGACGGCAAGACCTTCGACGCTTTCCCCGGCAAGAAGTTCGATTACATGCTCGCCAATCCCCCCTTCGGCGTGAAGTGGGAATCGGAAGAGGATTACGTCCGCAAAGAGCACGAAAACCAGGGCTACGACGGCCGCTTCGGCGCTGGCGTCCCCCGCATCAATGACGGCTCCTTCCTCTTCCTCCAGCACATGATCTCGAAGATGAAGCCCTACTCCCACGCCGACCAGACCGGCTCCCGCATCGGCATCGTCTTCAACGGCTCGCCCCTTTTCACCGGCGACGCCGGTTCCGGCGAAAGCAACATCCGCAAGTGGATTATCGAGAATGACTGGCTGGAAGGCATCGTCGCCCTGCCCGACCAGCTCTTCTACAACACCGGCATCAACACCTATATCTGGATCGTGACTAATCGCAAAGCCCGCAAGCGCAAAGGCAAGGTGCAACTGGTCAACGCCGTCGATCTCTATACCAAGATGCGCAAAAGCCTCGGCAACAAGCGCAACGAACTGGGGGAAGCGCAGATCGCGGAAATTGTCCGCACTTACGGCGATTTCGCGGAATCCGAAACCTCCAAAATCTTCGACAACGACGATTTCGGCTACCGCAAAATCACCGTCGAACGGCCCCTTCGCCTCAGCTTCTCGGCGACCCCGGAACACCTCGCCGCATTCGAAGCATCCCGCGCATTCGAGGCGATAGCGACCTCACGCAAGTCGGGCCGCGAAGGCAAGTTGGAAGTCGAACGCGGGCAGGCAGCGCAGGCGGAGCTACTGGCCGCGCTCCGCACATTGCCGCCGGATCAGGTCTGGATGGACCGCGACAAGTTCACTGCCGCCCTCGACGACTTGACCGCCAGGTGGCGCCGGCGGTCTTCGCCGCCGGTGTCTTCATCGCTCACCATTTCCGCACCCGTCCGCAAAGCGATTCTCGCCAGTTTCAGCGAGCGCGACGAAAACGCCACTGTGTGCAAGGACACGGACGGCAACCCTGAGTCCGATCCCGACTTGCGCGACACCGAGAATGTTCCGCTGAAGGAAGACATTCACGATTACTTCGACCGCGAAGTGAAACCACATGTTCCCGACGCGTGGATTGATGAGGAGAAGACCAAAATCGGCTACGAGATTCCGCTAACACGACATTTCTATAGGTACACGCCGCCACGGCCTCTGGAGACGATCGAGAAGGAGATTCGGGAGCTCGAAGGCGAGATCATGAGTATGCTCGCGGCGGTGGGTCGATGAGTTGCTCTCCCGCGCGTACAAGCTATGTTCCTTTGAAGCACGTATGCAGGGTCAACGCCGCAACGCTACCGGAAGACACTCCCGAAGATCTCGAAATCGAGTACGTTGACATTTCTGCCGTCGATGAACTCGGCAGGATATCGAAACCGGACACGACGACCTTCGGCAAGGCCCCATCGCGGGCGCGTCGGGTTATCCGAAGCGGAGACGTGCTTATTTCGACCGTGCGGACGTATCTGAAAGCCATCGCTCACGTGCCTCTCGCTGAAGACAATCTGATCTGCTCGACGGGCTTTGCCGTTTTGACCGCTAGCCCAAGAGTTGTGCCCCGCTTTCTGTTCTACTGGATAAGCTCGGATGCATTCGTCGGGCAGGTCGTAGCTCGATCCGTTGGCGTGAGCTACCCTGCCATTAATCCCGGGGAATTGATGAGCCTTCCATTCCCGCCGTGGCCAACGAATACACAGGCTGCAATCGCCATGTTCCTCGACCACGAACTGGCCGGCATCGACGATCTCATATGGAAGAAGCAGCGCCTGATCGAACTGCTGGACGAAAAACGCGCCGCACTAATCAGTCGCGCTGTCACGCAAGGCCTCGATCCAGGCGTGCCAATGAAAGACTCGGGAGTCGAACTAATTGGCAGAATTCCTCAGCATTGGGGAGTGATGGCGTTCAAGCGGACTTGCACACGCAATATTGTCGGAATTGCCGAAGCTGCAACGCACGCCTATGCAGACCAAGGCGTTCCACTAATTCGCTCCACGAACCTGTCCGAGCGCGGTCTCCTGTTGAACGACGTTCTGCATATCGATCGTTCGCTGGCTGAGGAGAACAGGACAAGGTATCTCAGGGCGGGCGACATCCTCACAGTGAGGACGGGGAACGCTGGAATAAGCTCAGTTGTCCCCAAGGAGCTGGCTGGGAGCCAGTGTTTCACCTTGTTGGTATCCACCCTCAAAGCCGGTCATTCCAGCGAGTACTACGTTGCGTTTCTGAATTCCAGCCCGGCCAAGCGTTTCTTTTCTCTTGAGAGTTGGGGAACTGCCCAAATGAACATCAGCGTGCCAATTATCCAAAATGTCCCCTGCCCCGTGCCGCCGCCAGATGAACAGGCTAAAATAGCCGAGGCAATCAACAAAACGAACGGCGGCTTGGACGAACAACTGAGGCAGTGTGAAAGAGGCATTAATCTCCTTCGCGAATACCGCTCCGCCCTCATCACCGCCGCCGTCACCGGCCAACTCGACATCCGCGCACACGAAAAGCAAATGGAGACCCTGGTCTGATGGCCGGCCGTCGCGAAATCCCCCTTGCCGTCCATCCCCAGGGCACAGGCGCCGTCTGAACATTCCAGACACTACCCTTGACGATTTATCGTTTACCGATATACAATAAATCTATGATTCGCTCTTTTCGAGATCCTGAATCCGGGAAGGTCTTTGCGGGACTCCGCGGCCGGAAATTTCAGGCCATCGAAAAGATTGCCCTGCGCAAACTGATCCATCTGAACCGGGCATCGAGCCTGCGCGATCTGGCCGCAATCCCCGGCAACCACCTGGAGCTGCTGACCAAGGAACGCAAAGGGCAGTACAGCATCCGGATTAACGACGCTTACCGGATCTGCTTTACCTGGAACCAAGGCGATGCGTTTGCAGTCGAGATTACCGATTACCATTAAAGGAGAACCTATGCCACGCCATATCCCCCCGCCGCATCCCGGCGAGACCATCTCGGAAGATATCCTCAAACCGCTGGACATGAGCGTAAACCAACTCGCCAAACACCTGGGCGTAACCGCTACGCGGTTGAATGACATCGTGCGGGGCACGCGGGGGATCACCGCCGATACGGCCTTGCGCCTGGCCCGCTACCTGGGGACCTCCGCCGAATTCTGGCTGGGCCTCCAATTGGAATACGACCTGCGGACCACACAGCAAGCCAAGTTGAAAGCCATCGAGAAAGCCGTAAAGCCCCGCTCCCAGGCGGCGTAAGCAGTGCCGCCGCAAAACGGGGACTGCTACCAGTTCCCGTCTTTGGAATTGGATAGCTGTCCCCGCTTTGCCCCCCGGCACAAGCCATCCCCCTCCGGGTTAAACTGAGGTAGGCCAACATGAATTTGACCGTGCATATTCCCGACGATCTCGTAGGCCAGCTCAGCGCTGCCGGCGGTGATCTGTCACGCCGGGCACTGGAGGCATTAGGCCTGGAGGAATACAAGAGGGGCCGTATCACCAAGTCAGTGTTGCGCCGCCTCCTGGGCTTTACTTCCCGTTACGAATTCGACGGGTTCCTGAAAGCCCATGACGTCTGGATAAACTACACCGTCGAGGACTTCCGCCGCGAACTCCAGGACCTCAAGCGTTTGGGGTTCTGACCGGTGCCACTCGTCATCGCCGATAAGCCTGTGGCAGCGGGAGTTGCGATAATAGCAAGCAGAGGCGTTATGACGATTAACCTACGTCCCGAACACGAGAAGGCTATCGCGCAGGCCATTCAATCCGGCGCCTACCAGAACCCCGATGAAGTCATCGGCCGGGCACTGGAAGCGCTCCGCACGGAGGATGCCTGGCTTGACGGCCACAAGGATGAGATCGCCGCCAAAATCGAACGGGCTTTCGGACAATTTGAGCAGGGCGCGTTTCTTTCGTCCACCGAATCGCAAGCCGATATGGAGAAACGCAAAGCGGAATGGCTGCGTGAACAGAAGCGCTGATGGTTTCCCTTTACGACGTTTCCGCCGAAGCCCAAAATGATTTGTTTGAAATCTGGCGCCGCATCGCGGCGGATAGTGTGGACTTGGCCAATCGCATCGAAAGCGAGTTCCGGGAGTTGTTTGCCTCATTGGCCGAGATGCCCGGTCAAGGGCACACCCGCAAAGAGCTTACCCAGCGGCCGGTTCTGTTTTTTCCGTTGTACTCGTTCCTGGTGGTGTATCAGCCAGAAGTGAATCCAATTCGCATCATGGCTGTGTTGCGCGGCAACCGGAACGTAAAGCACATCCTGAAAGAGCGTCTCTAGCCCTGAACTCCAGCATCTGAAGCGTGTAGGGCTCTGATGGTGGAACCTGCCTCTTTGCGCGCCGGAACAATTGATGGGAGACTGAATCATGATTGATCCCATCCTCCCCGCCGCGGAATCCGTCTTCAAGCAGGGATTGGGCCTCTTCGGCAGCCCGGAAGATGCTGCCCTGCTTGATGAGGTGGTCGCCATCGCTTATGAGGAAAGACGCCGCCCAGCCAGTTCGACCGACGAGCTCTAATCGCTGCCTAAAGTCCTGCTGGATACAGACGTTCTTTCCGATATCTCAAGCGCCTGGGGTTCTGACAGGTGCAACTCATCATCGCGGATACCGTACAACCATGAACAGACGAACACATGTTGTCCTCTCTGACCAACTGGTCATGGACATCGATAGCCTGGTGGGGAGCGGGCAGCGCGCCATTTTGATCACCCAGGCGGCCGAAAAGGAGCTCATGCGCCGGCGCCAACTCCAAGCCCTCAATCAACTCGTGCCATGGAACGAGAAGGACCACCCCGAACTGAAGCAGGGCGCGGCCAAGTACGTTCGCAAGCTGCGCCGTGAATACGATCTCCGCGCATCCGGGGTGAAATAGCAATGCCCGTCTTTCGGTAACAAATCCCTATCGGTGTTAATCTGTGTTCATCTGTGGCTATTAACGAGTTTTTTCACGGCCTCGCCGCCGTCGCCACCAGCCAACTCGACATCCGCCAACAGCAAACCGAGGCGCTCGTCTGATGGCCGACCATCGCGAAATCGCCTTCGAATCAGCCGTCGAACACTCTCTCACTACCTACGGCGGCTACGAAAAAGGCGACCCGGCCCTCTACGACCAAGCCCGCGCCCTGCATCCCAAACTTGTCCTCGAATTCATCCAGACCACTCAATCCAAACAGTGGCAGGTCATCGCCGACTACTACGGCCCAAACGCCGGAGAAACCTTCCTCGCCGAACTGACCCTCGCGCTGGAATCGCGCGGCACTCTCGACGTGCTCCGCCACGGCCTCGATTTTTTCGGACAAACCTTCCATCTGGCTTACTTCGCACCCGCCAGCGGCATGAACCCCGAAACCGCGAAGCTCTACAAACAGAACCGCATCACCATCACCCGTCAGGCTCATCTCAGTCTGCACCCCGAGCAGTCAGTCGACGTCCTGCTCAGCCTCAACGGCCTCCCCGTTGCCACCGCCGAATTGAAGAACGCCTTCACCGGCCAGACCGTTCGCAACGCCATTCAGCAGTACCGCGACCGCGACCACCGCGAACCCCTGTTCGCATTCAAGAAACGCGTCCTCGTCCATTTCGCCGTCGATACCGACGAATGCTACATGACCACCCGCCTGGAAGGCGCGGCCACCAGTTTCCTGCCCTTCAACCAAGGCAACCATCGCGGCGCGGGCAACCCCGAAAACCCCGACGGCTACCGCACCCACTACCTCTGGGAACAGATCTGGAAACGCGATAGCTGGCTCGATCTCCTGGGCCGCTTCCTTCACGTCGTAACCCCGGTGAATGATAAGTCAGGCAAGCCGGAAGTCCTCATCTTCCCCCGCTACCACCAGGTCGATGCCGTCCGCAAACTCGTCGCCGACGCCCGCACCGCCCGCACCGGCAAGAACTACCTGGTCTGGCACTCCGCCGGAAGCGGCAAGAGCAATAGCATTGCCTGGCTGGCCCATCGTCTCTCCAGCCTGCATGACGCGCTTGACCGGAAAGTCTTCGACAGCGTCATTGTCATTACCGACCGCCTCGTTCTCGATAAGCAACTCCAGGACACCATCTACCAGTTCGAGCACAAGACCGGCGTCGTCATGAAAATCGATGACGATTCGAAGCAGCTTGCCGACGCGCTCCGCAACGGCGTCCCCATCATCATTACGATTCTCCAGAAGTTTCCCTTTGTCACCAAGCACGCGGGCGATCTCCCGGAACGCCGCTACGCCGTCATCGTTGATGAAGCCCACAGCTCTCAATCGGGCGAGAGCGCCGCCAAAATGAAAGCCGTTCTGGCCGGCGAACGCATCCGCGCCATCGCCCACAAGCGTGCCGAAGAGGAGCAGTTGCCCGATTACGAAGAGGAGATCATCCGCGTGGTCGAAGGCCGCAAACAACAACCCAATCTCAGTTTCTTTGCGTTCACCGCCACTCCCAAGTACAAGACCATCGAAGTCTTCGGTGAGCGCGACGCCGCGGGTCACCCCCAGCCCTTCCACGAATACAGCATGCGCCAGGCCATCGAGGAAAAATTCATCCTCGACGTATTGAAGAACTACACCATCTACAGCACCTATTACCGGCTCCTCAAAACCGCCCAGGGCGATCCCGAAGTGGAAAAGAAGAAGGCCGCCAAAGCGCTCGCCCGCTTCGCGCGCCTCCATCCCCACAACATAGCCCAGAAGACCGAAGTCATCATCGAACACTTCCGTCAGCACGTTCGCCACCGCATCGGCGGGCGCGCCAAAGCCATGGTCGTCACCGGCTCCCGCCTGGAAGCCGTGCGCTACAAGAAATCTGCCGACGAATATATTCACCTCAAAGGTTACGCCGACCTCCGCACCCTGGTCGCCTTCTCCGGCACCCTGGTCGATCCCGACGACCCTACCGGGGAAGAACTCACCGAAGTCAAAATGAACGGTGGCAAAATCAGCGAAAAGCAGCTTCCGGAAGAGTTCAAAAAGCTGGAATACGGCATCCTGATCGCCGCCGACAAATACCAGACCGGATTCGATCAGCCGCTTCTCCACACCATGTACGTCGATAAGCGCCTGGCCGACGTGCAGGCCGTCCAGACCCTCTCGCGCCTCAACCGGATCTGTCCCGGCAAAGAAGACACCTTCGTGCTCGATTTCGTCAACGACCCCGCCGAAATCCAGGTTGCTTTCCAGCGCTATTACGACACCGCTCCGATCATTACCGGCAAGCCCGAGCCCCGCCAGCTCTATTCCTTGCGTGCCGAAATCTACGGGTCGTTCATCGTACAGGAAATCGAAGTCGAGCAGTTCGCCGCCGTTTTCTTCAAACCGCGCCGCACTGACAAGCCTACTCCCACCGATCACGCGCTGATGAACTCAATCATCGATAAAGCTGTGGGACGGTTTACGGAGGCAACGGAAGATGGGCAGGAAGAACTTCGCAACCGGTTGGAAGCCTTCCGCCGCCTCTACTCGTTTCTCTCGCAGGTCATCCCGTTCGGAGACAGCAAACTCGAAAAATTCGATGCCTATCTGCGGTTCCTCGAAACCAAGCTGCCCGTCCGCGAAGGCACTGGACGCCTCGACCTGGATGATGAAGTGAAACTGAAGTTTTACCGCTTGCAGAAAATCAGCGAAGGCAGCATCGCGCTGGAGCCGGGAACCCCCGGAACGATGAAAGGCCCATCCGACGTCGGCACCGGCCGCATCGAAGACCAACAGGTTCCCCTATCGCGCGTCGTGGATGTGCTCAACGAGCGCTTCGGAACCGAATTCACCGTCGCCGACGAGCTCTTCTGGGATCAGATCCGCGCCGACGCCACTGCCGACGAATCCGTACGCGACGCCGGCGAAGCCAACACCATCGACAACTTCGCCCACATCTTCGACCGCAAGCTCGAAGAAATCGTCATTGGCCGCATGGACCGCAATAGCGATCAGGTCGTTCGGTTCCTCGACAACCCCGAAGTCCGCGAACTCGTCACCCGCCTCATGCGCAACCAGGTCTACATCCGAATCCAGCAGGACGCCAGATCCCGCGCCACCGAAGCCCGACCGTGAAGACCAGTCTCCACCGGCGGATGCCGTCACGTTTGGCACTTCGCCCCGGTCAGGTTTCAACTTCCTTTTCCATCAGAATCAGTCATTTACTGGGAATCCCTTGTTTCAGGCGTCTGCTACTCTGAAGCCAGGCAGGAGCCTCGCGAATACGCGACCTCTGAGGCGGTCCGGATCGGATAGAGCCAGGCTTTGGACGGGCGTCAGAAGTCGAAATTTCTGAAATTGGCTTCGTTTCGCCAAACCGCGAGCCGTCAAGGGCGGCAGATGGCGGGATAGTGGAATTGGGTTCGTTCGGCGAATACGGCACGAAGCCGGAGAATCGTTGCAACTTATTGGCCTTATAGGAGTAACAACCAGTGTCAGGAGATCAGATTGGGTTCGTTTGGGAAAACCGTGCGACACGGTGGAGCATGGACCGAAAGAACTGAAATTGGGTTCGTTTCGCAAAAGGGCGGTACGGTCATGCGTTGCTCCGCGGACCAAAGGGGGTGGGCGCTTGACTCCATCGCTCACATTGTGTAATTATTCAATTTAATGAATAAACATTCAGTCGAGGTGAATGCCGTGGCCGGGACGTTCCAACCTGACAATATCCTCAAGGCCGCCGGTTCTGATTTGCTTTGTGACCTCGATCTCACCAATGACGAGCTGGGATATCTGCTCGATCTGGCCGACGAAGTCAAACGGGCGCCGAAGAATTATGCAAACGCGATGGGCGGCAAGTCTATCGGGATGCTCTTCGAAAAGCCGTCGCTGCGGACCAAGCTCACGTTTGATCTGGCCATGGCGCAGATGGGCGGCTCATCCGTGTTTTTGGAGGGACCCATCGGCGTTCGGGAGCCGCTGAAGGATGTGGCGCGGAACCTGGACCGCTGGGTCAACGGAATTGTGGCCCGGGTCTTTGCGCAGAGCACCGTGGAGGCGCTGGCGCAGTGGTCCTCCGTGCCGGTGATCAATGCGCTGTCGGATGCGTTCCATCCGTGCCAGGCGCTGGCCGACGTGCTCACGATCCGCGAACGCTTCGGGCGGCTTTCAGGGTTGAAGTTGGCCTTCATCGGCGACGGGAATAATGTGGCGCAATCGCTGATGCTCACGGCGGTGCGGCTGGGAATGGATTTCGCGCTGGGCTGCCCCACCGGATATCTGCCCGATCCCGATATCGTGGCGCAGGCCGAAGGGCTGGCGGCGGTTTCGAAGGCGGCGATCACCATCACACACAATGCGGCCGAGGCGCTGGATGGCGCGCACGCCGTCTATACCGACGTTTGGGCGAGCATGGGACAGGAACAAGAAGCGGTGGAGCGCAGAACGGCCTTCCATCTGTACCAGGTCAACGACGCGCTGTTCGCGCAGGCGCGGCCCGACGCCATTTTTCTGCACTGCCTGCCGGCCAAACGCGGCGAGGAAGTCACCGATTCGGTGATGGAGTCGGAGCGCAGCGCGGTGTTTCAGCAGGCGGAAAACCGGCTGCATGCGCAGAAGGCGCTGCTGCTGATGATGCTAACGTAGGAGATCCGTTCGGAAGTTCAGCGGCGTATAACAGCCTCCGCTCCCTGACGGTCGCGGCTCGGTGGGAGCGGGAGCGGTTGCGGCAGGCAGCCACCAAAGATTATGCATAAACCGAAGAAAGTTGCGCTCGCCTACTCGGGCGGGCTGGATACCTCTGTCATCATTCCGTGGCTCAAGGAGAATTACGGCTGCGAAGTCGTGGCCGTGTGCGGCGATATCGGCCAGGGCGGCGACGAACTCTCGGGCCTCGAAGCAAAGGCCCGGAAGACCGGCGCTTCCGAAGTCTATATCGAAGACCTGCGGGAGGAGTTCGTCTCGCAATACTTGTGGAAGCTGGTGCGCTCCGGCGGGGTCTACGAGCATAAATACCTGCTGGGCACTTCCATTGCGCGGCCGCTGCTGGCCAAGAAGCAGGTGGAAGTGGCGCTGGCCACCGGTTGCGACGCGCTGGCGCACGGCTGCACCGGCAAGGGCAACGACCAGGTGCGCTTCGAGCTCACTTACAAAGCCCTGGCGCCGGAGCTACAGGTGATTGCGCCGTGGAGGGAATGGACGATCGTCTCGCGCGAGGATGCCATCGAGTACGCGCGCGAGCGCAACATCCCGATCTCGGCCACCACCGCCAAGATCTACAGCCGCGATCGCAACATCTGGCACATCTCGCACGAAGGCGGGGCGCTGGAAGACCCGGCCAACGCGGCGCCGGATGAAATCTGGATGCTCACCAAGAGCCCGGCGGAAGCGCCCGACAAGCCCGGCGAAGTCACCATCGGGTTCGAAAAGGGCGTGCCGGTCTCGGTCAACGGCAAGAAGATGAAGGCCTTCGAGCTGCTCGAAACGCTCAACACGATTGGCGCGGAGCACGGCATTGGCCGCATCGACCTGGTGGAGAACCGCTTCGTGGGCATGAAGTCGCGCGGCTGTTACGAGACGCCGGGCGGCGAGCTGATCATGTTCGCGATTCGCGAGCTGGAAGCGCTGACGCTCGATAAGAGCACGCTGCACTACAAGCAGCAGAGGGCGCTCGAATACGCTGAGTTGGTGTACAACGGGCTCTGGTTTACGCCGCTGCGGGAAGCGCTGGACGCCTTCTTCGAAAAGGTGAGCGAGCCGTCGACGGGCGAAATCAAGCTGCAACTCTACAAGGGCAACGTGACGCCGCTCAGCCGGAAATCGCCAAATTCGCTCTATTCGCTGGATATCGCCAGCTTCACCATGGGCGCGGCTTACGACCAGAAGGATGCGCTGGGCTTCATCAACCTGGTCGGTCTGCCGATCAAAGTGCGGGCGCTCGCCGCCAAGAAAAAATGAAACTCTGGGGCGGCAGATTTGAAGCGGGACCGTCGGAAGTCTTCGAGCGATTCTCGGGGTCGCTCGATTTCGACCGGCGGCTGATCGATGCCGATATCCGCGGCTCGCAGGCTTTCGCGCGGGCGTTGGAACGGGTCGGCATCCTGACGGCCGAGGAGCGCGGGCGGATCGTGGCGGCGTTCGACGAGATTCGTGCCGAAGCGGCGTCGCCGGGCTTCTACGAAGACGCAACGGATGAAGACGTCCACACGCTGGTGATTCGCAAGCTCAAGGAGAAGGCCGGCGGGGTGGCGGACAAGATCCACACCGGGCGCAGCCGCAATGAGCAGGTCTCGCTCGATATGCGGCTGTGGCTGCGCGAAGAATGCGCCGACATGCAGGCTTCGCTGTGCGCCGTGATGGGGAGGCTGCTCGATCACGCCGAGGCTAATTCCACGGCGATCGTTCCCGGCTACACGCACACGCGCCGCGCCCAGGCGGTATTGTGGCCGCATTACCTGCTGGCTTACTTCGAAATGTTCCTGCGCGATTGGGAACGCTTTGCCGAAGCCAAACGGCGCACCAACGTGCTGCCGCTGGGTTCGGGCGCGCTGGCGGGGAGCGGATTTCCGTTCGACCGCGAAGCCATCGCGCAAGACCTCGGGTTTGAGGGCATCACGCGCAACAGCATGGACGCTTCCGGAGACCGCGATTTCGCGCTGGACTTCCTCTATGCGTGCAGCGTCACGATGATCCACCTGAGCCGCCTAGCCGAGGATTGGATCCTCTATTCGAGCGAAGAGTTTGGGTGGCTCGAACTGGGCGATGGCGTGACCAGCGGGTCCAGCCTGATGCCGCAGAAGAAGAACCCCGATTCGCTCGAGCTGATTCGCGGCAAGAGCGGGCGCGTGATCGGCTGCCTCACCTCGCTGCTGGTGACCATGAAGGGCCTGCCGATGACATACAATCGCGATATGCAGGAGGACAAGGTTCCGCTGTTCGACGCCGCCTACCAGTTGAACGGATCGCTCCTGATGATGTCCGCGGTGATCGAATCCACCAGGCTTAACCCGGCTAGGCCGGCGGCGGCCGCCGCGGAAAGCTGGGTGGTGGCGACGGACCTGGCCGAAGCGCTGGCGCGCGCCGGCACGCCGTTTCACCAGGCGCACCAGATTGTGGGCCGCTTCGTTTTGGAAAGCGTGCGCACGGGCAAGAAACCATCGGATTGGACGGCGGAAGAGATGCGCCGCTTCGCGCCGGAGTTCACGGGCGAGTTCGCGGAGCTGCTGAATGCGGATAAGGGTATCGGCACGCGCGAGATTCCCGGCGGCACCGGACCCGTGTCCGTGGCACGAGCGCTGGCGCTCGCCAAACAGGTACTTGGACAACTAATTTTATGACCAAGGCTTATCGTCAAGGCCAGATTCTGAAGCTGATCCGGAGCAAACGGATCTCCACCCAGGAAGAGCTTGCGCAAGAGCTGAAGGCCCAGGACATCGCGGCCACCCAGGTGACTCTGTCGCGCGACATTCGCGACCTCCGGCTGGTGAAGACGCGCGACGGCTACCAGGAAATGGCGCCGGAAGAAACCGGGCCGGCCTTTGCGCTGCTGGCGACGGAGTTCCTGAAGGACGTCCTGCGCGCGCAGAACCTAGTGGTGCTCAAGACGTCGCCGGGCCATGCCAATTCGGTGGCGGTGGCGCTCGATAACGAGGGCTGGCCGGAAGTGATCGGCACGCTTGCGGGCGATGACACGATCCTGGTGATTACCGCGGATGCGCCGACGGGCGAAGCGGTGCAGGAGAAGCTGCTGAACCTGGTGGAGCGGGGATAGGCTTCACGCGGCGCGGCGCAGCCGCTTGTTGGGACGCTGGGCGTTCGCAGGCGTGAGCGGCTCCTTTTCCGGGGCGCGCAGGCCCAGGTACATCAGCAGCACGATCACCGTGCTCCATTGGCCGCCGACCGAG
Source organism: Bryobacterales bacterium (assembly GCA_003167255.1). Taxonomy (GTDB): domain Bacteria; phylum Acidobacteriota; class Terriglobia; order Bryobacterales; family Bryobacteraceae; genus PALSA-129. The sequence continues at coordinate 32,979 of PMTR01000077.1, forward strand.
AACAGGCTGTCCACCAGCGCGATCAGGAGGCGCGAATCCGTGTGCCGCTGGAGCGCGCTGAAGACCAGGAACGTCACCACCAACTCGGCTGCCCATAGCGGTAGCAACGCCAGAAAAATGCGCCATCGGTGGCCCTGAGTCAGGGCGCGGCTTTTGCCGAGAACCTCCCGTTCCCGATCGGCTTCAATTGCCACGATGGGGTCGGTGAAGGCCAGTTTCACCATCGCCACGATGCCGGGCACCAGCAGCAGCGCGCTCCACAGCATCACGGTGATCTCCACCTTGAAGCGGTTCCACAGCGATTTCGCCCATTGGCGGCGGCCCCAGGCCAGCGCTTCGGCCAGGGGCGCAGGTGAGCCGCCGCGAAATCTCCCGAGAAGGCCATAGATGACGGCCGGGGCCACCAGCGCTCCCAGCACCAGGTCGCTCAAATCCAGCAAGACGGCTGAAAGGACTCCGTCGATGGGGACATTCCCCAACCAACAGGCGAGCTGCAACAGAAGCTTGCCTGGCAGGAAGACGACCAGTGTAACGGCGGTCAGAAAGCCGAGATTGGAAAGGAAAACCCGAACCGACCGGAGCAGCAGGCCGCCGACCGAGTGGAACGGCTCGGTGGGGAAGTCCACGGCGAGATATCCGCGGCTAAAGTCCGTCGTATTCGTGTTCCCCTGGGCCCTCCGCTCCCTCACGGTCGCGGCTCGGTTAAGTGCCTACTTCTCGCCGGCCGGTTTCACGTCGCCGCAGTCCGCAGAAAGCCACTTGCTGGCGACGGTGAACTTCATGTCCATGGTCCGGGCGGCCCCATTTCCAGCGCCAGTGCCGGTGCTCTTGCTGGCTCCGGAAACTTTGACATGTTCGGCGTCCAGACGCTCCACTGTAATGTCGCTAACCACCGTCATGTTGGTCTTGTCCGGCGCGCATTCAACGTGCATCTCCATCTTGCTGGACGAAGAGCTGACGATTTTCCGCGTGCAGTTGGCCTGGTTCTTGTCACTGAACGCCAGTCCCTTGTTGATTTCTTCCTTGGTCGTGCACGACTTACTCGTGATGGTGCGCGGGGCTCCGGCGCGGCTATTCATCATGGATTCCATTTGTTGACGCGCCGCGGGCGGCATCTTCGCCAACTGCTCCGGCGTGAGTTGCGGCATGGCCGGCATGGCCGGCATTCCTGAGATCTCCATCGTCATCGTGCTTTCCCACAGGCCGGGCTTGGCGTCGAATGGCTTAATTTCCTGGGCTGTCAACGCAGCCAGAGGGCACAGAATGGCGATGCCGAATAAAATTGTTGTCTTCACAGGGTAAATCCTCCCGTAAAATCATGGTACATCATAATACCTCGCAGCAAATTGCGCTAACGTGGATCAAAATGCCAATTTCTCCGCTTGCGGGACAGAGCCCCACGCCCGATATGCTGGTCAACGTGCCACGCCTCATCACGGCTTACTATACGGAGAAGCCGGACGTCTCGGTAGCTTCACAGCGCGTAAGCTTCGGCACATCGGGTCACCGCGGCTCGTCGCTCGAGTGCTCCTTTAACGAAGATCACATTCTGGCCATCACGCAGGCCATCTGCCGGTACCGCACTGAGAACGGCGTGGACGGCCCGCTGTTCCTGGCGGCGGACACGCATGCTCTTTCCGATCCGGCCTTCGCCAGCGCGCTCGAAGTGCTGGCGGCGAACGGCGTCGAGGTGATGATCGACCAGGAACTGGGCTACACGCCCACGCCGGCGCTTTCGCACGCCATCCTGGGCTACAATCGCGGCGGCCGGAAAGGCGCGCAGGCCGATGGCATTGTGATCACGCCGTCGCACAATCCGCCGCCCGATGGAGGCTTCAAGTACAATCCGCCCAACGGCGGCCCGGCCGATACCGACGCCACCAAAGCCATCGAGGATCTGGCCAACCAGATTCTTCGCGATGGACTGCGCGACGTTCGCCGCCAACCCTACCGCACCGCGCTCAGCGCCTCGACCACGCATCGCTACGATTACGTGTCGGCTTATGTGAACGATCTGGGCTCGGTGCTGGATCTGGACGCCATTCGCGCGGCGCGGCTTTCTCTGTGCGCCGACGCGCTGGGCGGCGCGGGTGTGGCTTACTGGGGCCGCATCGCCGAACGCTACGGCTTGTCGCTCGATATCGAGCATGCCGATGTCGACCCCACCTTCCGCTTCATGCGGCTGGACTGGGACGGCCAGATCCGCATGGATTGCTCATCGCCCTACGCCATGGCCGGGCTGATCGGCTTCAAGGACCGGTTCGACGTGACATTTGCCTGCGATACCGATCACGACCGGCACGGGGTTGTCACGCGGAGCGCCGGCCTGCTCAACCCTAACCACTATTTGGCCGCGGCCATCTCTTACCTGTTCGGCCACCGCGACGGATGGCCGGTTTCGGCCGGTGTGGGGAAGACGCTGGTATCGAGCAGCATGATCGACCGCGTGGCGGCGCACCTGGGCCGGCGGCTGGTGGAAGTTCCGGTGGGCTTCAAGTGGTTCGTGGATGGACTGCTGGACGGCTCGCTGGGCTTCGGCGGAGAAGAAAGCGCCGGTGCTTCGTTGCTGCGGCGCGACGGTACCGTGTGGACCACCGATAAAGATGGCATCGTCATGGCCCTGCTAGGGGCGGAGATGTTGGCGCGCACCGGCAAGGACCCCGGGGAGATCTACAGCGGGTTAACGGAACAATTCGGCGCGCCGGTGTACGAGCGCATCGACGCCGCGGCCACGCCCGCGCAGAAAGCCGCGCTGGCGGCGCTCAACTCGGAACAGGTGACGGCGCGCGAGTTGGCCGGCGACCCCATCGAAGCCATGCTCACGCGCGCCCCGGGGAACGGGGCCTCGATCGGCGGCCTCAAAGTGGTGACGCGGCGCGGCTGGTTCGCGGCGCGGCCTTCCGGGACCGAAGACGTTTACAAAATCTATGCCGAGAGTTTCGCCGGCGCCGAACACCTCAAACGAATTCAAGACGAGGCGCGCGAACTGGTGGGACGGGCTCTGGCAATGGTAGCCTGAAACTCGGGTGACGGATTTCGTTCGCGAGAAACAGTCGGCTGCACTGAGCTCGCTGCTCGCCGCCGTCGGGCTGACGGCATTCAAGATCATAGTCGGCGTGGCCACGGGCAGCCTCGGCATCCTGGCCGAGGCCGCGCATTCCGGCCTGGACCTGGTGGCGGCCGGCCTGACCTTCGTCGCCGTGCGTCTTTCCGGGCGCCCCGCCGATCACGAGCACCTCTACGGGCACGGGAAAATAGAAAACCTCTCGGCGCTCGCTGAAACGCTGTTGCTGCTGCTGACGTGCGCCTGGATTGTGTGGGAAGCCATTCACCGGCTGCGCACACACCACACGGGGATCGAGGTGACGGTCTGGTCGTTTGTGGTGATGCTGACCTCGATCGTGGTGGATATTTCGCGGTCGCGCGTTCTTTCGCGGGCCGCCGTCAAGTATCATAGCCAGGCGCTGGAGGCCGACGCGCTGCACTTCACGACCGACGTGTGGAGCTCGGCGGTGGTGGTGGTGGGGCTGGCGGCGGTGAAGGCGGGCGACTGGTGGCCGGGGCTGTTGTTCCTCCGCAATGCCGACGCAATTGCCGCGCTGGGGGTTTCCGCGCTGGTGGTGTGGGTGAGCGTACGGCTGGGCCGGCGCACGCTGGACGCGCTCATAGACAGCGCGCCCGAGGGCATGGAGCAGCGCATCATCGCCGCGGTGGAAGGCGTGGAGGGAGTCCGCAATTGCCACCACGTGCGCATGCGGTATTCCGGGCCGATCCTTTTTATCGACCTGCACGTTCTGGTGGATGGCGCGCAAAGCCTGGCGCAAGCCCACTTGCTGACCGAGACCATCGAAGAAGTCATCCATGGCTTGGCCCCGAATGCCGATGTCACGGTGCATCCGGAGCCGTTCTGAGGGTGGCGCAAGGGCTCGTGGAATGGGGATGGTCAAGCGGGCAAAGGGCACCGGCGGCAAGACCGCCGGCGCTACCAGTTGGTCTTAACAGAGCTTGAAAATGGAGAAACTCCAGAGGTGGCTTTCAACCGGCGCTGGAACGGCCAGAAGGCCGGTCCCACTAAGGCCTACCGCTTGCCGGCGAAGTCCCAATAAATACTGCAATCGCGGACTTCGGTCTTGTGGCGGAAGAGTTCCGGGAGGCTGATCTTGTCGGTCTCGTCGCTTTCGTAACAGGCGGCTACCGTGTGGTAGAGGCCGGCGCGGACCCGGTCGTGGATTTTCTTGACCGGCAGAATGTGGAACTCGGCCGACAGTGCGGGCGGCAGATCCAGGTCGTGCGCATAGGAAAACTCCATGCCGTCGGGGGGCGGCCGGCGCGTCAGGAAATAGAAAAGCTCGTCGGCCCACACGGCGCCGCCCGGCGGCGTATTTTTTTGCACTTGTTGCGCGATCTTCTCGCAGTCTTTCCAACAATAGGAGTCGAAATCCTCAAGGATGGCTTTTCCCAGGCCCAGCGCCACCAACACGATCAGAAACATCGATGGAGCGAAGGGGCGATCACCCAAGCCGAGCCTCGTCGCAGCTACGTATAATCCGGCCATCGCCAGAATGGCGGCGAACGGGATGACCAGCAGAAAGTAGCGCTCGAAGGTGGGATGCGCGGTGGCCAGTTCGGCGCCTAAGCCCAAAGCCAACCAGCCGGCCAGATAAAACTCGGAACGCTGTGCGCGATCCCAGTCGCTCTTGCGGGCGATAAACCAGGTACCTACGCCCGAGAGCAGCACCAAAGTGAGCCCCTGCGCGGAGTCGATCCAGGAGGTCAGCACCGAAATGTCCTGCCCGGTAGCGCCTTCCCACTTGGTGTGGCGGTACACCGTCTGGTACTGGATGATGTTGAAGAGCACCGGCTTGGGAGATTCGAGGAACAGCAGCAGCACCGGTAGAAACGGGATGCCGGCGCCGATCAGGAACAGCGCGATCTTGAGCCAACGGGCGCCGGCGCGGTTGTGGATGGCGATCCAGAGCAGCAGCACCGGGGCCACTGCCGCCGTCAGCAAAGAAGAAGCCGCGGCGGCGCCGGCCAGCAGTCCGGCGGCGGCCGCCCACTGCGGGCCGCGCCGTTCCACGGAGCAGACCGCCAGGCGGAAAGCGGCCACCGAGAGAAACAGACACAGGCCGTAGGCCTGCCCGATGGGGCCGAACAGAACCACCTGCGAGTTCATCCCGACGGCCAGCAGAACTGCACAAGCGCCGGCCAGCCGCCAGCGCGAAACGGGGAAGCGCTTCAGCACGAAGCCCGCGGCCAGCAATGCGCCGGCCACCACCCAGAAAGCCGCGAGGGCGTGGACCGGCCGCCAACTCTCGCCAAAAAGTTTCATCCATCCGGCGTTGAGGTAGGCGTTGAGGGGCGTTTGCGGAAAACAAAAATCCAGATAAGGACGCTTGCCGGCTTTGATCAATTGCGCGGCCAGAAGATGAAAGCCTTCGTCCCAGGCGAAAGCCAGTGTTTGGGAATAAAGCAGGAGACCGGCGAAAAGCAGCGCGGCTAGCGCTGAGAGGCGGAGCCAGGGGCTGCTCGAGTGCGACGGGTCAGCCGGCTGCTGCGCCGGAGTGGAATCCTGCATGTTGCTTATCTTAGCTTTGTGTAACGGCGCGTTGTACAGCGGCGGCCCCATGGCCGGGGCGGGGAACGGGGCTTCTATCTAAGTACGCCGTCTCTTAAATATGGTGTCGTATTCCACGAAGACCGCTCCCTAACGGTCGCGGCTCGGATCGAAGCAAGCAGCTTAAAGACCGGCGGCTTTCATGCTCTCCTTACGCACACTTCCTGCGAAGCGTTGCAGCATGGAATCGTTGCGCCCCGCCACAACCGGCGGGAGCATGCGCGCCTGGGTACGGAACTCGTACTTATCCACGCAGCAAGCCGATCTGTTGCCCGACGCCCGGATAATGCGTCCGAAGATAATCAGACGCATCGCACAGGTGTCGTCGAGCAGAACCGGCCAACTGATCGACAGCTCTACGAAAGCACCCACTTTCAAGGGATGCTCGATCTGGAACGCCATGCCTCCGCTGGCCATGTCGATGGTCTCTCCCATTCCAGATTCAATTACCAGATCATCTTCCAGGAGCTTGTAACGCAGATCGCGATGGATCGGGAAGCGCGTCTTTGAGCGCCTTTCGATCTGTCCTTTGTCTTCCGGCATCATGGTATTTCCTCCGAATTGCCAGCGGTAGTATTGCAATTGGCTGCCCGAAAGTCCACGCTAGTAGAATCAACCAGGTAGCGTTATCCAATGGCTGTTATGTAAACTTCGTAGACATTCTTGACCTGTTCAGGCCTGTAAACTCTGTTGACAGTGTAAAGGGAAGTTACGGACTGGTGGCGATTTGGATAGAGGCCTTTGAGCCTTGATTCTGTATAATCAAGTCATGGATTTACGTCCTTTGCATGACCGGGTTCTTGTACGGCGCCTGGAGGAAGTGGAGCAGAAGCGCGGAGGGATCATCATCCCCGATACCGCCAAAGAAAAGCCGCAGCAGGCCGAGGTATGCGCCGTGGGCAACGGCAAGTTGCTGGAATCGGGGGAGCGCGTGGCGCTCGACGTGAAGGCCGGCGACCGGATTCTGTTCGGGAAGTATTCCGGATCCGACATCAAGGTGGACGGACAGGAGTACCTGATTCTGAAGGAAGATGAGATCCTCGGAGTCTTGGAATAAGCTGTGGTAATCTAGAGTTTCTACACACCACTTTCAGGAGTTGCTTCCATGTCTTTTCAGAAGGTGCTCAGGCCGCTGGTGGTCTGTTCGGCCCTCTTCGCCGCCGCCCAACTGGCCACGGCGCAGACCAAAGTTGCGGTGATCAGTTTACAGAGGGCCCTGTTCGAGACGGCCGAGATCAAGAAGGCCGACGCGGATATGCAGGCGACGCTCCTGCCGCGCCAGGCACAGGGCAAGAAGCTGCAAGAGGATCTCGCGGCGATCACTCAGAAGCTGCAAGGGGATCCCGGCAAGCTCACGCCGCAGGCGGAGTTCGACCTCAACGCCGAAGGCAAGCGCAAGCAGGTGGAACTGACGCGCATCCAGGAAGACCTGCAGGCGGATGCCGAGAAGATGCGTACCGAAGTCCTCTCAAAGAGCTCCGACAAAATGCAGGCCGTAGTGAAGAAGCTGGCCGAAGAAAAAGGCTACGACCTGGTGCTGGTGGTGGATACGCAGATGGCCCTGTACTTCAAGCCCGCGATGGACATCACCGGGGAGGCCACTGCCGCTTACGACAAGGCCTATCCGGTTCCGCCCGCCGCGCCGCCCGCCAAGAAGTAGAATAGAGTTGGGACGCGAGATGGCCGGCTACCTGGATCAATACGGGGCGGGAGACGAGCGGCGCGCGCGGAAGATCAAGATCACTATTCTTTCGGTGGTAGTGCTGGCGGCGATGAGCGGCCTGCTGTATTTCGTGCTCCACAATTACAGCCAGGAGCGCCAAGCCAAACGGTTCTTCGCGCTGCTGGAGGCGCACGATTATCAAGGCGCTTACGTCTTGTGGGGATGCACCGCCGCGCGCCCCTGTTCGGCGTATCCCATGAAATCTTTCATGCAGGACTGGGGTCCTCCGGTAAACGTGGCGGGCTTCGCCATCCTGGATGGCGAGAGCTGCGGCAACAGCGTCATCGTGGATGTGGATGCAGGTGCGGCGGGAGACAAAAAGCTATGGGTCAGCCGCGACACGCTCGAGCTCGGTTATCCGCCCTACGACGAGTGCCCGCAGGGCAACCGCATTTACAGTTTCTTCCGTAACGTAAAGTACCGTCTGCACGGCCGCACGTACCGGTGATTTTTTTGGATTGGGGCGACGCGCGGACTCACGGCGTCCTAGAATAGAAGAGCGATGGGAACGACGATAGCTGGCCTCGAAGGTGTAATTGCGGGCGAATCCGAGATTTGCTACATCGACGGATACCAAGGCGTCCTGAGCTACCGCGGCTATAACATCCACACGCTGGCGGACAACGGTACTTTTGAGGAAATCATTTTTCTGCTGTGGCACGGGTGGCTTCCCAAAGCAGCCGAACTGGCGCAGTTGAAGAAGGACCTGGTCGAGGCGCGCCCGCTACCGGGCCAAGTGGTGGATTTCCTGGGCTCGAACGGCGGCGCGAATAGCATGGATGTGCTGCGCACGGCGGTCTCCATGCTGAGCCTGTACGACGCCGAAGCCGCGGACATGTCGGCGGAGGCCAACCACCGCAAGGCCGTTCGCCTGATGGCGCAGACCTCGACCATCGTCACCACGTTCGACCGGCTGCGCAACGGCAAGCCGGTGCTGGACGGCAATCCGAACCTGGGATTCGCCGCCAACTTTCTCTACACTCTCACCGGCAACCGGCCCGACGATGTGATGGAGCGCGCTTTCGATGTGGCGCTGATCCTGCATGCGGACCACGAGCTGAACGCATCCACGTTCGCGGCGCGCGTGACGGCGGCCACGCTCTCCGATATCTACTCTTCCGTCACCTCCGGCATCGGCGCGCTGAAGGGGCCGCTGCATGGCGGCGCCAACCAGGATGTGATCAAGTGGCTGCTCGGTTTGGGCGACGAAGATGCGGCGGTCGAAGCGCTGAAAAACACGCTGGCGCGCAAAGTCAAAATTCCCGGTTTCGGTCACCGCGTGTACCGTACCGAAGACCCGCGGGCCACGCATCTGCGCGTGCTCTCCGAGGAACTCGGGAAGCGAACCGGCCATGAAAAGTTGTACCGCCTTTCGCGGCGCATGGAAGAGACCGTGAAAGCGGTCAAGGGCCTGGATCCTAACGTGGACTTCTATTCGGCTTCCACCTACTATTCGCTGGGCATTCCGATGGACCTCTACACCCCGATTTTCGCGGTAAGCCGGATGGCCGGCTGGACCGCGCACGTGCTGGAACAGTACCACAACAACCGGCTGATCCGGCCGCGCGCCGACTATAAGGGCAAGCCCGACGGCCAGACCTGGATCCCCATGGCGGAACGCTAATCATGGACGAACGCGCGTTTTATACCGATTCCCAGACGGCCAAGCCGGCATTGTTGAATTGCCCGTATTGCCGCACCCAGGACAGCTACGATCTGCAATGGTCGGTGCGCAAGAAGAAGGACCGCATCCCGCAGGGCGCCGACGAGCGCGACCGGGCGAAGTTCGCCAAGGCGCAAAGCTACATGGTGCTGCTGGACGACAAGGTGGCCTGCAAGAACCTGCGCTGCCGCAGGCGGTTCGACATCTCCGGCGTCAAGACGATGGCGTTTCTGTAGGGCGGGCGTCACCGCTGCCGGGCGAGTTTCCTCAAGCGCTGTTCGCGCTCGTCTTCGATGGCTTTGAGAACGTTGTATCCGGCCGGCAACTCGCCGGTGTGAACCAAGAACCGCCCCTTGCGGATCAGCGAGGAACGCAAGTGGATTGGCTTCGGCGTAGCGAGATCACGGCCCTTCATACCGCCCATCATGGCACATCCCATTTTGAAGTTGCAAAACGAGTAACCCGCAATGGGTGAGGAAGGCAACAGTCCGCCACCACCTTTACGGTGTGTGTGTCCGAGTTCGCGCTACACTCATTGTGGAGACCTCATGGCGGATCATGATTCTGCTCACAACGACGTGCGGCCGCGTACTGCCGTTCTGACCCGGGGATTCGACCCCGGATTATCGTTCGGATCGGCGCGGCCGGCGGTATTTCGCGCATCGACTTACGTGTTTCCCAGCCCGGAGGCGGCAGAGCATGCGTTTGCCATCACCACCGGGAAAATCAAGCCGGCGCCGGGCGAGCGGGCCGACCTGATCTATTCCCGCTTCTCGCACCCGAACTCGGAGATCCTGGAAGACCAGATCGTGCCGCTCGAGCCGGGGGCCACCGACGCGGCGGTTTTCAACTCCGGAATGGCAGCCATTATGACGGCGCTGCTGGCGGTGCTGCGGCCGGGCGGTTCGGTGGTCTACACAACGCCGCTATATGGCGGCACCACCGGGCTGATTCACTTTCTGGAGCCATGGGGCGTGAAGGGGATTCCGGTGCGTTCGGGCGATTCGAAAGCGCTGGACGAAGCCATCCGCTCGGCCAAGGACTGCTGCGCGGTGTTGCTCGAGACGCCGGCCAACCCTACGCTGATCATGACCGATATCGAACGCGCGGCGGAGAGCGCCGCGCGGCATCCGGACCGGCCGGCCGTGATGGTCGACAATACATTCCTTGGTCCGACGTTCCAGCACCCTCTGCTGTTGGGCGCGGACGTCTCGCTGTATTCGGGCACGAAATACCTGGGCGGCTTCAGCGATATTTTGGCGGGCGTGGCGATCGGGAAGAGCCTCGATCTGGTTCAGAAGATGCGCAGCCGCCGCAATATGTTCGGAAATATCCTGCAGCCGGACGAATGCTGGCTGTTGAATAGCAGGCTGCCCACCGTTTCGCTGCGCATGAACCGCCAGAGCAAGAATGCACAGCGCCTGGCCGAGGCCCTCGAGGGGCACAAGCAGCTCAGCAGCGTGATCTATCCGACACTCTTCAAGGATCCGGAGCAGAAGCGCATCTTCGAGAAACAGTGCGCGTACCCGGGCGGGCTCTTCTCCATCGATTTCAAAGGCGGAAAGGCCGCTGCGTTCGATTTCCTGAGGAACCTGCGAATTGCCCGGAGCGCCGTATCCCTGGGCGGACTGGAGACGCTGACGTGCCACCCGAAGAGCACGACGCATTCGGGAATGACGGGGCCGGAGCTGGCGGAATCCGGCGTCACCGACGGACTGGTGCGCATCTCGGTGGGGATCGAAGACTGGCGCGATCTGCTGGCGGATTTCGAGCAGGCGCTGGCGGCCATTTAGTGAATCAGTACATCATTGGAAATTCTGTATTCACCGCGGAGACGCGGAGACGCGGAGAAAACAGAAGCAAAGGCAAGGTTCGAGAGCGCGGAGCAAGCGGAGATCCTGTCGCCGGAACGGCGCGATTATCGGTGGATCAGGTACATGATCCAACTGCCGGCTGCGATTGCTGCGATTGACGCGAAGAACAGGTAGAGGGCGTGACAGGCGCGCTCGCGCGCGGGTCGCGCGCCGGGGAGGGCCGAGGCGCCCGCGGTGAGAGCCGCCAGCAAAAAGGTGAAGGGCAAGTGGGGCATCATCCGAGCGCGTCCGCCAGCGCGAGAAGATTCAGAAGACCCGCTATCACCAGAAGCGTCGTGCCGTATTCGTGCAGGCGTCCGTCGAACGCGTTCTGGGAATAACCGCAGAGGCGGGCTAGCAGATACGGGGCGCCAGCCAGAAATTTGGTGAGGGCCGCGGCTTTGGCGAGCAGAACCGTGAATAGATCCAGGCCTGCAAGATCGGCGGGCTGCGGCCAGAGGTTGCCGCCACCCAGAGTCATGCCGGAAACCGACGCGGTGAGCACCAACCCGAGCGAGAGTCCGAATTGGACGTAGCGGCGTGTGAGGAGATAGGCGCCGCCGGGGACCAGCCATCCGAGTGCGGCGAGGCGTGCGAATCTCATTGGCCGGCTCCGGCCTCTTGCGCGACTTGGGGTCGCGGGATGAGAAGCGTGCGATTCCAGCGGGTCCTGGTGAAGAAGTGCTGCGCCAGATCCACAAAATGCGCCACGTTCCAATCTTCCAGGTCGTTGGTGGGCGCATCGTAGGACCAGTAGACCACCAGCGGTTTGCCCAATACGTATTCGCGCGGCACGAAGCCCCAGTAGCGGCTATCGGCCGAGTTCTCGCGGTTGTCGCCCATCACGAACAAAAATCCGGGAGGCACGACCACTTCACCATCGCGGACGTGCCAGGCGAACATGTCGCGGCCGCGCGGCGTGGTGTAGGCGCCGGGAGCGGTCGGGAAGTCGTCGCGATAAGGGTCGCGCCAGGTGGCGGAGTGGCGCGTGTACGGTTCCAGAAGCCGGCGTCCATTGCGGATCACTTGTTTATCGGCGAGGTGAAGGCGGTCGCCGGGGAGCCCGATCACGCGTTTGACGTAGGTCTGGCGGATATCTTCGGGATACCGAAAGACCACGATGTCGCCGCGCGCCACGTCGTGATACGGGAGGAAGTGTTTGAACGGACCCGGATCGGCGTAGGCCATTCGATCAACCAGCAGGTGATCGCCGATGCGCAGGTTGCCTTCCATGGAGGCGGTAGGGATGACATACGCCTGAACCATGGTGGTGGTGAAGAAGAGGAACGTCACTATCGTGAGCGACCACTCGGCGATGAAGCCGCGCGGCGTATGTTTGCGGCCGGCCGACCAGATGGCGCGGAAGTCGATGGCGGCGAAGCGTTCGCGAAATGCCGTGGCAAGCCAGTCGGCCGCGGATTGGAAAGCCAAGCGCAGGACCGGCAGGCGGCTGGAAGCGCGTGAAACGTGGCGGCAGCGGTCGCGGAAGACCTGCTGCATTTCACCGCCGAAGCGCAGGCGGAACGGCCTGGGATAAGTGTAGAGCAGGAAGAGATAGATGCGGCAGAAGCAGCGTTCCAGGGTCGGGTTCATGGGTTTTCCTCATACGGCTGAAGGTTTGGAGCGTGCGAAGAGGCGCTTGGATTTGGCTGCGACCAGCGCGCCGGCCAGGCGCTGCGCTTCTTCGCGGACGATGCGGCGTCCGAGGCTCGTCATGCGGTAATAACGGCGGCGCTGATCGTCCAGGGAGGGGTCGGGCCGCTCGTCGGATTCTTCCACCAGGCGAGCCACGAGCATGCGCTTGAGGCAGCCGTAGAGCGTGCCGGGGCCGAGCTGGAGCTTGTCGTTGGTCTGGTGCGCGACGTCCTGCATGATGCCGTAGCCGTGACGTTCCTGATCGGCGAGGGCCAGCAGGATGTGAAAGACCGGCGGCGTGAGGGGCAGCAGGTTTTGCGGCGGTGTTTTGTTCATCAATACATCCGTTACGGACATAGTAAGCGAAGGGATGGATGGTTGTCAATAGGGTGGGACCGATCCCGGCGCTCGGGGAGACAGGCCACAAACAACGATGGCCTGTCCCACGGGGTGGGAAATCCGCCACATGGGGGAGAGTCACGGGTGCCTGGAATCTGTTGCTTGCAGTGGAAACCGGATTGCTTGGGCCCCGGTATGCGTAGTGTGCTTCTGCTCTTTGTCCTGGCATCGGCGCTTGCGGCGCAATCGACTGCGGTGTTAGCGGCGCTGGCCACTGGGTCCTACTTTCCTTTGGACGTGGGAGATCGCTGGGTGTACCGCATCGACGACCGGCTAGTCACCGGTTCGTATCAGACCTGGCGGGTCGACCGCACGGCCACGTATAACGGTACGACATACTCGGTGATTGCGATCGAGGGGCCAGGGAGCTTCTATTGGGAGTCCTGGTTCCGCGCGGACAGCACGGGCAAGATTTACCAGCCTTCGGGCGCGGGTGAGGTTTTGTTCCTCGACCCGAGCGGCCAGGCCGCTCCGAGCGCGGAACTGCAGGTGACGGGGAAGGGCGGAGGATACGCCACTTCGCTCGGGACTTTTCCGGACACGCTGGCGTACAGCGATCGGCTGAATTCGCTGGATCTGGAGACAGGCACTCTGGCGCGCGGCATCGGCCTGCTGACCAGCAACACGCAGATGCTGTCCGGATCTTCGGGCGGTTTCACGCAAGGCCGCACGCTGGTGGAAGCCACGGTGGCGGGCGGCATCCATTTTCCGGCGCCAGTGCCTTCGGTGCAACTGGGGATGGAAAGCCTGAGTCTGAATGTGAGCGGCCAGAAGGCGACCAATTGCGCGGTGCCGTGCTATTTCGTGGCGTGCGGGCTGGTGCCGGGAGCGGATCCACCAGGCACGTACAAACCGTGCGCGCAAGCGCGCGTGGGACTGGCGAACTGGCCGGCCGCGGCGAGCCGCGCGGTACGCGTGCAGTTTGTGGCGCCCGACGGAACAACGCGGTTCGATCAGACGCTGAACCTGGACGCCTCGCCGGCCGAGAGCGTGATTTTCGTGCAGGTGCCGCTGTATTCCGCGCCCAACTTGGGGCTACCGGCCGGGCTTTACCAGTTGCTGGCGAAGACGGTGGACGGGACGGCGCAGAGCGCGCTGGTGGTGCAGGTTCAGTGACCGACGGCCTTGCACACGCTCAGTGTGCATCTGTGTAGACTGGAACGACTGGGGTTGAATTTCGAATGCAACTGCGGGAACAACTGAAGCGGGCGGCGATTCGCGACCATGACCTCGACCAGGAGATCGCCAGCGACTGGTTTGCGGTGGATCAGGAACAAAGGCAACAACTCGACCACCCCGAAAAGCCGCCACGCGTTCGTGGCCCCAAAGAGGCGCAATCTACCTCACGGCGCTCGACCCAGCGGTAGGGTACGAGATCCAGAAGACCAGGCCGGCGCTGGTCATTCAAAAGGACACCTCAAATCAATTCAGCGGCACCACCATGGTGGCGCCGATCACTTCAACGGTGCGCCTGCCGCTATCGCCTCTGCACGTGCTCTTGCCGGCCGGCGCATCTAGCGGCTTGACGGTCGCCTCGGTGGCCGTCTTTAACCAGATCCGCGCGGTGGATCGCTCTCGGCCGATCAAGAAACTGGGTGAGGCTGGCTCAGCAATCATGCTGCAGGCAGATGAGGCCATCAGGGCCGCTTTCGGTTTGCCCAGGGATCGCAATGATCGGGTCTAGGCGCACCACCGGCAACCTCAGTGACCTGCTGCTACTCCGACCGCAACGCCGGCGAGTGGAGTTTCGTTGAGGAAAACCCGGTAACAAGCGGCCTTGCAGGGTGTGCGCGAAGAGTGGCGATGGTCAAGCGCGTACAAGACACCGGCGGCAAGACCGCCGGCGCTACCAGTTGGTCTTGGCGGAGCCTGAAAAATGTAGAAACTCCAGCCGCCGGCAACGCTGACCAGGGTCGCCGTCTCGCAGAGTTGGGAATCTTCTCCCCTATAATTGAATTTAGTCCACATCCACAAGGAATCTCCGTGACAGGTCACGAAATCAGACAGCGTTTTCTCGACTTCTTCGCCGCCCGCGGCCACCGGGTGGTTCGCAGCTCTTCGCTGGTCCCGGCCAACGACCCGACGCTGCTGTTTACCAACGCGGGAATGAACCAGTTCAAGGACACATTTCTCGGACTGGAGAAGCGCGATTATTCGCGCGCCACCAGTTCGCAGAAATGCGTGCGGGCCGGAGGCAAGCACAACGATCTGGAGAACGTCGGCTATACGCGGCGGCACCTCACGTTCTTCGAGATGCTCGGGAACTTCTCGTTTGGCGACTACTTCAAGGCCGAAGCCATCGAGTTCGCGTGGGACCTGATCACCAAGGATTACGGCCTGCCGAAAGACAAGCTGTACGTCACGGTGTTTCGCGAGGACGATGAAGCCGAAGAGCTGTGGCAGAAGGTGGCCGGGGTTCCCAAGAGCCGCATTTTCCGCCTGGACGAGAAGGACAATTTCTGGCAGATGGGCGATACCGGCCCGTGCGGTCCGTGTTCGGAGATTCACTACGACATGGGAGTGGACGCCGCCTCGCCGGACCGCCGGCACGTGGAGTTTCCGGGCGATGCGGGCGACCGGTTCGTTGAGATCTGGAACCTGGTGTTCATGCAGTACGACCGCGATGCCGCCGGCAAGCTGACGCCGCTGCCGCGTCCGTCGATCGATACCGGCATGGGCCTGGACCGGCTTGCCGCCGTGTTGCAGGGCAGACTCTCGGTCTATGACAACGACCTGATGCTGCCCATCATCCTGAAGGCGGCGGATCTGTGCAACCTGACGCCGGGCGCCGACCCCCGCGTGGATACGGCCTTGCGAATCGCCGCGGACCACGCCCGCTCTACCGCGTTTCTGATCAACGACGGCGTGCTGCCGGCCAACGATGGGCGCGGCTACGTGCTGCGCAAAATCATGCGGCGCGCCATGCGCAATATCCGCATGGTAGGGATGGAGGAACCCTTCCTTTACAAATTGACGGGATTTGTCGCGGAGCTGATGCAGGGCCCGTACCCGGAGATGATCGAGAGCGTGCAGCGCGTGGCGCGCGTGGTAAAGGACGAGGAGCACCGCTACGCCACTACCTTCCTGACGGCGGAGAAGGAATTCAATCGCGCGGCGGCGGTTGCGGCGGATCACACGATTGCGGGCGCGGTGTCATTCAAGCTTTACGACACGTTCGGGTTGGCGCTCGACGAACAGGAAGACATGGCCCGGGAGTGCGGCCTGACGATCGACCGCGAAGGCTTCGAGCGCGAGATGAAGCAGCAGCGGGAGCGTGCCCGCGCGAGCTGGAAAGGCGGGGAGAAGGGCGCGGTGGCGCCGGCATACCAGAAGCTGCTGGAGCAAGGGCGCACCAAGTTTTTGGGATACACCGAGATGGAAGCCACTTCGCGCGTGATCGGCTTGCTGGTGGAGAAAGAGTTGGTCGACGAAGTCGCGGCGGGCGCTCAGGCGGAGGTGGTGTTCGACCAGACCCCGTTCTATGCGGAATCGGGTGGACAAGTGGGCGACCGTGGAGCGCTGTACTCGGCGCAAGGCGAAAAAGTGGCGGAGGTGGAGAGCGCGTTTCCGGGCGTGCCGGGCTTGACGGTGCATCGCGTGGTGACGGCAGGGGCGCTGCGCATGGGCGACGTGTTGCGCGGCGAAGTGGCGGCGCCACTGCGCGACTCGACGCGGCGCAATCATACGGCCACGCACTTGTTGCACGCCTCGTTGCGGCAGGTATTGGGGACGCACGTCAAGCAGGCGGGCAGCGTGGTCGAGCCGGGCAGGCTGCGCTTCGACTTTACGCATTACGCGGCCATGGACCGCGCCGAGCTGGAAGAAGTGGAGCGCCTCATGAACGAGCAGATTCTGCGCAACACCGGCGTGGAGACGGATGTGTTGCCGCTGGAGAAGGCCATCGCCACGGGCGCCATGGCGTTGTTCGGCGAAAAATACGGCGAGCAGGTGCGCGTGGTGACGGTGCCGGGCTTCAGCCGGGAACTGTGCGGCGGCACGCACGTGGGACGCACCGGCGATATCGGCGTGTGCAAGATCGTCTACGAAGGCAGTATTTCAGCGGGCGTGCGCAGGATTGAAGCCATCACGGGCGAAGGGGCGTTGCGGCAATACCAGGAATCGAGCGGCGCGCTGCGGCGGATTGCGGAGATGTTGCGGGCGTCGGAGCCGGAACTGATCGAACACGTCGAGAAGCTGCTGGCGGCGGAGCGCGCGCTGTCGAAGCAGGTGGAGCAGTTGAAGGAGAAGGTAGCGCAAGCGGCCACGGGAGGCCTGGAGGCGCAGTCGCGCACGGTCAAAGAGGCGCGCGTGCTGGCGGCGCGGGTGGACGGCATGGACCGGCAGCAAATGCGGTCGCTGGCAGATTCGCTGCGCAACAAGTGGAAGAGCGCGGTGGTGGTGCTGGCCTCGGCCGGCGATGACGGCGTGGCGATTGTGGCCGCCGTGACGAAAGATTTGACGGGGAAGGTGCAGGCCGGCAAGCTGGTGAGCGCGGTGGCGCAAGCGACCGGCGGCAAAGGCGGCGGGCGTCCCGATATGGCGGAAGGCGGCGGCAAGGATGCCGGCGGGCTGGATGCGGCGCTGGCGGCGGTGTACCTGGACGTCGAGAGCAAGCTGTGAGGGCGAGTGGGGCAGACCCTCCTGGTCTGCGCGGGACGCCCTCGTCCCGCCGCCGGAACCACAAACGAACGCTGGCCGACGGGGGCGTCGGCCGCATACCAGGGGGTCTGCCCCACATGAGCGAATCCTGCGATGCGGTGGTGGTGGGAGCCGGGCCCACCGGCCTCGCGTGCGGCATCGAACTCAATAAACGCGGCGTGAAGACGGTGTTGTTGGAGAAGGGTTGCGTGGTCAACTCGCTCTACAACTATCCCACCCACATGACCTTCTTTACGACGCCGGAGCTGCTGGAAATCGGCGACATCCCGATGACCAGCCTGAACGAAAAGCCCAACCGCACCGAAGCGCTGAAGTATTATCGCCGCGTGGCGGAGCATTACAAACTGGATATCCGGCAGTACGAGCGCGTGGAACGCATCGCGGGTACCGACAATACGTTTCAGGTCTTCTCCACCGACCGGCTGGGATGCGCGCACATTTACCAGGCGCGCAAGCTGGTGCTGGCAACGGGCTATTACGATGTCCCGAATCTGTTAAACGTTCCGGGCGAAGAGCTCGACAAGGTGCAGCATTATTACAAGGAAGCGCATCCGTATTACAACCACGATGTGGCGGTGATCGGGGCGAAGAATTCGGCGGCCATTGCGGCCCTGGAGTTGTGGTGGACGGGCGCGCGCGTGACGCTGATCCATCGCGGCGCGGGAATTTCGGACCGCGTGAAGTATTGGATCCGCCCGAACATCGAGAACCGCATCAAGAACGGCGAGATTGCGGCTTACTTTCATTCGCGCGTCGCCGAAATCCGGCCGGATTCGATCCGGGTTGAGACGCCGCAGGGCGAAGTAACCCTGAAGAACGACTTCGTGTTTGCACTCATCGGCTACCGCCCCGATCTGGAATTCCTAAACTCGACCGGCATTACACTCGAGCCCGAGACCCAGCGCCCGCGCACCAATCCCGAAACGCTGGAGAGCGAATGTCCCGGCGTTTACCTGGCCGGCGTGATCGTGGCCGGCATGCACACCAACGAGATTTTCATCGAAAACGGCAGATTGCACGGTCGGCTGATTGCGGAGTCGATCGCGGCCAGGCTCTGAGCCTTGCGGCGCAATACGCCGGTGGAGCTACGCGGTGCCCCCGAGGGGAGCTTGCCACCGGAACAAAAAGAAGTGGTGGCCGCAAAGTGAGCACCGGTAGGGTTGAAGGAGCCAGTGGATCGCTCTCTCGGTGGCGTTTCGGACGCCCACACCTCTAAACTCGATGGATTTGCAATGGGGACAGCGTGTGGAGGACGGTCGTACTGCGGCGCGGGTCATGGCTCTACGTCAGCTTTCGCCGTACTGTCCGCGGCAGGGGCGGCGTCATTTCGGATTGGCGGCGTGGAGTAAAGTGCCTGCGGTCCATTGCGAGGGCGGCTCGCCTCCCGCGCTGCCTTAACTTGCTCCGGTGTTCTCAGGTCGGGCTCCGACAGTCTTACGCGTTCTCTCGCGCGCGCAACCTGGCGCTTGTGCCGCTTTAGGATTCTCTTGTTCATCCGTGTCCTTTACCCTGCTTTGACCGAGTGACTTGGTGCTAGTGGACCTCCACTCCCTTACGGTCGCGGCTCGCGGTGGAGGCATGAGCGCTGTCGGAGACCTAGTCTACCACTTCCTCCACAACCTCGCAGACCATGGCCTCGGTGGTGAGCATGAGAGAGGCGATGGAAGCGGCATTCTGCAGAGCCGTACGAGTTACCTTGGTGGGATCGATTACTCCGGCCTTGACCAGGTCTTCGTACTGTTCGGTGGTGGCGTTGAAGCCGAAGTTAGGATTCGGGTCACTCTTGATTTTTTCGACCACCACGGCGCCCTCGGTCCCGCAATTCAGCACGATCTGCCGCACCGGCTCCTCGCAAGCACGGCGCACGATGGTGACGCCGAACTGCTCGTCGCCCTCGAGCTTGAGCGTCTGCAGCGCGACCGAAGCTCGCAGCAGTGCAACGCCTCCGCCCGGCACGATGCCTTCCTCGACCGCCGCGCGCGTGGCATGTAGAGCGTCCTCCACACGAGCCTTCTTTTCCTTCATCTCGGTCTCGGTGGCCGCGCCGACTTTGACGATCGACACGCCGCCGGCCAACTTCGCCAGCCGCTCTTGCAGTTTCTCGCGATCGTAGTCCGAGGTGGTCTCTTCCACCTGGGCCCGGAGTTGCTTGATCCGGCCCGCGATATCCTTCTGCGATCCGGCGCCGTCGATGATGGTGGTGTTGTCCTTATCCACCGTGACGCGCTTGGCGCGGCCCAGATCTTCCAGCTTGACGCCTTCCAACTTAGTGCCGGTCTCTTCCATGATGGCCTTGCCGCCCGTGAGGATCGAAATATCTTCCAGCATGGCCTTGCGGCGGTCGCCGAAGCCCGGGGCCTTCACGGCGCAAGCATTGAGCGTGCCGCGCAGCTTGTTGACCACCAGCGTGGCCAAGGCTTCGCCTTCCACGTCCTCGGCGATAATCAGCAGCGGCTTACCCGCGCGCGCAATTTGCTCGAGAATCGGCAGCAGGTCCTTCATGTTACTGATCTTCTTATCGTGGATCAGTATGTAGGGGTCCTCGAAGACGCACTCCATGCGTTCGGCGTCGCTCACAAAGTAGGGTGAGAGGTAGCCGCGATCGAATTGCATGCCGTCCACTGTCTGCAACTCGGTGGTCATGGTCTTGGATTCCTCGACCGTGATCACTCCGTCCTTGCCGACCTTCTTCATGGCCTCGGCAATGATGTTGCCGATGGTCGAGTCGCTGTTGGCGGAGATGCTGCCCACCTGGGCGATCATATCGCCGGAGACGGGCGTAGAGAGCTTTTTGACTTCCTCGACGGCCATTTCCACGGCCTTATCGATGCCGCGCTTGATGGCCATCGGATTGGCTCCCGAGGTGACCGCTTTGACGCCCTCGCGGTAAATGGCCTGGGCCAGAATCGTGGCCGTGGTGGTACCGTCACCGGCAACGTCGGAGGTTTTCGACGCCACTTCGCGCACCATCTGGGCGCCCATGTTTTCGAGCGGGTCCTTCAACTCGATCTCTTTCGCCACCGTGACACCATCTTTGGTGATGGTCGGTCCGCCATATTTCTTCTCCAGAACGACGTTGCGCCCCCTGGGGCCGAGGGTCACCTTCACCGCATCGGCGAGTTGGTTGACGCCGCGCAGGATCGCTTGACGGGAATGTTCGCTGTAAACAATCTGTTTTGCCATGGATGTTTTCCTTATGAGTGGAATGTGAATTAGGTGGCTTTTTTGGCTGTTTCGGCACCCGAATCCAGAATGCCGAGAACGTCGTCCTCGCGCATGATGATGTACTCAGTGCCAACCACCTTCGTTTCGGTGCCGGAGTACTTCCCAAAGAGGACGCGGTCGCCGATCTTGACGTCGAGGGCCACCAGTGTGCCATCCTCAAGCCTCTTGCCATGACCAACCGCCATGACTTCACCCTGCTGCGGCTTTTCTTGAGCCGAATCGGGGATGATGATGCCGCTACGCGTGGTTTCCTTCTCGTCGATCCGCTTCACCACAATGCGGTCGTATAGGGGTCGAATATTCATAGCGCTACCTGCCTTCCAATTAGATGAGATCGCTCCAAACTACCGTTGGCCAGAGAAGATCAGGCCCTTCTGAAGGTGTCGCGGGTGAGCGAAGACACTCACATAGGGCACTTTCAGGAACGAGTTACTCGTAACCTGCGTGATCTCGATACTGTTACAGTGTTGAGAGGTCACTTTGGCAATGAGCCGCTTCAAGGCGGTGCGTAGTGTCTCTTGCCTGTCAAATCCGAAGACCGTGGTTTTGATCTTACCAGCCATGAAGAACCAAGTCCATCCCGCTTCCTGAATTTCCTTCTCGAACGTGGAGCGAGCGGTCTTGACCGCCGCCCAGCCCTTCAAATCAGACTCGCTCTCAAGCAGTAGCGACTTTGGCAGAGGCATGCCTTCTTCAATCAAAACGCTCCCCGCTGTGATTGCGTCCGTCATGGTGTGCCTCATCGAGCGAGCACGGATGCCGCGCGGGCCATGTTCCGCTCCGCCCTCGTCTTCCCACGTTTGGATGTCTCTGGTCGTAGAACTGCTCATTTCGGCATTCCTTCCGCGGCCCCGGGGTCAGGGTCGAAACTTTGGCTTGTTGACGAGCCGGGCCTTCTCCAGCCTGGCTCGCTCGGCTTCATCTTCCTTCGCTATCCTGTCAGCCTCCCTTTGAGGAGCTTCTTTGTCGTCGAGCCGCGCCGCTTCGATGATGGCGGCTTGAGCGGGGGCTTCCAGCTTCTTCAGGACGCCAACCAGCTTGAAGGTAGGCCCGTACGAAGAACGAATCAGGTCGAAGCCGTACTGCGAATCCTGCCATTGTGCGAGGAGCTCTTCCTGGTCATCGTAGTGCCCCGGCGCGGCTTTCACCGGAGTTGGGGGCCTTGCGGCAATTCCGTACGTCGCCGAGATGGCTTCCACCAGGTCGTCGGGTGTCAAGCCCTCAGTCCCGGAGCGGTCATAGTTGATCGCGATCCGAAACAGTTGGCCGTTATAGAAGCTGAGGACTGCCGCTTCCGTTTGGGAAGAGGAACCGAGAGGTTGGGGGCGCCACTCAAGCTCTTGGATGAGGGCTGGGCGGCGATGGATGGTCTTCGCTTGAGATGGGTTTGCGCCCGCCTGTTTCAAGACCGTAGGCAGGTCCGTTCCGAGTTGGAGGTTCCGGTACTTGGAAAGATCGTTTGCTAATGTAACTGGCGACATCACTCCGAACCCAAGGAATGACGGGAGAGCCGATCTCGATAGGGTCCATCCAAAGTTAGTCATTGTGTTCAGGCCTTGCATGGCGCCATTACCTGGCTGCCGATGCGGCAGTGTGATCCGGCAACAGCCGCCGGCGATGCAGTGGAGCCGGACAGCAAGCTGCCAGGCCCCACCTCGCAAAACGCGGTCAACCCTCCGATTACCGGTTTGCGATTGGAATGCCGATCTCCGTGCCGATTACTTCACCGGAGATCACTAGTTCCACACGCCGATTCTGCTGCCGTCCATCCGCGGTCTCATTGGAGGCCACTGGTTGAGTCTTGCCGAATCCCTTCGCCGTGACCGAACTCCCCTTCATTCCCTGCATCATGAGGTAATCGCGCACAGACGTGCCGCGGTGTTCGGAAAGCTGCTGATTATAGTCATCCCCGCCGACGCTGTCCGTGTAACCTTCCACGTCCAGCCTCAGGCCCGGATGCCCGGAGACGATGCCGGCGACCTTGGCTAGTTTCTCGCGCGCCAGGGGCCGTAACGTAGACTTGCCGGTGTCGAAGAGGACATCGGACATGTTCACGATCAAACCGCGCGCTGTATCGCGGGTCTGAAGAATGGCGTTGAACTGGCTCAGCAACAGGGTTCGCAGTTCCACTCTCTCCGTCTCCAACCGCGCCGTCTGTTTGCCCGCGCTATCGAGTGCGGCCTGGCTAGTCGCTCTTTCCGCATCGTTTTCGCGCTTGAGACGATCCGCCTCGGTTCCCGCGGCAGCCATCCGCGAGTCGCTATCGATCCGCTGACGGTCCGCACCGGCTGCAACCGCAGCCAGGCGCGCATCGCTATCCAGCTTCAGACGGTCCGCGTTAGCCGCGGCAGTAGCCAGGAGCGTGTCGCTGTCCACCTTTTGACGGTCCGCGTCGGCTGCCGCGGCAGCCAGACGTGCGTCGCTACCGCGCTTTACCCGAACCGCTTCAGACGAAGCGGCCAGCGCCTGATCATCCTTCTCCCGTGTCAGGCGCTCCGATTCCTCACGCGCCTTGATCCGCGCCGCTTCGGCTTCCCGGGTGACGCGATCCGTCTCGGACTGTGCCGCTGCCTGTCCGTTCTGCGCGCGTATTTCGCGGGCCGCCGACCCCTGCCGCTCCGCGGTCAGGGCCTCGTCTTCCTGACGTTTGACCGCGATGGCCCGCGAGTCTTCCGCCATCTGCACCGCTTCCCGCGCGGTCATGGCGACAGGCTTCTCGCCGGCTTTCCGTGACTGGTAGGTTTCCGCCTGAGACAGGTTTTTCTCGGCCTTTTGGAAGGTTTCGGTGGCAAAACGGTCCGCACCCACGGCACGCGCGATCTGAACCGCATTGCGCGCTTCGTAGAGTTCCAGCGGCAGTTTCCGATCCATCTTCAGCGCCAGCGGATTCGCCAGACGCTGATATTGGCCGCGCTGCAACAGTTCGTACTTGGCGTCGATCTCTTCGATCTTTCCCACCGTGTCCGCGCGTACCACGTTCTCCATCACAATCAGGTCGCTAGGCTGCCTCACCGCGTAATAAGGTTCCGCGGTGACCACCAACGCGAAGACCTGCAGTTCGGTGGTTACCTCCAGTTTGCTCTTCGTTCCATTCAGGAGGACCTCACCCAGGTTGGCCGTGCGCCCTTCGGGGGTGACGGCCCACAACACATAAGTGAGGTATTCGGCTCCGTTTCTGGTCGCCGGCTGCAGGCCATCGAAGTCCACCTCGATTTGCATGCGGCCCTGTTTACTCTGGACTTTGGCCTCGCCACTAGCGCCCGGGAGGAGCTCAGTTCCTCGGAAGTCGATCTTCGTTGCGCCGCTACGATGCTGGTAGCTAATGGCCTTCGCGGTCCGTGCTGTTACGGTGACGCGGTAAATGGGCTGATTCTGCAGCCCCTGAGCCGATAAGACTCCGCATACCACAAGGAATGCTCCGGTAAGTTTCATTCAGGGTTACCTCAGGTTTCTTTCTCGCCAGGTTATTGGTTGGCGCCGCTTGTCGTACCCGTGCGTTGCGCCGAGTACTTGTTGAGTTGCGTCATCAGTCTTTCTGCGCCCTTGGGTGCATGCATCCCCGAGGTCACAATCTCCCGGTTCTCCAGTTTCTTGCCGTAGAGTTCGGCATTATCATCCAGATCTTGCCGCAGCGTGGCTCCTTCCAGAGCGAGGCCGGCAAACAGTCCCTGGGACCGCGACCACGAGAGAATCTCGGCGTGCATTTGAGCGTCGGTTTGAGCGGTCGCCGTGCGTCCAACCGGCCCGGCCGCAACTGAACCTTCCGCGCCCAGAGTGAACTTACTGGAAAGCAGTTTGCCCTGGCCGCCCTCATTCATCACCAGCATGATCAGATCCGTCTCCGATGCGCCGATCTGGAAGCCAAAGCTGCCTCCCTCGATGCGGACCGTACCCGGCGCCGACCAGCCAAGGCCGTCTCTATTGCGGCACGACAGGTAGCCTTTTCCGTACTTGGCGCCAACCACGAAAGCCGCAGTCTTAACACCAGGAACGATTACGATGCAGTGGGCCTTTGCCAGCAGGTCTTCCGGAATGCCCTTATCCGGCGCCGCCATAACCTCGTTGAGCACGACGGCCGCTTCGTTCAGCCGCTTGATACCATCGCTGTCTTTGGCCAGCAGGGGCACAATCGCCAGAGTAGCCACCAGAATCATTCGCATATTGACCTCTTCTGTCGGCCCGGTGAGCCCCTCAGGGGCGTTGGGCGACGGTATTCGCAGTGCACGAGTGGCACCAACTTAGTGTTTTGTTGAGCCGATTCGCCGTGGATGCGTCGCGGCGTTGGTTTGGAGGGAACAAACGGACCGGAGGGTGACCGCCCATGGTCAAGTGACGAGCCATGGTCAGAGTAATTGGAGCGCCCAGGAGGCTGCATCCTTCCGTTGCACAAAACTCAGGATGCGAGATGCCAGGGGCCCTGCGTCGGCATGAGTCGACGCGGCACGCCCGAGTGGGTGCGCCAACATCGGCACCATCGAAGGGCAGTAAGAAGACAGACGACAAAAACCGATCGTCTGTCCCACCTCGAAGGCGGCATAAGTGTATGGCGGTTATTGAGACTTAGAGATCCTTGCGAGAGATGCCGAGCTTTCGCATGATAGCGTTCAGGGTGGTCCGGTGCAGTCCGAGACGGGTGGCTGCGGTGCTGACCACACTGCCGCTCTCCCGAAGCACCCGGACGATATGTTCCCGTTCCACCTGCTCGAGCGTGGCGGTGCCGGCGGATTCCTGGGAATCGTGCCGTATTTCGGCCAACGGAGCACGCAGGCTGGGTCCCGTGGAAAGGATCACCGCCCGTTCAATGAAGTTCTCGAGCTCCCGTACGTTGCCCGGCCAGTGCCAGCTCACCAGAGCGCGCATCGTGTCCGACGGAATCTTATCGATCTGCCGGTCCATCTTTGCGGCATATTTCTTCGTGAAATGCCGGGCGAGTATCGGTATGTCCTCAGGCCGATCGCGCAACGGAGGTGTCGTGATCGGAAAGACTTTCAGCCGATAGTAGAGATCGCTTCGGAAGAGTTTATCCCCCATCATCTGCGCGAGATTCCGGTTGGTTGCCGCCACCAGGCGGACGTCAATGGGAATGGTCTTAGTGCCGCCCAACCGCTCAAACTGCTTCTCCTGTAAAGCGCGGAGTAATTTCGGTTGCAGATCCAACGGGATATCGCCCACCTCATCCAGAAATAAGGTGCCCCGATGGGCCATCTCGAAACGTCCGATCTTTTGCGACAAGGCGCCCGTAAACGCGCCTCTCTCGTAGCCGAACAGCTCGCTTTCGAGAAGCCCGGTGGGGATGGCCGCGCAGTTCAATGTGACGAAGGGAAGATTCTTGCGCGGGCTCATCCGATGGACGGCGCGCGCCACCAGTTCCTTCCCCGTGCCGGTTTCCCCCAGGATCAAAACGGTCGCATCCGTAGGCGCAACCACCTCAGCTTGTCGCAGCACGCGCTTCAGAGCCGCGCTGCTGCCCACCATCTCCTCGAAGTCCTGTTGAACCGCGACCTCGTCTTCCTCAACGCTCTCCAGCCGATCCCGTTCCCGGAGGTCCTGCACAAAGGTAATCCATCGGAAGGGAGAGAGCTTCAACACCGCCGTCGCGACCAGGACCGGGACCCGGGTCCCATCCTTTCGAATCAACTCCTTTTCAAAAGGCGTGCAGGCTCCGAACCTGAGACCTTCTTCATGCGCCAGATCATCCAGTGGGGCGTATTCCGGCGGAGTGAGATCGGGCCAGTTTAGCCGGCCCGCCAGCAAATCTTCGCGGCTGTATCCAACCAGGTCGAGAAACGCATCATTCACCTCGGGAACACGGTCAAACTCACCGGAAGCGACCCCGGCGATGGTCGATTGGGGTGAAATGGGCCGAATGCGCGCGCTGCTGCGCCGCAACTTTTCGTCCCTCTGGTGACGATCGCTGAAGTCGCGCACCACTCTTGCAAAGCCCTGCAATTCCCCGGTTTCATCTTTGAGCGCCATCGTAATGACATTGGCCCAGAATCGTTCCCCATCTTTTCTGGCCTGCCAGCCTTCAGTCCCCAGGTGGCCTTCGACCGTGGCCCGCTTGAACTCCTGCTGCAGCTTGGCCCGGAGAGTATCTTCGCCGGGATAGAGAAAAGATATGTTCTGGCCCATGGCCTCATCGGCCGCATAGCCGTAAATGCGCGCCGCTCCCGAATACCAGGCCGCAATACGTCCTTCGATATCCAGTAAGTAGAGCGCATAGTCCTGCACCCATGACGGAATGCCTTGAGGGGAGGCAGACTCGGTCTCCTCAGGTTCAGTCTTGTCGCGCAGCACGAGCACGTGGCGCACCGGCAACACGTTGCTCTTGGCCGTGTATTCAACCTCCCGCGGGGTTCCATCCGTACCCACTAGCCGGAGCGTACCTTCCTTTTCACCCTGCTCCTGCAACGCTCTCCAAAGCTGCGAAATCTGAGGCTTGAAGCCGGGCTGCGCAAACTCATCGACCGGGCGGCCGATGATCTTCTCCCGCGACAGCCCTAACAGCTTGCCCACGCCGACGCTGGCGTCCCTGGAATTGCCATCGTCGTCGGCGATGAGGATCGGTGCCGAAGGGTGATAGACGATGGCCCGGAACAACAGTTCAAGTTCTTTCGGACCGTTCTCCACAAGCCAGCGGGTGGCTGTTGACTGTAAGCCAACGGAGGACATAGCGTTTCCACCTTCCCGCCGTCGATCCGAGCCAACTCAAGGCCGCCCGAAAGACGAAATCGGCTCGCGCCGAATTATCCAGCAAACAGTGAGAGGCTTGAAAACGGCAGCCAGACGCTATTTTATCACGCGCTGCAAGAATGCCGATGTACTGCTTCGACCATATTTGGTCACTGAAGCGCCAATTTGACCTTATCTGGTCAACTGACCGGCAGGTGGCGCAGCCAGCCTCCGCACATAGTTCCAAAAGCCTGGCAGGCCAAGCCTGGCCGGCGCCCGGGGAATGGGCAACCGATTGCTCTTCCCGGATTCGAGGAGCACCAAAGTGCCTTTGCTAAATATTGTCGTTCTGTTGATCGTGGTCGGGGTGGGGCTGTACCTGATCAACCGGTACATTCCCATGGCCTCCAGCATCAAATCGATTCTGAATGTGGTGGTCGTGGTGGTCGTCTGCGTCTGGCTCTTACAAGTTGTCGGATTGTGGGGGGATGTAACTAGTTTCCGGCTTCACCGATGACCAGCCTCTGAGAGCGCACGAGTCAGAATGCCTGTGCCCCGAACGGAACGACACCGCACCGCACGCGTTGGCTGGCTGCGCGCGGCGGTCTTGGGCGCAAACGACGGGATCCTTTCGACGGCGAGTCTGGTGCTGGGTGTCGCGGCGGCGCATGCGACTCATGCCAATGTAGTGGTCGCGGGGGTCGCCGGCCTGGTCGCCGGGTCGATGTCGATGGCCGCGGGCGAATACGTGTCTGTGCACTCGCAGGCGGATACCGAAAAGGCTGACCTCAAGCTGGAACGCGCGGAGTTGAAGAACGACAACGTGGGCGAGCATAAGGAACTGGCGGCGATCTACGTCGCTCGCGGGCTCGATGCCAAACTGGCCAAACAGGTCGCCCAACAACTGATGGCCCACGACGCGCTGGGCGCGCACGCCCGCGACGAACTCGGCATCTCCGCGGCTTTCACCGCGCGTCCCATTCAGGCTGCGTTGGCGTCGGCCGCCAGCTTCGCCGTCGGCGCGGCCATGCCGCTCGGGGTCACAGCCATAGCCCCGGAGGGGGCTCTGATTCCCCTTGTTGCTGGAACGTCGCTGTTGTTCCTGGCGCTGCTGGGAGGGTTGGCTGCGCACGCTGGGGGCGCAAGCGTGAAGCTGGGCGCATTCCGCGTCACGTTTTGGGGTGCTCTGGCCATGGCGCTGACCGCGGGCGTCGGGGCACTGTTCGGAACCGCCGCAACTGGGACTTGAGTAGCCTGATCGAGCTGGTAGTTCGAAAAAAGAATGTCCATCTCGGTCGGGCCAAGCAGGAGACTGGATGTGATGGACCGCACGTGCCGGGGCAGCCAGAAACCCTGCACTTCGATGAATTCCTCGCTGATGCTGGGCGCGCCAATCAATATGGAACTGCTGGCCGCGAACTGGCCTTCGAGCCGCACCATACCGTAACTGTCGGCATCCACCCAGGCCTTCCCTACGATCAGGAACTTGCTCTTGATCCTCGGCGCCAACTCCAGGACATAGCAACTTCGCCCCGCCGCGACTTCGGTTCCAAGCAGTCGAACCCGATAGTTGGCGGAACTAATCTGGTGGAGGGCATTCTCCGGCGGTACGCTAGCGCCTGCCTCGGACGCGAGCACTTTATCGATTACGCCGTTGAGGCTGTCCGAGCCGGATCGCGTCAACACGGTGTAGCGCTCGCCATCCACCTGGCGGTATTTCATCATCACGTCTACCGCAGCGCGTTTGCCAAACCGCGTGTTTTGCAGCGTGTATTGCCGCGAGCCCGAGTACTCCTTCAACTGGACATGGCGTCTGTTAGCTTCGCTCTCGATCCTGGCGAGGATCTCATCGCTGGCGGGCGCCACGGAGTCGGCCGTGAGAGTACCGAACAGTCCACCGATAACCATCAAGCGCCCATATGCGCAAAGTCCCCGCCAGCGGACTTGCGAAGAGAGCTTCGATGGGCCGGTCATTTGGTAACCGGCACGCCGGGTGCGTCGGACACTTTGGAGCTTGTTGTCGCCGTAAGGTCCCGGTTTATGGCCTCCAGATGACTGAGTTCTCCCTGCAGCCTTGCCCAGTCGCCTTCGTTGGCCTTGGTCGCGATCGGAAGGTTCAGGTCCTGGTAGAAAGCCAGAATCTCGCTCCTGAGGTCTTGCTGCAGATCTGCGTAGTGACCTTCCAACTTGTTCAGCAGCTTCGCGTACGCAGCGTCGGCCAGCTTGTATTCGCCTGCCTTTGTGGCTGCGCCCACGTCAAAATTGTCATTGAGCAGGCGAAGCCGGCCGCTACCCACGTCGGCGAGCAACGCGCGATACCGGTCGATCGACGCGTTGAAGCTGGTCATGTACAAGTGTTCGATCTCTGGCGTCATCTTCTTAAATGCCAGCGCTTTGAATGGGCCTACTCGGGGCACGATGCGGAAGAAGGCTGCCAGCATTCTCGACCGGATACCCGGCCGTTGATAGGTGGCGCCCCAGTACTTTTCGTAGCTGGAGCGGGACAGGTTGTAGAGGAACTTCTTGCGGGTGATATCGGGAGCATCTTTCCTGATCTCCTGACTCTTGATTTGCCAAGCGACTTTGGTCAGGGCTGGGAGAACGGTCCCGACCGCCCGCCGGTACGATCCGATCGCCAGATCGAGGTCGAAGAATACTTGCTCGATCCTCAGTCCATATGTGTCCTGAAAGGCCCGCTGCAGCACCGGCTTGGCAACTTGAAAACCGATGAACTCTTTGTAGGCCGCCGAAGCGTAGTGGTTCTTGGCGGCCTGAAACACATCGAATGCAAACTCTATTTTCATGTGCGAGAAAGGATCGTCCGCATAGGTTACCGACTTCCCGAATTTCAGATCCAGCTTCGGGTAGATCAGCGGCACCGAGACGTTCACGGCTATGCGGTGGCCATCGTTGTCGGAAGCGTAATGCGCTAGCGCGCCCAATGCGAATGCGTACTCGTTGAGATCCTGGGATTCGCGAATCATGTTGGCGATGAAGTCGCCGCTCCGGACGTAATGCGTTAAATCGCTGTAGAACTTACTGCCAAACGGATAATATCCCAAATCCTGAATGATGCTGCCGCCGTAGGCGTAAGCGTGCGCCTGCGTCAACTCATCCGCGGTAGAAGCGGGAAATCGTTTCAGGAGCAGGGGCTTAATCGCGCTATCCCAAGTGGAATCGATAATGGCTTCGTGGGTGAGAACAGAGTACGAAGAGGCGCTTTGAGCTGAGAATAAGACCAACAGCCCCAACGTGGCGGAGAATCGCAGTTTCCAGAGCCGGCTCGATTTGTTGTGCTGAATCATGGTCCCACTTTCTGCCGGAACACTTTGCTTTTGATATCCGGCCAGAACTCGGCTCCCAGATTGCCGGCCAGATCGAACCCGAGTGTCACCGACCCGCGGATGAATCCTTGGCGCGGGGTATTGAGACGGTCCGGATACCACATGTTGGAAAGGAAGGCTGCGCCGTAGTCACTGCCGAGACGCCAGGTGGACAGTGTCTCGCCGCCTGTGTCGGTTCGCGTGAGGATGGTTCCCCGAACCGCATGCGCCGCCCGGCGCCAGAATCCCGTGCCGCCCGATCGATAGTAACGCGGGTCTTGGTGCAGCGTGGAATCCAGGCCGAATGCGAGAGTGCCGTGGATCCCCGCCCAGCCTACCGCGGAGGCGAAGCGCTTGCCGTAGGCGGCGCCGCCCTGCCCCCACTCTTTCGGAGAGTCAAATTCCTGGAGAGTTGCAGCGTATGCGGCGAAGCCCACGATGGCCAACGGGCCATAGGCCTTTTTGGAATGAAACTGCAGCTTGGCTTTCCAATCGAACGCATCGGGGGTCTGCGCAATCCCTGCAACCGGAATCGCCACAAAGAGCGCGAGTATCAGTCCTGCCACGACTTGACGGCTTGGTCGAAGCGGCGTCAGTAGTGTCTTCACAGAATCTCCGTTTTCTTCAGTCGGCCGGCAATGGTTGCGTCCGGAATGCCGCGAACAACGTGATTAAAGCCGCAATGCAGGTGAAGCCCATCAGGAGAAAAATCTTAACCGCGAGAAAGAGTGGGCTGAAAACCACTACAATCGCCACAAATCCAGCGGCCCAAAAGTATTCCTTTAACCAAACCGCACGATGCACAATGAGGATGGCGCCCAGACAAATCACGAAATCCATCAGGGGTTCGTAACTTGCGGCGAGACACGAAAACATGGCGGCAAGCAGTAAGACCGGAATCGAAACCCACTTAATGATTCTCGTAACCGTTTGAAACATCGTGTTCCCTTCCGCAGTATTGCCCGGGCGGGTACCGCGCTCTATACAAGGCATTCCGGGGCCCATCCGTACCGAATCCGCATAAGCTATATGTGCCTGCACGGCAGCCCCGTGGAGCCTGAGCGCATGGGTTGGGGAATTGACCGCGCGGGGTCATGTGGCCGCATTTGGTCAATGCGGAGGTGATTTCCAGCGGGTCTCTTTACTGTCATGAGCGCTTAGAGAGTTCGACGGGCCTCTTGGCTAACAACGTGCCTAAGCAAGCGAAGAGGAGTCGAATTGTGAAAACTAAATTGCTTGTGTTGCTGTTGTTGGCAGCGGGAGCGGTCTTCGCGCAGCTTTCCATCGGAGTGAGAATCGGCCCGCCGCCGCGGGCGCGTATAGTTAGGGTTCAGCCGCCAAGTCCCGGCGCCGGCTATTCCTTTGTAGGGGGCTACTGGTACCCTGTAGGCCACCGCTATCAGTGGCACGCGGGATACTGGACCCGCCCGGCGTACGCCGGCGCACATTGGGTGGAGCCTCGTCATGATGGAACGCTTTTCTATGACGGCTACTGGGATGGCGATCGCGGCCGGGTCGCTCACGACCATCACTCCGATCGTGACCGCGAACGCGACTTCAATCGCGACCATGACCGTCACTAGGTCTGTGGGCGGGCGTTGACCACATTCGGTCACATGACCCCGTACGGTCAGTTCCTCATTCGATTGTTCAAATTGCGTGAGGCTGCCAAACGCGGGCATATTGTGACCGAACAAGGATTCGGTGCTGACGGGCCCTGAAATGCCTATGTAAAAAATGCGGGACATGCCCGCCGAGATCTACATTACGCCGAACCGAAAGGAACGGCAGACTACAAAATCTGGAGCAAAGGGAGAAAAGAAAGAAATGAAACGATTTAAAGCAGCGACGACAGTGTGTTTTGTGGCGCTTATGGGCGCGGTGCTCGCACCAGGCGCCAAGGCCGACGATTGGAACAGAAAAACCGTAATGACCTTTAGCGGTCCCGTGGAGATTCCAGGGGTTCACCTCGTAGGGTGGGGTGTATTGCCCGCCGGCACCTATGTGTTCAAGATTCTGAATTCGCAGTCCGACCGTCACATCGTCCAGATCTTCAGCCAAGACGAAAAGACTATCTACGCTACGATTCTGGCTATTCCGAACTATCGCCTAAAGGCGACCGACAAGACCGTAGTCACATTCCGGGAAAGACCGGCTGGTGAGCCGGAAGCGCTCCGCGCCTGGTTCTATCCCGGCAGAAATTGGGGCGAGGAATTCGTCTATCCGAAGGCGCAAGCGATCGCGCTGGCCAAGCAAACCAACGTGCCTGTCCTGTTTACGCCGGTTGAGCTTCCAGTCGAAGTGACCGAGTCGACGAAGTTGGTGGACACGGCTGTTGTAGCGCAAATGCAGCAGGCGCCCATCATGGCTATCAAGCCGACCGGAGAAGAAGTGCAACTCGCCGAGGTGGTTACGCCGCCGCCGGCGGAGACGACTGTCGCTGCCACAACGACGACGGTAACAACGGAGACGACGCTCCCTTCCACGGCGAGCAATCTGCCGCTGATCGGGCTGCTCGGACTGATGGCCCTAGGCGGGGCTTTCGCTGTTCGTACGGCCGCAAGACGCCTTCAGTAATGCGTTCGTGATCCATCGCGCGGCGCGCCACCCCATAGGGCGCCGCGCGATGGGCACGGATCAAAGGGAGGAATCAGCATGCGACAGAGAGTGATTCCGCTGCTGGCGCCCGCCACGATGCGGCGGCAGAGTCTGGTGGCTTGCGACGAGACCAAGGCTCGCGGATTGGCCGTACTCAATTCGCCGCTGTTGAACAAGGGGATGGCCTTCACTGCGGAAGAACGAATAGCGCTGGGTCTCAGGGGTCTGCTCCCGCCGGACATTAGCTCGCTGGGGAGTCAGGTCAAGAGCGCCTACATCCAGTACGAGCGGCTCCCGGATGCGCTGAGCAAGAACATCTACTTGACCGCCCTGCATGACCGCAACGAGGTGCTGTTTTACCGGCTGTTTTCAGAGCACTTGCGCGAAATGATCCCCATCGTCAACGATCTGACCGTCGGCAGGGCGATCAAGCAATATCACCATGAGTGCCGGCGTCCGAGGGGCGTGTATCTTTCGATCGACCATGCTGAAGCCATCGATGAGGCGTTTGCCAACCTCGGCTTCGGCTCCGGCGATATCGACCTGATCCTCGCGACCGATGCCGAGCAAATCCCGGGAGTCGGCGATTGGGGTGTAGGCGGCATCGAGGTGTCGATTGGCAAGCTGGCGATTTACACGGCGGCCGGCGGCGTTGACCCGACCCGTGTGATCCCAGTGATGCTCGACGTCGGCACCAATCGGGAAAGTCTGCTGAATGATCCCACCTACATCGGGAACCGCCACGCCCGGATACGCGGAGAGCGCTACGATGCCTTCATCGACGCTTACGTCAAAGCCGTGACAACGCGGTTCCCGAATGTACTGCTACAGTGGGAGGACTTCGCGCCTGGCAACGGACGGCGCATCCTCGAGAAGTACCGCGGCCAGATTTGCACTTTCAACGAAGATCTTCAGGGCACCGGCGCCATCGCGCTGGCGGCGGCAATCTCCGCCGTCCGCGTCTGCGGGACGCCGTTGCGCCACCAGCGCGTGGTCATCTTTGGAGCCGGTACGGCAGGCATTGGAGCCGCCGACCAGATTTGCGGCGCCATGGTGCGCGAGGGGCTCTCCAAAGAGGATGCAGCCAGGCGCTTCTGGTGCGTGGACCGGCAGGGTCTACTCACAACCGACATGGCCGATCCACTGTGCGACTATCAGGTGTCGTACGCCCGGCCGGCCGCTGAAAGCAAGGGCTGGAAGCGGGACGAGAATGGAAACGGCGTAAGCCTGGCCGAGGTAGTGCGCCGGGTGACACCGACCATGCTGATCGGCGCGTCGACCGCCTCCGGCAGTTTCACGGAAGCGATCGTTAGGGAAATGGCGGCGCATACCGAGAGGCCGATCATCTTCGCACTCTCCAAGCCGCCGGCGCAGGCCGAGGCGAACCCGGCCGATCTGATTGCCTGGACTGACGGGCGGGCGCTGATCTCGACCGGCAGCTCGTTCGCTCCAGTCACATATAAGGGCGTGACATACGTCGTCGCCCACGCGAACAATGCCATGCTATACCCAGGCCTGGGCTTGGGCGCGATCGTCTCGCGAGCCAGCAGGATCAGTGACGGAATGTTCGCGGCCGCGGCCAGTGCCGTATCCAGTTTGGTGGCAGTGCGCCAGCCCGGTGCATCACTGCTCCCGCATATCGACGACTTACGCAGCGTGTCGGTGACGGTAGCGGTGGCCGTCGCCGAGGCCGCCCATGCGGAGGGCTTGGCCAGAGTCAAATTCGACGACATCGTTCAACAGGTGCAAGACGCGATGTGGCAGCCGGAGTACCGCCGGATCCATGCGTGCTGACTGTGACGGGGAGACTATGAGAACGCCCGCAAGGGAACGAGATTGTTGCATCGCGCTCGCGATGCTTCTCCTCATCGGTCTCGCGGGCCATGCCAGATCTCAGGCTCCGGCGCCAATCCACGGTCAAGACCCGGAAACATTCAAAATCGCAGTGAACGTTGACCTGGTGGTGCTGCGCCCGTCGGTTCGCGACCATAAGGGTAGCTTCGTCTCCGATCTGCGCGAGCAGGATTTTGAGGTTTACGAAGACGGGGTGCGGCAGTCTATCCGGCTGTTCAAGCACGAAGACACTCCGGTCACCGTGGGGCTGGTGGTCGATCACAGCGGAAGCATGCACCATAAGATCCCGGATGTGATCGCCGCTGCCCGGACGTTCGCGCGATCCAGCAACCGGGAAGACCAGATGTTCGTGGTCAACTTCAATGAGAAAGTGACTCTGGGCCTGCCCGGCGCGATGGAGTTTACCGATAGCCCGGAGGAACTCGAGCGCGCCATCTCCAAAACGCCTGCCACGGGCCAGACGGCGCTTTACGACGCGCTCGCGTTGGCGTTAGAGCGATTGCAAGCAGCCAGCCGGGATAAGAAAGTGCTGATCGTCATCAGCGATGGCGGCGACAACGCAAGCACGCACACCCTGGCCGAGGTTTTGAAGATGGCCGGGCAATCCAGCGCTCTGGTGTACACCATCGGCATCTTCGAGGAACAGGATCCGGACCAGAATCCGGACGTGCTCCGCCATCTCGCTCGGGCAACCGGCGGCGAAGCCTACTTCCCCGGACAACTCGATGAGGTCGTGCCGATCTGCGAACGCATCGCGCGCGATATTCGCAATCAATACACCATCGGATATTTTCCCGCCAGAGCGGCGCAGCCCGGCGTCTACCGGGCGATTCGTCTAGTCGCCAACGGGACCGCCGGCAAGCTCTTCGTACGCGCGCGCTCCGGCTACATCGCCGGCGGCGAACAGGCTCCGGCGAAGCGCGAGATCGCGAAATGAGAATTGTGATCAGGAAAGGGGCGCTAAGGTCGGCCCTGCGGTCGGGCCAGTGGGTCCTCGGCGCCGCCGCCGTCTTGATGCTGGGTTATTGCGGACTGGTTTTGGCGGACAGTTGGCGTTTCCAGAAAACGGAGCGCCGCCAGTTCGAACAACTGCTGCATGACCGGCAGGAAACCAGCGACCCGAGAATTCGCGCCTCGTCTTCCACTTCTTCGGGAATCTGGCCGCCGGCCGCGACCGGTGGCCTGATTGGCCGCATTGAAATTCCGCGTCTCGGCCTGTCGGTGATCGTGGTCGAAGGCGTGGATAGGCTCATCTTGCGCCGCTCGGTGGGCCATATTCCCGGTACGGCACTACCGGGACAGCCGGGCAACGTTGGTATTTCCGGGCACCGCGACACGTTCTTTCGGCCGTTGCGAAACATCCGGCAGGACGATATCATCACGCTTACCACGTTGCTCGGCGAGTACCGTTATCGCGTGGTGTCCACCAAGGTAGTGAGTCCATCCGATCTCGACGTGCTGGATCCCAGCGAAAATGAGATCCTTACCCTGGTCACCTGTTATCCGTTTTACTTCGTTGGCCCCGCCCCCGACCGGTTTATCGTTCGGGCCGAGAGGGTCACCTGAAAGAGCAACTTCGCTCTATTTTCACTCCGCCTAACCTGCTATACTGGTATCGGCATCCCCCACCATGAGCCGAGCGGCCGAGCTGTTCTCCGGCCAACTCACCGTCCGCCCCAGATGGCCTTTGCCAGAAGAGGACGAAACATGCGAAAAGATTCAGAAGTACAGCCTGCCACCCCTTTGGCGCCATGTCCCTTCCATAATGGTGATCAAGTATACCTGGCGAAGGGTTCCTATCAAGGCACCCTCGGCACTTTCCTCAATCTAAGGAGTGACCCTAAGTGGGCCGACATACGCGAACCAGGCGATAGCATTCGAGCGCATCCCGTGGAATGGCTGGCAGCCTCTATACAACCGAACGCTCACCAGTAAATCATGATCGAAGGTTCCAAGGTTGGCAGAATCGCGTTTCTCGGCAACTATGTGCCGCGCAAGTGCGGCATTGCCACATTTACGTCCGACCTCCTGACTGCCGTGGCAGCCGAGCACCCATCCAGTGAGTGCTTTTCGGTTTCCATGAACGACATCAAGGATGGCTATGAGTATCCGGATGTAGTTCATTTCGAAATTGAAGAACAGGACCTTTCATCGTATTTGCGCGCGGCGGACTTCCTGAACATCGGCAATGTCGATGTGGTGTGCCTGCAGCACGAGTTCGGAATATTTGGCGGTTCAGCCGGCAGCCACATTCTGGCGCTGTTGCGCGAGCTACGGATGCCGGTGGTGGTCACGCTCCACACGGTCCTGAGCGAACCGAGATTCGACCAACGGTTGGTAATGCAGGAGTTGATTGCGCTTTCGACCCGCCTGGTGGTGATGTCGGCCCGAGGACGGCAGATGTTGCAGGATGTTTACCATGCACCACCGACCAAGATCGACCTGATCCATCACGGCATCCCCGACATACCGTTCGTGGATCCGAACGATCTGAAAGAGGAATTCGGCGTAGCCGGGCGGACCGTGTTATTCACATTCGGGCTGCTCTCCCCCAATAAGGGCATCGAGCACGTGCTGAACGCGCTGCCGAGGATTGTGGCGGAGTTCCCAAACGTGGTGTACATGGTGGTGGGGGCCACACATCCGAACGAGTTGCGCGAACGGGGCGAAGCGTACCGGGTTAGTCTTGAGATCCTGGCGGCCAAGAACAGAGTGGAGAAGAATGTTATTTTCTACAACAGCTTCGTCGCACTCGACACGCTGAAGGATTTGATCGGTGCGGCGGACATATACATCACGCCCTATCTCAATGAAGCCCAGAGTACGTCGGGCACACTCGCCTACACCTTCGGTTCCGGCAAAGCGGTTGTGTCGACACCGTACTGGCACGCCGGCGAACTGCTGGCGGATGGACGCGGTGTGCTGGTTCCGTTTGGGAGCGCCGCGGCCCTGGCGACCGAAATAAGCGCGTTGCTGCGCGACGATGTCCGCCGGAACGCCATGCGGGAGGGTGCTTACAAGCTGGGCCGGGAGATGGTTTGGAGCAATGTGGCGCGGCTGTATATGCGTTCCTTCGAGCTTTCGCGGCTCCAGGCCTTGTCGACGCTGCGGAAGTCCCTGTCCACGAAAACGCTGGACCAGAAGCCGCGTGAAGTACCCGAGGTGAAGCTGGATCATCTTTCGCGGATGACGGATTCGACGGGTATATTTCAACACGCCGTGTTCAGCGTGCCAAATTTTTCCGAAGGGTACTGCACGGACGACAACGCGCGCGCCTTTATCCTGGCGGTGCTGCTGGAAGAGTTGGGCCAGGAACCGGAACGCATACGCTCACTCGCCACAACCTATGCGGCCTTTTTGTACCATGCGTTCGATCGCGTGACAGGACGCTTCCACAATCTTCTGGGTTTCGATCGTCATTGGCTCGACAAGCAAGGCTCGGAGGACTGTCACGCCAGGGCCCTTTGGGCGCTCGGCGTGGGGGTTGGAACTTCCTCTTACCGCAGTTTCCAGGTGATGGCCGGCCAACTCTTCGTGGAGGCCCTGCCGGTGGTGGCGCGGTTTTCATCACCGCGGGCCTGGGCGTTCAGTTTGATTGGAATTCACGACTATTTGCGCCGGTTGAGCGGCGACAGCTTGGTGACCCAGACCCGCGAGACGCTGATCGCCCGCTTGATGGACTTGTATGATCGAACGGCCACGGCCGATTGGCCGTGGTTTGAACAGGTACTGAGTTACGACAATGCGAAACTCGCTCACGCCCTGATTCTGAGCGGCCGCGCTACAGGCCAAAAGGCGGTGTTGGATCGAGGTATTGAGACGCTTCGGTGGCTGGTGCAGATGCAAACCTCCGAAAACGGGCACTTTCGGCCTATCGGCAGCAACGGGTTCTTCCGGCGCGGCGGTACGCGCGCCAACTTCGATCAACAGCCGGTGGAAGCGCAAGCGATGATGTCGGCGTGTCTGGAAGCCTATCGGTCCACGTCGGACTCCTGGTGGTACGAACAGGCCCGGCGTGCGTTTGACTGGTTCCTCGGCTGGAACGATCTCGGATTGGAACTCTACTCGGCCGGGACCGGCGGCTGTCTCGACGGGCTGCACGTGGACCGGGTTAACCGCAACCAAGGCGCGGAATCCACGTTGGCGTTTTTGTTGTCGCTGGCGGAACTGCGGCTGACGCAAAACATTGTCACCAGCTTCAGGGCCCCGATTCTCATCGAGAGCTAATGCCGGTCCACATTCTGTTTCTTTTCCACAACCAAATTGCATGAGCGTAGAATCGATTCACATTACACGGACGACCATCGCCTTGCGTCCAGATCAATCCCGCGTTCTCTTGCGCCCATTTAACCCGGGCGACGCACGGCGAACCGAGAGGATTGTCGCGCGAATTCTTTCGCTACCCGAAAGCCTGGTTCTCACCCTGCTGAAGGAAGTGTTGACTGAATTCTCGGCGCGCCATCCGAAGATCGGCGATTTCTTTCTCGAACGATTCGAACAGGTCCGGAAACTGCTGTCCTTAAATGGCAAGCTGTCCGAGCCGAGAAAGCTGCTGATCGGCTCCTACTTCGCCTCCGAGTTCTCACTCGAATCGGCCGCGCTATTCAATCCGTCGATTGTGCCGCACCCGGACCAGTCAGAAGTTCCGCTCAACGGGCTGCGGTTTATCCTGAGCCTGCGAGCCACCGGTGAAGGACACGTCTCCTCCGTCACGTTTCGTACGGGGATGATCCACCCCGATGGCCGGATCGAGGTCCTCGCGGCATGCGGCTTTCTGACCGAGCCGCGCAGGATTCCCAACCCGTTCTACGACAGGGTGCTTTTTGAGCGCAAACTCTCCGAACTCAAACTGGACAATGAATTCACGCGTCGTACCATTGACAGGCTCGAGCAGTCGTTCAACCTGAAAGAGCTTCAGCGACAGGTGAGCGAGGTATTGAAACAGATCTGCGAGCCGGGTAGGGAAAAGGAGTGCCGGCATGCAGCCAAGGCCATGCGGGTACTGGCTGAGTCGAACTACGAAGTCCAGTTCGGGCCCGAACAGGAACTCTCCGAGCGCATCATCTTCCCCTCGTCTCCCTCGCAACGAAACGGCATAGAAGACGCCCGGTTCGTCCGCTTTCAAAGCGATGATGGCGCGCCCGTATACTATGCCACGTTCACCGCTTATGACGGCAGGGTGGTGATGCCGGGGCTGATGGAAACCTCCGACTTTCTGCGCTTTCGGTTTATCACTCTGAACGGTCCGGCTGCGCGGAACAAGGGCATGGCCATCTTTCCTCGTAAGATCAACGGCCTATATGCCATGCTCTCCCGGCAGGACAACGAAAACCTATACGTGGTCTTTTCCGATAATGTGCATTTCTGGTATGAGCCCAAGCTGATTCTGGCGCCGGCTTTCCCGTGGGAGATGGTCCAGATTGGAAACTGCGGCTCTCCCATCGAGACGGAAGCCGGCTGGCTGGTCCTCAGCCACGGCGTCGGACCCATGCGACAGTACGCGATCGGCGCGTTTCTCCTCGATAAAGACGATCCTGCCAAAGTGATCGGGCGCCTGCGGGAACCACTCATCAGGCCCACTGAGGAGGAGCGGCACGGCTACGTGCCCAACGTCGTGTATACCTGCGGCGCCCTGGTCCATCGCGGCCAACTGATCATTCCCTATGCCTATGCCGACCATGCCACCAGCTTCGCGACCGTAGCACTAGACGAGGTGCTGGGCGCCATGCGTTAGCAGGATGCTGGAAAGACGAAATGAGGAATTCACCGCGGAGACGCGGAGGCGCGGAGAAGAACAGAGCGAGAGAGTAAGAAGCTGATGGTTAGCAACACAGATCAACGCAGATCGATTATTCGCTTCAATCTTCGCTTTTCTCCGCGCCACCGCGGTGAAGTTTTCTGACCATGAAGACTGGAAGAAGAGTGGCGATTCTGGCACCGGTGGCATGGCGAACGCCTCCGCGGCAATACGGCGCCTGGGAAACGGTAGCCGGCAACATTGCCGAAGGTCTGGTTGCCCGCGGTTGGGACGTGACTCTGTTCGCCAGCGGCGACTCCATCACCTCCGCCCGCTTGCACGCCGTAGTGGAGCACGGCTATGAAGAGGACCGTTCGATCGATCCGAAGGTGGCTGAGTATCTCCACATCCCGGAAGTGTTCGAACACGCCGCGGAGTTCGACCTCATACACAGCCACTACGATTTCATGGCCCTGGCGTACAGCCGGCTGGTAAAGACACCGGTGCTGACCACCATTCATGGATTCTCGTCGCCTAAGATCCTGCCGGTGTACCGTAAGTATAGCGACGGCTACTTTGTCTCGATCAGTAACTCAGACCGGATGCCGGGGCTGAACTACGTTGCGACTGTGTACAACGGAATCGACCTGTCGCTGTATCCCTTTCAGCAGGCAGGCGGTGAGGACCTGGTTTTCCTCGGCCGGATTCACCCCGACAAGGGCGTCCACCTGGCCATTGAAGTGGCTCTTCTGAGCGGCCGGCGGCTTATCATTGCGGGCATTATTCAGGATGCGGCCTATTTTGAGGAGCAGATCAAACCGCATCTCGATGGTGTCAATATCCGGTTCATCGGGCCGGTCGACGTCGCCGGAAAAAACGAGTTGTTCGCCCGTGCGTACGCGCTGCTGCATCTGAACACGATCCCGGAGAGGTTCGGACTGGTGCTGGCCGAAGCCAATGCAGCCGGAGTTCCCGTTGTCGCGATGGACCTGGGCTCTTGCCGCGAGGTGATCCGAGACGGTGTGACCGGCTTTCTGGTTGGCGACGCCCAGGAAGCTTCGCGGTGTCTGGAACGAGCTCCTCAAATCGACCGGGGCGCCTGCCGGCAGCGAGTGGAGCAGTGCTTTTCAGTGGCTACGATGGTGGAACAATACGAGCGGGTGTACTCGATGGTTCTTGAGAGGGAAGCGGGGAAGATGGCATGAAGCGGGATATTGTCAGACGGTACGCGCACAACCCGATCCTCACCAAGGACCAGATCCCGTATGCGGTGGAGACGGTTCACAATGCGGCCGTGGTGAAGCACGCGGGCGTTTACATCATGCTTTTCCGGTCGCATCTTCGCACCGGACGGTCGATCATCGGTCTGGCCCGCAGCCACGACGGATTCCGGTTCGAAGCCGACCCGCTGCCTTTTCTGGTCCCTGAGCGGGAGGGCCCATTCGCGGCATCCGAAGAGTTCGGCGTGGAAGATCCGCGAGTAACTCGTCTGGGAGACGACTACTTTATTACTTACAGCGCATACTCGCGGAGCGGCGTGCGGATCGCGCTGGCTAAGACGAGCGACTTCACGCAGGTTGAAAGGGTCTCGCTCATCACACAGGCGGATCACCGGAACGTGGTTCTGTTTCCGGAGAAATTCAACGGACTCTATGCGCGCCTCGATCGCCCTCACTCGGAGATCACGCCGTGGTCCATCTGGATTTCCTATTCTCCGGATCTATGCTTTTGGGGAAGATCCGAGCTTCTCATCAAGCCGGAACCCTATCACTGGGACGAGATGAAGATCGGTCCCGGTGCGCCGCCCTTCAAAACGGAACGGGGATGGCTTTCGATTTACCATGGCGTCTTCCGGACCATGGACGGCGCCATTTATCGTCTGGGGGTTGCTCTTCATGACCTGCAGAATCCGGCAAGAGTCATCGGGGTGAGCGACTCCTGGATCTTGCAGCCGGAAGACGTTTGGGAGACGACCGGCTATGTCCACAACGTCGTGTTCACGTGCGGCGCGGTTCCCGAACCGGATGGAACCGTGAAGATCTACTGGGGAGCCGCGGACACGGTGATGTGTGTGGGAGAGGCGAATGTTTCGGACCTGTTGGACTTGTGCCTGAACCACAGCCGGCCGGCGAAGTAGAGCAGGCCCTAGGATGAGGCCGACCCGACGTGACGCGCGACCCAGGCGGCCAGGAGGTGAGGGTCGCCGAGGTGTTTGTGGAATGCGCTGAAAAGATAGGATTTCCCGGCTTTGGATTTTCCGGCAGGGCAACAACTACGCCTTGCGGGGGCGAAGACGGCTCGCGGAGGAAAAAATGCAACTCACGGGATCAAAGGATGGCGGCTGGGAGTACTGACAGTGCTGGAGAGTCCAAAATGGAAATCTCGGTTAGTTCCTTCGATGCAACCGGCGTACTCTATAGACTGGAGCCCGGATCCATGAATAATCAGATCCGAAAGTCTATATCTAGGTAGGAGGTCTCATGCGCAGGGATTTCGCGCTACTGTTGTCCGTGGCGGTCGCCTCGATAACCCCGGTAAACGCCCAGCAAGCACCGCAGGCGGGCACGCCCCGCTTCCAGACGGGCACGAGGATGGTGCTCATTCCAGTTGCCGTTCGCGACCGCGAAGGCCACACGGTCGCCGATCTTACCCGCGACAGCTTTCAGCTTTTCGACAAAGGCAAGGAGCAGCCGATCACATCGTTCTCGGTGGAGCGTAGCGATGCTGCTGGGTCGGCTGGGGCCGCGGCATCGGCAACGCCACCGTCGCAATTCCTGGTCTATTTCTTCGACGATGTTTCCCTGCACGATTTCGGCACAGTAATGCCCATCCGGGAAGCGGCGCTCCACGAACTGGCGAATCTCCAGCCGGGCGACCGCGCGGCGGTTTTTTCGAGTTCCTGCAGGCTCGCTCAGGACTTCACAGACGACCGGACGAAATTACAGGAGGTAATTTCCAAGCTCGAACCCAACCCCATCCGCATCTGCCGCGTGGCCCCGACGCTGCCCCTGCAAATCACGCTGCTGGAGGCGGTGGTCCAGCGGATGACGCATCTACCGGGCGCGAAGCGAGTGGTCGTCATTTCGGCGGGGTTCGCGGTGAACCGCGACGAGCAGACGATGCGCGAGGCGCTGATCGACCAAGCCGCCGCGGCGAAAGTCACCATCGACTCGCTGCACATCGTGGAGAACACCGGCGCACAGTCGGGTGTGCCGGGTAGTACGAACCGCAGCCCGGGGTTCGGCAACAGCACCACGCCCGCCACCGACAATCGCGAGGTCAACTCGGAGAATCTGAGCATCGTTGCCGACGGCACGGGCGGCACGGTGGTCGAGGCGGGCAACAAGCCGGACGCCGGTTTGCGTGCCCTGGCGACGCCGGATTGCGTCTACATGCTCGGGTTTGTGCCGACAGAGAAGGCCGACGGCACGTATCACAAGCTGAAGGTCACGCTGAAGGACTCACGCAAGTTGAATGTGCGGGCTCGCGCGGGCTATTACGCCACGGAGACCGCTGGCGCGCCGGTCACGGCTGCCGCGGCGCCGCCGGAAGAGCCGGAGAAACGGGTCACCGCGGGCGCAGTGAGCCCGCCGAGCAAGCCGGCGCCTGCCACTCAAACCGCCGTCAATGCGC
The DNA here is from genome assembly GCA_003167255.1 of Bryobacterales bacterium. Classification (GTDB taxonomy): domain Bacteria; phylum Acidobacteriota; class Terriglobia; order Bryobacterales; family Bryobacteraceae; genus PALSA-129. The sequence goes on from PMTR01000077.1 coordinate 77,570, forward strand.
CGGAGCGCATCGCGTCGGCCGGGCCGGTATCGTTCCGCGCGCGTACGAATCTGGTACAAGTTCCCGTGGTGGTACGCGATAAGAACGGAAATCCCGTTGGAGACCTTCACAAAGGCGATTTCCAGTTGTCGGACCGCGGCCAAAAGCAGGAGATCGCCAACTTCAGCGAAGAGAAGCGGGAACGGCCGCCGGCAACAGCGACGGCGAGTCCGCGCGCGGCCGAGCCTGCCGCAAATGCGGCCGCCGCCGAAGCGAAGGCCCCGTCGAACGTGATTCCCGACCGCTTCACGGCATACATTTTCGACGACGTGCACATGCGCCGAGGCGACCTGTCGCAAGTGCGGGAGGCAGTGTGGCAGAACATGCGGGAATCGGCGAGCCCATCGGAAAGAATCGCGATCTTCACGACTTCGCGCCGCGTCATCACCGACTTCACCGACGATCTCGACAAGCTGCACACCGCGCTCTACAAGATCAATTCCACGGCGATGTTTCGCTCGGTTTGCACCGAGTGTGGCGACCTGAGCTTCTATCTGGGTTATCAGGTGGTGAAGGGCAATACCCTCGCCATGCAATTCGCCAGCGGACAGGTTCGGACGCCTGCGCAACAGATCGCCGCGGGTTCCGCGCCGACCGGAAGGGGCGGATCGGCAAACAGTGGACTGGCCCAACCCGGTTCTCCCGCCGGAAATGCGGGCATGGACGCGGAAGTTGCGGCCGTGCATGCCGTGCGGGCGGGCGAACAGGAGACCGAACTTTCGCTCGACGCCCTCCGCGACGTGGCGCGGAGGATGGTCTCGCTCGCGGGGCGGCGTACCATCGTGATGCTCTCGCAGGGTGTCTTCATCCCCGACGAGCAGCAGGGCGAACTGGAGCGAACCATCGACTGGGCTCTTCGTTCCGGAGTGGTCATCAATACCCTCAACACCGTTGGACTCGATCCCGGGGCGATCAGTCTACCACCCGGCAGCCCAACCCCGACAATCGATTTGAGCGCAACATCGCCAAGCGAAGACGATACCATCGAACCGAGCGGCCTACCGACGCCCTATACCAGCCCGGCACGGCTGGCCGAGCAGCAAAACCTGGTGTTCATCGCCGAGGCCACCGGCGGCACCGCGATCCTGAACTCGAACGACTACCTGGGCGGCATCCGGCGCATCGCTTCTCCGCCGGAGTATCGCTATATTCTGGGATTCGCGCCACACGATATTGCGGCCGATGGCAAGTTTCATGCGGTGGCGATCAAGCTTACCAATCCGGCCGACAAGGGCTACACCGTCCAGGCACGCCGCGGATATTATGCCCCGAAGGAGGGCGAAGGATTGCCCGAAGCCGCGGCCAAGGAGATCGAGAACGCGGTGTTTTCGCGCGACGACATCCGCGATTTGCCGGTGGAGATGCGGACGGAGGTGAAAAAAGCCGAGGGAGACGGCGGCGAACTCACGGTGTCCACGGACATCGACTTAAAGCTCCTGCACTACCGCAAAGCCGACGGGCGGAATTGCCAGGAATTGACGGCCGTTGCCGCGGTGTTCGACCGCGACGGCAATTTCGTCGTCGGCAAACAGCAGACGCTGACCCTGAAACTCCGCGATGAGACGATGGACGGACTCGGGCAAAAGCCGCCGGGGACGCTCCAGAGCTCGTTTGCGCTGAGCCCGGGCACGTACCTGGTCCGCCTGGTAGTGCGCAGCGCGGAGGACCAGACCATGACCGAAGTGAGCACCCAGGTGGACGTGCGCTAGATTGAATACCCATAGAAATACCCCTCAGCCTCCGGCTGGGTTAGCCTACTGGCCGAAGAGTAGGCTTATCGTACTTTGCCTTTTCTTGCCGCTCAGAACGGACAATCGCGTTCAGAAGTACGCTCACGCATTGCCAGACCGATCGCCGAGAACGTGTACGAAGAACGGGCAAGGTAAAGCATGCCCCACCTACGCTTCGGCCCAGTTGCGGCGGCCGATGATGGTGGGCGGTTCGTGGCGATTGCCGCGGGCCAGGCGCCGGTCTTCCCGAAGGCTGGTCCACCAGAGCACCGGGCCGAGGATGCGGCTGGCGGAAGCGGCGACGAAACCGAACTCGTGCTCGATCTCGATGCGCAGGGCCCGGATCTGCGGCACCATCGATGGGTTCGCGTTTTTGAGCCGGTGCTCCATGGCCCAGAGGACCGCGGTGTAAGCGTGCCGCAGCGTCTTGCTTTCGCGGTGAAAGCGCTCGCGCACGCGGACGTCCGGATGGTCCTTGTACCGCATCCACCCCTGGAACGTCGTACGGCAAATCCGGAAGAGACTTGGGCCGTTGCGCTCGAAGTCCCAGCGGAAAGCCGAGTCGAGGAACTGCTTGGACTCCTCGCGGGAAATGGCGGCGTGCTGGAAATTGAAACGGTCCTGCCCGTGGATGTCGGCCAGGTCGACGTCATCGAGCAGCCTGCCCTGGCCGGCCATCTCGTCATAGAGCGGCGTGCCCGGAACCGGTGTGTAGAGCATGAACTGGTGGAGGTCGGTCTGGTGCTCGACGGCGCGTTCGATCTCTTCGCCGATGTTTTCCGGCGTGTGATGTTCCAGCCCCAGAATGGTGGAGCCTAGAAGAACAATGCCGTGCTCCCGCAACTCGCGGGTCAGTTGCAGGGTGTCGGCGCCTTGCAGTTTGGCGTAGCCGGACTGCGCCGATTCCAGGCCCAGCCAGATGGAGGAAACGCCCAGCTCCACCAGTTCCTCATACTTATATTTGCGGATGGCGTTGGCGGAAGAAAAAATATTGAAAGACCAGCTCTTGCCGGCGGCCTTCATGAGCGCCAGCAGATCCATGGCGCGCTGGCGCTGGAGCAGGAAGTTCTCGTCCATGATGAAGAACGATTTCACGTTGCGCGAAGCTTCCGCTTCCTCCATCAGCCGGAACAGTTCCGCGCCGGTGGAGTAGAGATTGAGCATTTTCCCCTTGCCGCCGAAGAAGGACGATGTGGCGCAGAAATTGCACCCCATCGGGCATCCCATGGAAGCGATGATGGTGGCGGAAGTGTCCGCCTTATCGGGAATCTTCACACCCATGACGCGGAGGTCGAAGCCCGAAGAAAGGGCAGGATGGCGAATGGGGGCCTCGGGGTCCTGGCCCAGGTAGCGGCGCATCCACTCGATGCCGTCGCCCTTCACGATGTGGTCGGCGTCGAGGATGTGCTCAATGCCGGGAATCGCGGCGACGTGGCCACCCACCACGATGGTGGAGTGTGGCGAGAGTTCGCGGACGATGCGGCACATCTCGCGCGCTTTCCCTACGTTGACGATGATCGAAGAGACGCCCACGATGTCGTAATGGTGGGCCGCGAGCTCGCGGGTGAAGGCTTCACGCGTGGGAAAATCCAGGACCGTGCACGGAGCGGAAATATTCTCCTGAATCATGAGGATGCCCCACGAGCGGTGAAATCGACGCACGGAGAACGATCCCTGTGCGCGGGTTACCTGATTGTGGTAGAGCTCCATCGGATTGATGGTGCGGCTGCCGAATTCATCGTCCTGCGCGTATGGGCCGAACACGGACGAAAGAAGCACGCGGGCTTGGACACCCTTGGGATGAGTTGTATCCATCTGATTGCAGAGGCAGATCGAAGGAGGGTGATGCGATCCGATGAACGGCCACTTCGACTGTAACAGGTTTCAAAAGGCCTGAATTGTAATAAAAGTGTCAGTTTCCGCGGTTTAGCGGACCACGTCGAGATCTTTGCCGTAGATCACGTCTCCGCTGAAATGCTCGCGGATTTCGCGGATCACCTGCTCGGGCGGTTGGCCCATCGGCAGTTCGTGGTACAGAACCAGCTTCTTCGGTTTTGCCGCCGCCGCCAGTTTGCCCAGGTCGATCGCCGAAGTGTGGTAGGCCGCGTGATAGCGCTGCCAATCGGGCGTGCGGGCATCCCAGCCTTTCTGCGAGTAGAATTCGTGGACCAGAATGTCGCAGTCCCTGGCCGCTTCCAGCAGGGCGGTGCTGTAGGTGGTGTCTCCTGAAATGACGATCACTTTGCCACCTGCCTCGAAGCGGTAGCCAAAGGAGTACTTCCATGCGCCGTGAACCACCGGGATGGCTGAGACGCGGACGGCATCGTCGCGGTAGATGACGCCCGGCCGCACTTCGTGAGCGTGAACCACGTAAGCTTGTTTGACCGCGGGCTCGAGGCCGTCGAGACGAATGTGCATATCCTCCTTCCAGGCCTTCAGGATGTGGTTAGTCATGGCGGCAATGCCGGGCGGTCCAAAAACTTCGAAGGGATCTGTCCGGCCCGTGACCGCGGGTGTGAAGATGAGGTCGGGCAGGCCGGTGGTGTGGTCGGAGTGCAGGTGGGTGATGAAGACGCGGGTCAGTTGGTCCATACGGATTCCGGCCTGAGCGGCGCGGCGCACCACTCCGGGACCGCAATCCACCACGTAGACGTTCTGGCCGGTGACGATCGCGACCGCCGGCCCAGAGTGTTCCGGTTCCGGATTGGGAGTGCCGGTGCCCAGCAGGATCACGCGCGTGTCCTGCGCAAAGGCGGCGGCCACTATCCAGGTGAATGCGAGAAGGAGTTTCATTCGGTTTTTGCTCCCGGCGGCTTGCCTACCGCGCGTCCGTGACCGTGAGCCGCCGGAAGTCCAGGGTTCGCCGCATTGAACCGTACTTCAGGATGAGGATCTCGGAGTCTACCGGGGCTTCCAGGAAGGGTCCGCCGAATAGCGGCCAGTGGGCGTAGTCGAGCGGAGCGCCGTCGGCGCTCGGGGTTTCGCCATACGTGAACTCCAGAATCCGTCCGCGCAAGGAATGGAAGCGGACGGAAGGCGTGGGTTCGAGCTGGAATTCGAGCGGCAGCGCGAGGATGGCGCCGCGGAACGCAGGCATATCGGCGAACTCGCTGCGGGCGGCCACCTGCACCACGATTCCGTTCTTCAGGTAGGGGCTGAAAAGGCGCCGGCCGCCGCCTTCGATGGGCTTCCACGTGTATGGCTGCAGAGGGCGGCAGGCAATCAGGGCGTCGCCGCCGCGGGCGAAGATCCAGCCGGAGGGATCTTCGCTCACTTCCGCGAGGTCCTTCGAGAAGAAGCCGTTGATGTGCGGAAAGCGGGCGCCGGGCGCGATATCGTACAGCGCGACGATGGTGTCCTGGTCCTGGAAAATCTTTTCGTAGGGAGAGCCGCCGACGAACTTGTCGGGCGAATCGTAGCTCTTTTTGGAACTGACCACGCCGGAGATGCCGATATCGGGGGGAAAGGTGAAGTAGGTTTCCAACTCGTGCAAGGACGAATGAGGGTTCAGGGTGAACAGCGTGTTCTCGACGCCACGCGGATCGGGAACGGACCAGGTGACGTCCCAGGAGTGTTCCTGAATGGGCTGCAGGGTGCCGCCCTGGTCGGAACTGACGGCGTATTCGCGGCGTACGTAGGTGGTCTTGTATACCGGGCCGTGCAACTCGTCGAAAAACCGCCATCGGTTGCGTGTGCGTTTGCGTTCGTAGTGAGTGTAAGGCTGCGAACGGTCGGTCGAAATGCGCTGGAGGATTTCCGGCGGCTGGTAGGCGCTTGCGACCACATAAAAGAGGATAGGGTTGGCCGGCGGCGAGAGCGGATGGCCCAGGCCGAATAGCACCCATCCGAAATCGCTCGAGGCCACATTCCACTTTTCGAGGACCTCGCGATCGTAGACGCGGGAATGCGCGCCGGCGTAGACGCCGTCCAGTTCTTCGGCGGCGTAATCGGCCGTGAGGTAGTCCAGCATCATGGTGGCGCGCTTCTGCATGGCTGGATCGCGGGCCCAGGCCGAGAGATAAGACATCGAGAGGAAGTACAGGCCCATGTAGTTGGGGCTGTCGTACTCGCCCTGCCCGCGCGTGGTGGTGAGACGCACCCACGATTCCAGCCAGCCGGCGGCTTCGCGCATGTTCTCGGCGGAGGATTTGCCGGTGTACCATTGGTCGCCATCCTGATCGGGCCAGAGTTGCGCCATCAGATAGAGCGAGGTGTAATACATGACCCAGTGATTCTCGGTGTCGCCCCGGTAGGGCATGTAAGTACGGAACGAATCGCGGAACGCGCGGCGGGCGGAATCGGTGAGTTGGCCGCGGTCCAGATAGGCGATGGCGGAGATGGGGTACATCCAGAACATGTCGCCGGTGGGAGCGTCGAGCAGTTCTTCCAGGCGGCGCGAGCACAAAGCCGGATCCTCATGCAGCCACAGCTTGGCTGCGATGTTGGCGTAGCCGAGCGGGCCGGAACCGGCGGGGTGCGCATAGGCCTCCACCACGGATCGGACGCGCTGCACGAAGGGCGGAGCCTGCGCGGGCAGGGAAAGCGGCAGCAACAGGCACAACCAGCGGAGTCGGGTCATTGGCGTGGCGCCTCCGGGACGAACTTCATGCGGAAGATGGAACTGCCCGCGAGGCCGTCTTTCGACCAGGTGCGGCCGTTGTCAGCGGAGACATAAATGGCGTCCTCGTGCACGCTGGTGTAGACGCGGCCGGGCTGGGCGGGATCGAAGACCACACTCCAAATGTTGGTCGCGGGAAGCCCGGCGTTGCGGGGCTGCCAGGTCTTGCCGCGGTCCTCGGTGAAGGCCACGCCGACTCCCCAGCCGGCCACGGCAATGCGATTCGGAGAGGCCGGATCGAAGGCGATGTCGTAGAGGTTGCGGCCCACGCCCAGGTTTCCGTTGCTCTCAAAGCTGACGCCGCAATCGGTGGAGTCGAACAGGCCGCCGCCTTCGGTGGAGGCCAGCCAGTAGCAGGGATCGTGGGGCGATTGTTCGATGTGCAGAACCTGGATGCCGGCGGCGCCGGCGAGGCGCCAGGACGTTCCACCGTCTTCGCTGCGGAGGATGCCTTGCTCGGTGCCGGCGACCAGGAAGCCGGCGCGGCGCGAATCCACGCGCAGAGCTGCCGTGTATTTGCGGCGCAGGCCGGAAGCGGCGTCATGCCACGTGGCGCCGCTATCATGACTCACTTGAATGCCGTGAGTGTGGCCGAAATAGATGGTGCCGGGAGCGTTGCGGTCGAGAGCAACGTCGAGCAATTCGGTCGAGTCGCTGCCGGTGAGGATCTTCCAGCGCTCGCCGCCGGCGAAAATGCGCAGCAGGCCGTTGCCGGCGGCGGCGTACACCACGGAGGGGTCGCGCGGATCGAAATCGAATGCGGTGATGAAAGGGTGATTGAAACCGGCGTGCCGCCATTCACCGCCCGCGGGCTTGAGGAAGATGCCGCTGGCCGGGAGTTTGGCGCCCACCACGTAGTCTTTGGAACTGGCCCCGCAAGTATAGAGGGTGTACTGGGCGGAAAGAGCAAACGGCAAGATTGCCAGCACGAGCAACCAGCGACCCATGGCGGACTACTGTAGCATGCGTCGGGGTCCAACGCCGGGCAAGTGCCCTACATCGAATTGCCATCGCCTTCGTGCTGCTGCACGAACTCGAGGATGTCGAAGCGTTTCAGCTCCCGATCCGGGAAGAAGCTGTCCACCGCATCGTGCTCATCGTTGAAGAACTCAAAGGTAATGGCCAGCTCAGTCAGCAGGAAAAGTTTCAGATGCGCCCGATTGACGTTTGCCAGCGCCAGCTTTCCACTAGCCTGGCGCAGCCTGGCGAGTCCAAATACCAACGTCCCCAGTCCAGTGCTGTCAATGTGGCTGACGTCTTTGAGATTTAACACGATATTAATGTTGCCGGATTGATGCAGTACCGATAGTCTGTCGCGCAGCTCCAAATCTCCATGACCTGAAGTGAGTGGGCCTTTCAGGTCAAGAATGACGATGCCTTCGCTTTCCCGTTGCTCGATGTGCAGACTCATAGTCAACCTTGTCCGGTACTCTCCAAAACTCTAAGCAGCAATCCGTTGCCCAGTCGTGGGCACCTTCGTTTTGTTTCACCTGCGGGCCAATCGGCGCACTGGCGGACCGGGGAGTCCCACCGGCGCAAGGTGCAAAATCTGCACAGAACCCGGCAGTTGCTGCCAATTCTCCCGGCCGTCCCAATCGCGGCCACGATCGTGTGCGACGCAAGATCCGATGTCCAGGCACTTGGCACTAGCCGTGCTATCAAGCCCGAGGTCGTCCAACACCCCTGCGCGCGGGGGTGTCAAGCCCAGACAGCACGCAAGATCCACGGAAAAGGCTGCGCATGAACAAACCAGACAAGACACTCGACCGCTTCTGGGATATGCCTCAGAAGGACCTGCTCCACCTGCTCGAAGCAACTCCAGCCGGCCTGACTTCCGCCGAGGCCAAACAGCGACTGCGCGTCCATGGCCCCAACAGCCTGGTAGGGGAGTCTCGCTTCGCTCCTCTGATCAGTTTTCTGCGCTTCTTCGCCAATCCCCTGGTCCTGATTCTCCTGGCGGCCAGCGCCATCTCGATTGTGCTGGGTGATCCGGTCGGCGGCTCGATCATCATCGCCATAGTCCTGCTCAGCGTGATCGTGAACTTCTATGTGGAGTTTCAGGCCCGGCATGCGGTGGAAGATATTCGCAAGCAGGTTGCTACAACTGCCGCGGTCTTGCGCGACGGGCACGAACTGGAGCTGCCGGTCGCGGAGCTGGTTCCGGGGGATATCATCCGGCTCAATGCCGGGGACCTGGCGCCGGCCGATGCCCGTTTATTGGATGCCAAGGACCTGCACGTGCGCGAGTCCGCGCTCACCGGAGAATCTTTGCCCGTCGACAAGGTGGCGGATGATCTTCCGGCGGGGCAACACAGCATTGCCGACGCCGCCAACAGCGTTTTTCTGGGGACTGCCGTTCAGACGGGAATCGGCACCGCGGTCATCGTTCGCACAGGCAAGGACACCGCCTTCGGCGAGATTGCCCAGCGGCTGGCCACGCGGCCGCCGGAGACCGAATTCGGCCGTGGCATACGCCACTTCGGGTTGATGATCACCCGAGTGATCATGCTGCTGGTGCTCTTTGTCCTGCTGGTGAACCTCGTCTTACATCGTCCGTTTCTGGAATCGTTCTTGTTCTCGGTCGCGCTGGCCGTCGGGATGACGCCGGAGATGATGCCGATGATCATCACCATCACCCTGGCGCAGGGTGCGCGCCGCATGGCCAGGAAGAAGGTATTGGTCAAACAACTTTCGGCGATCGAAGACTTCGGCAGCATCGAGATTCTTTGCAGCGATAAGACCGGAACCCTGACCGAAGGCGAGATCGCGCTTGACCGGCACGTGGACGTTCACGGGCAGGACAACGATGACGTTCTCCGGTTCATCTACCTGAACAGCTACTTTCAAGCCGGCATCAAGAGCCCGCTGGACGACGCCATCCTCAAGTATCAGCGCCCTGCCATTGCGGAGTATGAGAAGGTAGATGAGATTCCTTTCGACTTCAACCGCAAGCGCCTTTCCGTGGTGGTGCGCCGCGGCGGCGAACTCCTCCTCATTACCAAGGGCGAAGCGGAGAGCGTCTTTGCCATCTGCGCCACCGTCATCATTGACGGGGCTCCCCAGCCGTTCGACGAAAGCCGGCGAGCCCAGGCGGCCGAGACCTTCCAGAAGTTGAGCGCCGACGGATTCCGCGCCCTGGGAGTCGCAGTCCGCAAGGTCGAGCAGCAGGATGCTTATGCGGTGGCCGCCGAGCAGGAGATGACGCTGGCCGGCTTCGCGGCATTCCTCGACCCACCCAAAGAGGGGATTCATGCGGTTCTCGAAGCGCTGAAACAGAACGGCGTTTCCGTGGTCATTATGACCGGCGACAATCAGTACGTGACGCAGAAGGTGGCCCACGATGTCGGACTGCCTACCGACTGCATTGTCACCGGCAACCAGGTGGACACCATGGACGATGCCGCCCTGGCTTACCAGGCCGAGCACGGCGCCATTTTCGCGCGTGTGTCTCCGGAACAGAAAAACCGCGTCATCCTCGGTCTGAAGGCACGCGGGCACGTCGTCGGCTACATCGGTGACGGCATCAACGATGCTCCGTCACTGCACACCGCGGACGTCGGCATTTCCGTAATGAATGGCGTGGATGTGGCCAAAGATGCCGCGAAAATCATCCTCTTGGAGAAGGACCTGGGGGTCTTGAACGAGGGCGTAATCGAGGGACGGCGCTGCTTCGCCAACATCATGAAGTACATCATCATGGGCACCAGCTCCAACTTCGGCAATATGTTCAGCATGGCTGCGGCATCGCTTTTTCTACCATTCCTGCCCATGTTGCCGACTCAAATCCTGCTGAACAATTTTCTTTATGACACTTCGCAGGTCGCCGTCCCCGGCGATAATGTCGATCCGGCCCTGCTGCACAAGCCCAAGCGCTGGCAAATTGCGTTCATTCGCCAGTTCATGATGATCATCGGCCCCATCAGCTCCATTTACGATTTCCTCACTTTCGGGGTGCTCCTCTGGTTGTTCCACGCTTCCACCAACGCGCCGCTGTTCCGCACCGGATGGTTTGTGGAATCCCTCACCACGCAGACGCTGGTGGTGTTTGTGATCCGGACGGCGGGCAACCCGTTCAAAAGCCGTCCGAGCGGGCGGTTGCTGATATCGGTTGTTGCCATCTCCCTTGCCGGCGCCGTGCTGCCGTACACGCCGCTCGGCGCATTGCTGGGGTTTACGCCATTACCGCTGTCGTTGCTGGGTGCGATTTCGCTACTTGCCCTGACATACCTGATCTTGGTGCAAGCCGTCAAGACCTGGTTCTATCGCCGGCATGCCTTGCTCTGACACCCTTCACGTTGCAAGATGGGGATACAATCGGGCGCCAATGAAGACCAGGATGATCGTGGTCAGGAGGATGACGGCATAGTCATGACTCAGACCGAAGGTGCTCGTGCTGCCGGCAAGCATGAAAGTGCGCAGGGCATCGACCACGTAGGTCAGTGGATTGAGATGAGAAATGGTCTTTAGCCAGGCGGGCATGATGGTGGTGGGGTAAATCGCGTTGCTGGCAAAGAACAGCGGCATGGT
>PMTR01000037.1 GCA_003167255.1 Bryobacterales bacterium
TCGAATTTTTCCTTTGCCATAAGAAAAATAACCTCCTTATTTCGTAGTCTTGCCCTGAACTTTGCTGACAATCTCCTCGGCTAGTGAGCCGGGAACTTCCGCATACTTGCCAAAATGCATGGTGAAACTGCCGCGCCCCTGCGTGCGCGAGCGCACGTCCGTGGCGTATCCAAACATCTCCGAAAGCGGCACGGACGCCTTGATGATCTGGGTGGTCCCGCGCGACTGCATGCCTTCGATATGGCCGCGCCGCGAGTTCAAATCGCCCATCACCGTGCCGTTGTATTCTTCCGGCACCACCACTTCCACCGCCATGATCGGCTCCAGCAGCACCGGCTTGGCCTTGCGGACGGCTTCCTTGATGGCCAGAGAACCGGCCACCTTAAACGCCATTTCCGACGAGTCCACGTCGTGGTAGCTGCCGTCGTAAAGCGTGACCTTGATGTCCGACATCGGGAACCCGGCCAGGATTCCGCCTTCCAGCGCTTCCCTAATACCTGCCTCGGTCGGCTTGATATATTCCTTCGGCACGCGCCCGCCGGTGATGTCGTCGACAAACTCAAACCCGCCGCCCGGCAGGGGCTCGATGCGGATCTTCACGTGGCCATACTGTCCGTGACCGCCCGTCTGCTTGATGTGCCGGCCTTCGGCTTCCGCGTTCTTGCGGATGGTCTCGCGGTACGCCACCTGCGGTTTGCCGACATTGGCGCCCACGCCGAATTCGCGCATCATGCGGTCGACGATGATTTCCAGGTGCAGCTCGCCCATGCCCGAAAGGATGGTCTGCCCGGTATCGGGATCGGTATTCACTTTGAAGGTGGGATCTTCCTGGGCCAGCTTCTGTATGGCCATACCCAGTTTTTCCTGGTCGGCTTTGGTCTTCGGCTCTACCGCAAGCTGAATGACGGGCGTGGGGAAGTCGATCGATTCGAGCACGATGGGTTGCTCGTCGTCGCAAATGGTATCGCCGGTCGAGACCGTCTTCAGGCCCACCGCGGCGCAGATGTCGCCAGCCAGAATCTCCTGTATGTCTTCGCGCTTGTTGGCGTGCATGCGCAGCAAGCGGCCGATGCGCTCCTTGCGCCGCTTGGCCACGTTATACACCGAATCGCCCGATTTCAGCGTGCCGGAATAAACCCGGAAGAACGCGAGCTGCCCGACGTACGGGTCGGTCATGATCTTGAAGACCAGCGCGGCAAACGGCGAGGAATCGGAAGCCTTGCGAATGAGAGTCTTCTCCGGATCGTCGACGTCCACGCCTTCCACCGGAGGAACGTCAAGGGGCGAGGGCAGATAATCCACCACCGCGTCGAGCATGGTCTGCACGCCCTTGTTTTTGAAGGCCGAGCCGCAGATCACCGGGAAAATCTTGAGCGCGACGGTGGCTTTGCGGATGCCGGCGCGGATTTCCGCGTTGGAGATGGCTTCGCCGGTGATGAATTTTTCGAACAAGTGGCCGTCGTCGGATTCGGCGATGGCCTCGATCATCTTCTCGCGATATTCCTTGGCCTTTTCCACCAGTTCTTCGGGAATCTCGATGGTGTCGTACTCGGAGCCCAGGGTTTCGTCGCGCCACACGATGGCTTTCATGTCCACCAGGTCGACAATGCCCAGGAACTTTTCTTCCGCGCCGACGGGAATCTGAATCGGCACCGGCCGGCACTTCAACCGATCGACAATGGTGTCGACCGAATGGTAGAAGTCCGCGCCCACGCGGTCCATTTTGTTGATGAAGCAGATGCGCGGGACGTTGTACTTATCGGCCTGGCGCCAGACCGTCTCGGACTGCGGCTGCACGCCGGCGACGGCGTCGAACACCGCCACCGCTCCATCCAGCACGCGCAGGCTGCGCTCCACCTCGGCGGTGAAATCCACGTGGCCGGGGGTATCGATGATGTTGATCTGGATGTCGCGCCATTCGCAGGTGGTGGCGGCGGAGGTAATGGTGATGCCGCGTTCCTGCTCCTGCTCCATCCAATCCATGGTGGCAGTGCCCTCATGGACCTCGCCCAGTTTGTGGGTACGTCCCGTGTAATAAAGGATGCGCTCGGTCGTAGTGGTCTTACCGGCATCGATATGTGCGGCGATGCCGATATTCCTCATCCGATCGAGTGGGACCATTCTGGGCATAAATCCGTTAAAACCTAAAATCCTCTTTAGCCGCCGATGAACGCAGATAAACGCCGATAAGAACAAGTCCTGCTCTTTCTCTGTTCCGATCTGCGTTTATCTGTGTTCATCGGCGGCCCAATTCGTTCTTCCTTACCACCGATAGTGCGCGAAGGCCTTATTCGCTTCCGCCATGCGGTGGACGTCATCTCTCTTCTTGATGGCGCCGCCTCGCAAGTTGGCGGCGTCGTTCAACTCATTGGCCAGCTTTTCCGCCATGCCCTTTTCGGGGCGCGTGCGCGCGTTGGTGATGATCCAGCGCATGGCCAGCGAGGTGCGCCGGTTTTGCGGCACTTCGATGGGCACCTGGTAGTTGGCGCCACCCACGCGGCGGGTTTTCACTTCCAGCAGCGGCTTGGTGTTCTCCACGGCCTTCTTGAAAGCCTTCAGCGGATCGTCGCTGGTGCGCTCGCGGATCTTATCCATGGCATCGTAGAAAATGCCCTGCGCCGTGTTCTTCTTTCCCTCCCACATCATCGAGTTCACGAACTTCTCGACCAGCGTGGAGTTGTAGACCGCGTCCGGCAGCACTTCACGAATTACGGCTCTTCTTCTGCGTGGCATACGTTACCTATTTGGGCCTCTTGGCCCCGTATTTCGATCGGCTCTGTTTGCGATTCGCCACACCGGCGGTGTCCAGCGCGCCGCGAATCACGTGATACCGCACACCCGGGAGGTCCTTCACGCGGCCCCCGCGGATCAGCACAATGGAGTGTTCCTGCAGATTGTGGCCCACGCCCGGGATATAAGTTGTCACTTCGATCCCGTTGGTGAGCCGGACGCGCGCCACTTTGCGCAGCGCCGAATTCGGCTTCTTCGGGGTGGAGGTGTAAACGCGCGTGCAAACCCCGCGCTTCTGCGGGCAGCTATTCAACGCCGGGCTCGATGTCTTCCACCGTGGCGGCTTCCGCCCATTACGCACAAGTTGGTTAAACGTCGGCACGAATCTTCCTTTTGCCTAGAAAATCAAAAGTGGAGCAACCCACTCGCCAGCCAGAACCCGCAAGCGGATCCCGGCAAAACTCATCCAAACTACAACTGCGAGGATTACCTGCTTAAGACAGGCCCATGTTCAATTCGGTGTGAAACCGGTTGAACCTCGGGGCCTCACCCCCGGCCGGACCCGCCGACAGACGGGTGGTAGCGCAGGAGCAGAGCTTGTTCTCGCGAAACTACTAAATGATAACCGATAGCCGGCAATAGTGCAACTGGGGGGTGGCGAACCGGCACAGGGCGCGACGGTCATTGGTGTTGGATGTGTTCGAGGCGGGGTCTGCGGTGGTCATTCTATACCGGCGGACACGGCGATGGTGACTTGCTGCATGATATTGGGAGTGCCTCCCACGGAGATCGCGACGGGAACGGCGCTACCCGGTGGAATACCGCCGGGAATCCGCACATTGAGTTGCATCACGCCGGCGATCTCGCCCGGTGCTTCGCCCGCATACAAGACTTCTGCGGGCTGCCCGCCGATGGTAACGGAAACGGGCAGAAGCGGTTTGGGCCATGGCGGGACCGTGACTTGGCCGTCCACTCCCGCCGGCGCGGTTTGTCCCTCTCCGGTGGCGTAAAGCAGGATGATAGTGCCGGCAGGTGCGGGATGAGTGGCGTCGTTCAGCAATCCATCCTGGTTGACCGCGGCTGCCTGGCCACTACCCTTGCCAGAAGTAAAAATGCCGGGACTAGCCGGATATATAGGCATCAGAAACGGCGGGCTGCCCGCGCCTTGATACTGCACTGTCACCTGTACGCATTCTATCGGCGTTGCATAGGGAACTACGGCGGCAACTTGGGAATTCCAGGCATAGAGAATCGGAGCGGCAATCCCGTTAACCAGAACGCTGGTCCCGGCAAGTTGAGTCCCGTATATGCCGGGGGCAGTCGGCTGATTGGAGACCAGGTCGGCCGGCCCGAGCCCCGAGCCGTAGATTACGAATACCTCACCGGGCGCCAGGACGGTGTAAATGTTGGTGGCGCCGTGGACCATGGAGTTGACCGCCGGCGCCCCGGATATAACCAAATTGTCGATGAGTACAGCTCCTGGTTTGGAAAAATCCGGATTGCCGGTCCCCAGAGTGGTAAACGTGTTGCCGTCGGCGCTCACTTTCACAAGGCTGGGGACGCCGCCGACACCATTTAGGCTGACCAACATTTCACCAGTACTCCGATCCAGGGCCAGACCCGTCAGATTGCAGCAAAGCTGCGATCCAGATGCCACCAGCACGATCTGGCCGCTCAGGTTGACGTCGTAGATGGCTCCGTTCATCCCGAGCAGGAAGTTGCCCTTGCCATCCGGCGCGAGGCTTCCGCCTTTGACGACGGGCATTCTGGCGAGCTCGACAATGGATACTTTTCCAGCGGGTGTCATGCGGATCAGTAGGCCGGTGGCTCCGGGGTCGATCGCCAGGATGTAGTCGCCCGAAGAATCCAACGCGATACTGACGCCCTCCATGTTCTGGGGGTACGAGACGGGGTAGCTCGCCACCAAAGTAGCCGCGCCATCCGGGAAAATGCGCCAGATGGCATGGAGAATGTTATCGGCCACGACGAAGTTACCTGCCCCGTCGACAGCCACCGCGATCCAGTTCGAACCAGCGGGTGCGGTGGCTACTGTGGAAACCTGGAACGCCGGTGTGAGACGTTGCAGCGTCTTGCCATTCACGACCACCAGGTTGCCGTTGGCTTCCTCCACCATCCCGGTTCCCCATACGGCTCGCGAGACTGTGGAGACCATGGCACCATCGGGCGACACACGCACCATGCCGGTGCTACTGGAGTTGGCGATCTCATTGAGCACTACGTACGTACCGGAGGCCGCTGAAGCGGCGAAAGTGCTCAGGGCAAGGATGATCGCGAAGGCCGGTCCTATTGCGCGCCGCGCATGGGAGAACCCGTAAAACCGGAGAGCGGGCATGAGCAACACTCTCTTTCCGCAATAAAGAAATTAACAGAACTGTTTATCTGTAAACAGTATAGTCAGGGCGCACTCCGGGAGCAATGGGTAGCCACGTCCCGGGGAGGTGGGGACGGCAGGCGACGGCCGGGTCCACGACTCAAAGGTGGAATCGCAAAGAACGCCGGCTAAAAAGCCGGCGGCAGGCTGACAGCCTGGCCCCACATTGCCACATCCCAAAGGTGTATACCGGACACCAAGATCTTATATACTGATAGAGATCCCCGTTGGATTACCCGGGGGACCAGTCTATCCGAAGGACAAAAGCCATGAGTCTCAGCCAATTGGCACGATCGATTTGTGAATCGCCAACCCTGAAGTTGAACGAAACGGCGGCCCTGCTGCGGGAGAAGGGAGAGCCGGTCATACACCTGGGCGGAGGGGAGCCGAAGAGCAAGGCGCCCATCGACGCCATCGTGAACTGCTCGGCGTTGCTCTCGACCGGCGACGTGAAGTACACTCCGGCGGACGGCATTCCAGCGCTCAAAAAGGCCATCATCCGGTACACCGAAGAACATTACCAGCGGCTGGCGGCTCCCGAAAACGTGATCGCGTCGAGCGGGGCCAAGCAGGCCATCATGGTGCTGCTGCACGCCATCCTCGACCCAAAAGACGAAGTCGTCTTTCCAGTTCCGTTCTGGGTGAGCTATCCGGAGATGATCAAACTGGCGGGCGGCGTGCCGGTGCCGGTGACGGCGCGCGACGGCAGCTTCCAACCCACCGTGGAGGAGATTGCCGAGGCCTTGGGCCCGTACACCAAGGCGATCATCCTCAACAGCCCGAATAATCCTTCGGGGGTGGTGTACTCGGAGGAGTTCGTGGCGGGCGTGGTGGAGTTGTGCGAGCAGCGGAACCTCTACCTGGTGATGGACGACACTTACAATCGCCTGATCTTCGACGGCCGCGCGCCCACCAACTGCTACCGGTTCAGCAAAGTCCACAACCTGGACAGCTCCAAGCTAGTGGTGATGAATTGCGTGTCGAAGATGTACGCGATGACGGGGTTTCGCATCGGCTGGGCCATCGGCAACCGCGAGCTGATTCGCGCCATGGCGAACATACAGTCGCAGGAGACCTCGGGGCCGGCGGCGCCTTCGCAGTGGGCGGCGGTGGGCGCCCTGAACGGCGTGCAGTCGTCCGTCGAGAGTTTGCGGTTGACGCTGGAGAACAACCGCAACGTGATGGTGAACCGCCTCGCGGCGATGGACGGGGTGAAAGTGACCAAGCCGGGCGGCACGTTTTACTGCTTCCCGGATTTCAGCGCATACGAGAAGGACTCGCAGAAGCTCTCGCGGCTGCTGCTCGAGAAGGTGCGGGTGGTGACGGTGCCGGGGCGCGACTTCGGCATGGAAGGGCACCTGCGGCTGAGTTTCTGCGGCGCGATGCGGGAGGTGACCGAAGGCATCGAGCGCATTCGTTGGGCGCTCGACCCGAGCGCGCCCAACGAAATGTTTCTGGGCGACCGCAAGCTGGTGAGGGACTGGCGATGAATCCTTATTTAGATCTGCCATCTCCGGCGCAGCCGGAAGCGGGCAAGCTGGCGAGCATTTACGGGCTGCAGAACCACGGGCTGACGAACCTGCACCGCGTTTACTGGAACCTGCCGACAGCATCGCTGTATGAAGAGGTGGTGTTCCGCGGCGAGGCGCGAGTCTCGCATCTGGGGCCGGTGGTGGTGACCACGGGCAAGCACACGGCGCGGGCGGCGGCCGATAAGTTCATCGTCCGCGAGCACTCCACCGAGAACCGCATCTGGTGGGGAGAATACAACCGGCCATTCAGCGGGGAAAAGTTCAGCGCGCTGCTGACGCGCATCCAGGGCTTTCTGCAGGGCCGCGACGTGTTCGTGCAGGATTGCTACGCGGGCGCGGACCCGCAATACCGCATGCCCATCCGCATCGTCACGGAGAAAGCGTGGCACAGCCTGTTCGCGCGCAACATGTTCATGAAGATCCGCCGCACCGAGGAGCTGAAGCGCCACGTGCCGGAGTTCACGGTGATCGCGGTGCCCTCGTTTCAGGCTTCGCCGATGATGGACGGCACGCGCACCGAGACCTTCATCATCATCAACTTTGCGGAGCGGCTGGCGATTATCGGCGGCTCGGAGTATGGCGGCGAGATTAAGAAGACGATTTTCACGGTGCTGAATTTTCTGCTGCCGCTCGAAGGCGTGCTGCCCATGCACTGCTCGGCAAACGTGGGACCGGATGGCGACGTGGCGCTGTTCTTCGGGCTTTCGGGCACCGGCAAGACCACGCTTTCGGCGGACCCTTCGCGGCAACTGGTGGGCGACGACGAACACGGCTGGAGCGAAGACGGCGTATTCAATTTCGAAGACGGCTGTTACGCCAAAGTGATCCGGCTATCGCCCGAGGCCGAACCCCAGATCCACGCCTGCACGCGGCGGTTCGGGACCATCCTGGAGAACGTGGTGCTCGATCCGCTCTCGCGGCGGCTCGATCTCAACGACGATGCGCTGACCGAGAACACACGCGGGGCGTATCCCCTGGATTACATCGAGAATTATCTGCCGCCCAAGATGGCGGGGCATCCGCGCAACGTCGTGTTTCTCACCTGCGATGCCAGCGGGGTGATGCCGCCCATCGCGCGGCTCTCGCCGGAGCAGGCCATTTACCATTTCATTTCCGGGTACACCAGCAAGATCGCGGGTACCGAGATCGGGCTCGGCGCGGAGCCCGAGATCACCTTCAGCACGTGCTTTGGCGGGCCGTTCATGGTGCACCATCCTTATAGATATGCGGAGATGCTGAAAGCGCGGCTGCTGCGGCACGGCGCGGCCTGCTGGCTGGTGAACACGGGTTGGACGGGCGGCCCGTTCGGCGTAGGCAAGCGGATCAGCATCCGCTATACCCGGGCGCTGCTGAATGCGGCGTTGACGGGGAAGTTGGACGGCGTCGAGTTCCGCCAGGACCCGGTGTTCGGGTTCGAGGTCCCGGTGGAATGCGACGGCGTGCCGGCGCAGATTCTGGACCCGGGGGCGGCCTGGCCGAATCGCGAGGCCTACGACCGCAAGTACGCCACGCTGGCCGCGCGGTTTGTGCAGAACTTCCAACTCATCAGCGATGGGTGCCCGGAAGAGGTGCGCAAGGGTGGGCCGAGGGTGGTGGCGGCCGGGGTGTGAGGTTTGCCGGCGCGCAGGGTGACGACCCGGGAGCCAGGAGGTAGCGATACAATGAGGCAGTTTGGGGCGATTCTGCGCCAAATACGATGAGGGGATTTATGAAAAATACGCTGCATACTCAAGTGGCGGGGTATCTGCTGCTGCTGTTGGCGGCGCCGGCGGCCGCTCCGCAGTCCAACCGGCCAGCCCAGCCGGCGCCCGGTGCTACTCCCGCAGGCCTCTATCGCATGAAAAAGGCCACCGTCATGGATGAGCACGGGTTTGCACGCCCGGTTCCCGCGATGACCCTGCTGATTCCCACGGACTGGCAATTCCAGGGCGGTGCGCAGTGGGGCCAGTTCAGCGGGTGCACCACCAGCCGCGTGCAGACCTCGTTTAAGTCGGGCAGCGCCGACGGCAGGTTTGGGGTCGAGCTGTATCCCCCCTATTACTGGCAATGGTCGGACGACCAGGCGACGCAGCGCAACATGCAGGTAGGCAACCAGCAGAAGGCCCAGGTCGGCGGCAAACCCTGCGACGTGATGCCGCCCATGTCGGCGGCTGATTTCCTGCGGCGCTATGCGGTCCCCAAGCTCCGCCCCGGCAAGCAGATTGTGGCCATCGAGCCGTGGCCGGAAGTCCTGCAGGAAGTGCAGCAGACCGCGCGGGAGACCGAAGCCTCGTGGGCTCGCACCAGTACGCCCATGCAAGTGCGGTCCGACGTGGCGCGCGCGCGTTTGCAGTACAGCCTGAACGGGCAGCCCGTGGAGGAATGGATCGCGGTGATTATAGACGTCAACGCGCGGGTATGGCCTACCTACAATGTGAACGGAGGACAGGGCGGAGCCAGGCATTATGATTGCAGCGCGTACTCGATGTTCGCGCTTCGCGCGCCGCAAGGCGAGCTGACGGCCAGACAGAACTTTTTCCGCATGATCGCCAGGACCATCAAGATGGACCCGAACTGGCAGGCACAGGTGAACGGAGTGGCGTCCAACATCGCGAAGATCGACCAGAAAGGCGTTGCCGACCGCGCCGCCATCGTGGCCAAGAACAGCGATGACATCAACAAGATCATCAAAGAGGGTTACGAAGGGCGCCAGAAGACCAACGACGCGGCGGCGGCCAACTACAGCCAGACCCAGCGCGACGTGGAAACGTTCCGCAATCCCACCACCGGCGAAACCATGGAGTTGAGCAACCTGTACGGCCACGCCTGGGTCAACGATAAGGGCGAGTATCTGTTGGCCGACCATGCCGGTGTCGACCCAAATACGGTTTTCAAGGATTCGAAGTGGACCGCCCTGCAGCAGGTCAAGAAGTAGATTCCCGGCAGCACGCGCCGCCGCAAAACGGGGACTGCTACCAATTCCCGCCTTTGGAATTGGATAGCTGTCCCCGCTTTGCCAGTAGGTTTGACTCTTACTCCGTCTTCTCCGTGTCTCCGCGCCGCGTTGAAACCAGCAGTTTCCGGTTCGATCCCACGTCCCGGCGGGCCATCCTTTATAATAGGGTTTTCTAATCCGAAACAAATTCACTTGTTATAAGGGAGCAATCATGTCTGCGAAACGAATCGGGATTCTGACGGGCGGCGGCGACGTTCCGGGCCTCAATTCCGTCATCAAATCCGTGGTGTACCGGGGAAGCGAGATGGGCTGCGAGGTGATCGGCATTCGCCGCGGCTGGGAAGGGTTGACGCACGTCGACCTGCGCGAGCCGGCCAGCCGCACGCGCTACCTGCTGCCGTTGAGCCGGGAAAACACGCGCACCATCGACCGCACCGGGGGCACCTACCTGCACAGCTCGCGGACCAATCCGTCCAGGATGAAGAAACTGCCGCCGGTGCTCGAAGGCCAGTCGTTCCCGCAGAAGGAATCCACCAAGAAGGGCGTGACGTCGGTGGTGTTCGACATCACCAAGGCAGTGCTGGCCAACATCGCCACGCTGAACCTGGATTATCTGATCGCGATCGGCGGCGACGATACGCTGAGCTACGCAGCGGAACTGGACCGCCAGGGATTCAAAGTGGTGGCCGTTCCGAAGACCATGGACAACGACGTGCGGAATACCGAGTACTGCATCGGCTTTTCGACCGCCATCACACGAGCCATGGACGCCATCGAGCGGCAGCGGACCACGGTGGGATCGCACGAGCGCATTGGAATATTCCGCGTCTTCGGCCGCGACGCCGGGTACACGGCGCTCTATACGGCATATGTGACGTCGGTGCGCTGCTGCATTCCGGAATACAAGGTGAGCCTGCCCAAGCTGATCGACCTGCTGGTCACCGACAAGAAGAACAACCCCAGCAACTATTCGCTGGCGGTGCTTTCGGAGGGCGCCGAATGGGTAGGCTACACGGTGAAAGAATACGGCGAGCCGGACGCGTTCGGGCATCGCAAGAAGATGAGCGTGGCCGAAGACCTCAGCAATGAGATCAAAGCCGCCACCGGCGAAGAGACCATCGTGAGCGACCTGACCTACGATTTGCGCTCCGGCAGCGCCGACTTTGTGGACCGCATGGTGGCCTCCACCTTCGCCGGCATGGCCATGGACGCTATCGAGGAAGGCAAGCACGGGCTGATGTGCGCCATCAACAACGGCTGCTACTCCATGGTGCCGATTCCGGATCCCAAGCTGGGGCCGCGCCGCGTGGAGGTAGCCACCATGTATAACACCGAACGCTACCGCCCCACTTACACGCAGAAGCTGGGGCTGCCGATCTTCCTCACGCGGACCTAGCGAGCCGCGACCGTTAGGGAGCGGAGGCCCAATGTTAAGAAAGGCGGACCGGTAGTTGGACTGGCGACGGCTCTTCGGCAATCCCGACCGCGCGCAGCTCACCGCCGAGCTGCGCGCGCGCATCCAATCTTCTTTCGACCAGGCGGCCGGTGACGAGGAACACTTCCCTTCCACCATCGATCCGCGCATTTATCACGTCAAACTGATCCGTGAACACCTGGGATCGCTGGCCGGCAAGCGCGTGCTCGACGTGGGATGCGGCAAGGGCCGCTTTGCGCGCGTGTTCCACCAGCAGGAGCCGGAGGCGGAACTGTGGGGCCTGGATATCTCCGAGGCCATGCTGAAGTACGTGCCGGAAGGCATCCGCACGCGGGCCGGATCGATGACGGAGCTGCCCTTCGAAGATGCGTCCTTCGACGGCGCTTACGCCACTGAGTCGCTGGAGCATGCGGTGGAGATCGGGAAGGCGGTGAGCGAGATCTGCCGCGTGGTGAAGCCGGCCGGCCGCATCGCGATCATCGATAAGAACGCCGCGCAATGGGGCAAGTTGAAAACGCCCGAATGGGAGAGATGGTTCACGCGCCGCGAGCTGGAACGCCTGCTGCGACGCCACTGCCGGAAAGTTTCGAGCCGGCTGATTTCCTATTGGGAAGACGTGGAGCCGGACGGCCTGTTCGTGGCGTGGCTGGCGGAAAAGTGAAAGTGGGACAGACCATCGCCTTTCGTGGTCTGTCTTGCTTCGCCAAATTACGATACCTTCACCACGCCGCGCCCAAACCAACCCGGGGCTATACTGAAGGATCGGCTACACTCGCATGGACAACGCCAACCAACCAGACCGCATCGAAAGCATCGAACGGATACTGCAGCAGGTTGCCGCCGCGCAGCAACGCAGCCAGGAACGCCACGAAGCGCTGGCCGAGACCGTCGAACTCCTCACACGCGACGTGCAACAAGACGCCGAGAACGTCCGGAAAGACGCCGAAAACATCCGAGCCCTCGCCCGAAACTCCCAAATCCTGCACGACTCAATCAAAGGCCTCCAAACCATCGCCGAAGCCCACGAGCACCGAATCGACCGGCTCGAAGGCCAGTAACCCTGCCACTACGTCCTATGATTCGCCACCTGCTTTTTCTCACGCTGACGGCGCTGCCCTTGGCCGCGCAGTCGCCTTCCGATCTCGATCGGAAACTCACCGATAGAATTGCGGCCACCCTCAAAGAGAGCACGGCGCCCAGTGCATCCGTCGCGGTGGTGCTGGATGGGAAGCTGGTGTTCGCCAAGGCATTCGGAAAGGCCAGCATCAGTCCGGACCGCCCGGCCACCACGGAGACCCGCTATGCGGTGGGCTCCATCAGCAAGCAGTTCACGGCGGCGGCGCTGCTGATGCTGCAGGAACAGGGGAAGCTCTCGCTCGACGATAAAGTCTCCCGCTACTTTCCGAATTTGACGCGAGCCGATGAAGTCACCATCCGGCAATTGCTCTCGCACACTTCCGGGTATGAAGACTACGCGCCGCAGGATTATTTGATTCCGGATTGGACCAAGCCGACCACGCCAATGGCGGTGGTGGAGGGTTGGGCCAGAAAGCCGCTGAACTTCGAACCGGGCACCAAGTGGCAATACAGCAACACCAATTACGTGCTGGCCGGTGAAATTTTCGAGAAGGCCTCGGGGCAACCGCTGCTCGCGTTTCTGAAGGAGAAGATTTTTCAGCCGCTGGGGATGGGGTCGGCGGCCGATTGGGGAATCGCCATGCCCACCGACGCCGCCGCGTATACGCGGTTTGCCGGCGGTCCGCCGCGCCCCGTAGGGCGGGAAGCGGTGGGATGGTATTTCGCGGCCGGCGAGCTTTCCATGACGCCCTCCGACCTTGCGAAGTGGGATATCTCATTCTTGAAGAAGCAGATCCTCTCGCCGCACTCGTACGAAGAATTCACGCGGGAAGTACGGCTCAAGAACGGCGACACGACGCATTATGCGCTGGGCCTCGATGTCGGAGAGTTCAACCACATTCCGACCATCGCGCACAGCGGAGAAGTTTCCGGATTTCTGGCTTCGAACACGCTGTACCCGGCGCGCAACGCCGCCATTGTGGTGCTGACCAATGAGGACGGCGTGAGCCTGATCGGCCCTGTGACCGCGCAGGTGGCCACGATTCTGTTTGTGACGGAACAGCCGGCTGCCGTAGAAAAGGATACGCAACAGGTGCGAGCGATTCTGGAGGGATTGCGGCGGGGCAAGTTCGACCGGGCGCTGTTCACTTCGAATGCCAATACCTATTTCACGGAGCAGGCGCTGAGCGACACGAAGAAATCGCTGGGAGAGATTGGGAAGCTGGAATCGGTGACGCGCGCCAGCGAGACTTTGCGCGGTGGCATGATCCACCGCAACTACCGGGCGGTATTCCAGAAGAAGACCGTCACGCTGAACATCTACGTGATGCCCGACGGCAAGTTCGAGCAGTTCATGATCGTGGAGTAGCAGGTGGAACAAACCATCGCCTTTCGTGGTCTGTTGGAGCGGGCCTCAGCGACTGGAACTAACCGCCCGTTTCCACTAGTTGCACACTCACCGGCGGCAACTCGATTCCCCGGATCGCCAAGGTAATCACTGCGTCGCCTGGTCTAAGGCCGGATGGAAGCAGCGCGTTCACTTGATACCGTCCTTCGCGATCCGGAGGGGAAAGATAGTGCGCGGGTATGTCAGTGCCATTCAGACGCAGCCGGATATCGCGCCGATCACAATCCTCGGGGATGCCCGAGAGCCAGAGCGACACGCAGCTATCGTTCCCAACCCGGACTCGATAGCGCTCCCAATTCTTGCCGTCGGTTACCAGGTCCACGCGCATCTGACCAGACCAGGTACGAACATCGCTTCGGCGCCGCTCTTCCTCGGACACATCTATGCCAATACGAACCGGATTGCTGAGTTCGCTGGCGCCGATTCGCAGCCGCGCATCGTGCCATCCCGCGGAGAGGCCGGGCGGGAGCTTACAATTCACATGCCATCCGTTGGGACCTGCGCTACGTAAGCCCGCAGGGTGCGAGCCGTACGGACCGATCTGCGGAAAAAGGTCCTCCCGGCGAAGATCGGCCCGATCGCTTTCAAACCAGAAGGCGGCGTAGTCGTCGTTAGCGGAGGAGAATTTGTGATCCCGGGACACGCTGTTCTCGACGCAAGTGACGAAAGGCCCGGCCCCGGCAGGCTGGATTCCCGGCCACTTCCGGAGGCAGGTTACACTCGCCCGGTTCTTGATCACGCTCTCCAGCCGGACGCTGGCGAAACCGGCGGTTCGGCAAAACGCCAGCAAGCAAGCCGTGTTAGGTCCGACCCAGTTATCGAATTGGCCGCGAAGCTCGGTTGTCTCATAGAACTCCATCAATGGGACGGCATCCGGATTCGTGCCGTCATCGGAAACATACGACTCCACGCACGCCATATCCGTCGCTAACTCGCACACATTCTCTAAAGCGAGCATGGGGTGTTTCACGTGATAAAGGACCCCGAAAAACAAGACAATATCGAAATACCCTAACTCGCGCGAGGAGACATGGCAGATATCGGCAATGTGGTACTCGACTGCGGACCCGAGCAACTCCCTGGCTCTCAGGAACCGGGTCTGCCTCGCCGAGTCAATCGCGACTACCCGGGCTCCTCGCCGCTCCATTTCGAAGCTAAACCAGCCATCCCATGCGCCGATATCGAGAACCCGCTTCCCATCGAGATTCTCCGGAATTGAAAACCGCGCGAGTCGCGAGCGCAATTCCTCAATGCCGAGGTGTCCCCTGATTACTTGTCCATTCGGAAGTTCAATACTGTGATACCAACCGAGCTGCTCCAGCTCCACGATCTTTCTCCGGGTATCATCCGTGGCGGCAGAATCTCGGGCCTCAGTCACACGTTCTCCAATATGTTCTCACGGCTTAAAGCGGCTCTTCTTTGCCGGAATCTCCATTTTGGACTCCCGGCCCTGTTCAGTATACACTCGGCCGCCATCCTTCCGGCCTCTGGTCTTCTCTGGTCTTCTCCGGCTGGTCTTCTCTGACGTGTACGCCAACAACAGCACCCCAACGCCCACTACAATGGAATCCTCTATGCAATTTCAGGAAGTGGTGGAGGCGGAAGGCCACCTGATCGATTCTCACATCATGGAGAATATCTTCGACCAGGTGGTGGAATACCACTGCCGGTTCGAAGTGCAGGAATTCCGCATCGGACGCACCAACAGCGAGGCCTCGTATTTGCGGATGAAGGTGGACGCGCCAGATGCGCTGGCGCTCAAGCGGCTGCTGGAAAGCCTCCTGGAGTTGGGTTGCGCGCCCGTGGATACGGGCGATGCCGCGCTTGCCATGGTGGCGCGGGACCGCTGTGCGCCGGACGATTTCTATTCCACCACCAACCATCGGACCCAGGTGCGCGTAGCTGGCGTTTGGCTCGAAGCCCAAGGTCAGCGCATGGACGCCATGATCGTGGTGACCGATGGCGAAGCCCGCTGCCGGCGGCTGCGCGATCTGCTGCAGGGCGACCGCATCGTGGTGGGACTGCGCGGCATCCGCGTGATTCCGGAATCCAAAGAGCGCGACCGGCTGGCTTTCGCCTTCATGGCGAACGGTATCTCTTCGGAGCGGCAGGTGGAGACGGCCGTGCGGCAGACCGCCGCGCTGGTTCGGCAGGCCGCGGAGCAGAAACTGCGCGTGGTGGTGGTGGCCGGACCAGTGGTGGTGCACACCGGCGGCGTAGCCGGCCTGGCGGCGCTGATTCGCGGCGGCTTCGTGCAGGCCCTGCTGAGCGGTAATGCGCTGGGCGTACACGACGTGGAAGCCGCGCTGTTCGGCACCTCGCTCGGCGTGCGCCTGGCGGATGGGCGCCAGGAAGAGCACGGCCATCGCAACCATATGCGGGCGATTAACGCGGTGTATCATGCGGGGTCGGTGGAGCGGGCTGTGGAAAGCGGGCTGCTGCAACGGGGCATTCTCTACGAGTGCGTGCGCGCGCGGGTGCCCTTCGTGCTGGCGGGAAGCTTGCGCGACGACGGGCCGCTGCCCGGCACCATCACCGATATGAACGCGGCGCAGGACGCCTACGCGGAACAACTCAAAGGAGCCGGCCTGGTGATTTGCCTGGGCTCGATGCTGCACTCCATCGCCACCGGCAATATGCTGCCGGGTTGGGTGAAAATCGTTTGTGTGGATATCAACCCGGCAGTCGCCACCAAGGTGAGCGACCGCGGAACCGGCCAGGCGGTCGGTGTAGTGGCCGACGTGGGATTATTCTTGGATTTGTTGTCGAAGAGCTTGAATTGAATCTTCAACGCGGAGGCGCGGAGAAGCGGAGATAAATGAGAGTTGAATTTGACAGTGCTGAGAAGGGCGAAGCGACCAGGTTTCAGGCGGCCGATAACCAACTGACTGACAAGATCATCGGAGCTGCCATTGAAGTACACAGGACACTGGGGCCTGGGCTATTGGAGTCGGCTTATGAGGAGTGCCTGTGTTATGAGTTGAGCCAGTTAGGCCTCGGTTTTCAAAGACAAGTGGAACTGCCCGTCCGCTATAAACGCGTCAACCTTGATTGCGCGTATAGAATCGATCTGATCGTGGAAGGTACGGTGATAGTTGAATTGAAAACAGTGTCTGAACTGCTTCCCGTTCACTCCTCGCAACTGCTGACGTATCTCAAGCTGTCCGGTAAGCACGTCGGTTTGCTCATCAACTTCAATGTCACAGTCCTCAAGAAAGGCTTGAAGAGAGTCGTCAATCGTTACGTAGGGCAAATGCCGGACGCGACGCCCCACTCACTCCCATCTTCTCCGCTCCTCCGCGCCTCCGCGTTGAATAACCAACTGGAACCCAAATGAAACGCGCCTATACCGACGAACATGCGCAGTCCGGCGTACACGCCGCGCTGCCTGAAATTGAAACCTGGCCCAACCAGTACGAGGATTACGAGATCGAAATCGTGATGCCGGAGTTTACTTCGGTTTGCCCCAAGACCTCGCTGCCGGACTTTGGAAAGATCGTGCTGCGGTACGTGCCCGCTGCGCGCTGCCTGGAGCTCAAATCCTACAAGATGTATCTGAACGCGTATCGCGAGCTCGGCATCTTCCAGGAAAACGTGGTGAACCGGGTGCTGCGCGATGTCGTCAAAGCCGCCAAGCCGAAGGGGGCCACGGTAGTTGGGGAGTTCACGCCGCGCGGGGGCCTGAGCACCATCGTGACCGCGACCTGGAGCCGAAGACGTGGAAAACGCTGAGCTGATTGAGATCTTGCGGGAAGTCCGCGAGCGCGTGCGGGCGCACAACCCGCAGACCGCGGCGGGCGTCGATATCGCTCTGCCCGACCTGATGCCGCTGATGCACGCGCGCGATGCGGCCATGGGAAAAGTGGCGGCCATCGGTACGGTGAACCCGCGCTCGGGCGGCCTCGTAAACGGCGTGGTGCAGGCCTGGAAACGGCTGCTGGCGCGCGTGCTCGACTGGCACGTGCGGGAGCAGGTGGAATTCAACCGCAATGTGGTGGCCTATTCCGACGCCGTGCTGGAGGCGCTACGCGAATCCAACCGGGCGCTCTCCGCGATGGGCGGCCGGCTGGCGCAGATGGATGGCCGGCTGGCCGAGCAGGAAAAAATCGGCGACGAAATGAAGGACATGCGCGACCACTGGGCCGGGTGGCGCATCGAGTGGGAGCATAAGCTGCAGGAGAATGAAGTCCAGTTCCTGCGCAGCGTAGCCGACTTACAGGGAGCCTTCCAGCATCAAGTTACGTTGATCGAAGCCACCCATCGCGATTTGATCCGCGGCCAGAATACGGAATTCCACGCGGCGCTTGAGCGGCATGGCTTCGAGATCCAGAAGCGGCTTTGGGCCGTTGTCGATAAGATGCGCGCCGAATTGGAACGGATGATTCATGACGAATTGAGAATTATCCGCCAGCGGGCGCGGATTTCAGCAGTGGCGTCTCCCGCTCCGCCTTCGGCCGAAGCCGGCCCCGGGCCGGGCCCAACCGATCCTCCGCTGGCCTTCGATTACTCGAAGTTCGCGGAACGCTTCCGCGGAACGGAAGAGTACGTCAAAGCCGGGCAGCGACTCTATCTGCCCGATTTCGAGGGCTGCCGCAACGTGCTCGATATCGGCTGCGGGCGCGGCGAGTTTCTTGAAATGATGCGCGACGCCTCCGTCCCGGCGCGCGGCATCGATGTCGGCGCTGAATCCGTGGCGGTCTGCCGGCTCAAGGGCCTGGATGCCGAAATCGCCGATGTCTTCCCGTACCTCGCATCCATCGAAGAAGGCACGCTGGACGGCATCTTCTGCTCGCAGGTGGTGGAACATCTGCCGCCGGAGCGCCTGCCGGAAATGATCCGGCTATGCGCGGAGCGCCTGGCGCGCGGAGGCGTGATCGTCATCGAAACGCCCAATCCGGAATGCCTGGCGATCTTCGCCACCCACTTTTATCTGGACCCGACGCACACGCGGCCGGTGCCGCATCCGCTGCTGATGTTTTACCTGGAAGAGTACGGCGTGGGGCTGATGCAGTTGCGGCGGCTGTCTCCGGCGGTGGAAACCATGCCGTCGCTTGGCTCACTGCCGGACGATTTTCGCGGGGCCTTCTTCGACGCCCTGGATTATGCGGTCATAGGCAGGAAACTGTAGACCGAACCAATCTTCCCGGTCCCGCATGCCGCCGCGCACGGTGGTGCCGGCTTCGAGCGTCACGTTGAGCGTCATCTCCTTCTTGTTGCGAACCACCGTGACGGTGAAGGTCCTCTTGGAGCCGGCGGCGCGCAGCGCGCTCGAGATCTCAGGGGGGCTGGAGACTACCGTATCGTCGATCCTGGTGAGAACATCGCCGGCCTTGATCCCGGCCTTTTCCGCGGCTGAACCCTGCACGACCGACCGGATCAGAATTCCGCTCTTGACGCCAAAGAACTCCGCCAACTGTTCTTCCTGGCCCAGCGACTCTCCAAAGATACCGATGCTGCGGTTCTGCGCAAACGTACGGAACTCGGGAATTTCGATGGCCGGCGGGAACGGCGGCGTCGGCGCCGGCCCGATCCTGAACCGGAAACTGTTCCCTCCGAAAGGAGTCACAATGGCCTCGCCGTTTGCGCGGGCGTCCTTGCGGGATCCCACCGTGGCCGTCAGCGTCTGCGCGGCGCCGTTGCGCCAGACGCCGATCTTGACTTCGCGGTTAATGGGAGTTTCCGATACCAGCCGCCGCAGTTGCTCCCATCCTTCCACGTGCTGGCCGTTGTATTCCAGCACCACGTCGCCTTCTTTCAGGCCGGCCTTGGCCGCGGCGCTTTCCGCATCCACGCTGGTGATTTCGACTCCACGCTCGTCCTTGAGCTTGAGCGCCTTGGCGCGATCCGACGTAATATCGACGGCATTGATCCCCAGGTAGGGAGTCGGCAACGCCGTGATAATCTGGACCCTGCGCGGCGCCGGCGGGGCTGGCGGCGCGGGTTGCGCCATGGCGGCGGGCGTTATCACGCTAGCCGCCAGGCAGATGGTTGCGATACTAAGAATCAGTTTCATGGAAGCAATCCCTGTTATTGACGTTTGAGGAAGATGGTGCCGGACGAAGCCGAGATCTGCAACAGCGGACCGCCGCCGTTGACCTGCCCTTGGGCCACCAGGTGCGTCCCTATGGGCCGCGGCTGGATTTCCCGAAATTCCGATACGATACGCCGCAAAGTGTCGGCCATCTGGTTCTCGGCGCGTATCGTCACACTGATGTTAGACGGAATGACCACCGTGATGTCACCATTGCCGGTCGCCAAAAGCGATTCCGCCAGCCGGCTGCCGATCAAGTTGGCCAGAATGCTTCCCGCGTCCGTGCTCACGCTCATCGGTCCTACGATATGGGAGAGCTGAATGTTGCCGCCGTTCGACGATTCGCAGCGGATACCCGCTGCCGCGCCGATGCGCACGGCCCCGGCCACATTGCGGACGGTGACCACTCCGCCGGCGCGATCTATAATGATGGGGCCGCCGCCGTTCACAGCCGTTACCGGACCGCCGGCGTAGTGGATATGTACCGTGCCGCCGCCGGTCTCCACGTGCGCCAGGCCATTCACTTGTTGCGCTTCGATGTCTCCCCCATTGGTCTGGAGAACGGCGTCGCGGCCCACCAGTTGAGAGCGGATGGCTCCGGCCACGGTGGTGCAATACAAAGAGCCGTCCACGCGCCCGGCCTGGATATCGCCGCCGCCGGTCGAAAGACCGCAATCGCCATGAATGCGATCGACCTTAATCTGATTCGCGCCGGTATCGACGTGCAGCGGCCCATCCACTCCGTAAACTTCCACCTGCCCGTCGGAACTGGTGACATAGGCTTCCACCAGCCGCGGCGCGTGCATCACGACGCTCGAAGTGGCATAGCCGCCGGGCGTGGTTACCACCAGCCACTCGCCCTGAGTTTCGGCGCGCACTTGCAGTTTCTCCAACCGCGCTCGCGCTTCTGCCTGAGTCCGCGCCCGCACCGCCACTTTTACGGTGAAGACAAATTGCACCGGCGAAGCGTTGCCCTCCATCCACACCGGCCCGTGCGAGTTGATGCGCACGCGCGGCTTCGCCGGAGCCGTGTCGTTATAAGTGCGCACCCACAGGTCGCCTTCGTGCGTCAGCCACGGCTGGGCAAAGCCGGCCAGCGGCAGCAAGGCGATGCAGAGGGGCGCTTTAGAAAGTCCCGATCGACGCATTCCAGTCCTTTAGCACCTTGGAAGCTTTCAGGCGCACACCACCGTTCTGTTCATGCTGTACCAGGCTCTGCAACACGCCCACGGTGGAATCGTCGCGGCGCGCGACCATCAGGTCGATCACCTGCATCCGCACCGCGGGGTTGGTGTCCGACAACAGCACCTGGGACAGGGTCTTGCTTACGCGAGGATCGCCGGCCAGCGGCTTCAAGGCATCCAGGGCTTTCAGGCGGACGCCATCATTGGGATCGTTAGCCAGGGCGTTCAGCAGGGAATCGAGCGCCTGGGGAGAATCGCCGGGATTCCTGAGCAGCCCCACCGCTTGCACGCGGACGGCGGCATTTTCCCCGCGAGAACCGGCCAGGATAAATTTTTGGATATCAGGATCGTCAAGGCGGCCCGAAATTTCGCGGCGCCGGGTTTCATCGACGGTGATCTGCACGCGGCCGCCGTCCGAATTGACGGAGCGCACCGTGGAGAGAGTATTGTCGGAGGGCGAAAGCGACATGCTGCCGATCCCGTTCGAGGCGAACGGAACCAGCGATCCGGAGAAACGCGCCGCAAAGAAACCGATGGCGATCAGCGCCAGAGCGCCCGCCGGCTGCCGCATCTTGCCAAACCCCGCGAATGAAATATTGAGGGCTTCCA
This sequence comes from Bryobacterales bacterium, assembly GCA_003167255.1. Lineage (GTDB taxonomy): Bacteria > Acidobacteriota > Terriglobia > Bryobacterales > Bryobacteraceae > PALSA-129. The sequence continues at coordinate 21,334 of PMTR01000037.1, forward strand.
GGAACAGGGTCCACGGGCCTTTGGCCGCTTTCTCCATCACCGGGGCGCCGCCGGCAATGGCGGCCATCAGATCGGTGCGGCAGTCTTCCAGCAGCAGGGCCGGCGGTTCCACACGGCGCTGGTCGAGGGCCGCCGCCAGCACGCGTTGGCGCTCCATTTCCGCCGTGCAAGCCGCGCACTCGTGCAGGTGCTGATCGAAGAGATCTTCCTCTTCAGGCGTCAAGTCACCGTAATAATAAAGCGGAATCAGCTTCGTAACCGAGTCGCAAGTCATACAAAGTCTCCCAAAACGCCGCGCATTTTCTGGGTCGCGCGGAAGAGGCAGTTCTTGGCAGCTTCTTCGGTAGTGCCCAAGACTTCCCCGATGTTTCGCAAACGCAATCCCTGGTAGTGCCGCAGTTCAAAAACCATGCGCTCCCGGGGAGTGAGTCCCCCGAGCGCCCCATCGATCCGTTGTTTCAGCTCGCGGTTCCACATGGCGCGTTCCGGATCGGACGCCGCCGCGCTCTCTTCATAGGAATCCAGCCGGTCGATCGGCCCATCGGAGGTTTCCACCACCGCAGGTTCCTCCTTGCGGACTTTTCTCTTCCTCAACAGATCCAGGCAGATGTTGGTCACAATCCGGTAGAGCCAGGTATGGAAGCTGCAATCGAACCGGAACGCGTACAGGTTGCGATAAACCCGCAGAAACGCCTCTTGATAAACGTCGCGGGCGTCTTCCGGGGAGCGCAACAGGTTCATAGCCAGGCGGAGCACACTTTGGTCGTACGTGCGCACCAGTTGCTCGAAGGCATCCTGGTCGCCGCTCTGCGCCGCCCGAATTAACGCATCCACATGCGGGCTCAATCGGGCGCCAACCGTTCCGGCTGCATCCTGGGCCATAAGCTGCGTCAGCAGATCGTCTTATCGAACTCCCATTCCATCCAATCTAATGAGTTGGACGTACCTGTGGCCGAAATGTCACGGTGGGCCGGCAAGCCTCGCCTGACGACGCCAACATATTGATTCTGCTGTTGTTCTGAGTATCAGTGTAGCGCGAACAGGATCGATAAGGAAAGTGAACGGGGCGCCAATGTGGGACAGA
>PMTR01000030.1:0-14794 GCA_003167255.1 Bryobacterales bacterium
CTCATCGGGGCGGGAGCGCTCCGCGATGACTCGGACGGCGCCGTCAACCGGCTGCGTTTCAATCCCCTTCTCATCGGGGCGGGAGCGCTCCCCTTCCTAAAACCAGCCCTTTGCCAACAACCATTTAGAGTATACTTTTCGCGCACGTCCCAAAGCAACGCCTTTCTTTCGCCTCAACCCTCGCCGCCGAGACCCCCTCCGAATCACCCTAACTCCCACCGATCCAATCATATCCATCGATTCCGCGCACCTCCCCCCTCCCCGACCCAATTTTCCCAATCGCCCCAGACCGCTGAAAACAAGCCTACAACACGTAAAACGGCCGGTCCTCCACCACTTCCGCCATCCCCATCACCCTGGTCTTCGCGCCGCACGTCCCGCACAGCATGAACACATGCACCCGGTCCACCCGCTCATCCACCAACTTCTCCAGCCGGCTCACCATCTTGGACGCCAGCTCGTCGTCCAGAGTTGCCACGAACACGCTCTCCTGCGCCCGCGGCCCGTAGTCCAGCAACGCCGACGCAATCCGGTCCCGCCGCCGGTCGTCGGCTATATCGTAACAGACGACGTACTGCATGCCTTCTCCTCCTCGCCAAACCGGTACGGCGCGAATGGTCCGCCGCCGCGCAGCGCCGCCGCCAGCGCCTCCACTTCACTCCTCAACCGGTCCCGGAAACACGGACCCGCCGCCCCCTCTACCACCGGCCGCTCCAGCATCCAACGCTCGTACTCCGCCAGAAACCGCTTCATCGCCGCCGGTGCCAGAAACACCCCCGGCCGCTCCCCGCCCGAATGGAAATCGTCGCTCCCCAGCATTTCCCGGTTCACCAGCGTCAGCACCAGCCGGTCCGCCACCGGATGCCGGAACGCCTCCATCAAATCCAGCGCCAGCGACGGCCTCCCGTAATCCACCTGGTGCAGAAATCCCAGGTACGGGTCCAGCCCCGCGCCCTCCGCCAGCGCCGTCAGCTCGTGCATCAGCAACGTGTACGTCAGCGACATCAGCGCGTTCAAAGGGTCCGTCGACGGATGCTTCTGCCGGCCTGGCCAGTTCATCCCCGATTTGTTGAACTCCATCAGCAGCCCGAAGTACGCGTGCGCCGCCGCTCCTTCCACGCCGTCCAACGCCGCCACCGTCGCCGCTCCTTCGCACGACGCCACCGCCGTCTCCAGCCCCTTCACCCGCTCCTCGAAATCCGCCGGAACCTCGTTCCGCTCGCGATACCGCGCCAGCACCGCCGCCCCGTTCGCGATCTTCGCCCGCACCACGGCTCGCGCCATCCCGAGCGCGCGCCCCCCGTCGCGGTAGCAATCGAACTGCGCCAGCCGCAGTTCGATGTTCTTCCCCCGCGGTGGCGCCAGCGACCCGCGATACTGCCCCTGCCGCGAGAACAGGCTCAGGTTCACGCCCTTTTCGAGCAACTCCGCCAGCGCTTGCGTGGTCACCTGGATGTTGCCGAACAGCAGCACCGTCTCCAGCTTGTGGTAGGGCAGATCCAGCAGCACTTCGTCGTCCTTCTCCACCAGGAACCGGTCGCCGGCTTTCCGCAGCACCGAGCCCTGCTCCGTCAGGTACAGATACGCCACGTCGGGTCTCCTCTCGATACCTTCCACCGGCGGGCTGGCGTGCGCCGTGGTGGCGCCCGCCGCCGCCAGCGCCAGCTCCATCGTGCCGCGCGGCGGCGGCAGTTCGAACCGCGTGCGCATGGCCAGGGGCAGGGGAGGCGCCATGAACAGCAGTCGCCCCTTCACGCGGTCGTTCTTCCACGGCACCCAGATGGTGTCGCCTTCGAACAGCGCGCCCAGAAAACGGAACCCGTGCGCGAAGTCCACGATGCGCGTTTTCTCGCGGTTCAATTCCAGGTGCGCCTGCGCCAGCAGTTGTTCGCTCTGCGCCAGCGCCTGCGACGCGTCTTCCGGCGTGCGCGCCAGAATCAGGAAGTCGTCCGCGTACCGGATGAGTTTCCGCCCGCTCTTTTCCAGTTCGCGGTCGAAATCCTCCAGAAAAAAGTTGGCCAACAGCGGCGAAACCGGCGACCCCTGCGGAATGCCGCGCGTCAGCGGATGCAGGTGCGACCCGTCCCAGACGCACCCGCGCACCCATTGCCGCAGCAGGTCCATGATGGCTTCACCCGGCTGCCGCTCCGCCAGGCGCTCGAGCAGCAGGTCGATATCGACAAGGTCGAAAAACGCGTGGATGTCGGCGTCGACCACGTAGACGTACCCGAGTTCGCGGCACTTGCGAATGCGCGCGATGGCGCGGTCCACCGACCGTCCCGGCCGGTACCCGTAGCTGCATTCCAGGAACTCCTCTTCGAACGACCGCGAGAGGTGCCGCGCAACCGCGGTCTGGAGCACGCGGTCCGCGACGGTGGGCACCAGCAGCGTGCGCGTGGCGACCGCCCCCGGATGTTTCTCCACGACGATCTTGAGCAATGGAAACGGCCGGTACGAGCCATCATTGACCCGTTCGAGCAACCGCGGCAGCAGCCGGTGCGCCCGCTCCGCGAACCGCGCGACGGTGACCCCGTCCGCCCCCGCGCAGCCTTCGTTCTCGCGGACGCGTTCCCAGGCCTCCCAGAGTTGTTCGACCGTGAACGGAAGTGGCATGGACAACTGGAATTGTAACCCCCGGCCCCGGCCGCGTCACATTGTCCCCTTCAGATCGAGGCGACAGCGCTCCCTGGTAGCGCCGGCGATCTTGTCGCCGGTCCCCTCGTTTCAATCTCATCGGGGCGGGAGCGCTCGTCTTGTTGCTGGCCCTGTATGGTCATTTCTTCCACACATCCCCGAAAATGGCTTGGTGAAACGGTGGTCTACGCCACACGCTGGGAAGACGTCTTTTGCAGTTCCTTGGTCATCCAATCCCACCATCCGGGGGGCTTGGCGTAGGGGCAGAACATTTCGAGCGCATCCCCATCCTCGCCGCAGACGGCGCGAGCCTCGGCAAAAAGCTGCTGGAAGGCGGTGAAGTCCAGATTGCCCGCGGCAGACCGCGTGTACAGTTCGTTTCCGATCTGTTCAAGCGTGTCGTAATTGGCTACTTTCGCCATGCCATCCTCAGAATCGCTTCAACCATATGATACCCCTCGGGGTCCTTGTCCGCAAATGAGTTCTCAAAGCGATACGCGGCCAGACACTCGGAAAAATACTCCTGGGGTCCGGCGCGAGCGCGCCGTGAGATCGGTATCGCCCGGCCGCTTCGCCGCAGGTGCTCAACCTGATGGAGCACCTCCGGACCGCACGTGTCGATGATCTTATGCCCCAGTTCGTGATACAGGCTGCGTTGCATGGCCTCGGTTACGTCACGCCCGGCCGCCGACACGGAGACCAGTGCCGGAGGATAAAACTGTTCGCCGTACGTATCCGGACCACGGAACGCATTGATCACAAGCTCTCCCGTGGAGGGAAGGTACCATCCGTGCCAGCGCGGGTCGGGCAGGCGGCCCGAGAACTCCAGCCGTCCAAGTTCGTGCCTTTCAAGGAAGCTCAGAAGCTTCGGATCGTCGCGGAGAGTCCGCATGACGCCTCTGGTGGGCTGTTCCGTCAGCGCCGAATAGAAGCTTCGCGCGTGTACGCCAACCTCGATGGGGGACGCCCACTCCGGGCGCGGTACGGGTTCCATTTCGGGAAACCGAATCGTACCACCATCGCCAGTCTCCCCGCCCGGCCCCGGTCGCGTCACATTTGTCCGAAGTTTGGAGCTTGGGCATCGGGGCTGAAAGCGCTCGTGCCTTCGGTGGGGAGGGCTTCAGCCTGCCAACCTCACATTTCAATCTCCTCCCGATCGGGGCTGGAGCGCTCTCGGAGCCTGACCTGATATTTTCACCGCTCCCGTTTTTCCTGTGACCGACTCGCGCTCCTCTACTCCCAAAAACCCGTCGCAAGACGGCATCGCAAAACGGCGTCGCAAAACGGGGACTGCTACCAATTCCCGTCTTTGGAATTGGATAGCTGTCCCCGCTTTGCCCCCTTCAGATCGGGGCGGGAGCGCTCCCGCCGGCTACAAGTATGGGGACGACAAGTGGCAAAGCAAGTTTCAATCCCCTTCTGATCGGGGCGGGCGCCCTCCCGGGCCTTTTGAAGAGCGCCAGGGATTCTGGCAACTCGCGGCGGTAGCGCTCCCACCAAGCAGGTAGCCGACAAGGACGCGCAGATCGCGTTTCAATCCCCTTCTGATCAGGGCGGTTCAGTGGGCGTACGGATTTTTCTATAGTTTCAATCCCCTTCTGATCGGGGCGGGAGCGCTCCCTCTTCCTTAAATTTGCCCTTGCCACTCAACAACATAGAGTATACTTTTCGCGCACCCCACAAAGCAACGCTTTTCTTTCGCCTCGGCGTTCATCCGTTCCGCCTCCAATTTCCACCCTAACTACCATCCCCTCAATCAGATCCATCGAATCCGCGCACCTCCCCTCTCCCGAGGCCCATTTTCCCAATCGTCCCAGACCATTGAAAATGAAGCGATAGCAAGCAAAACTCCTTCCTCCGCCCCCAACGCGCCGGTTTTGCGCGGCACGCCGTTCCTGGCACCTCTCGATGTAGGCGGCACCCCGCTCCACCGGTCATTCCCGACGGCCGCCGTGGCTGAATCTCTACGAATTCCTCCTCATTAGATCGGGACAGGTGTCAATTGACCAACCAGCCACAACTGCTATTCTGTTGACTACTTCATGATGAACCCTCTGGGCCCGGCAGGCAAGAGAATCTGGGTGGTGGCGCTCAACGACCTGGAGTCGATGGAAATCCGTAAGCTGCTGGACGCCTGTGGCGAGTTGGTCCTGGCTTCGGCGCAGCCGTGGGGCGCCACTTGGGCAGGGCTGGAGCCGGAAGTGGTGGGCGCTCTCCGAAACCGCAAGGCGAGCGATCCCGAGACGGAAATTATCGGGATCGAATTGGCGGGACCGAACGAGTTCCGGGCGAAGAATATCGATCATCATCGCTATGCCGGCGACGACCGGTCCTCGGCTCTGAGCTCTCTCGAACAGGTGGCCGCATGGCTGGGCGCGAAGTTGAATCGCTGGCAATACTTGGTGGCTGTGAACGACCGGGGCTATATCCCCGGCATGTTGACGGCAGGCGCGACAGAGGAAGAAGTCGCGCGCATTCGCGCGCTGGACCGGGCGGCGCAGGGGGTGTCGGCGCAGGACGAACAAGATGCCGAAGACGATATTCGCGACCGCTCCGAATGGCGGGGAGATCGGGTGCTGGTGCGGTGCGCGCGCCGCCCGACCTCTGCCCATTCCGACCGGCTCTTCGGGAAAGCGCGGGAGATCCTGCTGGCTGGAGACGGGGAGTGGAACTACTCCGGGCCGCGGCATCGAATTCTGGCGGAAATGAGCTTTCCTGAACCGCACTGGTCCGGCGGCGAGCCGGCGAGCGGATACTTCGGGATTCAGAATCCCGGAGAGGAAAGTCGCGGGAAGCTGGCGGCGTTCTTCTGGAGTTGACGCGCCGGCTATCCCTCAGCCGGCGCTCCCTGGCGGATCATCAACGTGGCGGCCGGAGACGTGGCAGCTTCGGAATGCGCGTGTCAACGGGCTGCAAGGCCACCTGTTGCGCTGCGTCCTTCTGCTGGTCGTTGGACACGAACCATTTGTAGAGTTCGTCCTGCATCTGCTGGCCTGCCACCCGCGGATAGGTAATTTCGGTATTCGCGTCTACCTGTGCGGGATCTCCCAATACCTCGATGGCGGTCCGGATCGCCGGGTTCATTCCGCTCCGGAACTGGTCGCGAAGTTGCTGCCATGCCAGCTCGGCCGAGAAGCGTGGCTGGGACCAGCCGTCGGCGGTGTAGCGTTGGGGGCGGAGGACTGGCAGAACTTTCTCGACTTGGATGCGCACGCTGCCGAGGCCAAGGGGCTTGCCCATGCCGATTTTATGCCGGAACTCGGGCGAGGGCGTGAGGGCGAACAGCAGGAGCCCCAACTCCAGGTCGCTCAGATTGTCGAAGCGAACCTCGAAATGCCATTTGGCGCCCTTGGCCCACGGTCTGACCTTCACATGGCGGTCCGCCTCGAAGTGCTCATGGTTATGCCACGGCGTGGCGTTTCCCTGGATGGCTGCGGGGTGGTGGAGGTACACTTTGCGGCCTTGTGGCGCATGCGTCCCCGGTGTCAGCCGGCTCTTCGGAATGTAGACGTTCTGGCCTTGAGGGTTGCGAAAATAAAGGGCCGGAGAGGGAGGCTTGGGACTGCTCAATTCCTTCAGAGGCACAGCGGGAAGTTCAGTGACCGGGTCGGATGACAAAGCCGGCGAGAAGCGCACGCGGCCTTTGAGACGCAGTCCGTTGCGGAGTTCCTTACCTTCTTTTTCCTCCACGAATCCGAAGAGACGTTCGGCGAGGGTGATCTGTTGGCGGCCGGGGTGAAATGGCGTGAGCTCGGGATCGACCTTCTCAAAGAAGGTCCAGGCGTTGGCGGCGCGGCCATCCAGGGTCTCCACGCGGTCGCGCCAGATGGAGGAGTAGGAGATCTCGGTGACATCAAGGGTCTGTTCGTCGACGTCAAAGAAAACGAGGTCGCCGGGCTGGGGCTTGAGGCGCTCGCCTTGCGTTCGGTCGGGACGCGTGTCCTTGGGTTCGTAAGGCCGCGGCGACAGTTCACGCTTGGACTGCTCGGTCATTTGGTCGGCCAACTGTTGGAACTTTTCGAGCGCGGCGGGCGGAACAGAGAGCTTGCGGAAGCGGCCGGGCTGAAAGGGCAGGAACAGTTCGTGCTTCTTCTTGTCCGAGGTTGGAAGCTGGCGCAAGGCGTCGCCGTAGGGATCCTTCTCGTAGCAGCCCAGCACGCGAACCAGACATTTCTGCTTGGCGCCGGCAGGGTCCGTGCGCTGGGCGACGACGGTGCGGGGGTTTTCGGCGGGCTTGGCGTTGAGGTGTGTCCTGGCGGCGGCGCCGAGAGTTTCGACGTCGGCCCAGGCGAGCTGGCGGACAGGGATCAGTCCCTTGGGCGCGGAAGTAGTGCGCAGCGCAAAGGCGGGGTCCCAGATGGAATCGCGGCCGTCGAAGAGGCCTCCGGCGAAAACACGAAAGACAGGCTCCTTGGCAAACACCCTCTTCCATTTCGCCATTTCACGAGTCAGCCTGCCGCGGTTATCGTACTGCAGCAAGGGGAGGCACACGGGCTCCAGCTTCCACTGCTCTCCCTCCCGGGAGAGCATGCCGACGGCACTGAGGGGCTCACGCATGGGTTTGCGGTAGGAGTAGCACGGTTGGCCGAGGACATTGCGGCTCAGGACGCGGGCGGCGGAGTTGGAGGCCGCTTCGGCAAGGCAGGAGACCAGGCCACGTAAACTGGATGCGGGAATGGCGGGCCGCCCATCCAGTTTGAAGCCCATCACCTCCTTGGTGGCGTCGTCCTTCTGGTGGCCGATGAAGATGGCGCTGGCAGCCTCCAGAGCGCATTCGATGGTCCCGGAATGTGTGCCCGGCAGGTAGACGTCATGCCGCACACCCTCCATCCGTTCGGTGTTGCCTTTGCGGAACTCGGAGGATGGCAAATCGCCCTTGCGCCCGCCTTTCGCGACCGGTATGAAGTGGTACGGCAAATAGAAGTCAGCCATTGTGGTTCTCCTTTTCCCATTCGCGAATCCAGTCGGTTACGCTCCCAGAGCACCAGCCGGCCATACTGCTTTCCACCCATTGGGCAGCGTCGAGGTCGCCGGTATCCACGGTAGCCCAGCCGAAACCCTTGCTGCTCCCCCAACCGAAGGAGAGATCCCCTTCGGCGAGATCGCGCAAGGTGAGCGCGAGCAGGCCGAGCGCCGGTTCGGGCTTGCCCGTCGCAGACAGGCGTTTAAGGTCGATGGTGACGCGGCCAGCGAGCCAGGGCTGCCATCCGCCTTCCGCGTCGAATTTGCGCTCTTCCGCGCCGCCTCCGGTGAAACGGTCGACGGCGAGAAACTCGTGTGTTTGGGGAGGAAGCGGAAACGGCTGGCCCGTCCGGCTGATCTCGACGAAGTCGCGGACCTGGATCACGCTCGCCCAGCCGGCGGCGCCGAACAGCCGGGTCACGGAATCGAGGTTCGCAGTGAGGGCGCCACTGGAATCGCGCTTGACGGGTTGACGCTGGCCGGCTTTTCCCTTGGTGCGGGCGATGCGAGCGGCCTGGTGAGCGAGGACGCCGCGGAAACTTTCGGCGGGGAGGAGCAGCTTGCCATCGGCGGTGCGGCGGGCCGCGTGGGCGTGGACATCCTTGCCTGGTTCTTTCTTGCCGGTTTTGCGCGGATCGTTGACCAGGAAAGAGTGGCCGTCGAAGCGCAGTTGCAGATGGATGGTGTTGGCGCGCGTTTCCGCGACGGGCGTCACCGCGTTCAGCTCCGATTTGCGGTCGGGGAGCTTGCCGAGCGCGGAATCGAGGGGCTTGGGAGCGGCCAGCCACTTCCCGCGTTCAGCGGCGTCGAGGACGCGGACCGCGTCGAGGCGCCAGCGGCAGACGCCCCAGTGGTTGCTCTCGCCGGAGCCGAGGGTGATGGATTCATCGTTGAATCGGCGCAACATGGAGTCGACAAGGGCAACGGCGTCCTGCCAGAGTTCGCCGGCAAAGGCTTTGCCTCGGATACGCACCTGGAAGCGAGTCTCCTCCGGAACGAGTTCGAGATGAAACAGGAAGCGGTCCTGCGCGGCGCCGCTAACGGGGTCGATGGCGGTGCGCCCGAGGACCAGTTGGGCCCACGAGAGCGGCTGTTCGGACACGGCGTCGAGGAACTGAACCGATCCGCCTTGCCCGATGGCGGGCTCCTCCTCCTGAAAACCGAATACTTGTCTGACGCCGGCGTCTTCCACGGCAAAGCCGGAACGCAGGACACCCTTGAGCGCGGAGCCGGGGATGCGGGCTTTATTGTCGAGGCGCTTGGCGGCGGTTTGAATCTCGCTGGCTTCCTCGACTTCGCCGTCCGGGTTGTTCGCGGAGCGGCGGAATTTGCCATACCTCACACCGCCATCACCGATGTGAAGGGGGGTGACGGTCTCAAGCGTGCCTTCCAATTGCCAGATGGATTCGAGTTTCATAGAGTATGCTCCCACTGCCACGCAGGGTCGACTGCGATTTCACCAAAACCGTTTTCCGGAACGTAGGGGCAGCGCTGCCAGTCGGCGGCATCGCCTCTGAGTCCGAAGCGGTCGCACACTGTTCTGGCCAGCGGCAGACCCGAGCGGCGCCAGAGCGCCAGGCGCTCTTCGGCACTGCCGCGGCCGGTCGCCTTGAGGACGAATGTGCTGCCGGCGCGAGTCAGCACATAGGGACGGTAGATGCGCTGGGGGGAGAACCGACGCCAGAGGTATCCACCACCGGCCAGGTCCTGGGAGGCGTAGAAGCGTTCCCGGTCCAGTTCGAAGGAGTCCTGGGATGCCTCCTTCCAGTAGTCGGCATAGACCTGGGACGCATCGGACAGGCCGTCGCCAATTTGCTCGACATCGCAGAGAAGCGCGGGAGTCTGCAGCGTGACAATGAAGACTGCCTCGCGTTTTATCGCATCGGCGGGGGACTCCACCGCGACACGGCTGGCCTGGCAGCGGGTTTTGAGCTTGCCCACACCGGGAAGGCCATAGCTGCCGAGAAGGGCCGCCAGTTGAGCCTTCACCAGTGCTTGCGTTTGCGGCTCCATGGAACCGAATCCGAATTCAGTGAGCCATTCGTACTCGTCGACGCCGCCTTCACTATCAAGGGCGCGGGCCGCGAGCATCCGATAGGCGAAGAGGGCTTGATCTCTGGCGCGGCGTTTATCGGTCTCGATCTGCGTACGCACGCGGAGTTCGTGGGCTGGCGGGGTGAGAGCCAATTCCTTATTGGCTGTTTCCCAGTCCGGTTTCTTGCGGTCTTCGCGTTTCCAGTCGAACTGGAAGGCTGGTGCGTAGCCGTCGACCGGGCGAAGAGCGGCGGTGAGCGCGGCATCTTTCAGATGGTCATCCCCCACCTTTATGGCGCTCAACGGCAGCGCCTGCGGGCGGCGTCGGCCGCCCTTAAGCACGGGCTTCGCGTGCAGCACCCGCAGTTTCGAGAACTCCCGGCACAGATCTTTGTACAAAGACTGAGGCGCCAGGCCGGGGATTGTGGAGACATCCGTTCCGGCAGCGCCGTGGAGGCGTAGGAGGAGCGCGGCTAAGGCGCCCTTGATCACGCTGCCCGCGATATCCGGCTCAGACTCGAAGATGTTTTCGGCGATGCGCCGGCCGGCAAGGCAGAGAGGACCCTCGGGAGCGAAGGCCACTCCCCAGTGAGCGGCGTCCGCGGCACCCCAGCCGTTCCCGTTGGTCCATTGGGTTTCGCGCGCCACTTCGACATCCGCGATCACGCCGAAGCCGACCGAGGTTTCAGCGCCCAGAGCGGGAGTAAAGCACAGCCCTTGGTGGAGACCGCGATCCAGCAGCAGAGCCTCGGCGGGAGAGACGATGGCCCAGACGCGGCCTTCAAACCAATACTCGCCGCCGGCCGCGAAGGGCGATTGGATCATGAGGTTCTGGCCGCTCCGCACGGAGTGAGTTTGGCGGTCACGCGCGATGCGGTAGGTGATGAGGTCTTCATCGAGTGAGGCGCTGACGTCTCGTTGGAGGGTGAAATCGGTGAATTGCAGCAAGCCGCGCTCGCTGTCCCAGTCCTCGGCGCCGGTCTGCGGTGGCTCCTTGCCCATCCAGCGGGCCCAGTCCCATGAGCCGCCGGCTTCGGAGTCTGCTAATTCCTGCCAGGCCTCCTTGATGCGCCCTTTGACCAGGCTTCCCGCGAGATAGTGATCCCCAGCCGCGTTGCGCGCGAAGGGGGCATCGATGCCGAAGCCCAGCGGAGCGCTGGAGGTGGTCAGTAGCGGGCCCCGCATCTTGAGGCGGATGCTCCAGCAGTTGAGATCGAATGCGAGGGTGGCAGGGGTCATAGCTCGGCTCCTAAGTAGTCCCACAAATCCGCAAGATGATACCAGGCGGCCTCTTCGTTCTCGCCCGTGAGGATCCGCCATTCATCGAGCAAGCCCTTCCAGGGCTCCAGAAAGGGAATGATATCTTTCGAGATTTCCGTCCACGGTTTGCGCCGGGAAAGACCCAAGGCGGCTTGGTAGACTTTGCGGCGGGGGAATTCCTTGGCCTGCAGCTTGTGAAGCGTCTCGCGGAGCCGCCCGAGCGCTCCGTTCTCGGCGCTCAGAACTAGAGCCTTTTGCACGGAGGGATCCGGGCAGCGCATTTCGCGGAAACGGTCGAGATCCTCACCAACATGGTCGAAGGATTCCAGCGCCAGGTAGCTGATTCGGCTGTGGTCGCGATCATCCTTCTTGGCTTCGTCCGCCAGATCGTGTACCAGCTTAGTGAGTGCGTGAATCGGGGCTTTGTGATGAGCGAAGATCAGACCCATGCCGTGCTTGAGGGCCTTGCCTCCAGGGAATACAGCATCTTTCATGACTTGGCAGAAGAGTTCGGCGGTTTCCCAGCCGCACCAGGCGGGGACGATGAGCATAAGTTCGTCGCCGCCCCACAGCAGCAGTTCAATGCGCCGCTTGCCTTCGGCCGTCTGCCATCGGGAAGCAGTAGAACTGAGGAGTTGTTGCAGGAACTTCTTGCGCTTTTCCTTGTAGAAAATGTCGAAATCGTGGATGAGTTTTTCCTGCTCGTCCCGCTTAGACTTGTCTAGAGCTTTACGCAGGTGCTTCGTAAAGGAGTTGCCGTCGGCGTAGAAGACAGCGACCTTGTGGTGTAGAATACCGGCTGGCTTGCAGTGGGAAAGTTGATTCATGTCCCAGGTGTATTCCCACTCTCCTGGTAGTTCCGCCTCTCTGTGGAAGAAGCCTTTTTTTCCGTCGAGGCCGTACTTGCGTAGCGCCGCGGCCTGGGAACTGACCGGGACGGTCCCGCCATCGGGATCATCGATGCGAACATGGGCCGGTCGAACGCGATCCCAAGCGCAGACTTCGGAGCCCTGCATCTCCGTGAGACCGGCGAAGCTAAACGAGCGCATCTGGCGGCGGCGGATGTCGGTAGTGAGGGTTTCGTCGGCTGCGAAAAACTCCTGCCGGTCGCCGGAAACCTCTGCGAGAGCGATCGTTGCATATGGAGAGTAATCGAGCAACCACTCGCGAGCTTCTTGCTCGATGGATTCCCAGGCGCGCGACGTTTGCAAACGGAAGACGGCTTTGGAAGCGCCTTTCGTGATGGTTTTGACGTTGTCCTTGCCGAACTGCCCTTCGAGCCACGTCTTAAAGCCCTCGGGTGCGTTGAGGAGCTTGAGGCCGCCGCCGCGGATCACACTCAGGTTCTGCGAACTGTTGACGAACGCGTCGATATTAATGGCCTCGATTTTGATCAGCATGCGATTGCTCCTTTTTGTCCAACCACCGAAAGATTCTCCAAAGACCAACACCGCCCAGCAATAGGAATCCAACTGTGCAGGCAAAGAGCGGCAACCAAATTTTGAAATCGTCGCCGCGCCGGCCCTGTAGGAACCACTTGCCGCCGAGCGTAAACAGCTTCCGGGCGGCGTCGGAATCGAGCAACGCGACCAGGACAGTGAAGACGGCAAGCCCGATAATCACCTTTGTAAGGAACCGGATCTCCTGCTGTTGTTCCTTCTCGAATGTGCGCCTGTGCGCTTCATCGACGGAATTGAGGATGCGGTCCACCGCCTCCGCTTCGGTGCTAAGTTGCTGGAGCAGCTCGCGATTGCCCAGGCGGTCGCTCCACAACTGAAACATCTCCTTCGCCTGCTCCTGGTTCGACACCTCGCGGAACCAATACTGGTTGACAAATTCGGCGAATGCCCGCCTCACATGCATAAGAGCGGTCCATTTTTCGCCGCCCTCTTGGTGTTCCGCGTCGGCTGCGACTTCCGTCAGGCGCCGCGAGTACTTCAGCAGCGAAGCGCGGTGAAAATGCGCCAGCACGCCCATCTGGAAATAGTGATGTTGAAAATCATCCAGAATCTTCTCGGCCCAACCCGGCGGCTCCGGTGACGTCTTGACGATGGTCGCGAAGTGATAGCCGGAACACAGGTACCTGGTATTGCGCCACTCCCAGAACCTGCCATCGCTGGGACCGGGCGGGTTCCAGAACCGGTCGTAACAGAAGCGCCGTTCGAAGTCGGACAGAAACTTTGTGCCATAGGGGAGGGAGTTTGAACACCCCTTTTCATCGCAGAAGCAGATGCGCATGAAATCGCCCCGGGTCAAGGCAAAGGGGTCGGGCACAGCCAGGTAACTCATGGCGGGAATACGATCGTCCTCGAGTTGTTCGACGCCGATGTCGCCAGGGCCCGCGTCCGCGGCGCAAACCAGCGGTTGCATCAACCACCGCCAATGCGCCGCCATCGGGGGCCGCCGCTTGTCCGGATTCTCGACGGGTTCATACATAGCGCACGGATCCGAGAAGTTGGAACCGGCCGGTGGGTTGCCCGGCGACGCTCCGGAAACGCACCATTCGACCCGAGACGGGCAGTGGCCAGCGACCGACGTGCCCTTGTCGTGGTAAGGCGCGTACGCCCGGCGGAACTGATCCAGGAACTGTTGAACCGTCGCGAGGGGCATGGGCGCATCACTCGAAACTTCCACCACCAGCAAGGCCGTCTGCGAGCGAAAGAGATAAAGGTGGACTCGATCCACCTTCATCTGCAAAGCAGTGCTCTCACCTTTGAGCGTGACCTTCACTCCGGACACGTCGTAGCGGGCCAGAATGGCGAGCGCCGGATTTGGATCATGCGCTTGCGGATAAAGGACCCTTTGAACGAAGGGATGGAAATACACGAACTCGGCATAACGGAGATCGCGATCCTTGGTAGTGTTGCGGTCGAAGGTCCCGATGCGCTTCCAGACACCTTTACCGCGCTCTTCCACCGCCCCGCACAAGGTGTTGACGAAGCCGGGCCGACTGGTGCCTTCGAGTAGTTGCGGCGGTAAGGCCAATTCCAGCGGCCAAATCAGGATCTCGTGAAATCGTTCGACCATGTCCTCCGGATCGTAGCCGGTATCACAACCGGGCACAAGCGGGGCATCTCAGCGGCCGGCCCCCCGCTCTTCTTCCCAACCTGCATGGTTCCGCCGAGAGGCGTTCCTTCACGTGGAAGCAACCCTACTTCATCCCTCCCCAACCCCCCATACTCGGCAGCTTCACCGCCTTATCCTCACTCCCATCCGTCCACCATCTCTCTTTCCCCTGCGGCGGATTCGGATAAATCTTCCCCGCGCTCCAACACGCCAGCGCCACCGCCAACACCAGGTCGTCGTGCGTCCCTTCCCGCCACGCCCCGTACTGCTCGTTTCCCGCCAGCGACACCTTTACCTGCATGTCCGCCATTTCCTTCAACAATGTCGGCCCGTCCGCCAGGCCGCCCGCGATCTGCAGCTCCCGCTGCTGCAATAGCACTTGCAGGCCGACGATCAGGTCGCGCTTCGGTACCTTGTAATACCCCTGGTCCATCGTCTCCAGGCCCCCGCTCGTGATGATCGCCGGCATCAACGGGCACCCCGGCCGCGCCTTCCGCAGCAGATCCACCACCGGCCTGCCCACCCCCGTCCCATCCACGGTCAGGTGGCATCGGCCCGCCAATTGCCCGGAGCGCGTTACTTGCACCACCCGCTCCACCACTTCCGGATAGGGCGTCCCCAGCGGCACCCGTTCCAGGAGCCGCAGCCGCAGCTTTACCTCCTTCCGCCACGCCCACACCGCTGCTTCCCACCCTCCCTGCAATTCGGCCCGCTCCACCACCGCAATCGCCGTGAAATCCCGCGCTTGCCCCAAGTCCACTCCTACAAAAAATCGATTCATGAGCTTACTCCTGCTGGTCTTCCACGCCAGCTTTTGTTCTTTGTATTTCTCCGCGCA
>PMTR01000030.1:14859-50719 GCA_003167255.1 Bryobacterales bacterium
CTCCGCCACGGGAAGACGCGAATCCGGCCTTCTGCCCACTCCCTCGTTTATTGTTCTGTCTTTGCTTTTCTCCGCTCCTCCGCGCCTCCGCGTTGAATCGTCTTCCTCACCTGATCCACAAAGGTTCCACCTCGTCGGATATTGCCTCCTCCACCAGCGTTCGGTCGAATACCCCGCTCACCGAATCCTCGAATTCGCACAGATACTCCTGCTTGAAGCAACGCTCTCCCATCGTCCGCCGTTCCTCCTCCAGAAACTCCCGCGGGATCCTCTCGCATTCCGTCGCCGGCGCCCTCACCCGTTCCCATTCCGGCCCCCCGTGCGCCCACGCTTCGTAGAAGAACCCCCGCTTCCCGTAAGGCGTGCTCATCAGCCACAACGACCCGCCGCTCACCGCCAGCATCGGTCGGATCGCCAGGTACAGTTCGTCGCTCACCCGCGCCGCCTCGTCCACCAGCAGCAGCGATACCGCCGAGAATCCCCGGATCGTCGCCTCGTTCCCCGGCAGTCCCACAATCCGCGCCCGGTTTGGCAGCTCCAGCGACATCTCGTTGTCGCCGTCCCCCTTCGGCCGGATTCTCAGCTTCCGGACGAATCCCGTGGCCTTCCTCAGAAACTCCCCGCTCTGCCGCGCGCTCGGACTCACCACCAGCGTCAGGCTCTCCGGCGTGCTGCACGCCTGGTGGACCGCCATCGCCGCCGTGATCGTCGATTTCCCCCACTGCCTGGTGCAGTTCAGCAACCCCCTCTTACTGGCCGTCCCCAGCACCCGCGCTTGCAAGGCATCCGCCGGGAACTGTAGCTCGTCCCTCACCCATGAAGTCGCATCCCCCCGGGACAGACTACTCTGTCCCAAGGCGCAGCTTTTTTTCGCCGCGTGGACAGAGCTGTCTGTCCCAGGTCTTCCCGGCCGCCTGCGTTTCGTATTGTGATCGACATCCCACACTACTCAGTATAAAAGTCCATCGCCAAATTTCGGATCTGTACATCCTAAAATAAGGCCCCTCCGCCATCTTCCATCCCTCTGATTCCCAAACCCTTGCGAGAAATCTCGGCTCTTCCCGCTTTTCTTGTGAACGCGCCCTCGCCGCAAAACGGGCGCTGCAAAACGGGGACTGCTACCAATTCCCGCCTTTGGAATTGGATAGCTGTCCCCGCTTTGCCCCAGCGAGGAGGTCTCCTTTGCCCGTTCACAACTATTTCTTCCAGTAGACTCAATCACTTAGCCTGGTCCGAGCACTTCCCCCTGCTAGCCTGGAGTAGAGGGAGAACTCAATGTCATCGTCACTTAGGCGCATCCTGGCTTCGCGGGCCAACGGAGCCCGCTCTCTGGGCCCGTCCACGCCGCAAGGGAAGCAGCGCTCTTCCCAAAACGCCGTCCGCCACGGACTGCTCGCCCGCTGCGTCGTCATGGAAAAGGAATCGCTCGAATCCTTCGAAGCCCTGTTGACCCAACACCTGGACAGCCTCCAGCCCGTCGATGGCGTGGAATTCGGCATGATCGAGGAAATGGTTTCCTCTTACTGGCGCATGCGCCGCGCCTGGGCCATCGAAACCCGCATGCTGGAAGACGCAGCCAACTCCCAAGCCGAGTCCGACCCCGTCGGCTCCATCGCCGCCGCCTTCACCAGCCTCGCCGCCTCACCCGCACTCGCCCTGATGCACCGCTACGAAACCCGCCTTCACCTCGTCTATCAGCGCTCGCTCCACAACCTGCTGCTCCTCCGCGCCCTCGCTGTACCAAACGAACCTAGTCCCATTTCCGAACACCCAGCCGGCGCCGCCTGTGTGGATTCGCCAACCCACCAGCCCACAGCCTTAAGCCAGACATAAGACAATGAGATCCAATATCTTAGGAAGAGTTCGTGACCCCCGTGGCGCACGCACTCGTGCGTGCCGCGGCGACACTCGTGTCGACGCCTGGAGTTTCATTTGAGGCTGGTCCATCACCAAACCGTGGAGCGGGCCTCCCGGCCCGCAACGCCGGCTTCCAGCCGGCGCCGCGGCCACACTTGTGTCGACGCCTGGAGTTACCTCATGTTGGTTGCGGCTCCGTCGCTCTGTGGGTCAGCTCCGGCCCTCCCTCCGCCTCATGCCAAGATAAAGACGGTGCGCTTGCCCATCGACTCCCTGGTTCCCCAGATCCTCGAGCATTTGCGCACGGCCCACAACCTGGTGCTGGAAGCGCCGCCGGGGGCGGGGAAGACCACGCGGGTGCCCGCCGCGTTGCTGGGTCTGGACACCCGCGACGTGCTGGTGCTGGAGCCGCGGCGGATTGCGGCGCGCCTCGCTGCACGATTCGTGGCGAGTGAGCGCGGCGAGCCGGTGGGCGCGACCGTCGGCTACCAGGTGCGCTTCGAAGAGGTGGCCGGACCGGCCACCCGCCTCCGCTTTCTCACCGAGGGCGTGCTCACCCGGCGGTTGCTTTCCGATCCGCATCTGGAGCGCGTCGGCACCGTGGTGCTGGACGAATTCCATGAACGCCATCTGGAAGGCGACCTGGCGCTGGCGCTGTTGCGGCGGTTGCAAACGGGGCGGCGGAGAGATCTGCGGCTGGTGGTGATGTCGGCCACGCTCGATACCGGGCCGGTGGCGGAGTATCTCGGCGGGGCGCGCGTGATGCGGTCCCAGGGCCGGCAGTATCCGCTCGAAATCGAATACACGCCGCACTCGGCTGCGCCGCTCGAGGAACAGGTGCGGGCCGCGCTGGAGCGACTGGCTGCGCGCGCGGAGAAGGGCCACGTGCTGGTGTTTCTGCCGGGGGCGGCGGAGATCCGGCGCGCGCAGACGGCTTGCGGGGCGCTGGCCGCGCGGCACGGCTGGATGCTGGCCCCGCTGCACGGGGATCAATCGGTGGAAGAACAGGACCGCGCGGTGGGGCCATCGGAGCGGCGCAAGATCATCCTGTCGACGAACGTGGCGGAAAGCTCCATCACCATTGAAGGCGTGAGCGCGGTGATCGATTGCGGCCTCGCGCGCGTGGCGGGGCACTCGCCGTGGTCGGGCCTGCCGGTGCTGGAAGTGGCGCGCGTGAGCCAGGCGTCTGCCAACCAGCGGGCCGGACGCGCCGGGCGCACGGGGCCGGGTTGCGCCGTCCGGCTGTATCCGCTGGAGGATTTTGTGCGGCGGCCGGCGCAGGACGTTCCCGAAGTGATGCGCACAGACCTGGCCCCGGCGGCGCTGCTGCTGGATGCGATGGGCGGGGGGCCGCTCGAAGCGCTCCGCTGGCTGGACGCTCCCCCGGCGGCGGCGGTGGAGCAGGCGGCCGATCTGTTGCGGCAACTGGGCGCATCGGGCGCGGTGGCGCGCGAGATGGCGCGGTACCCGGTGCATCCGCGTCTGGCGCGGCTGATTGTGGAGGCGCGCAAACGCGGCGTGGCGGAAGACGGCTGCACGGTGGCGGCGCTGCTAAGCGCGGGCGAACGGCTGCCGGCGCAAGCGCAGCATCGGACCAGGTCGGACGTGCTGGCGCTGATAGAAGGGCAGTGGGAGCCGCGGACCGCGCAGACCGTGCGGCAGGTGCGGCGCATGGTGAATCCACCGCGGCAGAAGGGTCGCGATGAAGACGCGCTGTTGATGGCGGTGCTGGCGGGGTTCCCGGACCGGGTGGCGCGGCGGCGGCAAGGCGCGGAGCTGCAACTGGCCTCGGGCGGGCCCGCGCAACTGGCTCCCTCCAGCACCGTGACCGGCGAAGAGTTTCTGGTGGCGGTGGAGGCGGAAGACCGGCGCGATCAGAAGGCGCCGCTGGTGCGGATCGCGAGCTCGATCGAGCCGGGCTGGCTGCTGGACTTGTTTCCCGAACGGGTGCGGGAGACCGCGCGGGTGGAGTGGAATCGCGGCGCGGAACGGGTGGAAAGCGTCACCGCGCTGCTGTTCGACCAGATCGCGATCGAAGAGAGCCGCGGAGCGCCGGATGCGGATGCGGCCGCTGAAATGTTAGCGTCGAAGGCGCTCGAAGCCGGCCTCGCGCGCTTTGCGGACGTGGAGGAGCTGGATGCGTTCCTGGCCCGCGCGCGATTCGCCGCGCTGCACGGAGGATCTCCCGCGCCGGATGCGGAAGCGGCGCTGCGAAGCTTGGCCAGCGGGTTGAAGAGCTTTGCGGAGATGGAAGCCGCGGCGCGCGATGGCGGGCTGCTGCGGGTGCTGGAGCGGCAGATGCCGGCGCCGGCGCGGCGGTTGCTGGAGGAGATTGCGCCGGAGCGGATCGTGCTGCCCCGCGGCCGGGCGGTGAAGGTGCACTATGAACCCGGCCAGCCGCCGTGGATAGCCTCTCGCCTGCAGGATTTTTTCGGCATGCGGGCGACGCCGTCGGTGGCGCGCGGCGCGGCCCCGGTGGTGGTGCGCCTGCTCGCTCCCAATCGGCGGCCGGTGCAGATGACCAGCGATCTGGCCGGTTTCTGGGAGCGGCTGTATCCCCAGGTGCGCAGGGAACTGGCACGGCGCTATCCGAAACATGCCTGGCCGGAAGACCCCATGGCTTGATCGCTGTGATGTATAGTGAGTCTTCTTAAGCCTATGGGCCAATCTTGGGGAAGACTACACGCCAGCCGCACGCAACCGCTGGTTCCGCCGGCTGAGGAGGTGCGCCAGCCGGCGCACGGGGAAATCGCCAGGCTGGCGTACTCCCATTGGGAAGCCCGCGGGCGCCAGGGCGGCGAGGCGTGGGAAGACTGGTTGCGCGCGGAGCGCGAGCTTCGCGAGAGAGACGGCCGTTAGAGTTGGCGTGGATGGCGCGCTCGCGCGTGCCGCCGCTTGGCCCAGGCCAGCAGGAAGGACAATGCCAGGAAGAGGGCCAGGGAATACATGGTTTGATGCGCAGGAGTCATGGTGTTTGCCGGGTGGTAAGTCTTATTTGACCGAAAAAGTTAACGATCTTCGAGCCCCCGCGGTACTGGCGTGGTACCAACGCGCGCGGGGAACCGGCATAAGGGAATGCCCGCATGCTTGAGCGCGCGGCCCTGGGGGACTTTCTGCTGTTTCGCGGATCGCCGGAGCACGTTGTCGCGGAAGGCCGGTTTGATCGAAACTGGAAGGTGCCGGCGGACGCCGCCGCAAAGATCACGGCCACCGGCACGATTACGATTCACTGACATGACACCTGAAGAATTTCGCCATCATGGGCATCTGGCGATCGATTGGATTGCCGAGTTTCTAGAACACGTGGAGCGCTATCCGGTGCTTCCGCCGGTGAAGCCGGGGGAATTGACGGACGCGCTGCCGCGGCATGGTCCGGAGCGTGGCGAGCCGATGGAGTTGATCGTCGCGGATTTCGAACGGCTGATCGTGCCGGCCTCGACGCAGTGGAACCATCCGGGCTTCCTGGCGTACTTCGCGAACTCGTCGACGCCGGAAGGGATTCTGGGCGAGTTGTACACGGCGGCGCTCAACGGCAACGGCATGTTGTGGAAGACGTCGCCGGCGGTGACGGAGCTGGAGCAGGTGACGCTGCGCTGGCTGCGGCAGTGGAGCGGCCTGCCGGAAGACTGGTTCGGGCTGATCTACGACACGGCCTCCACTTCCAGCATGCACGCCATCGCGGCGGCGCGGGAAGCGGCCGACCCGGAATCGCGCACCAAGGGAACCGCGCGAGGACTCGCGGTGTACACATCGGAGCAATCGCACTCTTCGATTGAGAAGGGCGCGATCGCGGTGGGGATCGGACAGGACAATGTGCGGAAGGTGCCGGTGGACGCGGAGTTCCGCATGCGGCCGGAGGCGCTCGAGGAAATGATCGAGCGGGACCTGGCGGCGGGGCTGCGG
This sequence comes from Bryobacterales bacterium, assembly GCA_003167255.1. Taxonomy (GTDB): domain Bacteria; phylum Acidobacteriota; class Terriglobia; order Bryobacterales; family Bryobacteraceae; genus PALSA-129. Next base: position 20,620 of record PMTR01000030.1, read on the forward strand.
CCGTGCTGCGTGACGGCGACCGTGGGGACCACCTCGACCACCAGCGTTGACCCTGTGCCCGCCATCGCGGAGATCTGCCGGCGGCACAAGCTCTGGCTGCACGTGGATGCGGCCTACGCCGGCTCGGCCGCGCTGCTGCCGGAGTTCCGCTGGGCATTCGAAGGCTGCGACCAGGCCGATTCGTTCGTCACCAATCCGCACAAGTGGCTGCTGGTGCCGATGGATTGCAGCATTTTTTACACACGGCGGCCGGAGGTGCTGAGGCGGGCGTTTTCGCTGATCCCGGAGTATCTGGTGACCCAGGCCGACCCGCGCGCGGTCAACCTGATGGATTACGGCGTGCCGTTGGGGCGGCGGTTCCGCGCGCTGAAGCTGTGGTTCGTGTTGCGGTCGTACGGCCGCGAGGGATTGGCGGCCGCCCTGCGGGAACATGTGCGCTTGGCGCAGTGGTTCGCGGGCGAAGTGGAAGCCGACACCCGTTTCGAACTGGCCGCGCCGGCGCGGTTTTCCGTCGTGAACTTCCGGTACAAGGGGAGCGACGAAGACAACCGGCGGATTCTGGACGAAGTGAATGCCGCGGGCGACGTCTTTCTCTCAAGCACCGTGCTAAGCGGGAAATACACCATGCATCTGGCCGTAGGGAACCAATTCACCGGCGAGCGCCACGTGCGGCGGGCGCTCGATCTGTTGCGGGGCGCGGCGCCCGCTGGCGTTTCGGTGTAGCTCAAATGCTCACTGAATCTGTTGAGTGGTAGTGTGGCACCAGGAAGCTTACATGCCATCCAAGAAGGCGAAGAAACGGCCTATCGAGGCCGCGGCGGAGCGTCCGGAGGCCTCTGCCGCCGCTGCTCCGGCCTTGCGAAGCTGGCTGGAGCGCCATTCCCTGGCCGTTGCCTTGGCCCTGATTCTGATCGCAACCTTGCGCATCGTCTCCACCTACACCGTCTTTAACCACACCTCCGATGAACCGAACCACATCGCTTGCGGCATGGAGTGGCTGGACAAGGGAACCTATACCTACGAAACCCAGCATCCGCCCCTGGCGCGCATCGCGGCAGCCCTCGGTCCGTTCCTATTGGGCATCCGTTCGCAGGGCCCGGTGGCGCCGGACACCACTTCCGTACCCAAAGAAGGCATCGCCATCCTCTACAGCGGCCACCACTACGACCTGACTTTAGCTCTGGCTCGTGCCGGCATTCTTCCCTTCTTCTGGATCGCCTGCCTGGTGGTTTACTGGTGGGGGCGCTGGTACTTCGACGGAAGTGTCGCCGTGGCCGCTGTGTTTCTGTTCAGTTTCCTGCCGGTAACGCTGGCCCACGGCGGTCTCGCCACCACCGACATGGCCCTCACCGCCTTCACCGGCGCCGCCTTCCTCTCAGCCATTGTCTGGCTGGAACAGCCAAGCGTCCGCAATTCCGCGATTTTTGGGGGTTGCACAGCGCTGGCGGTCCTGTCCAAATTGTCGGCGCCGGTTTTCCTGGCCGCCGCGTTTCTGCTGGCGTTCCTCTGGCATGCCTGGGCCGTCCGCCCGCAGCCGGTCCTGTCAGCGTCCACCGCCCGGCGCCTGATGAAGCCGCTCGCCATCGTGATCGGCGTAGCATTGCTGGTGATCTGGGCGGGATACCGTTTCTCGGTGGGCAAGGTGGGGGGAATTCCGCTGCCGGCGCCGCAGTTGTTCACCGGTTGGCAGGCCGTGATGCGCCACAACCAGCAGGGCCACCCCAACTACCTGTTTGGCGAGTTCCGCGTGCACGGATTCTGGGATTATTACCTGGTAGTGTTGGCCGTGAAGACGCAGTTGGCGTTCTTGCTGCTGGCGGGAGCCGGCGTGTGGACCCTGCTGCGCCGGCCGAACCCTTACCGTCTGGCCTGGCTGCCGTTGATTTTCTCGCTCGCCATACTGGTGGTGGCCATGTGCAGCAACATCAACATCGGCGCGCGCCACATCTTGCCCATTTACATCGGACTCTCGCTCGCAGCCGCCGCCGGCGTGGCGCGCTTGTGGGAACTCCGCGCTGGACGAAAGTGGCTCGTGGGCATCTTAGGCGCCCTGCTCTTCTGGGACGCGGGCGCTTCCCTGATGAGCCATCCCGACTACCTCGCCTACTTCAACGAGCTCGCCGGCAGCCAGCCCGAAAACATTCTCGTGGATTCCAACCTCGACTGGGGCCAGGACTTGAAACGCCTGGGCGAGCGCCTCCGCCAGGCCGGCGCCCGCGAGGTGCACTTCAACCAGTTTTGGATCGCGGACCTGGAGAAGGAACATGGCTTCCCGCCGGTCCGGGAGATGGACTTTTCGCAGCCGTCTCCCGGCTGGAACGCCGTGGGGCTCACGTACTGGAGAATCGTGCGGCTGCAATTGCACCAGATGTACCCGCGGGCGCAGTTTTGGCCCGATCGGATTCCGCCCACCGAACGCGTCGGGAAGTCGATTTTGCTTTGGTATTTCCCCTACCCGGGCGAGTGACGCCCGCAACGTCGATTGCGATATTGCCGGAGCCAGGCACCTCGAGATCAAGGAACCGGGCGGAACAGTTACTATAAAAGCATCATGTTCTCACGCGTACTGTGCTTCCTTTCGGCCGGCGTGCTGATGGCGCAGGTGGCGCCCACGGATGCCGGCGGTATCGCACGGGCGGCCCTGGACCGGCTGCTGGCGCAGAAGTATTCGGAATTGCCGGCCATGCTGGCGCCACAAGCCAAGGCGGCGTACTCCGAGGCGGCCCTGGCCAAGATGGGCGCCGAGATTCAGTCGTGGGGCGCCGTGCAGGATGTCGGCTTGCCAAGCGTGCGCAAGATAGGGACGGCCAGCATTGTCGCGTTCCAGGTGAAGTTCGCGACGCAGACCATCACTTTCCAGTTCTCGGTGACCGAAGAGGGCGCAGTGGCGGTGATGCTGCATTCACCGGCCGCGACACCTTGGCAGCATCCGCCCTATAGTAAACCGGACTCCTTTAAAGAACGCGAAGTGACGGTGGGCGAAGGGCAATGGAAACTACCGGGCACGCTGACGGTGCCGGTGGGACAAGGACCGTTTCCGGGCCTCGTGCTGGTGCACGATTCCGGGCCGGGCGATCGGGACGAATCCATGGGCGCGGTGAAAGTCTTCCGCGATCTGGCGGAAGGGCTGGCGTCGCGCGGCGTGGTGGTGCTGCGGTATGAGAAGCGGACGCGGCAGTATCCGCAGGCGACGCAGACGAAGGATTACACCGTGGAGAAAGAAACCTTGGAAGATGCCGGGCTGGCGCTGGCGCTGGTGCGCGCGCAGCCGGAAGTGAAAGCGGGCCGCGTCTTCCTGTTGGGTTATGGGCTGGGCGGGTACGTGGCGCCGCGCATCGCGGAAGCCGACGGCAAGCTGGCGGGAGTGGTGATTGTGAACGCCAACGCGCGCCCGTTGGAAGACGTAACGCTCGACGAGGCGAAGTTCCGGAAAGTGACTGGAGCGCAAATGCAGACGCTCATCGAGCAGGCCGCCAAGATCAAGAAGCTGTCGCAGGGGGATGAAGACACGGTGCCGCTGATGGGCATGTCGGGTCCGTACCTGCTCGATCTGCAAGGCTATAGCCCGGCCGGTCTGGCCAAGCTGCTGGGCGTTCCGCTGCTGATCCTGCAGGGCGAGCGGGATTACCTGCTGAGCACGAAAGATTTCGACGTCTGGAAGAGCGGCCTGGCGGGGCAGAAGAATGCCACGCTGAAGAGCTATCCGGCATTCGATCGCGTGCTGGTGGCGGGGCAGGGCCCCAGCACCGAAGCCGACCAACGCAAGCCCGGACAACACGTGGCGCAGGACGTGATCGACGACGTGGCCAAGTGGGTGAACCAGTAGTGGGGCATGCTTTAGCCTCAACCGTAATTGCAAAATAGGCTGGGCAAGCTAAAGCATGCCCCACCGCTACCAGTCCACCGTCTTTCCCGGCTCCAGCGCCCACACTTCGGTCGAAAGATCCTCGACCAGCGCGGCCAACTGCGCCGGTGTGCCGGTGAGCGGCGGAAATGTTCCGAAGTGCATGGGGATGACTTTCGCCGGCCGCAGCAGCTTACAGGCCAGGGCGGCTTCGCGCGGGCTCATGGTGTAGAGATCGCCGATGGGCAGAAAGACGAGATCGGGGTGGTAGAGCTGCTCCACCAGGTGCATGTCGGAGAAGACGTTGGTGTCGCCGGCGAAATATAGCGCGCGGCCGCCCGGGAAGCGCAGCACGTAGCCGGAGGCTTCTCCGCCGTAGATGATTTTGCCATCGTCCAGGATGCCGCAGCTATGCACGGCCTGGGTCATGGTGATGGAGACGCTGCCGCACACCTGTGATCCGCCTTTGTTCATGGGGCGAGTCTTCTGCACGCCCTTCGATTCGAGCCAGCAGCAGGTCTCATAGATGGCGACCACCTCGGGTGAGAAGCGCGCGGCCAGCGGCGGAGTGTCGTGGATGTGGTCGAAGTGGCCGTGCGTGATGCAGATGGTGTCGACGCGCGTGATTTGGTGGTGTTTGGGGTAGGAAGGGTTTCCCTCGATCCAGGGGTCCATGAGGATGACTTGGCCCGAGGGGAGTTCGAATTGGAATGAGCCGTGTCCAAGCCAGGTGATTCGCATAATCTCACTCGGAGTCTACCGCCGCCGCGGCAGGGTCGGCAAGCCGGTATGCGGGCAAGACACCGGCGGCAACACCGCCGGCGCTACCATTGGTCTTCAGGTATCGCGCCTATTGGTCCTTCACTTCGAGCGTCAGTTTCTTCTGCGCCTTGTGACCGAACGCGCCGGTCACCGTCAGAGTGTAGGTGGTCGTCTTGTCTGGCGCCACGAAAAACTGGCCGAACGGAGCCGAATCCTCAATGGGCGAAAAGACCGGCGGATCGATGCTCACGTTTTTCCCATTTTGGAATGCAAACGCCAGCGTGTATATGTGGCGGCCCTTTTCCACGATGTGCCTGTTGATGCCGAATGAGGTGATGCGGGGCAGGGAATCGGGGTCGGCTTGTACCCGGATAGTGAAGGAGGCGGAAACAGTCTTCCCACTGTTGCCTTCTGCGGTCAGGACGTAGGTGGTGTCGCGTTTGGGCGCAGCCTCCACACAGCGGTTAAAAGAGACGTAGGCGCCGCCCTGGATCGGCGGATCGATGGTCACCGACCTGGCATTCACAACCCCGTAACAAATCACCGTGCTCTTGCCCTCGTAGAGCACGCCGTCACGAGCGTAAAACTGGAGGATCTTGAGGCCGGTGCCGCCATAAGCGGCGTCGGACGGCGCGGGCTGTGCCGAAAACCGTTTCTGCGCGCTGTGCCGCGCGAGGAAAACGTAAAGCAGATAGGCCCCGGCGATGACGGCCGCCACTCGCAAAGGGATTTCGGCATGGCGCAACACCTTCAGCATAACCGGTAGCCTTACGCGCCCAGGATAGCATCCCGCTGTTAGCTAAGGGCATCTTGTGAGGTCGGTTTTGCGATGTTACTTTTTGGTTAAAGTTCCTTTCTACTAAACGTTAGGGTCCGCTGAAGGCGACATCGGCGGACCCTCCCTAAAATCTGCCTGGGCTACGCACTTTACAGCGGGCCGGCGACAAGATCGCCGGCGCTACCGGCTGCCCACTTTACAGCGTTGGGCTTTTCCCATACTCTCGAAAGGTGTCGTCATCCGCTACAGCCATCCGTGAACGTTTCCGCAGCCGCCGCATCTCCCGGTTCGGCGAATCGGTCATCCGTGAAATGACGCGCCTGGCCATGCGCCAGGGCGCCACCAACCTCGCGCAGGGCTTTCCCGATTTCCCCGCGCCCGCCGCGCTCAAGCAGGCCGCCACCCAGGCCATCGCCGACGACATCAACCAGTACGCCATCACCTGGGGCGCCAAACCGTTCCGCGATGCCATCGCCGCCAAATACCGCCGCACCTACGCCATGGAGTTCGATCCCGAACGCGAGATCACCGTCTGCTGTGGCGCTACCGAAGGCATGATTGCCTCACTCATGGCCGTGCTCGATCCCGGCGATGAAGTCGTGCTTTTCGAGCCCTTCTATGAGAACTACGGGCCCGATACGCAACTCTGCGGCGCCGAGCCGCGCTACGTCCGTCTGCGCGAGCCGGATTGGAGCTTCGATCCCGACGATCTGCGCCGCGCCTTCACCCCGCGGACCAAGGCGATTGTGCTGAACTCGCCCAACAATCCCACCGGCAAGGTCTTCACGCGCGCCGAACTCGAATCCATCGCGGCGCTGTGCCACGAATTCGATGCTCTGGCCATCACCGACGAGATCTACGAGCACATCCTCTACGACGGCGCCGTCCACATTCCCATCGCCTCGCTCGACGGCATGCGGGAACGCTCCATCCTGGTCAACAGCATGAGCAAGACCTATTCGGTAACCGGTTGGCGCGTGGGCTGGGTGCTTGCTCCGCCGGACCTCACCGATTCCATTCGCAAGGTTCATGATTTCCTCACGGTGGGCGCCGCCGCGCCGTTGCAGCAGGCGGGCGCCGTGGCCTTAAGCCTGGATGACGGATACTATCAGGCCCTGTCCGCCGAATATGCGCGCCGCCGCGACCACCTGCTCACCACCCTGGAATCGGCCGGCTTCCACTGCTTCCGGCCCGCCGGCGCCTACTACGTCATGACCGATATCTCGGCTTTCGGAGCCGCCGGCGACTTGGCCTTCGTTCGTCACCTGATTGACAACATCGGCGTGGCTGCCGTTCCCGGATCGAGCTTTTACGCACAGCCCGGCGGTGGAAGCCGACAGGTCCGCTTCTGTTTTTGCAAAAAATATGAGACTCTGGAGTTAGCCCGGCACCAATTAGCGAAGCTCCAAAACGTGTAGCCGGAACTTCAGCCGGGAGGAAGACTAATATGCTTCCACAATTCTTACTGCAGGAGACCACGATCCGGACGGCCGGGGCGTCGTCTGACATCGATCTTGGCGAGCAACTGGGCGGAACGCTGCTTCTGACCCTCGGCATCACGCGGATCATCGAACAGGAAAGCCTCGACGTCTCCATCTGGGGTTCCCCCGATGGAACGGAGTGGGGCGCCAAGCCGCTGGTTTCGTTTCCCCAAAAATTCTATTGCGGTACCTACCAGATCGTGCTCGATCTCGGCGATCGTCCCACCGTGCGATTCCTGCGCGCCAAATGGCAGGTCAACCGCTGGGGCAAGGGTGAACCGAAGCCTTTGTTTACCCTGTATCTGGTGGCCGAAGCCCACAAGCGCGAGATGGCCCTTCAGGCCTGAAGCTGAGCGGCATCTGTTATCTTTGAATTAGCCCGCTGGGTAACCGTATGATCACTCGCCAGGAAGCGCTCGACTTGTTTGGTTCCGACGACCTGATCGGCATTGGCATGGAGGCCGATTCGATCCGCCATAAGTGGCACCCCGAGAACGTCGTCTCCTACATCATCGATCGCAATATCAACTACACCAACTTCTGCACCGAGTACTGCAGCTTCTGCGCCTTCTACCGGCCCATGGGCCATGCCGAAGGGTACCTGCTGCCGAAGGAAGTCATCTATGAAAAAATTCAGGAGACCCTCGACCTGGGCGGCACCGGCGTCCTAATGCAGGGCGGCCTTCACCCCGATCTTAAAATCGAGTGGTACGAAGATCTCTTTCGCGGCATCAAGCAGCGCTTCCGCATTCACCTGCACTGCCTGTCCGCTCCGGAAGTTACCAAGATCGCCGATGTCAGCGGCCTGAGTCTTCGCGACACCATCCAGCGCCTCATGGATTCCGGCCTCGATTCCATCCCCGGCGGCGGCGCCGAAATCCTCGATGACGCCGTGCGCCATCGCATCAGCCGCCTTAAGTGCAACACCCAGGATTGGGTGGACGTGCATCGCACCGCGCATCAGCTCGGCATGCGCACCACCGCCACCATGATGTTCGGCTGCGGCGAAACCATCGAGCAGCGCATGAACCACCTGGAGCTGGTCCGCAACCTGCAGCAAGAGACCGGCGGTTTCACGGCCTTCATCCCCTGGACCTTCCAGCGCGAGAACACTTCGCTCGGCCACTTCGTCAAGGAAGAAGCCACCGCCGTGGAGTACCTGCAAACCCTGGCGATTTCCCGCATCTATCTCGACAATTTCGAAAACGTGCAATCCTCCTGGGTAACGCAGGGCTTGAAGACATGCCAGTTGGGCCTGCGCTTCGGCGGCAACGACGTAGGCAGCATCATGATCGAAGAAAACGTAGTCTCCGCCGCCGGCGCGCACCATCGTGCCAGCGAAGAAGAGCTGCGCCGCATCATCCGCGATGCCGGCTTCGTGCCCAAGCAGCGCGACACTTTGTATCGCACCTACTTCCTGAATTAAGTGCAGTGAATTTGATTTGTAGCGCTGGCGGTCTCTGCCGCCGGTTCTTTGCTCGAATAGTGTCGACGGTCAAGCGCTAACCAGACACCGGCGGCAAAGACCGCCGGCGCTACCAGGCTTTCTCTCGCTACGCACGCCCCCTAGTTTCCATCCACCCGCCTCGCGATCACCAAATCCGGCGCTTTGCCGAAGTCTTCCCCTTGCGCCATCGGGTCTGGATTATTCCCCCACATCACGTCGGGAGCTTTCAATCCTACAGGCACCCAGTGATATCGGGCTGCTTCGCGCAGAAAAACCGGCCAGTGCACGAAGCCGACCGACTTCCTTAGCACCAGGAATCGCGGCGCCGTCTTGGCGTCGTCTTCCACCCGGAAGGCCGCAATGCCTCCGCGAATGGGATTTGGCAGATAAAACATTAGGGGCGCGTCTTCATAGTTGATCAGAATCTCGTCCGACGGCGCGGCGTTCCGATGGAGCCACTCGATCACCAGACGGTTGGGGTCCGGACGGTGGCCGAATACCTCCGCGCCCAGCACCGAGAGTTCGGATCGCCACCAGGGATTCCCGCTGTACCAATCCGGTGACGGCACAGCGGCGTGCAGCGGGAGGCTCATCCAAGGCGTGAGCACCAGTACCGCTGCTCCCAGCCAGGCGATGGCGACACGCGATCCGGCTGCCCTGGCGAGCAGCCACGCGGCCACCAGCGCGGCGGCGGGCGCGGCAATGATCACATACCGCAGGAAGGCCGCCGGAGCCACGCTAGGCACCCATACCAGGAGCGCGAGCGAAATGCCGATCGCCACCGCCACGAGTCGCCGCTCGAGTGACGGCAGGCGTTTCCAACGCCAGGCGAGCAGTCCGAGCGCCGCCAGCACCACCACGGCGGGCGCCACGTACTCATTCATGTTGAAGAGAATGTCCGCCGCGCGGTCCGTCCAGGACCCTTCCTGAACGGCGCGCCGGTTCCATAACTCGTAATACCAGGCGAAGGGCGCGATGGCCGCGGACAGCGCCACGCCCACCAGCGCGGTTCGCCGCCAGCGGCGCGGTGCGGCCAGGAACGCATCCAGGAACAGGACCGCCAAGACCGGCCACACCGTACCGTAATCCACCTGGAACCAGCACCAGGCAGTGGCCGCGAAGGCGATGGCGCCGCCGGGCGCGCCCGATTGCCAGCGCGCGTAGGCCATCAGTGCCAGTACCAGAAAAAGACTGGAAATCGGATAATACCGGGCCTGGCGCGCGTGCAGGATCCAGTAAGCGTTGGTGACCAGGAGCAGGGCCGCGAGAGTAGCCATCAGGAGGCTGTCGAAACGCTGGCGCACGAAGCGGAACAACAGCAGCACGGCCGCGAAGCCGGTCAGTGTAAAGGGGAGCCGCGCGCCCAGCGTAGTGTGACCCAGCAGCTTCAGGCCGATTGCGGCCACCACGAACTGTCCCCAAGGCTGCCACTTCCAGGCGAAGTCCGGCTTGAAGTCGCCGCGGTGCGCGTGGTAATCCACGGCCGCTTGCGGCGCGGTGGTGCGCTCATCGATAGTCTGTTCATCTTCCCCCGCAAAGGTGTCAGTGGTGAGAAGGTTGACTCCGTCGTACGCCAGAGGCCGGCCGAACTGGAGCATCCGTGTGGCAAGCACCGCCATGATGGCTTCATCCTGCCAGAGATATTTATCCGTAAGCCCCCAGAACAGCAGCAGCGCGGCCAGGCCGGCGATAATCGCCGGCGTCACGCTTTCCCATCGGTTGCGGGCGGCAGGTGGCGGCACGATGCAGGTTTCCACGTGGAGCATACCACACCGCCTGGCCCGCATCGGAACGGCCCGCGGCTATCGCCCTGTTATAATCGACCAACGGTAACGGAGAAATCAACCGATACGAACCATGGTAGATCGAGTCATCGGGCGGCGCGAGTTCTACCTCACCAGCGCGTTGGTCCTTCTGTTGCTGCTGATCTTCTACGTTCTTCCTCCACCGCCGCGCCTCGACTTGAGCGAGGGCTCGCTCGATCAATCCTGGGAGACCACGTTGGTGGAACAGTTCCTGCGCCACGCGCAGTGCGGCACCGATCTGGTTTTCACCTACGGCCCCTGGGGCTTTCTGGCTGAACCCCGCGGCAATCCCGCCATCTACCCGTGGCTGCTGTTCGGCCGGCTGGTACTGGCGCTCGGCGTGAGTTTCGGCGCGGCCTTCCTGTCCCTGCTCCGCATCCGCCGCCGCTCCTGGCGCTGCGTCTGGCTGCTCTGGTTTTTGGCACTGGCCACTCCTTGGATCGTGGCGCCTTTCCTGCTCTACGCGGTCGTGTTCGAAACCGCCGGGTTGACAGACGAAAGCGTCTGTCCCACTTTGATTCGCAACGGCGTGCGTTCTTGTGGGGCAGGCGCTTTCGCCTGCCAACTCCCACGCCTTCTGAGCCTCGCGATGCTCGTCCCCGCCTGCGCCCTGGGCGCGCATGTCAAGCTGGTGGCGCTGCCGCTGGTGGCGGCGCTCGGGCTCGTGATCCTTCTCGATGAGGTTGTGCTCGCGCGCCGCGTTCCGTACATTTCAGCCGGCCTGGCCGCCTGTTATGCGGCATTCTATTTCGCCGCCGGGCAGCACGCCGCTTCCTTCCTGCCGTATCTGCGGGGCGCCTTCGCCACCATGTCCGGGTACAGCGACGGAATGGCGTTCTATGGTCCCAACCTTGAGGCGATTGCCGGAGCGCTGTTCTGCCTGATTGTGCCGCTGATTTACACAGTCGCCATTCGCGGCCGCCGCGGCTGGATCGCGCTGGCGGGCGCAGCCTGGGTTGCGGCTTATTTCTTCATGGCTTTCAAGCAGGCATTCGTCCGGCAGGATGGCGGCCACCTCTGGGCGGGCATCCTGATGTTCGCGGTCCCCGCATCGCTGATACTAATCCTCTTCGCGGGACACTTCTGGTTCCGCCTGCTGGTGCCCCTGGCAGCCGCCGCCACCGTGTCCTTCGCCTGGAGTACGGTGCCCGCCGGTGATCTCCATCATTACCTCGCGTCGAGAACGAGCGCCATCCGGCAGTTTCCACGCGCCTTCCAGTCGAGCGCCAGCCTCCAGCGCGACTGGCGCGATTCGCTCGCCGGCTGGCGCGAGATCTACCCCATCGCTCCGCTCACCGGTTCCGCGGACATCCTGCCGACTGACATCCTCACGCTCCTGGCGAATTCCGCCGACTACCGGCCGCGGCCCGTCATTCAAAGCTATGCCGCCGTCAACGAATATCTGGCGCGGCTGAATGCCAATTTCCTGGCCGGCCCCCAAGCGCCCGACTTCGTGCTGCTGAACGCCGGGTCCATAGACGGCCGCTATCCCAGCACGGACGATAATCTGGCGTGGCTGGAACTGCTGGGCCGCTACCAGCCGGCCGCTTTCTCGGGCGATTATCTGGCTCTCCGCAAAGCGCCCGAGCCGGCGCCGGTCGAAAGCGCGAAAATCCTGGAGCGCACGGTCACCTGGGATCAGGAAGTCGAACTCGGTTCGCCATCCGCCGGCCCCGTGTGGGCGGAGATCGATCTCCCGGTTCAGCCGCTCGGCCGTCTGATCGACCTTCTCTTCCGGCCGCCCGAAGTCGATCTCAGCGTGAAGGCGGGGAGCGCCTGGAACACCTATCAGCTTCTCACTCCCATGGCGCGCTCCGGCTTCCTGCTCTCGCCGGTCGTCGAAGGTCCCGCCGCTTTCGCGCTGCTCTATCGCGGGGATCAAAGCCATCCGCTGGCGCCCGATGTCTCGCGCATTGCCGTCCGCACCGGTTCCCTCGGCAAGCGGTTTTATCGCCCGCAAATCGCGGTCCGCTTATACCGCCTTTCGATTCCGCCGCGTCCCATGCCAGAGATGCTCGAAGACGACAAACTGCGCCTCGCCGAGAGCATGTACTCGCCCGCAGCCGCGCCGCTCTGGGAGGAACGGCCGGACTGGAATGTCGCGTCTGGCAATCTGCGCCTCCAGGCCAACGCCCCTGCGGCCGGGAGACTTCCCTATGATGGCGCCGCGGCGTCTCTCGATGTCGCTTTCGGTCTCGCAAACCAATGCGACGATCAGGATTCCCCGTACTCCCGCGTGGAATTCCGCGTGAGCTACCGCTCGAGCGCCGGCTCCATCGACCGCATGTTGCTCCGCCGCACTCTGGAGGCGCGCGGCCCGCAGGACGTTACCGCGGCCGAAGTCCTGCCGCTTCCCAAAGGGAAGCCGGGAAGCCTGCAGTTCTCGACCACGCCGCTCGAAGGGGGCTGCCGTCTGGGAGCCTACTGGTCTCGCGTGAAGCTGCGGTGACTCGCTCGCTGCGCCGGTACACCGCCAGGTAGTACGAAGACTGCGGCTGATAAGCTTCCGCCGCGGCCGCCCAGCGGTACTCCGTGCGCTTCTCGGAAATAATGTCGGCGATCCCGACCAACTGGTAGTGCTGCGCCCCGTACGCGTACCACCAGTCGAAAATCCGCGTCGGCGATTGCTCGTCCTGCAGCCACGACGCGTTGCCGGAAACCTGCACCACGTACTCGGGCGCGGCCGCCTCCACTTCTCCGATCATCTCGTTTTGCATTGTCAGCGCGTAGGGCTGCGCTTCCATCAGTCCGTACATGTAAATGTAGGACGTCGCCGAATGGCGATGCGCGTAAAAGTAGATCTCCGGCTCCGACCCCAACACCGCGATCCGCGCATCTTTCTCCGAGTGTGCCCGGATGTAATCGGCCACCTGTACGGCTTCCGGAAACGGATTGCGCCCGTAGAGTTCGCGGCATGCCTCCAGCGGGCTGAGGCGGAACAGAAACTCGCGCTGCAAGCCCATCGACAATACCAGCGCCGCGCCGAACACCCAGTACATCGCGCGGTAACGCACCGCCGCCCCCGCCAGCAGCGCCACCGCCGGCAGCAGCAACACGAAGTAATGTTCGCGGAAAAACAGGCCCGGACAGACCGCCAAGAATGAGAAGAGCAGAAACGCCGTCGCGAGGGCCGCGGCGCCCCGGCTTTCCCGCTTCCGCCAGACCAGCACCAACCCCGCCGCTGCCAAAAGCCACAGCGGAGCATTCTGTTTCAGGATGGGTGAAAAGTTCTCCGTGAAAGCCGAAATGCCATCGGCGAGAGAGCTCTCGGCAGCGTATTGGCGGGCATAGATGAAGGTCCAGAACCAGAACTTCGGGAAGACCCCCGCCCGCCAAAGCAGCAGGCAGGTTACCGCGAATGGCGCAGCCGCTCCTCCCAGGAATGCTCCCAGTTTCAGAACCAGGCCGCGGCCTTCGCGCCAACACCGGGCCGCCACATACAGTGCGCCGAAAACTCCGAACAAGACGCCCTGCTGCTTCATCACAAAGGCCAGCCCGAACAGCAGGCCGCTCCACCACAGCGTCGCCGGCCGCCACGAGCCGGCCGGACGCGCCAGCAGCAACGCGCCCGCGAGCGCCGGAAGGACCACGAAGTGTGTCGCGTGCGCTTCCGTGCCCAGCACCCCGGAGCCGATCGAGAGCAGTGCATAGGCGGCGCACGCTGCCAGAGCGCAAGCCGTTCCGAAAAGCCGCTTGCCCAGCCGATAGACCAGCAGGATGGCCGCGCAGTTCACCAGCAGCAATCCCCAATGAATCCCCGCGATGCTTTGTCCGAAGGCCGCCATCAGCACGGCATACGCCGCATACGTTCCCGGCAGCTTCATGTTGCAGGCCAGTTGGTAGGGTGGAATGCCTTGGAGCATCAACTGTCCGGCGTACGCGTATTCGCCTTCGTCGCGCTCGAGCGGCATGTCCAGCAGGCGCCAGCGGAGCAGGCCGGCCCCCAGCATCACCAGCAGCACCACCACCCAGGGCTTCAGCTTCATGGCTATCTCGCCGGGCATGCAGGATGATATCCTGCGCGCCGGTTGGCAACCGGCGCCGGGTCCAGCGCAGTCTCAACCGTCGACGGGTCGATCTTCCGATCCATATCAACCGATTCTAGCGCGGGATGGACGGCCTAGAAAAAGGCCAGTTCCTTCATCGGGTAGTGCTTCCGGTTTCGCGTCCAAAGCGTGGCGCTGTTCAGTACGCTGCCAGCGGCAATCAAGGCATCGCCGAGTTCAACTGCGTGGCTTTTTCTGAAGCGCCTGAGGTAATCGCCTGCTTGGCGGCCTGTTTCCGCGTCGATCGGAACGCATGTCAGAGTACGGAACAGGTTCTTGAGGGCGTCCTGTTCGGCCGGGCGCGCCCCTGCCCAAAGCTCGGCGGCGCTGACCGGAGAATACAAGATGGCAACGTCGGAGCGGCTCAACTCGGTCCATCGGGAGACGAGATCCGTGTCCCTCCCGCGAGACACCTCAATGAGGATATCGGAATCGATCAGCACACTCATTTTGCGGTAAGCCTGTCGAGGCGGTCACCGCGCCGGAGCCTGCGCACCATCTCCACGGCATCCGGCGTTTCCGAAGCCTGTTTGCGAATTCCGACGAACGCTTGCATGGCTTTCATGCGCTGGCCGTGCTTCCCGAGGTAGCGTTCACGGACGGCCTCACGAACCAAATGGGAGACAGTCGTCTGTTGGCTCCGCGCACGCGCGTGGAGCGTGCCCCAGAGTTCCTCGTCGAGGTAAAGCTGTGTCCGTCTCATGATGTATATTATACATCGCCGGTTAAGGGGACAGGCGCATTTTCCAGCTTTCACTCGTCGGTGAGCCTGTGAAAAAGCATATTCAGCCGCCGATGAACGCAGATCAACACGGATAAGCTGTTTGTCTTCAATCTGCGTTCATCTGCGTTCATCGGCGGCTAAGGCACTACGCAAAAATAACTTCGCAGTCTGCTGCCGTGGCGCACGCACTCCTACGTGCCGCGTCGAGTCTCACTCGACGCCTCCGCGCCCTGGAGCAGCGGGCGTCGGCAAAAGTGCCGACGCGGCACGCAAGAGTGCGTGCGCCACGTCCGCCAGGCGTCCAATGTGAAGTTACTCTTGCGTCGGCCCTTAGCCGCCGATGGACGCGGATTGAAAAGAATTGGTTATCGGCGTTGATCGGCGGCTCAATATGCTTTTTTCTGACCCTGCCTCACCCCCCTTCGATTCGGACCTGCAAGTCTGATACTCTGTCTACCGGAGATCCAAATGGAGCCCTTCCGTCTTCACGTGTTTGTCTGCGACCAGAAGAAGTCCCAGGACGCACCGTGCTGCTCCTGTCATGGCTCGGCTCAGGTCATCGACGCGTTGCGCCGCGAAATCGCCACTCATGCTCTCGAAGATGAAGTCCAGATCACGGTTTGCGGTTCGCTCGGCCTGTGCGCCCACGGACCCAACATGATCGTCTACCCGGAAGGCATCTGGTATTCCGGCGTGAAACCATCCGACGTGCCCGAAATTGTGCAATCGCACTTCCAGCACGACATCCCGGTCGAGCGTCTGATCTTGACCGACCAGGCCGCCCTCCGCGCCGAAATCCTGACCCATCGCCTCGCAGCCGCGCCCGCCTAACCCGGAGTCCCTTCATTCGGAGACCAGCGCGATTCGCTCTTAGAAGCCGCACGAGAGGCCATCTCACGAGTACTGGTACTGTTTTGGGGCTAGCGGTGCTAAATCAGTCCCAGGGGTAACAGTCGCTCAATAGTACTACTGATCGCAAAGATCCAGTACTGAACCTGCCCAAAAAAAACACTTGCTGCAACTTACCACATGATATATACTCGCTCGGTGGCGAACTGGCAAAACCTGGTGTTGGGATGACAACAAGTACACAGGAGTACTCATGAAGAGCATCGCGGAGGGATTCATCCGGAATGGCATCCGGGCGCTGGCATTCGTTTCGATTCTCGCTGTTTCAGCCGGATGCGCGTCGGCGGACACCTTTTGGACTCTCGTTAACGTCAACTTCGACGACGGTGCTTCGGCGACTGGTTACTTTACTGTTGACCCCACCTTTAGCTTCCTGACGGATTGGGACATTAAATTGTCGGGAACCAGTTTCACCGTCGCTTATCCATCCTTCGAATTCACTCCAATCGACAGCCATTATTTTAGTATCAGCCCGACGGACGTAACTGTCGGCGACTTCAGCGTTTCCCAGGACTTTCTGACTTTGATCCCTTCCGTGGCCATGACAAGCGCGGGCGGAACGATCACTCTGGCCACCGGCTCCCTGGATTGTTACGGCTCACCGTGTGGCAACCTTGTCACCGGCCAGATCACCGACCCACCACCAGTGCCGGAGCCCGGGACGTTGAGCCTGATGGGCGCCGCTCTGGCCGGAATTGGTCTTCTGTCGCGCAAACGGGCAGCCAGGCCCTGACAAGGTTTGAAAGGTGCATGAGGGGACAGACCAGTCTGTCCCAAGGCGCAGCCTTTGTGCCGCGCGGACAGATCTGTCTGTCCCCGGGCTATCTACGATGAACAGGCTCCTCCTTCAGCCTGAAAGCCAGAACCCACAAGATTAACCCCGCGCCGTCTGAAATGGTAGCGTCCGGCCCCTGCCGGCCGAGCCAGCAGGAAGAGTACTACAACCCAATGGCGTATGATGACGAAATGAGAGCTCCTTTTACGGCTGTGCTGGCCGGCGCTTTGAGCCTGTCGGCCGCCGATAGTGAAGTCTGGCGCTTCGACCGGATCGATCAGATCGGCGGGCATCCTGCCACGGTCCTCGGCCATCCGCGCGTGATTGATACGCCGGCGGGGAAGGCGGTCGAGTTCAACGGCGTTGACGATGCCATTTACGTCAACGTGCATCCGCTCGCCGGAGCGGAGACCTGGACCTGGGAAGTGATTTTCCGTCCCGACCCCGGCGGAGCTGCCGAGCAACGCTTCTTCCATCTACAGGAAGTCGATCCGGCCACCGGCCAGGACGCCGACACGCGCATGCTGCAGGAAATCCGCGTGGATGGCGACCGCTGGTGCCTGGACAGCTTCGCCATTTCGGGGACCGAATCGCGCACGCTGCTCGATCGCACGAAGCTGCATCCGCTGGGCGGCTGGCACCACATCGCCTCGGTTTATGATGGGCGCGAGTTTCGCAACTACGTCGATGGCGTGCTGCAGGGCGCGGGCGAACTGCACGTGAAGCCGCAGGGCGCGGGCCGCAGTTCCATCGGCACGCGCATCAACCGGCGTGATTATTTTAAAGGCGCCGTCTTCCTGGCGCGCATGACGCGCCGCGCGCTCTCGCCGGAAGAGTTTCTTCCCTCGCCCGTCAAGTGATCGGCGCGGTTCGTCGTGATCCACTGCCGCCCAAGCCATAGCCCGCGCATCCAGCCCCCAATGCCATCGGCTATAGTATATCCGGAGGTCTTTATATGAATCCCCTGGCCGACAAAAAGGCGGACCTGGCCGGACCCGGCATTGGCGATTACGCCGAACTCGACAAAATCCTTCCCCGGGATTATTCGTCCTTGCTGAACCCCAAGGACACCCAGAAGGCTATCTTCGCCGCCAAGAATTACATCGAGGAACACCTCTGCAAAGAGCTCAACCTCATGATGGTCACCGTCCCGTTGATCGTCGATGTCGATAGCGGTGTGAACGATTATCTCGACCGCGATGGCTCCCGCACTCCCATCCAGTTCCACATTTCGAACGACCGCGACGTGCACCCCCTCGACGCCCAGGTGGTTCAGGCCGCCACCAAGTGGAAACGCGTCGCCCTCCAACGTTTCGGCATGCAGCAGGGCGAAGGCCTCTGCACCGATATGCGGGCCGTCCGCAAGGACTATTTCCTCGACCACGACCACAGCGCCTACGTCGATCAGTGGGATTGGGAGCGAGCCATCACTCCCGACCAGCGCAACCTCGACTTCCTCAAGCTGATCGTCAATGGTATCTGGAAGGTTCTCGCCGGCGCCGAAAAGCACGTCCAGGAATTGTTCCCCCAACTCAAGGACCCGCGCTATCCCAACCTACCCGGGCAACTCACTTTCCTGCACGCCGAAGAGATCCTCGACCTCTATCCCGATCTTCCCCGCAAACAGCGCGAAACCGCCATCCTGCAAAAGTATCCCGCGGTCTTTATTATCGGTATCGGATGGACTCTCGCCGATGGCTATCCCCACGAAATGCGCGCCGCCGATTACGACGATTGGGTCACCGAAACCCACTCGCCCGAAGGCCGCGCCATGCATGGACTCAACGGCGACATCCTGGTCTGGAACCCCGTCACCAGGCGCCGCCATGAGCTGTCATCCATGGGCATCCGCGTCAACGCCGAAACGCTCCGCCAGCAGCTCACTCTCACCAATCAGCTCGATTTTCTGAAGTACCCCTATCACCAGGCCATCGTCAACCACCAGATCCCCCTCAGCATTGGTGGCGGCATCGGCCAGTCGCGAACCCTCATGATGCTCCTTCGCAAAGCGCATTTGGGTGAGGTCAGCGCCACGGTGTGGCCCAAAGTCCTCAAGGAAATGTGCTTGAAGAAGAACATCCACGTGATCGAGTAAGCATCAGGCGGGTTCCCGAGGGGACTGACCAATCTGTCCCAAGGCGCCGCCTTTGCGCCGCCGTGGACAGATCCTGTCTGTCCACGGTTCCCTGGTCCCGCTAGACCGCCTGGGACTTGCGCGTCGTCCGCCGGCGCCACGCGCCCACGCCGATCAGCATTCCCAGTCCGCCCGCGATCAGTGCCAGCGACTCCGGCTCCGGAACTGTTACCGTGCCCTGGATCACGTCGTTGGCGCAATCCGCCGACGAAAACAAGATCCCTATCTGGTCAGTCGAGTTCTCCACAGCCGTGAGGAAAGCCGACGTCGTCTGGAACGACACCGTCACCACGTACGCCGCGCTCGTTGTGCCGTTGCCAAAGTTGGCCACCGTCACTCCGGTGCCGTTGCTTACTTTCGTCCCGCCGGTCATCAGCACAGTCTCATCCTGGCGGTAATACGCGCCACTTGTTTCGGGGACGCCCGGACCCACCGCCGAGTCAGCCTCTTCCGACGAGCTCACGCTGTACAGGGCTCCGGCGGTCAGCGTACTACGGCCCGTCGTGTCCAGCGGAACTGCATACTTCAGGTCGGCCGCCGTGGACCCCGCCAAGGCCGGGGTCGACGGGTCGTACGGCGTGTTCGGGTTATAGAAAAACAGGTCCCCCACAATCAGTGTGTCTCCAGCATCCGTAAACGAGCCGAGCGGCTGGCCGGCGGTCGCCGCACCTGAATTGAAGTATAACTGTACCGTCGCGGTGGTTCCCGTGATAGTCAAGCTTACCTTCTGGATGTCGTAGTTGGCTTCGTTCCCGATCACATCGCAGCCGCCGTCATAGGGAGAGGTGTAGCTGTAGGTGCAGCCCTGAGCTTGATGGAACGGATCCGTAAGAGTAGTCGCCGGGCACATCACAGCGGAGAGAAAAACGAGCAATATGGTGTTTCGCATGTCTCTATGTTATAGCGACTGTCTACTTTAGTTCATAGATAAACGTACCGATTATGTTCTAGTACGAGTTAGCTTTAGAGTATTAAGAAAGCCTAGGACATTCCTGAGGGAACATGCGGCCCCGTTGTCACCATCTAATAGACAAACGTAACCGATTCAGTTCTAGTACGAGCTAAAGTTAGGTTTAGAGTAACCAAGAACGCCTCGGATATTCCTGAGAGCTACTGCGGCTCCGCGGTCACTACCGGCTCGTGCACCACCGCAAAATTCATGGATCGCGCCAACGCGCACAATTCGTGAGCCCGATCATGCACCGCAATCGCATCGCCGATTCGGCTCGCATCGCCAATCTTCATGCGAGGCTGGAGAACCACCCGCCTGAATTCGCCCGATCCGTCCGCGTGCTCCACCATCTCGCCCCAGGCTTCGTCGACGTATTCCGTCACCACCACGCCCGCGTCCGCGCACAGGTGCAACACCCACAGCATGTGGCAAGCGGACACCGCGCCCACCAGCAATTCTTCGGGGTTGTAGCGCGCCCGGTCACCTCGAAACATCGCGTCCGACGAGCCCGCGATTGCCGCCGTCTTTCCCGCGCCGCTCAACTCGTGGTCGCGGCTGTAGGCGCGGTAACCCGACGTTCCCTCGCCTCGATTGCCCGTCCAGCGGTTCGTCACGCGGTATTCGTGGATGCGCTCGGCCGCCATCGGTTCTCTTTTCACTATACGAAGAAGACGGGGCCCATGCCATTCTCGCGATGGCTCAGGCCCCCCAGCGGGTTTGTCTGCGCGGGCCGGTGGCGGGCAGAGGATGCTTGTGGCCCGTTTCCATCCTCCGTTATGCAGGCTCTACGAGGCGTGCTTCATGAATGGGCAGAATTGGATGAGGACTGGACGAGTGTTCCTCCGATCGCTCGCCCGGTCCCCACCCGTTGGGCTACCCAACGTTATCCCTTATGGCACCCGCCATGCCAAACCAAAATGAATAACAAGTTGTTTGTTTTCAATAAATCAACTACCTTGTAGCTGTCCACTTTCTTGGCAACCCGTAAACTCTCTAGTCATCCTGTCAACTTAGTAGACACCGGCATCCCGATGGCGTAGACTGGAATCGCCATGGGGCCAATGCAGCCGGAATTGCATGAGAAGCTCGCGGCCCTGCTCGCCATCTGCCAGAAGATGAACTCCGAGCGGGACCTCGGCGCTCTTCTTGACCTCATGGTCCGCGAAGCCACCCACCTGCTCGATTGCGATCGCGCCAGCATCTTCCTGCTCGACCGCGAACACAACCAGCTCTGGTCCAAGGTCGCCCTCGGCTCCGATGAGATCCTGCGCTTCGACGCCCGCATGGGAATTGCCGGCAAGGCCGTTCAAACCGGCGAGGTCGTCAACGTCAGAGACGCCTACAGCCATCCCGAGTTCTATAACGCCATCGACGGCGAAACCGGCTACCGTACCCGCAACGTGCTGGCGGTGGCCGTCCGCAACCAGCGCGGCGAAGTCGTCGGCGCTTTCGAAGCCCTCAACAAACACACCGGCGCGTTCGGAGCGCGCGATGAGGCGGCCCTGGATGCCTTGGCTTCCCACGCCGCCATCGCCATTGAGAACGCCCAGTTGATCGGCGAGTTGCGCCGCAGCCAGGACCAGTTGGCCGAGCACAATGCCCATCTGATGCGCGAGGTCGTCGGCAAGTTCTCGGTCCACGGCATAATCGGCGCCGGCGTCAGGATTCAGCAGGTGGTTCGCCTCATCGAACGCATTCGCGACAGCCTGGTGAATGTTCTCGTCACCGGCGAAAGCGGCACGGGCAAGGAACTGGTCGCCAAAGCCATTCACTATTCCAGTTCGCGCGCGCGGCGGCCCTTCGTCGCTCTGAACTGCGCGGCGCTGCCGGAAACATTGATCGAAAGCGAGCTGTTCGGCATCGAAAAAGGCGTCGCCACCGGCGTCGAATCGCGCGCCGGCCTATTCCAGAAAGCCGATAGCGGAACCCTGTTTCTCGATGAGATCGGCGACCTCAGCCCGGCCGCTCAAGCCAAGATTCTGCGCGTGCTCCAGGAGCGCGTGCTCGAACGCGTCGGCGGCCGCGCCCCCATTCCCGTGGACGTGCGCCTGCTGGCCGCCACCAACAAGGACCTGGAAACCGAAATCGCCCGCGGCGGCTTCCGCGAAGACCTCTACTATCGCATCAAGGTGATCCATATCCACATGCCTCCGCTGCGCGAGATTCGCGAGGAGATTCCGCTCTTAGCAAATCGTTTTTTGGAAGAGTATTGCCGCGAAACCAATCGCGGCGCGATGGAATTCTCGCCCGGCGTTCTGCGCCGCCTGTTGACGGCTCCCTGGCCGGGCAATGTGCGCCAGTTGCGTAATGAGGTCATGCGCCTCGCCGCCATCACCCACCAGAACGTCATTCCGGAAGACGATCTGTGGGAGGACTTACCGCCCGCGGCGCTGCCCCCTCAGCCGGTGTCACCGTCCGCTCCGCGCAAAGAAGTCTCACTCAAAAACGCCGTGGCCGATCTGGAAAAGCATATGATCGCCGGCGCGCTCGAAAGCACGCGCAACAATCAGCAGCAGGCCGCGCGCCTCCTGGGCCTGAGCCGCCAGGGACTGATCAATAAGATGAAGCGGTATTCGATCGCGGGTTAAGCCAGAGCCAGTGGGACAGACGATCGGTTTTCGTCGTCTGTCGCAGTGGGCCTTCGGCCCGCGAGATTTCATGAAAAAGTGGGGGAGATGGATGTCGCCGGGCGGGCTGGGCAGCACGGGAAGCCGGCTGCGGCCAGGATTGGCCGCCCCACTCGGCCGGTGCTTTTCGGCCCTGTCGGGCCTGGAGCAAAGCACGGCAGCCGACAGACGACAAAAACCGATCGTCCGTCCCACTTCGCGGGTTAAGCGACCTTCTGGACTTTATTGGAGCGGATGCACGACGTGCACACGCGCATGCGGCGCCCGGCGCCGTTCACCAGCGCGCGAACCGACTGCAAGTTCAGGTTCCAGCGCCGCTTGGTGACGTTGTGGGCGTGACTGATGCGGTTGCCGAATTTGGGCCCCCGGCCGCATACATCGCAAATTTGTGCCATAAGACAGAAATCTCCTGCGAGGATCGAAGACTGATTATAGCAGAAGCCGCGCGGAGGCGGCAATTGCACGCGCCTGCTTCACCTACTTCATCTTCTCGATCTTCTTGCGGATCTCCGCGGCGTCCTTGGCGTCGGGAGCTGCCGCCAGGTATTTCGTATAGGCTGCCTTGGCGGCGGCTGGGTCCTTCAGTTTCTCATCCGCCTTCGCCAGTTTCAGCCAGGCCTCGGCGTTGCCGTCGTTGAACTTGGTGGCGTCTGCGTACCGGTTGGCGGCGGCCGTATACTTGCCCTTCTTCCAGTATTGGTCTCCGACATCCACCCATTTCTGCGATTGCAGCGGATTGAAGCTGAAGTTCTCATTCGACAGCGACTTGTCTTCCTCCGGCGGCACCATCTGCTTGCCGGAAGTCTTCGGCTTGGGACGGTCCTTCAGTTCTCCCTGTTTGTCCGGCGGCGCTGTCGGGGGATTGGTCTGGTCCTGTGCCCCGAGCGGCGCCAGGCCGGCCAGCAGCAGTATCGGAATCCAGCGTGACATAATTAAAGTATAGCTTCCCCTCGATGGAACTCCGCGACAAGGTATCCCAGCTTCCTTTCTCGCCCGGAGTGTATCTATATAAGGACGGCGCCGGCCGCGTCATCTACGTGGGCAAGGCTAAGATCCTGCGCAACCGCGTCCGCAGCTACTTCTCGGAAGACAAACTGGCCGACATCAAGACCGGCACGCTCATTTCCGAAGCGCGCGACATCGATTACATCGAGGTCGATAACGAAAAGGAAGCGCTGGCGCTCGAAAACAACCTCATCAAGCAGTACAAGCCGCGCTTCAACATCCTGCTGCGCGACGACAAGACGTATCCCTACATCAAGCTGACGGCCGAAAAATATCCGCGGGTCTACGTCACGCGCCGTTTGCGCAAAGACGGCGCCACCTATTTCGGCCCCTATTTTCCCGCCAACCTGGCCCACCGCCTGGTGCATTTCATTCACCGCCATTTCAAAGTGCCGTCCTGCAAGGTGGACCTGACGCGCTTCCATCCCAAGCCGTGCCTGCAATATCACATCCACCGCTGCCTGGGCCCGTGCGTGGAAGGCTTGACCACCGAGGCGGCATACGCCGGTGCGGCGCGCGACGTGAAACTGTTCCTGGAAGGCCGCCACTCGGACCTGGCCCGCGAGCTCCGCGCGCGCATCGAAGAGGCCTCCCAGGCGACGCGCTATGAAGAGGCCGCCGCGCTGCGCGACCTGCTCACCACCGTCGAAGAGATTGAGGAGCGGCAGAAAATGTCGGCCGCCAAGGGCGACGATATCGACATCCTGGCCTGCTACGCCGAGCCGCCGCTGGTGGCGCTCAACGTCTTCCACCTGCGCCATGGGCAAATCGTCGACCGGCGCGAGCTCTTTTGGGAAGACCAGACCGAATTCGACGAGCCGCAGTTCTTCTCTTCCTTGCTGAAGCAGCTCTACCTCGACCAGCAGTACATCCCCGCGGCCATCCATGTGCCAGTGGACTTCGAAGACCGCGAGGCGCTCGAAGAACTGCTTTCCGAAAAACGGGCGCGCCGCGTGGAGATCCACACTCCGCAGCGCGGGCAGAAGAAAGCCATGCTCGACCTGGTGGATACCAACGCCAAACACAGCTTCGAGGCGCGGTTCCGCGTGCTGAAGCCCTCGTCGAAGGCCATCCAGCAGGCGCTCGAAGAGGCGCTGAACCTGCCGGCGCCGCCGGCGCGCATCGAGTGCTTCGACATCTCCCACATCCAGGGAACCGACAAGGTGGCCAGCATGGTGGTGTGGGAAGAGGGCCGCATGAAGAAGGCCGACTACCGCAAGTTCATCATTCGGACGGTGGAAGGCAACGACGATTTCGCCAGCATGCGCGAAGTGGTCGGGCGGCGCTACGCGCGGCTCCAGGAAGAGAAGCGGCCCATGCCTGGCCTCGTGCTGATCGATGGCGGCATCGGACAGTTGCACGCCGCCGCGCAATCGCTCGAAGCCCTCGGCATCAGCGACCAGCCGCTGGCCTCCATCGCCAAGCGCGAGGAAATCATCTACGTCTACGGGCAGGAAGACGAGCCTATCGTGCTCGACCGCTTCTCGCCCATCCTGCACCTGGTGCAGACTATCCGCGACGAAGCCCACCGCTTTGCGGTCACCTTCCACCGCTCGCGCCGCAACGCCCGCCAGCTCACCTCGGAGCTCGACTCGATTCCGGGGGTGGGTGCAAGAACCGTGCAGAAACTGTTGAAGCAATTCGGCAGCTCCGAGATGGTGCGGGCAGCCACCGAAGAACAGTTAGCCGTGGTGGCGGGACGCGCCGCCGCCCGCCGCGTGCGCGCGCATTACGGCGGGGCGTGAGCGGCCGCTGAAATCTTTTCCAGCGCGTCCGTCAGCTCTTTCAGAAGGATCGGCTTGGAGACGTACCCGTCCATGCCGCCGGCCAGAAACCGCTCCCGGTCGCCCTTCATGGCGTGAGCGGTCATGGCGATGATGGGGATATGGCGGCCGGTACCGCGCTCCGCCTCGCGGATGGCTGCGGTGGCTTCGATTCCCGTCATTTCCGGCATTTGGACATCCATCAGGATTACGTCGTAGCTTTGCCGGTGGAAGGCTTCGCAGGCTTCGCGGCCATTCGTCGCGGTGTCTACGCGGTGGCCCCGCTTTTCGAGCAACCGCACCACCAGTTGCCGGTTCACCAGGTTGTCTTCCGCCAACAGCACCCGTAGCGCGCCGCCGGAACAAGGCGCGGGGGCCACTTCCGGCGGCGGCGCGGCCTGGGCGGGCGCGGCCGGCGCGGGTTTTGACACCGGCAGGGGAACGGAGAACCGGAAACAACTGCCTTCGCCGGGCCGGCTTTGCACCCGGATGCCGCCGCCCATCAGCTTCACCAGCCGCGAACAGATGGTCAGCCCCAGACCCGTTCCGCCAAAGCGCCGGCTCATGGAACCGTCGGCTTGGGAGAAAGGCTCAAAGACGGTCTGCAGCTTGCCGGCGGCAATCCCTATGCCGGTGTCCCGCACCGCGAATTCCAGCACAACGCCAGCCTCCCCGGCGGACGCCACCGAAACCTCCACCGCCACCAGGCCCTTTTCGGTGAACTTGATGGCGTTGCCGATCAGGTTGAGCAGAACCTGTCCCAGCCGCAGCGGATCGCCCACCACGGAGGGAGGCACTTCGGGCCGCACCTCGCACCGCAGTTCGAGCCCCTTCTGCAACGCCCGTACCCCGAGCAGCGCCCGCACCTTCTCCACGCATTCGATCGGGTCAAAGGGGATTGAGTCCAGGTCCAGTTTGCCGGCTTCGATCTTGGAGAAGTCCAGAATGTCGTTGATGATGGTCAGCAGCGATTCGGCGGAGCTTTGCACGGTGCGCAGATAGACCTGTTGCTCGGGGTTGGTGGCGCCGTCCAGGGCCAGTTCCGTCATGCCGATGATGCCGTTCATGGGGGTGCGGATTTCGTGGCTCATGTTGGCCAGGAACTCGCTCTTGGCGCGGTTGCCTTCCTCGGCTTTCTCTTTGGCTTCGGTCAGTTGCCCATTCACGCGGCGCAGTTCCGCGGTGCGCTCGGAGACATCGTCCTCCAGTTTTTCGCGATGGCGTTGCAGTTCGCTTTCGCGACGTTGAATCTCCGCCAACATCTCGTTGAAGCCGTCCACCAGCATTCCCAGTTCGTCCTGGGTGGTTTTGGGAGCGCGGATTCCGTAGTTCTTGTACCGAGTAACGGCGCGGGCCGTCTGCGCCAGGTGGATCACCGGTTCGGAGATGAACTTCTGCAGCCAGGAGGCCAGCAGAAGGGCGAAGAAACCGGAGACCGCCAGGATCACGAGCATGGCGCCGGCGGCGCTGGTCTCCTGTTCGCGGACCTCCCGCAGGTCCGACTCCAGGTAGAGCGTTCCCAGCGCCTGGTGGTTGAAGGTTACGGTATGAAACACCCGCAGGCGGCCGGAGGAAAAGGAGCTTTCATCGCGGCGCGGCTGGGGGGGAGTAAACGCTCCCTTCATGTCCGGGCGCACATAGGTGGCGAAGGCCCTGCCATCGGCCGAATACAGACAGGCGGCCACGATGGCAGGCTGGGCCTGCAGCCCCTGCAACAGTTCGCGGAGCGATGTCGCGTCGTCAAAACTGAGGGCGGCGGTGCTGTTGATCCCGATGCCCTGCGCCAGCAGCTCCATGTGGCGTTTGATGGAGGCGCGGGTTCGAGCCACTTCTTCGCTGAGTAGCGCGCCACAGGCCAGCAGCAGCGCAGCCGCCACGGTGAGCATGATGATGGCCCGCAGCTTTTGCTTGACCGAAACCTTGCGCCAGAGGAGGGGTGGGGTCATTGCGTTCCGCCATGCACGATGCTGGCCAGGCTCAACAGTTGGGAACTCACCACCAGGCGCGCCAGTTCGGCGGCCTCGGGGTTGATTTGAAAATGGACGCGGTTGTCCGCCAGTTCCAGATTGATGATGCCGCCGTCTTCGCAAAAGCGGGGCGTGTCTCCCACGGTCAAGACGGGTTCGCGGCGGAGCCGGTCGAGGATTCCGCGCAACATTTTCTTTTCCGAGGAACTGACAAAAACAATCTGACAGTTTCCGGTTCCCTGACCGGTCTTGAACCGCCGGACGACGAAGAGCCTCCCGTTGATGGATTTGCCCTGGATGGCCTGATCGAGCGCCGGCCCGAAGGGGTCATGCCCAAGCACGCCGATGCAAAGCGGCGCACCGGCGGGCAAAGCGGGCCACTCGACGAAGCCGGCAAACTTGTAAAGCATGGCGGCCTTGACTTCGTATTCCTTGAAGGCCTGGGCGGTCACGGGGCCGCGGGCTGCCAGCAATAGGGCCACCGGCAGGACGAGTGCCCGCCCCGCTCGACCGCGGACACGGTGGATCAGAAATGCCACGTGACCTTTCCGAAGATACTCCGCTCGAGCGCGGTGCCGACGATTTGATAAGCGTTGGCGCCGAATTCGAGGAACCGGGGCCCCACCAGGTTTTGGCCCACCAGGCTGATTTCGGTGTGCTCGCCGGTCCGCCAGCCGAGTCGCATGTCCAAGCGTGCGTGGTGCGGAACCGCGCCACTATCGACCTTTGTATTCCAGTAGAAGGTCTGGTCCCACTCGACGCGGCGGGTCAGGTTCAGGAAGGATCGAAGCTGAAAGCCGGATTCCGGCACGGTGGGGACGAGCGGTGTGATGCTTGTGTCTCCCGAATCGCTATCCAGCCGGAAGTTCGTGTCCACGAACGCGTAGGACGGGCTGATGCGCCACCAGGCGGCGGCGTTCCAGTTCACCGCCAGTTCCCCGCCATAGCTGAAGGCGTGGGCACGGTTGTAGTACATGAAGGGAAGGATCATCTGGACCTGGGAAGGAGTCTGAATGAACAACGCAGGCAGCGGTTCCCCGGTGGCCAGGTGATGATAGAAGCTGGCGAACGCGGCCCCATCCAAGGAGAGGGTGTTGGTCCATTGGAGGCGGTACCCCGCTTCGTAGTCGCGCAGTTGCTCGGGGAAGAGGTGCGGATTGCCCTCGATCCAGGTGTTCACGACGACGCCGGGTGAAGCCGGCGAAGAAGAGGTCTGCGCGTCGATGCTGGTTTCCGCGCGAGTGGGCTGACGAATGGCTTGGGATGCCGCGGCCCACAACGTCTGGCGCGGGGTGGGCGTCCAGGCCAGGCGAAGGCTCGGCTCCAGTCCGGGATCGGCATGCGACTGGTGTTCGATCTTGGCTCCGATGGTCAACCAGAGGTTGTTGGCGAGGTGGATTTCATCCTGAAAACAGGCGCTGAAGAGCCGGTCGGTCTGGACGGGCGGATGAATCGCAATCTGGTATCCCGCGGGAACGGCCGACTGGAACGCGCGGAAACCCAGGCCCCACACAATGTCGTGGCGGTTCCCGGCCCGCAAGTGATGTTGAAAGTCCAGGTCGAAGGTCCGGAGTGACTCGGGCTGGCCCATTTCGGTGCGGCGGTAGGTGTCGTAGTAAGCCTGAAAAGTGGTGTCCGATCCGCCGTCAAAAGTGTGGTTCCAGCGCGAGAGCAGGCTGCCCCCGGCCGCGTCGAACCGCTGCGCGAACGGAACATCGGTGGGAGACGGCGTAAAGAACTGGTATCGGGTTTCGCTTTCGCGGTTGGAAAACAGGTCGCCTTCGGTCATCAGGGTATCGGCGGGGGAGAAATTCCAGTCCCATCGGAAGCCGCCGTGCATCCGCCACCAGCCATCGTCCCCGCTCAAGCCGTTGGCCTGAACGGAATCGCCGGTCCGGGAATACTCGGCATAAGCGCGGTACGTGCCGGCGCCCGGGATGGCGCCGCCGGACTGCAAGCCGGCTCCGCCGCCGCGGTCCCCGCCGCGGGCGACTCCCAGCCCGCCCTGGGTTGCCTGGGAGGATTTGGTAATGATGTCGATCACGCCGTTGACGGCGTTGGCGCCCCACACCGACGCCCCCGGACCCCGGATCACCTCAATGCGGTCAATGTCGTCCAGCGGCATTTCCAACTGATCCCAATAAGGACCGCCCCAGTCGGGCGTGTATACCGAGCGGCCATCCACCAGCACCAGCACCTTGTTGGGATAGCGCGAGTTGAATCCTCGAATGGAGACCGCCCAGGTGTTGGCATCGATCTGTGCGACATTGACACCCGGCGCCATGCGCAGAACGTCCGGCAGCGTGGATGCGCCGGAGCGCCGGATATCTTCCTGGCCGATGACGAAAACGGCGGCCGCGGTGCGGGCCAGTTTCTGTTCTTTCTTGGAGACGGAGGTGACTTGCACCTGGAGGAGCTGTTCCAGGCTGGCATCGGAAAGGCCGGTCTGGCTCCAGGCGGAAGCCGCCGCCGCTACCAGCAGCAGGGATCGAAACGAGGCGCGGGCGGGAAGCATGAGACTCTACTCAAAGTCCCAATCGGCAGAAACGGTTGAAAGTTTAGGGGGGCGCCTGCGGCGCCAACATCGACAAAAGGCTATCGATGCTGGGAAGTTAGGAGTTAGAAGTTGAGGAAGTCAGAAGGCATGCAGTAGACAGAAGTCAGGAATTAGGAATTCACCGCAGAGATGCGGAGGCGCGGAGAAAGGACACTTGTGGCGTGAGATCGATGGGAAATACAAAAGGCGTTGCGGCGGCCGGGGCTCTCGGACTTTTCGCCGGGCGTGTCTCCGGATTCTCTCGGACCCTATTACGGGGCGGCCGCCAATGATTTGAACCGCATCTTCAGGGTTGACGACGCTGGATGGCGCCACGCTCCCCAATTCGATGATTGATTCTCTGAAAACCGTACTCCACGCGGGCACGAATGCCGATATGTTTCGGGATTGTGAAATCGACGTCACGATTCTTCCGTCGGCACCCATCGGTTAACAGCCCCGAAAGTTGCCGCAAGGATTCAAGGACTCCGGAAGTATCAGTACCACCTGAAAAGCAACACTTGCTGGCCACCAAGTTCGGATTC
>PMTR01000025.1 GCA_003167255.1 Bryobacterales bacterium
CCGAAATTGCGCTGCTTGCCGCTGGAAACCAGCGCGCGCAGCGTCACTTCCGGATCGACGGTCACCACCCGCAGGTAGCTGTTGAGGTCGCCGTTGTTGAAGACGCAGCCCTCCCGCAGCAGCGCGTTGTAATCCTCCAGGATGCTTTCGGCGCGAGAGACCGACGCGGCCTCGCCTTCGATTTCAAGATGGTTATCCACCAGTTGGGTATGGACGCCCAAGCCGGCTTCGATCAGGCGGATGTTTTCATCGCGGGTGCCAAAGAGGCTCTCGACGCCTCGGCTGATACGCACGCTGGTCTTCATGGGGTGGGTGTTGGATACCTCCGGCGAATTACGAGACAGGAAAGTACGCTCCGATGGAAGCGGTTCGATCGTTCGACAACCCGCTCGCGCGGGCATCTGAAAACCATCTGGGAGTATTATACCAGTGCTGTAAAGGCCACACGATTTAGGCCGGAGATCTCCGCGGAGCACGCGCCGCCGCAAAACGCGGACTGCTACCAATTCCCACCTTTGGAATTGGATAGCTGTCCCCGCTTTGCCCCAAGGCTCGCGTCAGACAGCCTCTAACCGCGTGACGGGAACATGGCGGGATTTGGCGGTGTTGGCCAGTCCCCTGTCGAAAGTGACCAGGTGGGCTCCGGAAGCCTCGGCGAAAGCGACCAGGTAGCAATCGGCAACCGCCCTTGTCGCGGGCAGCTTGCCAAAGGGCGCGGCAGCCTGACGGAACAACGTCTCCACTCCAGGCGGCTCCGCCGCAAGTCCGACGCGTGGGTCCTGTCTCCATCGGTCGTACAGTTCGAACGCGGCCATCAGCGTTAGCGTACTATCGCCCATCACTTTCCGGTTGGTCAGCAGACGGATAAACCCAAGCATGGTGAACCGGCAGAACCGAAACGCCGCGCGATCGGTGGATTCGTACCAGCGGGCAGCGCTCGAATGCTGCGGGTGCCGATCCCAAGTCATCGCCAGCCACACATTGATGTCAATCAAATACGAGGTCATAGGGCGTCCCGGTGTTCGGACAGAGCGGTCCGCGACGGCCCTTGCCTCTCAGCAGAGGCAGCCGGACACGCTGGCCCTTGCGAAGCGGTTTCACGGGCGTGATGCGGGCAAGCGGCTGGCCGCGCTTCGTAATGGTGATTCCCTCATCGGGAAGATCCTCCAGCAGAGAGAGACACCGGCGGCGGAAATCCGTGATGCTGAGGTCATGCATTCCTCAAGTGTACACCGGAATGTACAAGTTGGTTCCTCACTGGACGGCCAGCCGTCCGAGCTCAATTCAACACGCGGGTGCTGCCTGGTCTAAACTGAGCACATGGCGATGGTAGACCTGTTTGATCGGATTACAGTTGAGCCGGGAAAGTGCGGCGGGAAGCCTTGCATCCGGGGGATGCGGATCACCGTTCGCCGCGTTCTCGAGATTCTTGCAACTTATCCCGACCGCACTGCGCTCTTTGCCGCGTATCCGTATCTCGAGCCCGAAGATCTCCAACAGGCGCTCGGTTACGCAGCGGCGACTTTTTCCGATGTGAGAGTTTCCAACGCCACGACGGTGAAGGCGATGCGGTCCGCCGACAAGGGCAAGGGAAAGCGCCTGAAGTCCGCGGGCGCACTGTTCAAGGACCTGGGAATCTGATCCGGTGCGGAACCCGGTAAAGGGCGCACAGGTCCGGCGCGATGTGAAACTCGCGCAGAAGCGCGGCAAGGACATGGCGAAGTGTCGGCGTGTCACGGGGTAGATCGCGCGAAGACGGGTCTGACAAGAAATGCGTCTGTTGCCTTTCCCCTGGAGCTTTCGGGGAACGGAGGCGGCGCACGCGAATAGCTCAGTTGACGATAATGACGAGATTGTCTGGGAACGAGCTAAGATGGATGCTATATTGCGAGTTCGAAACGATCGCGCGAAGACGGGTCGATTTGACCTTGCCAGACTGTCCTCGGGCATGCCAGGCGTGACTCCTGCGTTTGGCCAAGTGCTGGCAGAGACAGCAGCAGTCTGCTTGGAATTCGGCGGCCATTGCCCTGGCGTGCTGTTCGCAGTGGGGGGCCAGTTCCGATGTGCCCTCCCTGTCGACTGGGTCAGCCCTACACCTCAACAGAGACGCTGTTACAAGGATCTACAGTACGCGACTGAGCACGGTGCTTATGGGGTTGCAATAACCGTGATGCAGAATCGAACCGGCAAGATCGTTATAGAGAGGTCGTGGAAGGGAACGGGTTTTGATTACTGGATCGGTCGAAGGCAAGGGCTTCTTTTCCAAGACAAGGCTCGACTGGAAGTGTCCGGCATACTTAGTGGCGACCAAACCAACATCTCGACTCGAGTGAGGCAGAAAGTTCAGCAAACAAAACGGTCAGATGGTCTGCTGCCGGCCTATATTGCCATCATCGAGTTCGGCAGACCAGGTGCGGAGATAGTATGGCGACCGGCAAGTTAGCAGATCTTCACCGCCGAGCGATGGAGTGTGCGGAGCGCGCCGTCTCCGCGCGGTGCGCTGGTGACGAAAGAGAAGCACTCAGAATGCTTCGTGAGGCGTTTCACTTTGAGCGTCAGGCTGCTGATTTGGCCTTTTCCGGCACCGCGGTCGAACCGACGCGCTCAGTCCTGCACCGAAGTGCGGCGACATTCGCGCTTGATTGCGGTGAACCCACAGTGGCGGACCATTTGGCGCGGCGCGGTCTCGAAGGGTGCCCGCCTTCGGAGATTGCTGACGAATTGCGGTTAATAATCCGGAGCATCGAACGGCGTCAGAAACCGCTGGCTACAGAAGAAACAGCGCTGCTAGATGGTCTCATCCGGGCGATGAATGAACTGCTCGGGGCTGTCTCAGCCGACTTCTCGGACCCGAAATCCAGGGAGTTGGCATGGAAGGCCTTTTTGGACCTCACCCATGATCGGCTTTGGCCGTCGGTGGCTTCTATCTCGCGAGATTGGCCCTATCGGCAGCAGCTTGCGATCCAATTAAAACTGGCTGCGCAAAAGGTGTTTCCGCCCACTCTAAATCACGACAAGGTAGATGCGTTCCGATTCTGTGCCGAACGGCTGGGAACCGAAACTGTGACCAGGAATGATATATCGGAATGTCGACGAGTGTGGCTGAGCGCTGGCGTAGACCCTCTACCAGCATTCTCGGGAGTGTTGACGTCTGGAGTGGCGTACAAGTGAAAACGAACGCAGTACTATTAGAAACTACGCTCCAGATTCATCGCGTTGCTGATTCCCAAGTGATCAGAGCCGCCATAGACAAAGAACTCACTGATAAGGAAGTGTACACG
Organism: Bryobacterales bacterium; assembly: GCA_003167255.1. Taxonomy (GTDB): domain Bacteria; phylum Acidobacteriota; class Terriglobia; order Bryobacterales; family Bryobacteraceae; genus PALSA-129. The sequence goes on from PMTR01000025.1 coordinate 3,282, forward strand.
ACTTCTTTTGTCCTACGCGAATTTCTGAGGACGGTCATTGCCGACGTTGCGTATGTTCACTCGGCTCTACGGCAAGTCTCGGGGCAGGACGAGGACGGCAGGATCGGATTGGAACGCCTTGTGCGGATATTGGCTCAGGGCCACGTCAGTTTTTCAGCCAGAGCGGCGAGACGAGAGCAGTATGTTATAGCAGCGATCCTCGAAAGCTTCGGGGCGGCGCGCCTCTGTACTGCCGAGGTCCTTCTTTTTCTGGAGATGATGGCTCATCAGTGGATCGACGACTTCTTTAGGGTTCCGTCGCGTCAAGGACGCATTGAAGGACGGTATTTCCTAAGGGGCCTTGACGAGTCTCCCGACGAGTTGGGCCGGCTTGTTCAAGGGACGCCAATCCCGTCGGAAATCCCGTTTCCAGCGCGAGTACCGGAATTTCTCCAAGCGCGCAAGGACACCGTTGGCCGCTTGGAGCAGGCACTTATAACTGCGCCTGCCGATGTCAAGGACCGCAGGCTAATTGCAGTACTGCAGAGCTTCAAGAACGTCCATGGCGAATACGATTTCCAAAGCAAGTTTGACCGTTCCAGAACCAGCAACTGGCGTCTTGGGAACTTGCTCATCGCTCTAGAAGCCCCCCGAGAGTCCTCCATCTACACGACGGACCCTCATTTCAATGTTCTCTGTGCGGCACTTGATAAGCCGCGTTACATCGGGCCGCTGGCCGCATAACGCAAGGCCTCGTCGATATCCGCCTCCTCCAGGTAGGGATAGGCGCTCAAAATCGACTCCCTGGTTTCCCGAGCCGCCAGCAGACCGAGTAGCCGCGAGACCGGGAAGCGTAGATTGCGTATGCAAGGCTTGCCAGTAGCGACGACGGGGTCAACCGTGATTCGCTCGAACCGCATGGAGGGTGTCCTCTCCGACGATACCAGCGTCATGACCCCCGTGAACTGAGCCCCGACAGGGGCGGCAGAAACTAGCCCAGTGCGTCAGCACTGGGAAGACGTTCGTCATATCGTCCAGCCCCGGAACGGGGCGAAAGAGAGGGCCCCGAGACACGTTCCGTCAAGCAGGATGGCCTCTTTCGCCCCGTTCCGGGGCTGGCACCTTTCGCTCTGCTCCCATGGCTCACGCCATGGGCTAGCATCTTTCGCCCTGACGGGCTGATGGGCTACCAGCCCTCGGCTTCAACTACTTTGTCCCGCACCCGCTTCCTATTGCAGGAGCGTCAGCCCATTCGCGCCCGGAATGGTGCGCACCCAACTGTTCATCTCTTCTTCGTTCTGTAACAAGTCGCGCAGTGTGGCCTTGGCCAGAACCTGGTCCACGGCTACTTGCACGGCGCGCCACAGCGAACGCACCGAGCAGTCCACAGAGCGGGTACAGATGGACGCCTGGCCGGTATGGCTGTCGCAGAAATCGCTTTCGAACAACCGGCCGCCCAGCACGCCGATGACGTCGCTGATGGCGATCTCCGCGGCGGGCCGCGCCAGCGTATAGCCGCCTTCTTTGCCGCGGGCCGCCTTTACGAAGCCGCCCTTGCGCAATACGCGCAGCAGCTTGGCGGCATAGGCCGTGGACACGCCTTCCGCCACGCTGATTTCCGGGATGGTGAGACCCTGCCCGGCGAAGCCGGCATAGGCCAGCCGCACCAGGCAGCGCACGCCATATTCTTCGTTGGAACTGAGCTTCATCTTCTTTGCAGCCTCGCGATGGGAATGATGTCCTCCAGGCCGAGCGCCAGCTTGGCCGCTTCCGACATGCGGTCCTTGGACCACGGCGGATCGAAGGTCAGTTCCAGTTTCACGCCGGTCACGCCGTCGACCGCGCGCGCCGCCCGCTCCACGTCGGCCGGCAGCGTTCCAGCCACGGGGCAATTGGGCGCGGTCAGCGTCATGCGGATAGCCACGCACCCGGCTTCGTCCACCGCGCAATCGTAAATCAGGCCCAGCTCGTAGATATTGACGGGCATCTCCGGGTCGTAGACCTTCTTCAGCGCGGCGATGACCTGCTCTTTGAGATTCATTCGGTGGTGACCGTCTCGGGCGTTCCATTCAGCGCCGTTTTCAGCGTGTGCCAGGCCAGCGTGGCGCATTTCACGCGCGCCGGGTAGTCGCGCACGCCGCAAAATACCACCAGCTTGCCCATATCCTTGGTGACCGGTGAATCGGTGGTCAACAAATCATGAAACTTTTCGAGCAGTTTGAGAGCTTCGTCGCGGGTCTTGCCCTTCAGGCTCTCAGTCATCAGCGACGCCGAAGCCGTGGAAATGGCGCAGCCGGAGCCCAGGAAGCTGGCGTCCTTCACCACGTCGCCTTCCATCTTAATGAACAGCTTCAGCTTGTCGCCGCAGAGAGGGTTGTAGCCCTCGGCACTGCGGGTGGCATCCGCCATCGCATGACAATTGCGGGGATGCTTGGTGTGGTCCAGAATTGTTTCCTGGTAAAGATCGTCAACCATCAGGAGAAAATCTCCTTCACTTTTTTGAGGCCTGCCGTCAGGGCGTCGATTTCGGCCGTGGTGTTGTAGAACGCCAGCGAGGCGCGGGTGGTGGCTGGCACGTGAAACCAGTCCATCACCGGCTGCGCGCAATGGTGGCCCGTGCGGACGGCGATTCCCTGCCGGTCGAGCACCGTGCCGATATCGTGCGGATGAATCCCTTCGATCACGAAGGAAAGCACGGCCGCCTTTTCCCGCGCCGTGCCGATGATCCGCAGCCCCGGAATTCGCAGGAGCGCTTCCGTGCCGTAAAGCAGCAATTCGTGCTCGTAAGCGGCGATCTGGTCGAGCCCCAGGTGGGTCAGGTAATCGAACGCCGCGCCCAGCCCGATTCCGCCGGCGATGTTGGGCGTGCCGGCTTCGAACTTGTAAGGCAGGTCGGCGTAGGTGGTCTTCTCGAACGTGACCGTCTTGATCATGTCGCCGCCGCCCTGGTAGGGAGGCATGGCGTTCAGCAGCGCCGTCTTGCCGTACAGAATTCCGATGCCCGTCGGCCCCACCACTTTGTGGCCGGAGATGGCGTAGAAATCCGCGTCGAGCGCTTGCACGTCCACCTTCATGTGCGGCGCCGCCTGCGCTCCGTCGATCAGCGCCAGAGCCCCGGCCTGGTGCGCCATCTCGATGATCTGCCGCACCGGGTTGATGGTGCCCAGTGCGTTCGACACGTGCGTCACGGCCACCATGCGGGTGCGCGGGTTGAGCAGCTTTTGGTACTCTTCCAGGATCAGTTCACCGCGGTCGTTCATGGGGATGACCCGCAGCTTCGCGCCCTGTTCTTCGCACAGCATCTGCCAGGGCACGATGTTGGAGTGATGCTCCATGGCGGAGATGACGATCTCGTCGCCGGTTTTGACGTTGTGCCGGCCCCAGGAACTGGAAACCAGGTTGATGCCTTCGGTGGTGCCGCGCACGAAGATCAGCTCGTTGGTGAAGCGCGCGTTCAAAAAACGCCGCGCCTTCGATCGCGTCTCTTCGTAAGCCGCCGTGGAGCGCTGGCTCAGCTCGTGTACGCCGCGGTGGATGTTGGCGCAATCCACTTCGTGGAATTTGCGGATGGCGTCGATCACCGCGAACGGCTTCTGTGCCGTGGCCGCGCTATCCAGGTACACCAGCGGCATGCCGTGGATGGTCTGCTTTAGGACCGGGAAATCTTCCCGGACCTTCTGCACATCGAAACCGGCCGCTATTTCACTTCTCACGGTGCTCATGGAATTTCTCGAAAAGGATCCGCTCCAGCGAGTCTTTCAGCGCCGGCACCTTGATTCGGTCCACGATATCCTGCGCGAAGGCGTACGTCAGCAGGCTGCGCGCCTGCTGCTTGCCGATGCCGCGCGATTGCAGGTAGAACAGCGACTCCGCGTCCAGTTGCCCAATGGTGGCGCCGTGGGTGCAGCGCACGTCGTCGGCCCAGATCTGCAGCTCCGGCTTGGTATCGATCACCGCGTCGTCCGACAACACCAGGTTCTTGTTGGTCTGCTTGGAATCGGTCTTCTGGGCGTCCTGCCGGACGATGATCCGTCCGTTGAAAACCGCCCTGGCCTGGTCGTCCAGGATACCTTTGTACAATTCGTGGCTGGTGCCGTGCGGCTTGGCGTGGTCGATGGAGGTGTGATTGTCGATGTGCTGGGCGCCGTTGACGATGTAGAGGCCGTTGATGGTGGCCTCGGTGCCTTCGGAGAGCACCACGTTGACGTCATTGCGCACCAGCGCGCCGCCGAGCGAAATGGAATGCGAGACGAAATTCGCGCTGCGGCCCAACTGCGCCGCCAGCGTGGCCACGTGGAACGCCTCAAGCGATTCGCGCTGAATCTTGTAGTGGTCTACCACCGCGCGGTCGCCGGCTACGATTTCCGTCACCGCGTTGGTGAAGTAGTTGCCGGCGCCGGTGTAGCTTTCGACGATGGTGCAATGCGCATCCGCGCCCACCACGATGAGAAGCCGCGGATGAGTGGCATGGCCGGCCACGCCGTTGTACGTAATCTGAATGGGCTCTTGGATCACCGCGCCGTGGGGAATCCGAATCGCGACGACGTTTTCCAGAAACGCCGTGTTCAGCGCGACAAAAGCATTCTGATCGAATGCCGCCAGGCGACCCAGGTGCTGCCGCGCCTCTTCGAGGGTGCCGGCCTGCGCTCCACCGGTGAGCCCGGTGACCTGCCCCGCGGCCAATCCCCGCTTGAAGCTCGCGCGCGCAATCGGCGCCACATTGGTGAATCGCCATTCCTCGTCGTGGGTAGTGGGGAAGCCCAGCTTGGCGAAGCGCTGAAAGGCTGTCTCGCGCAGTTCCTGTGCCCACGGGGCGACGGTCGCGAGGCCGGTGAATTCCGCCAGCCACGCGCCGGTCTGTTCCGCGACCGCTGTCATGCGGCTTCCTCGTCGTGGATTCCCAGCCCGGCGTAGCCGCTCTCTTCGAGCTGCAGCGCCAGTTCTTTGCCGCCCGATTTCACGATTCTGCCTTCCGACAGCACGTGCACAAAGTCCGGCACGATGTGGTTGAGCAGCCGCTGGTAGTGCGTCACCACGATCATCGCCCGCTCCGGGCTGCGCATGGCATTCACGCCGGTGGAAACCAGCTTGAGCGCGTCGATGTCCAGGCCCGAATCGGTTTCGTCGAGCACGGCCAGTTTGGGCTCCAGCACGGCCATCTGGAAAATCTCGTTGCGCTTTTTCTCGCCGCCGGAGAAGCCGGCGTTGACCGGCCGGTTGAGCAGCGTCTGGTCCATCTCCATCAACTTCATTTTTTCGCGCACCAGGTTGAGGAAGTCCATGGCGTCCAATTCGTCTTCGCCACGGCTCTTGCGGATGGTGTTCAGCGCCGCCTTCAGAAAATACAGGTTGCTGACGCCCGGAATCTCCACCGGGTATTGAAACGCCAGGAAGATGCCGCTACGCGCGCGGTCTTCGGGCGACATCGCCAGCAGATCCTTGCCGTCGTAAATCACTTGGCCGCCGGTCACGACATACAGTTCGCGCCCCGCCAGCACCTGCGCCAGCGTGCTCTTGCCGGAGCCGTTCGGTCCCATGATGGCGTGCACTTCACCCGCCTCGACCGTGAGGTCGATGCCTTTCAGGATTTCTTTCCCGCCAACTTCGGCGTGGAGGTCTTTGATTTCGAGTAGTGCCATTTAAATTGGTTGTCCTCTAAAGAAACTATTTATGGCCGCCGATGAACACGGATGAACACAGATAAGACCAACGAAAATTCTCGATCTGCGTTTATCTGTGTTCATCTGTGGCTCATTCTGTTATCCAACGCTTCCTTCGAGACTCACTCCGAGCAGCTTCTGGGCTTCCACGGCGAACTCCATGGGGAGTTCCCGAAAGACTTCCTTGCAGAATCCGTGCACGATCATGGAGACCGCGTCTTCGCTGGAAATGCCGCGCTGCCGGCAGTAGAAAATCTGGTCTTCCCCAATCTTCGACGTGGAGGCCTCGTGCTCCACCTGCGAAGAGGTGTTCTTGACTTCCAGGTACGGGAACGTGTGCGCGCCGCACTTGTCGCCCAGCAGCAGAGAATCGCATTGCGAGTAGTTGCGCGCGCCGGTGGCCGATTTCAAAATCTTCACGCCGCCGCGATAGGTGTTCTGCCCGTGGCCGGCGGAGATGCCTTTCGACACGATGGTGGAAGTGGTGTTCTTCCCGATGTGAATCATCTTGGTGCCGGTATCGGCCTGCTGGTAGTTGTTGGTCAGCGCCACCGAGTAGAACTCGCCCACCGAGTTGTCGCCTTGCAGGATGCAGCTCGGATACTTCCAGGTGATGGCCGAGCCGGTCTCCACCTGGGTCCATGAAATTTTGGAATTGACGCCGCGACAGGCGCCCCGCTTGGTGACGAAGTTGTAAATGCCGCCCTTGCCTTCTTTGTCGCCCGGATACCAGTTCTGCACGGTGGAGTACTTGATCTGAGCGTTGTCCAGCGCCACCAGTTCCACCACCGCCGCGTGCAACTGGTTGGTGTCGCGCATGGGGGCGGTGCAGCCTTCCAGGTAGCTGACGTAAGCGCCTTCATCGGCGACAATCAGGGTGCGCTCGAACTGCCCGGTGTCCTTGGCGTTGATGCGGAAGTAGGTGGAAAGCTCCATGGGGCAGCGCACGCCCTTGGGCACGTAGCAGAACGACCCATCGCTGAAAACCGCGGAGTTGAGCGCCGCAAAGAAATTGTCGGAAGTGGGAACCACCGAGCCCAGATACTTGCGCACCAGCTCGGGATGCTGCTGAACGGCGTCGGAGAACGAGCCGAAGATGATCCCCATGTCGTTCAGTTTGGCTTTGAAGGTGGTGGCCACCGACACGCTGTCAAACACCGCGTCCACCGCTACGCCCGCCAGGATGGCCTGTTCCTGCAACGGAATGCCGAGCTTGGCGTAGGTTTTCAGGAGCTCCGGATCCACATCATCCAGGCTCTTGGGGCCGTCCTTTTTGGCTTTGGGCGACGAATAATAAATGATGTCCTGGTAGTCGATCTTGGGGTAATGGACGTTGGCCCAGGTGGGCTCTTTCATGGTGAGCCAGTGCCGGTAGGCTTTCAGGCGCCATTCGAGCAGCCATTCCGGCTCGTTCTTCTTGGCGGAAATCAGCCGGACGACGTCTTCGCTCAGCCCGCGGGGAATCGAATCGGCTTCGATGTCGGTGACGAAGCCCCACTTATATTCCTGATTCGCAAAGGTCTCGATGGTATTGGTGGATTCACTCACCGGGTTTGGACTCCTAAACTATTGGCCTGACTCCACATTAGCTAATCCATACTTTTTAGTCAAGATTACCCATTTAATGGATGCGGGGAGGGGGCGAATGGGTGCAGAGGCGGGGCGAACTACCGGCGCAGAAATCTCGCGATCATCCGATTCAGGAGGGCGGACCCCCTGGTCCGCGCGGGTCCCCCTGGACCCGCTGTTGGCTCGGAGAAACAGGTCCTTGCCGCTCGCGGATTTCCCAGGCCGACGTGGTTTTCTGTCCCACTGTTATTTTACACATATTATGTGTTACACTTAAACCGTGGAAAAAGCCAAGCAGAATGTGACCTTGGTCGTCGAGGAGGATCTACTCCTGGCGGCGAGAAAAGTCGCACTCGATCAAAGGACCAGCGTGAATCAACTGGTGCGGGAGTACCTGGCGGCGCTAGTGGAGGAGCCTAGCCGGAGGCGGCTAGCCGGGGCACGGCTCAGAGAGGCGTTCGAGACGGGTCTAGTCGAGGTGGGTGACCGGAAGTGGAGCCGTGACGACCTCTATGAGCGATGAGACTGCACCGGCTTTCGTCGACACCAACGTGCTGGTGTATGCGTTCGACAAGAGCCCTACACCGAAGAAGCGGATTGCGGAGCGGCTGATGCTCGAGTTGATGGACCAGGACCGGCTGCGCGTGAGCACGCAGGTCTTGCAGGAGCTGTTCGTAACGTTAACCAGAAAAGTGAGCCAGTGTTGCTCCAGCGAGGAAGCGTTGGCGGTCCTGGAAGATCTGGCGGCGTGGCCGCTGATGACGGTGGATTATGCGGCGATTCGAGCGGCCGGTGGGTTGGCCCACCAGGTGAAGCTTTCCTTCTGGGATGCTCTGGTTGTTGTGGCCGCGGCGCGAACCGGGGCGGCGGTGCTGTACACGGAAGATCTGAACGACGGGCAGGAGATTCTCGGCGTTCGAATCAGCAATCCGTTTGCGGAAAAATGAAGGCCGCCTCAAGGGTGTGGAAGCGCCTGCCACGGGTGGACAATGGTACCTTCCTAACTTCCGGGCGTGCGACATCGGGGCGCAAACCGTCCGGCACCTTCTCCTTCAGGTAGGCCAGGACCGCACCCGCGAAGCCACTCGCGTTGCGGAGCGTTCCAACCGGCTCCAAATATCGAGAAGAAGCCGTAAAGGCGAGAATCACCAAGGGCTCAAGCCGAATCTCTCCAATCTCAAGTCATCGTTTGAGGAGTGACCGTAGAAGAGCAGTCATGCCAGGCAGATCGTGCCGGTGCGGAAGATCAATTGCGAACGGAACAAGCCAAAATGAGCGAGTTCGATGGAACAATTAGAGTTAGACCAGCTCGCCGGAATCCGCCTCGAATCAGCGGCGCGCTCCCGGTTCCGGCGTGCTACCTACCGGCCAGGACGCGGTTCTGGCTACAAGACAGCTATCGCGCCGGGCTTCCTGGATTCAGCTTTTGCCGCTCCAACTCCTTGCGGAAAGTAGCCTCGCGTTCTGCTGTGTAGGAGTAGTAACCGTCGGGATCGATGAACGGGTTCGCCGCGCCAGTCTTGATTCTGTCATACTTGGCTTTCATGCCGAAGTAGGCGCCATGCGCACCCAGGAACAGGTCGCAGGGCAAGCTCTTCAGCACCGCGAAGGTCCTCACGTAATCGTCAGCGATCCCCGGGTAGGTCTTATTGCCCACCAAAATATACCCTGGATTCACGTTGGGACTTCCGACGATCACCGCGTTCAGCAGGCGTGCGCCGTCGTGCACCTGCATAGTCCAGGTGGTGCAGCCCTTGGTGTGGCCCGGCGTCAACCGCGCAACCAGTTTGGATCCGCCCAACTCCACGGTGTCGCCATCGTGCAGCACGCGATCCACGTGCGCGCCAGGACGGCCCTGCGCCGTACTCTCCTCTTCGGGCACGTCACCGTCCATCACCATTAGCTTGGCGCCTGTTTCCCTTGCCACCAGTGCTGTAGCCTCGTCATGGTCGCTATGCGCGTGACTGATCAGAAGAATCCTCGTGTCGCTGTACTTTAAGCCGAGCTGTTGGATGTTCTTTTTCACGGCCGGCAGGTCCTGTTTGAAATCGCTGTTGATCAGGATGTTCCCTTGCGGCGTGTTCACCAGGTAGACGGCAAGATCGGCCGTACCGACATAATACAGATTGCCGGCTATCTTGAATGCCGGGAATTCAAGATGCCAATCCGGGTTGTCTTGAGCTGCGAGTGCCGCTACAGCGGCTAAGAAGAATAAGAATAGTCTCATCCGGCCTCCACACGACTCGAATCATCATATGTCATTGATCACGCTTTCATTTGCCTCGATCGCTGCGAATCATGGCCCTGCGATTTGTACGGCAAATGGCTAATTATCCAACTCGACGACATATGACCTCAAAGCTAAACTTGCCTGCGCCGGCCAATGCAGCCTATCGGCTTCAAACGAGCCTGGAACGTCTGCCTACCGAGGCCCGTAGTGCGGCGGCACCTGTCCGATTTCCAAGGCCCCCAGGTCAGGCGCCGAACCGGTAAAACTTCCGAATTTCTCGCGCACTGCCGCGCGGAACATTTCGCCCGCCCGATCCACGGCGTCGCAAATCTCCGAAGGCGATCTGCCTACGGTGTCACGCGCGGCCGCGATTACCGTCTGGCATTCCTGGGCGTCCATGAAACGCGTTGCTTCCAGCAGACCCTGCTCATCGCCGTGCGGAATGGCGAGAAACCCGTGTTTATCGGCATGGATCAATTGCCCGGGTACAATGCGCCGCCCAAAAACCTCGACCTCTCCGCCCCAGCGGATCGGATGTGAGTGTGCCCGACCCGCGCACAAACCCCGCGCCAGCGCCTTGAATCCGGCCTGGCCCATTTCGTCAACATCACGGATACCTCCGTCAATGATTGTGCCGACACAGCCAACCGAACGGTGAAAGTTGCCTGTCACCTCACCCCAAAATGCGCCGAGCAGTCGCGGCTTGTCGAGGTCTTGCACCACGACGATTTTTGGACCTGGGACTGAGGCCACATAACGACGGTATTCGCTCCAGCCGTGGGGAGTTTTCTGTTTGTGCGTTGGGTCGCTGGGCTGGATCACAACGGTGACCGCGTAACCTGTCATCGGTCCGAGAAATGGCATGAAATCTTGTACCGGCTCAAGATTGATGGCCTCCCCGGCGATGTCCCGCTGAGTGATCTGCTCCCAGCCATTGCAGACGGCGCCGGTGCTCCACCGCCGCAATTCATTCAATTCGCCATCGGACAATGAGGGTTGCATTTATGGATTCACTGATATTATCATAGCCGTGCCGCAACGCAATCAGTAACCCAGGAGATTACTAAGAATGATCGCAGTCCTTCGCGAACACAAGCGATGGCTGGTGGCCGGGCTGCTCTTTTTCATCTCGACAATTGCTTTTCTCGACCGGCAGACACTTTCCGTCCTGGAAAAAACGCTGGAGGAGATTCTTGGTTTTTCCGCGGTCGAATATTCGTACGTCGTCATGGGGTTCCTGATTGCCACCGGAATCGGATATTTATTCGCAGGAGGAATTATTGACCGGTTTGGCGCGCGGTCGAGTTTTGCTGTCGCCTTGACGGTGTGGTCTGTAGCCGCGGTTGCTCACTCCTTGGCGACAGGATGGATTTCGTTCCTGGTCCTGCGGATTGTGTTGGGACTGGGGGAAAGTTTCTATACGCCTGCCGCCGCCCGGGTATTGAGGGACTGGATTCCGCTGCGTGAACGGGGAGTTTGCTGGGCCGTGTTTTCCGCCGGGAATTTTATCGGAGCGATGATCGCGCCTCCTCTGATCGCGTGGCTAGCACTGCATTATCATTGGCAATTCAGCTTTGTCATCACCGGAGCCTCGGGTTTCGTGCTCTTGGGAGTCTGGCTCTGATTTTACCATTCTCCAGAACGACAGCCTGGGTTGTCTGCCGCGGAGCGGACGGTTATTTTGCATGGCCGCGGGTCAAACACTGTCGCACAGGAGAACATCTCAATCTTTCGCCTGTTGTCCCAGCCCGCGGTCCGCAGTTTTTTCTTCACACGTTTCCTCACGGATCCCTTTACCTTTTTTTTCCTTTTTTGGCTTCCCGCCTATCTCCAAACCTCACACGGTTTCTCCCTAGCAAAGACCGGCATGATGGCTTGGATTCCATTTCTCGGGGCCGATCTTGGCGCTTTGACCGGTGGAGCTGTCTCCGACTGGCTGGTTCGCCGTGGAACGGATCCGCCCCTGGCCCGCCGACGCGTTCTGTTCGTTGTGGCGTGTCTGACGCCGTTGACTTTGGTGGCTGTTCGAGTTGGCTCGGCCACGCTCGCGGTCAGTTTGATCACGCTGGTCATGTTCCTGCAAGCCTCCTGGAACACCAACCTGACAACACTCATTATTGAATCCACTCCGCCACAAAACGTCGCCCGGGTGGTGGCTCTTACCCTTATGGGCGGCACCGTGGGAGGCGGTCTTTCAACGCTGCTAACCGGACACGTAATCAAGAACCTTGGGTATATCCCGGTATTTACGGCGCTTGGATTCACGCATCTGACGGCCTATGCACTCATGTCTATCAGCTTGCGAAGCCAGCACGTGCGCGCGAGCCGGAAGTTTGCGGGATAGTCGACCCATTCCCATGCGGCGATGGTGCATCTCAGAATTTCTCTACTAACATCGCCTTTCCAGTTACGGGAGGCTGTCCGTTTGCATCTATCGCTGGTAGTTCAGGATGAAATCCACTACCGGCTTCGGATCCTTGCGAGACACTGGGAAGTGACCCTCGCCCTTAGTCACCAGCACCGTGATCTTCCCGCCGAGTTCCTTGTACCGCTTCTCCACCACCCGTGTCTGGTCCTGCAGCCACGGGTCGAGACTCCCGCAGTCGTGCAGTATCGGCACCCCGGCCTTGGCCAGCGGCGCCAGGTTGTCGATCGGCTGCGTCTTCGACATCGGGCTAGGCAGGTACGGATCCAGTGGTGCCGGGCTGCCGATCGGCGGCGCCTTCGACATCAGGCTGCGCATGAGCGGATTTCGGGCGTAAATCACCGAGACCTTGTCCGGGTTCGCGATCGCCCACGCGTACGACTCGCCCGCCTTCGCCCCGGTTCCCTCCATCACCACCTTCTTCGCAAATCCGTTGTCGACCATCCCCTGATAGACCTCGTCCCACTCCTTTTGCACGGCCCCCGACCCCGATATTGGTGGCAGCACGATGTAGTAACCATTAGCCAGTAGCGCCAAAGCCACCGCCGAGTCGCGCTCGAGGAAGCTCGGATGGAACACCCACGGCTTGCCCGGCGCCGGCTTCTGCGGCACCACGATCGACATGGCATCCGCGTGGAAGTTACCGGTTCCCGGACCGTCATAGCGATCATAGGAAGGAACGTATCCCGGTCCGCGCACCGTGGCGTAAGTATCCTCCGCCTTCAGGTAAATGTAGGAACTTTCGAGGCTGTAGTAGTGCGTCCTGGTGTAGGTTGAATCCGCGAACGCCGGCCGGTTCGCCTCTACCGGATGCGTGTGCTGCTCGATCCAGTCCGCGATCGGCGTCGGGTCCACGAGGCTGTGCGGGTGATGCGCAACGCCTTCCTTCATGATCACGGTGATGGAGCCGCCCAACTGGTGATACATGTTCTCCACCACCATAGTGTGCCGCTGCAGCACAAAATCCTCAGTGCCGACGACGTGCAGCAGGGGCACGTCATGCTTGGCCAACACTGTGATCTTGGGCCAATCTTCGTCGTAGACTGCCGGATTGTCCGCGTAGATACAGGCAACCTTGTCGGGGTTGACACCACCCCAGTTGAACGCATTGACTCCGCCCTTGCTCATCCCGACGAAGGCCGCTTTCTTCGCCAGGCCGTGGTCTTCCGTCAGGAACTTGTACCATACGTCCCACGCCTTGCCCTGTCTGCCGGGGTCGGGCGCCACAAAGGCGATGTGAAAACCGGGTAGTGGGGTCTTTTGAATTTCCACAGGCTTGAGAATTGAGCGATCCTGAAGTTGTGCTGCCATCGTCATTCCATCATCTGATGCCTTCGCCGTACCGGCCCCGTAGTACGCGACCGCTCCCGCAAGTGTATCCTTGGAGGGCAAGTTCCAAGGAGAAGCGGATGACCATTGCGGTTGGGTTTAGGTGCGTCGATGGAGTGGTTTTGGCAGCGGACAGCCAATACACTGAGGGGCTTGCCAAACTGTACGGGCAAAAGATCTTCCCAATTCCATCGAATAGTTATTACGCATTGACGATTGCCGGGTCAGGTGCGGTGCCCAGCCTGAAAGGCATCGTCGGACAAATTGAAGAGAAGCTGCAACAGCAGATTGGCGCGAAATCCACAAGCTTTTCAGCCTTAAAGTCCATCGTTGAAGAAGTGCTTCGAACATATTACCCAAAACACATAGACTCGGCCCCAAAGGCGAAGAGAGACGACCTTGAGGTTCAGTTACTGGTCGCGGCCTGGGTGGCGGGACACGGTACGCGCCTCTTTGAAACATATCGGACCTTCGTAACCGAGGTTGCTCAGCACCGCTCTATAGGGGCCGGATCACTCCTTGTTGAATTTTTGAGGAAGACCCTTTTGCCGCCGAGCGGTCGGCCATCTGTCGAGGTCGCGAAGCCGCTCGCCGCTTACATGGTATGGGCCGCGAGGGAATTTGTACAATTCTGTGGAGGACGTACTTTCGTCCGCGCTCTTCTCAATAACGGCACCGACCGCAGAGTGTGGAGTGAGGAAATCCGTGAGGCTGAAGAATACTTTCAGGATTTTTTTAACAACCTCGCCTATCTGCGCCGACTCCTCGACACAGCGGTGGCACCCGGAGACGTTGACATCGGGCCATACTCCGAACTTTTGAAGGATAAGCTAGTGGAGTTCAAACAGAAGCAGAAAACGTACATTGACCGGCAAGATCAAAACAGGATTGGATTCCACCCCAAACAGCCTGCGTAAACAAGGCGCGGGCGCTAGGCCGCGACTTTCAAACGCTTCTCAGTGAGGGCTACAACTTCGCTCCACGACCAGACGTGATCTGAGATTCCCGCCGCCATCGCCGGCGTGACGCGGAGCGTCTGATGGATTCGAAGGAAATTGTAGTGCATGTAGTGGAGCGCAACGGCCGCTTCGTGGTTCTCAACCTTCTTGGAAAACCCGTTAGTCAAGCGGGTGAACCGTCGCATTCCCATGCGCATCGTGAGGTTCTGGCGCTCCACGTAACTCGTGCTGATGAACTTTTCTTCGGGATCGCCCAGGCGGATGATTTTCTCGCAGCCGTTGCAGATGGCCGGGCTGTATCGCTTCTGGGCCTCGGGGGCGTTGCCGAAGTACTTCACGAGCTGCGCGTAGTCGATCTCGTCGGCGAAGGCATCAATGACGGCGTTGAGATAGACCTTATGGCCGTCCGTGGTGAGTTGAACCCGATTAGCGAGGCGCCCTTCCAGGTTAGCGATGAACTCCGTAGCGCAGCCGGCATCGCGTGTGCCCACAAGCCAGCAAGGAACGAGTTTGGTATCGGCGTCGATGGCGACCCATACCCAGGCATCCCCGACGATGCGCTGCTCAGCCATGGCCTTCGTCACGTTCTTTTGCTTGCACCCAATGAAGCTCCAAATCTCGTCGCACTGCAATCGCTGGCACTTCAGGTTGCGGAACACGCGGTCTTGATAGCGATAGCAGGCGTTCCCGACTTCCACCAACAGGTGCGTAACGGTTCGCTTCTCGCGGCCCAACATGCGGCAAACCGAACGCATGGAGTTGCCTTCAACCAGGGCGGCAAGAATCTGGGCGCGGGCTTCGATGCTCAAGCGGTTCATGTAAATAGTATACGCGACCGCTCGCGCATAGTCAAGAGAAAAGGTGGTAGACTTAAAGAAAGTGCCGGTTCGGTGCTTATACGATGGACGCCTTCGAACTCTCTGAAGCGAAACGCCGTCTCCTGCAGAAGCGAATCATCCCAATCTGGGCTGAATTCCGAACTTCCGTCCGTTCCCTGGTCGCGAGCTATAACTGCACGCCAAAAGGGCAATCCTGTAACGCGAAGGTGGAACTCGCTCATGATGAGCGAGTTCTGACTGTGACCAGCCTCAAAGAAGTGGCTGACGGCGGCTTAAACGTTATCACAATCTCAATTAGGGCAGCGGTCCAGGAAGGGAAGTTCCTAATCGAAGCCACGAGGGAAAAGTGGTTAGCTTCCCGTATTTCGGGCGTGCCGCCTATCGAGCGCATTGAGTGGACTGAGTACCTGTTCCGACTTGAAGGGGATTTAGTAACTGGAGAGACCTGGCTTGCCCATAAAACGCAGAGACGCTCCGCGTTTCAGTGCGCCGAGTTCCTACTTTTTGCTGCATTCGGCGAGGACGATTCCCTTGGAGTAACATCATAGTTGCCAATAGCTCAGCGGCAACGCAAAGGTTTACTGACCCTTAACCGCTAGCGTGCGCAGTCTCGCCTCGTAAGCCTTGAGTTCTACTTCCGACGCACCGTTCGCCTTGAGCCGAATCCAATTCATGGCAAACAGAACTTCGATCGGCCGGTTCAGCGGCTCGGAGTAGAAATTATTCAGCGACTCGATGTATTCGCCAACAGTCACCTTCGTGAGCAGTAGCGACATGTAGGGAGCTGGGGGCGCTTTTGGGTCCCACTCCATGCCAAGACGGCACATGGGGAGTGCGTCTATAAAGCCCAGGACATACGCGGTTCTTACTAGCCCTGTCGGTAATCCGGCCCAGAATCGTCCGTTATGCATACCGTTTGTTTTCTCGCCTGAGTATTCTTGAGGGCAGAGGGCGGCTGCGCATAATGCGCCAACAGCCGCAAGCCGCAGGATGAAAGCCGCCGTCGTCCTCACTCCTTTCCCCACCGCGCCTTGGCTGCGCGCCGGGCTGAAGCCTTTCGTTGCGCCGGGCTGAGGCTGGCGTTGAGCGTCGCCGCGCCCTTCAGGCCGCCGCGCCGCCCCATGGCGCGCATGACCTGGGAGATGGCGGTCTGGTCGCTGAGATCGACCGGCCCTGGCTCTTGGGTGCTTCGCCGAACGACATCGGCGGCGAACTGGTTGATGTCTTGAGTACGCGTGCGCTTGGGCATGTGCCCAGTATCGCAGGTCGGGCGGATGCGTCAAGCCTGTGGAAATTCAAAAGACCCCACTACCGAAAACCGCGTCTCAGTAGCTCGACTTCGGATTGAGGCTGGTGGTTCCAATAGCAGCCTCGCCATGACCACGGATTGCCGGGCGCCGCCATCTTGGGGACGACTACGACGCAGTGGCGCTTCCCGTCCTTTACACTCTCGTCGATTCCGAAGCTCGCCACCTCGCTCGCCGGAGCCTTGATCGGCGTGATCGCGCCAGTGGCATCGTCCATTATGAAGTCGTAGCGGTCGAACCCTTCGTGCCAGGTGGTTTTCTCGCCTTTGAAGGGGACGTACCCGTCCGCTGCCGTGGCGTTGCTGGAAGTCCAAACGATGGCCGCTGCGAAGAATAACTTGAGACCGGAGCGAGAATGTCTCCTTGAATTGTTCATGGTCCTTACTCTATCTCCTCTGGCCGAGCCTAACGGGGCCCGTAGTGCGGCTGCACCTGTCCGATTTCCAGAGCTCCCAGATCGGGTGCCGAACCGGTGAAGCCCTGTCTCCACTCGACCTCCCCGGCGCGGCGGTACGCGACTTCCACGGTGGCATTGCGGTTGTCATCGCCCTCAATCAACCACTCGAAACCGAGGTTAATCAGCGTCGGAGGGTCGATCACGAGTTCGCCCGGAGTGGTTTTGATGGCCGCTCCGGCCGCAGCGGCCAACTGAACCAATCCGAAGCTGCAAACGAGAACACGGGTGGTTGTCATCATGGGGACGTTAGCCGAGGTGCTGGTCCAGAAAGCCCGCCTGGGCTTCCAGCGCTTCCTTGGATTCCGGGATGTCGAACCGATACCAAAAGGCGTGTGGCATCGCGTCGAAGACCATCAGTCTGGCGTCCACGCCCGCGCGCAGAAGCGCACGATGAAAGTCCGTCGTGCCGCTGAGGCAGTGATCGCGAGTCGACGTCATGCAAAGAGTCGGTGGGAATCCTTTCAGGTCCGCATACATCGGCGAAAGCACCGGATCCTTGCGGTCGTGATCGGCGACATAGGGGACCATGCCGAGACCTTTCAGCGGCTCGATCATGGCGCTGAAGTCCTTAAGTCCTCCGGAACCATAAATCCATCTAGAGTCGCCGTAGCGGGCGAGGTCGACATACCCGGAGAAGAAACCGAGCGCCGCCGGCAAGGGCTGGGAGTTCTTTCGAATCTGAACGGCCGTCTGGGCCACCAGGACCGCGCCCGCGGAGGTGCCGTAGATGGCGACCTTTTTGGGCTTGTGGATTTTCAGGGCCGCAGTGTAGACTACAGTGCTATCTTCCACCGCGGCCGGAAAAGGAAATTGCGGCGCCAGGCGGTACAGCACTGATACTACCTTTGTGCCGGTCAACGCGGCTATCGGAATACTCTCGATGAGCGATCCCGAGTCACTGGTAAAGCCGCCGCCATGCAGGCAGATGAGAAGGCGATCCTGCCTCTTCGGCGCAACGTGCTTCGGGGTGACAGCCCAGACCTTCACACCTCCGAGCGTTGTGGCTTCGACCTCGACGGGGTAAGCTGCCTTCATCTTTTCCATGAAGGAATCCCGTTCCTTCGTGCCGCCCGCAGGCATCCATTTGCCCGAGACCATGAGCTCCTGAGCCTCCGGAGAAATGGTCTTGGGAACCGGGATCGCACGTTGGATATGAGCGGTGCCGTCGCTGTCGAAGGTAGTGTAGGGATCGGCAGCCGCAGACTGCGCCCGCGCCCGAAAAGCGAACGCGGCGGGCAGGGCAAAGAGGGACGAGAGCGATCTCCGGGTCATTAGCTGCCTACATGACCTTCATACGCAGGTCTATTCACTTGAACGGCTCCTTGTTCCCGCCTGGCTCCGGCTTCAAATTGCGCGCCTTCTGCGTGGCGCTCGTCACGGTTACGTCGCTCATCGTAATCCCGCTGTTGGTCGTGGATACCGTGGCTCCCGACACGAAGTCGGCCCAGATCGCCAGCCTTGCTTTGCAGAATGCCGGGTGAATCTACAGCAGAGAGGCCGCTCGTCGAGGCTCATCGCACTTTCTCAAAACTGGTCGGCTGCAGGCGTCGGCACATGCAGATCCAGCACCGTCATGCCCTGCTTCTTGTCGATATTGGTGAAGTAATGGACGGTATTTTCCGGCACCAGGATATAAGTGCCCTTCTTCACGTGATAGGTGACCCCGCCCTCCACCCCGTCGCCTACCAGGTTGGACGAGTTCTGGCATTTGGGATTGGTCAGTGTCCCGCCCAAGATCAGATCTGCCTCACCGTCCACCACATAGAAGAATTCCGCCATCCGGGTGTGCACCATGGGGGGCGTCGGTGATCGGCGATATTCCACCGCCGCGTGATGCAGCAGGCCGGCATTCAGCACCAACTGGCCGTGCCCCATCGCCTGACCGGGCGCGATCGTCTTCTTGGCCACGACGATGCGGTCGGCAACTTCGGCATCGTCTGACAGCATGCGGTTCGGCGCATTGCCAGACGGCGGCGGCGTCACCGCAACCGCGGCGCACATCTGCCCCTGCGTGGTCTCCTGCGCCGATGCCTGCACGAAGGCGGCGGTCAACAAGGCCAAAGCTAGTAGCGAAGATTTCATGTCCATCTCCCTCAATTCTGTGGTTGCGGCGCACATCGCGCCGCGACCGCACCTCGCATCTCAGAAGATGATCTTTACGCTGAGCTGCAAGTCTCGCATGCTTACGTTCGAGTTGAGGCTGGTAATCGTACCGAAGCTGCCGCTGCCCGGGATCGGCACGCCGTTGGCATCCAGCTTGTTGCCAACCAGGCTATTCTGAGGGGTACCAAAGTTGGGGTGGTTGAAGAGATTGAAAACATCAAGCCGCAACTGCAACTTTAATCGTTCGGTCAATCTCATGTTCTTATCGAGGGAGGCATCGGCACTGTTCAATCCTGGGCCGATCACCGTGTTCCGTCCCGAGTTTCCGAACGTGTACTGCGGTTGCAGAGCAAAGGCTTGCACATTAAACCACTCATTTGGAGTGGGATTGCTGAGCCGCCATGACACGCCGGGCACCACATTCGGCCGGTCATTGCTGCTGGCACCGATATTGGATCGATCTTGGCCGTCCATGATGCCGACAGGGGAACCGGTGGCCATGGACCAGATCACTCCGAGATCCCACCCGCCGGCGAAAGCGTTAGCCACTCGGCCATTCATCAGCGTGTGGCCTTTTCCGAATGGCAATTGGTAAAGCGTCGAAGCCACAAAGCGCTGTCTCTGGTCGAAGATCGACTGGCCACGCTCGCAGGAGATGCAATACGAATTCTGCGCACCGAGCTGATCGGTGCCGATGGTGCGCTGCCCGCTGCCGTCGTCGATCGACTTCGAGTAGGTATAGCCGAGCAGGAAGGTAAGGCCGCTGGACATGCGCCGGCTGAATTTAGCGGAGAGCGCGTTGTAGTTGGAATTCACAATGTCAATGTTTAGCACGGTATTGTTGAAATTCGGCCAGGCTTCGCGGCTGAGTTGTGTGCCCGGTCCGGGCGCCGCAGCGTTAAGATACACAAAACGCTGCAGATGATGGCCTTGCGTTCCCAGGTAACCAACCTCGAAGGCCATGTTGCTGCCAAACTGCCGTTGGACATTCATTTCGTACTCTTCCACATAGGGCGTCTTGCGGATGTAATAGCTGTCGACTAGAGTGGGTGTAGGGACACACACCAGCGGAGCGGAGACGCCACAGGGGTTCGCCGCCCCGCCGGCACCGAAGGGGTTTTCGAATGTTTCGTCGTGAGTGCTAGGATTGGCGGTAACCTGATATTTTCCGGAAATACCGCGCGCCGTGTCGAATACGGCATTGCCGCTGTCTTGTGTGTAGAAAACGCCCGCGCCCACGCGGACCGTCAAGTTGCTTGTGGGACTCCACGCAACCCCAAAGCGCGGAGCGAAATCCTTCTTATCCGAGTTGATGAGATTAGGACCCAGCCGCCCATCGCGGGCTTGACAAACGCCCCCCTGAGCGACCGTCGGAAAGACAACATTGCCAGCATTGAAAGTTCCGGTTCCGTTTTCGATAAGGCAGGGCTGGGTGCTCACTGGCTGTGGATTGAGACCCTTGGGGTCGCCCTGGAGAAAGGGACCGGCGGGGAAGAAAGTATTGACCAGAGGCACCCTGTCACTCCAGGCCGGCACATATTCGTAGCGCAAGCCGTAGCTGATGGTAACGTTTGGCCGGATCTTCCAGGCATCCTGGAAGTAATAGAACTGGTTCGTCTGACTAAACCGGGCGATCGCCAGTTGGACGGCGTCTGTCGTACTGTTGACGTAACCGAGCATGAAGTCGCCAGGAGTATATCCGGTGGCCTGATTCGTGATGTTATATGCCGCGCGGGAGAATGTCTGCCCAGTTGTGTTGAAATTTACGCGGTCAACCTCGGCGCCGAACTTGAACGAGTGGTTCCCGTGGGTCCAGGAAATATTGTCCACCACCTGGAAGATGTGATCCCAGCTCGTGTAAGGACCGTCCGTTTGGTTGCCAAAACCGCTATAGCCATCCGCCAGGGTCATGTTGGGAACGCCCCAGGCCTGGGGTATCGGGTCGCTTATGAGGCCCGGAAGATTCAGTTGTTTGATGACGTCCGTTACACCTGCCAGCTCGGGCGCAAAGTTATTGTAGAAGTTCAGAAAGCCGAAACGGAATTCGTTGAGAAGGCTTGGCGACAGAAGGAACGTGTTATTGATCGCCACCTGCGTGGGCTTAGTGACCAGGCTCATGCCGTTCTGAGCTAAAGCCGGGAAAATCCCGCTTTCACGCTGCGTGCTGAAACGGAAAAACCAACTTGATTTCGTGCTTTGCTCAAAGTCCACGCGCTCGGTGATCTGCCATTTGTCTTGCGTGTTGTTGTCCAGCGACAGGTAGTTGTTGGCCAGGCTGGTGCCCGGGATGTTGGGCGCGGGATAGTACTGCAGGAACCCTTGGGCGATCTTGTCCAGGCGGGGCGTGGGAATGATATTGCCGGAGAACGGCTGGCCGTTCGTCGGATCGGTGATGACGTGCGTCGCCAGCACTGAGGAAAAGTCACCAGTTCGGAATGCGGCTGGGAACGTAGAGTAAACCGTCTGGGTCTGCTGCCGCAGCTTGAAGCCTTCGTAGTTGGACATGAAGAACAGCCGATCCTTGCCATTGAAGAGCTTGGGGATGCGGACAGGTCCCCCCAGAGTGTAGCCATACTGGTTCCACTTGAATGGCGAGGAAGCCTTCGGGAGGGCAGTGAAATTATAAGGGATTGCGTCAAAAAAGTTGTTGCGCAAGAAATCGAACAGCGTGCCGTGGAGTTGATTGGTTCCGGGGAGAGTGGACACGTTTACCTGAATCTGCAGACGCCCAAATTCGGCCGGGTAAACGCCGGCTTGCACCTTGAATTCCTGCAAGGCGTCAATCGAGGGAAGCACGGCGTAGGTGTTGAAGCTGGGATCGGTATTTTGCACGCCGTCCAGCGTAAAATTGATGTACTCGCGGCGCGCGCCGGCGACAAAGATTTCCTGTGTAGCCCGATCGCCGCCTTCGCGAGTGCTGGCGTTGCCGCCACTGTTGACGGTATTGTAGGCGACGTTGGGGCTGAGAGCGATAAGCTGGGTGAAGCTGCGCCCGTTCAGAGGCAGCCCAACAATGCGGTCATTGTCGATGACGGTCCCCACGGTTGCGCTCTCGGTAGTGAGCAGCGGAGCGCCGCCCGACACTTCCACTGTTTGTGTGGCCGCTCCGACTTCCAGGTGAAAGTCGATGCGCGCAATCTGCTCAACCTGCAGTTCCACGCCTCCGCGGACCTCGCTCTTGAAGCCCGGCATCTCCGCTTTCACGCTGTAAACGTCTGGCTGGAGCGCGGGAAAAGCGTAATCGCCGGCGCTGTTCGTAATGGTCTTGCGTGCGACATTTGTCTGGGCGTTCGTTATGGTTACGATGGCGCCCACGATTACGCTGCCGCTAGGATCTGTCACCAGGCCCGTAACCTGACCGACCGTTTGGCCGAACGCCACCTGGACCGCTACCAGACTACATGCCAGAATCGAAACACGAACGTACGTTGGAATCATCATGGATTTTGTCCCCTCGGCAATCGGCCAACAGGAGCTTTCCCAGTCCCGTATGGTCGCTCTGTCATAATCATCGCAAACGTTTGCGAATCTGAGCGAGCCTACCATAGCTGCCGAAACTTGTCAAGTAAGATCAAGAATTGCTTTATTCAATGCATCAGGACGTCGGAGGGTGGCGTGGCAGCATCTAGCATTGGGCGTTGACAAGTACTCGGGTTACCAGCAATAATTGGAAACGTTTGTGATAATCGATGGCCGCCACAATTAAGGACATTGCTCGGGAATCGGGCGTCAATATTTCCACCGTCTCGCGGGCGCTTAACAACGGCTACGGCGTAAATTACCAGACTCGCGAGCATGTGATTGCTGTCGCGGCCCGGCTGAACTACCACCCGAACCGCATCGCCCGCGGCCTGGTGACCGGGCGTTCGCATTCTTTGGGGCTGATTGTAAGTGATATCCGCAATCCCTTTTTCGCCGAGGTTGCCCGCGGCGCTGAAGATGCCGCGCGAGCCGGGAACTGTGACCTCGTGCTGTGCAATAGCGACCTCGACGCCGACAAGCAGATGCAATATGTCCAGTCGCTGCTCGAAAAGCGCATCGACGGCATCATGATGAATTCGGTTTCCGCGCTGAGCCGGGAGCAACAAGCTCAACTGGCCGGATCCGGCGTGCCCATCGTGTTGCTGAACCGTCCCGCTTCGAATCATACTTTTTCCACGGTTTGCGCCGACAACGAAGCGGGAGGCGCTTTGGCGGCCCGGTATCTCCTCGGTCTCGGTCACCGGAAGATCGCCCATCTTACCGGACCGCGACAACACGGCAATCTCAGCGACCGCGCGCAGGGCTTCGTGCGCGCGCTGCAAGCCGCGGAGCATCAGGAACAGCCTGTCGTACTCCGTGGAAAGTTCACTTTTGAAGGCGGAGCCGAATTAGCAAGGAAGTTGCTGGACGAACACCCGGACGTCACCGCCATTTTCGCCGCTAACGACGTAATGGCGTTTGGTGTCGCGCATGCTGCGATTGACCGCGGCCTCCGCATTCCCGAGGATCTGTCGCTAGTCGGTTTCGACAACCTCCAGTTCTCAGTAATTGTGCATCCCCCCCTTACCACCATCCATCAACCGAAATATGAGATGGGATCCGCGGCGGTCGATGTCCTGCTGCGCCTGGCACGTGACAAAGGCAAGCAGATTCCCGAGCACCGACGGCTCGGTGTCGAACTCATCGAACGGCAATCCTGCATGGAACCACGTGCTGGTCTCTTGCGCGCATCGCAAAGAGCATAGAAGTTTCCAGGGACTGTAGTAGGGCGCAAGCCAGTCAATCAGTATTTATTGCCCCAATTATGTCACTTGTGACATAATAATGTCATGCCCGTACGAACTACGGTCGATATTCCCGAACCGCTGCACGACAGGCTGCGGGAGCGAGCGGAGAAGTCCGGGACTTCCATCCGGGCCCTGATCGTCCGCGCGATCGAGCAAACCTACACGGCAGAAGCAAAGGGCGACCGCGTTACGGGGCCGCTCGTGAAGGGGCCGGGCAAGCTGGGTCCGCGTTTCCCGGAGGAAGAGAACCCGCATGACCTCGTTCTTTCCTGACCTCAACGTGTGGCTGGCGCTCTCGGTGGCTGGTCACCGGCACAACGGGGATGCCTGGACCTGGCTCGGACTGTTGCCGGAGCGGTCGCGGCTGATTTTCTCGTGGTACACGCAGCTCGGATTGTTGCGGCTCTTGACGAACCCGGCTGTGATGGAGGAACATACGCTGACGCTGGGGAAAGCGTGGGGTGTGTATGACAGGTGGCTGAAGGATCCGCGCGTGGTTTTTTACCCGGAGCCCCGGAATCTGGAGAAAACGTTCCGCGAAGTAACGGCGCCGTTCGCCGGAAAGGCGGCCAGCAAGTGGGTGGGAGACTGCTATCTGCTGGCGTGGGCTGTGCAGAGCGACGCGGCGCTGGTAACGTTCGACCGGGCGCTGTACGATCTGGCGCGGAAGAGGGGTTGGACGGCGGTGATTCCGGGGTAGCGACCAATGGCATCTGACTGAGCGCTCGTTATTTCTCGCGTTGCTGTCATCAGTTTTTCCTGTCATCAGTTTTTCCTTGCCCTGCCCGCCATTTCGTTGGACACTGAAGGATTAGATACCGACTCCAAAGGAGCGAAACAAGCATTGGAAAGAAACGGCCGCAAGGGCTCGCTGGTCATGGAGCCGACGGAACGCTGGACACCTCAACGAGCGAGCGACCTCTATGATGTCGCCAGTTGGGGCAAGGGGTATTTCTCGGTTGGCGACAACGGCCACATCCGCGTGCACCCGGAAAAGGACCCCGCGCGCTCGATCGACCTCAAGGAACTGATCGATACGCTGGTGCTGCGCGGCATCGGCCTCCCCATCCTGGTCCGCTTTGCCGATATTCTGAAGCACCGCCTCGGCGAACTGCACGGCGCATTTGCAGTGGCCATTGCGGAGCACAAATACCAGGGCGGCTACTGCTGCGTGTACCCCATCAAGGTGAACCAGCAGCGGCAGGTGGTGGAAGAAGTCCTGGAATTCGGCAAGCCGTTCCATTTCGGGCTGGAGGCCGGCTCCAAGCCCGAGTTGATGGCCGTCATGGCCCTGGCCGACAACGACACTCCCATTATCTGCAACGGTTTTAAGGACGACGAATACATCGAGATGGCCATGCTCGCCCAGAAACTGGGGCGCACCATCATCCCGGTGGTCGAAAAGTACACCGAGCTGCGCCTGATCCTCAAGTACAGCCAGCGGGTGGGTGTACGGCCGCGGATCGGGCTGCGCGTGAAGCTGGCCAGCCGCGGTTCGGGCAAGTGGAAATCGTCGGGCGGCTACCGCTCCAAGTTCGGCGTGTCGGCCACGGAAGCGATGCGCGCCTTGCAGGAGCTGAAGGACGCCGGCATGGCCGATTGCCTCAACCTGCTGCACTTCCACCTGGGCAGCCAGATCACCAA
>PMTR01000096.1 GCA_003167255.1 Bryobacterales bacterium
ACGAGTGCGTGCGCCACGGGAGCCACGAAATCTTCGCAGAGGGAGAAGAATTCAAAGAGGTGTAATACGGAGCAGCGGGGTGTGATCGTTATTGCTTGATGTCGTCCAGGTTCGGCGAACAACAAGGCGTCTGCACGGGTTTGCGGATCATCATCTCGGTGCGCGTGAAATTTTTGTCGTAGAGTTGCAGCAGCCAGCGGCCGTCGCGCGCGATGGCTGGCTCCTGCGACGGCTTGTAACCCCGCTCCACCACGGTTTTATACACCTGCTGGATGTCCGTGGTGCTCAACGCGTAGTGATTCAGGATGCCAAGCGTTCGCGGCGTGGGCGTGGTCTCGCGCACCATGTACTCGATCCAGTCGTATCCATCCGGCACCATCATGGAGATCCAATCGAAGTGGTTGTCCGTCGACCCGCCTTTCCATTGCAAACGGAAGCCGAGGATGTCTTTGTAGAAGGCGTCCGACTTAGCGGGATCGACTACGCGCACGCCTACGTGGAGCATGTGGTCCGAAATGCGCGTGGGCGCGAGATGCTTGCCGAAATTGCGGCTGTGGATCGATCCCGGCATGTACTGCACGAACTCGACCGAGTGGCCGTCCGGGTCCTGCACGACGAAGCTGCGGTTGCCGTTGGCGTCCTGGTCGATCCTGGAGGGAACCTGGACGCCTTTCGCGGCGAGGTAGTCGCGGAGCTCGCGGGCATCGTTGGTTTCGAAGCCGATGCGGATGAGCCGGTCTTCGCTCTGGTCCTTGAGTGTCGGCGACACTTCCACGTACTGGTGGTCGTTGAGCTTGAAGCAGGCGAGATCGCCGGCCACGGCGGGATCCCTGGTCGCGAAAGCCTCCGCCATCCCGACCACCCCGGAATAGAACTTGCGGGCCTCTTCGAGGTCGTCGACCTTCACCGCGATGTTCGCGATGCCGACGATGCGGGGCCGTTCGGCGGCGTGGAGCGAAACTGCGAACAGAACCGCGAGCCAACAAAATGTCCTGGGCAAGGTTGGTATTCCTTTCTTTCCGGAGCGAGTCCGTGCGCACCATCATATCCAAGACCACCTGTCGCCGCGCGGCCGATCCGTTGTTGTTTGCGTGACGGGATGCGGGATTCGTTCCCTTTTGTGGTAATCTGCTTGCAATATTCGCTGCCGGCCATGCGGTCGCAGCGGTGCTGACTTTTGGGTAACAGATTACCGAGGGGAATGCGATGAGGCGTATAGCACTGTACTCCGTCCTGCTTGCGATGGCGGCGCCGTGGGCCGGCGCGCAGACTACCGACCGAGCGACGAAGGAACTGATCGAGAAGCTGCTGGCCCGCATCGATGGGCTGGAGAAACGGGTGGCGGAGCTGGAGAACGGCAAGGCCACGGCACCTGCGGCTGCTCCGGAGGCGGTAACCGCCGCACCGCTCGCGAAGGCCGTTTCGGCCACACAAGCGATGCATCAATCGCACGACCAGGCGCCAGCGCCACAGACGGCGGGACCGGAGGCTACGCCGGTGTATCCATCGTTGAAGATCGCCGGTTTCAGCGACTTGGATTTTTCGGCTACGAACCTGCACAGCGCAGCCACCGGCTTTGGCGCGCAGACGCTGCTGGAGACGCACAGCGGTTTTGAGGAAGGCCAGTTCACCCTGCATCTCAGTTCGGCGCTTTCTCCCAAAGTGACGATGTTCGGCGAGATCACACTGACGGCGCGCTCCGACGCCGGCACGGGGTCGCCGGCGGCGGCGGGCTTCAACGCGGAGGTGGAGCGCATTATGATCCGCTACGACGCCAACGATTATTTCAAAGTGTCCTTCGGCCGGTACCATACGCCCATCAACTACTGGAACACGGCGTTCCACCACGGGCAGTGGCTGCAGACCACCATCAGCCGTCCGGAAATGACGCAATTCGGCGGCAGTTTCATTCCGGTGCACTTCGTAGGCAGCCTGATCGAGGGGGCGGCGCCGGCAGGCGGGCTGAACCTCAACTACGCGGTGGGGATGGGGAACGGGCGCGGGCAGGTGATCAGCCGCGGCGGGGATTTCAGCGACATCAACAACAACCGGGCGTGGCTGGTGGATAGCTTCATCAAGCCCGACGCGTTGTACGGACTGCAATTGGGCGGGTCGCTCTACCACGACTCGTTGAACCCGTTGACGGCGCCGGCGGCGCGCGAGTGGATCGAATCGGCGCACCTGGTCTGGCAGAAGGAGACGCCCGAGTTCATCGCGGAATTCGCCAACGTAGGGCATCAACCGATCAGCGGAGCGACCGCGTCCAACAGCCAGGCCTGGTATGTGCAGACGGCGTACCGGCTGCCGTGGCTGCAAAAACTGTGGAAGCCGTATTACCGCTTCGAGTATATTCACGTGCCGAAGTCCGACGCGATTTTCCGTACGGTGGTGCCGACTTTCCACGCGTCCACGTTCGGGGTGCGGTACGACATCACGACTTTTGCGGCCTTCAAGTTTGAGTACCGGAGCTACGTTCGCCGCGATGCGCCGAACTTCCACGGGTTCTTCGGGCAGACGAGCTTTACGTTTTAGGACCGCACATGAGAAACAGGGGAGGCAGCTTTTCGAGACGCGCGATGCTGGCCGGCGCCATAGCCCTGGCGGGCATGGCCGCGAGCGGCGGGGCGCAAGGCGCCGATATCGCCATCGTAGTGCGGCCGGATGTGCCGGTGGACAACCTGACGTTTGCGGAAGTGCGGCGCCTGTTTCTGGGCGACCGGCAGTTCTGGACGTCGAACGTGCGGGTGACGTTGTTGGTGCGCGCGCCGGGTGCGCGCGAGCGGGACGTGGTATTGAAGACGATTTACCAGATGTCGGAGGCGCAGTTCCGGCAGTATTGGATCGCCAAAGTTTTTCGCGCGGAGGCGGCGGCCGGTCCAAGAATCGTCTACTCTAATGAGATGGCCGGAGAGTTGGTATCGGGGATGCAAGGGGCGGTGGCGTTCATGCTGGCGGACCAGGTGCCCAAGGGCCTGAAGGTGGTCAAAATCAATGGACTGCTGCCGGGGGCGAAAGATTATCCGCTGCACTGAGAGCATGCTGTTGTGATCGGCAAGACAGTTTCGCACTACAAGATCCTGGCCGCACTGGGCAAAGGCGGCATGGGAGTGGTGTATCGCGCGGAGGACGTGCGGCTGGGCCGGACGGTGGCGCTGAAGTTCGTGCCGGAAACACTGGCCAACGACCGCTCGGCGCTGGAGCGATTCCAGCGCGAAGCACGGGCGGTTTCGGCGCTGAACCACCCCAACATCTGCACGCTGCACGATATCGACGAGTCCGACGGGCGTCCGTTCCTGGTGATGGAGTGCCTGGAAGGGCACACGCTCAAGGATCGCATCGCGAAGAGCCTGGGGCTGGATGAGGTGGTGGACATGGCCATCCAGGTGGTGGAGGCGCTGGACACGGCGCACAGCCGCGGGATCGTGCATCGGGACATCAAGCCGGCGAATATCTTCGTGACGACGCGCGGCCAGGTGAAGATGCTGGACTTCGGTCTGGCCAAGATGGTGGGAGGGGGCGGCGGGGACGCTGCCCAGGCCTCGCAGATGGCGACGGCGGCTCTGGACGAGCTGCTCACCAGTCCGGGATCGACGATCGGGACGGTGGCATACATGTCGCCGGAGCAGGCGCGCGGCGAAGATCTGGACGCGCGCACCGACCTGTTCTCGTTTGGCGTAGTGCTGTACGAGATGGCGACGGGTGTGCAGCCGTTCCAAGCCGGCAGCGTGGCGCTGACCTTTGTGGCGATCCTGCAAAACGCGCCGGTTGCGGCGTCGCGCGCGCGGCCGGAAGTATCCGCGGAGCTGGAGCGAATTATCAATAAGGCGCTGGAGAAGAGCCGCGATCTGCGGTATCAGAACGCTTCCGACTTGCGGGCCGATTTGAAGCGGCTGCGGCGCGATACGGATTCGAGCCGCATCGTGGCGCCGGTCACGGAGGCGTTGCCGGCCGGGGCTGGCAATGTAACGGAGCGGCCATCGTCCGGCAGGCAACCGGTGGCGGCGGCGGTGGCGGATGCGAGTTCGCCGAGCCAGACGATGGCGGCTCCGCGGAGCCGCCGGACGATGGCGTTGGCGGTGGTGGTAGCGGCCATTGTGGCGCTGCTAGCGGCGGCGGGCGCCTGGTATTTCCTGCTGCGGGAGAAGCCGCTCGATTCGCTGGCGGTGCTGCCGTTCGTGAATGTAGGTGGGGATCAGAGCACCGAGTATCTGAGCGACGGAATTACCGAAAGCATCATCAACAACCTTTCGCAATTGCCGCAGCTTTCGGTACGGTCGTTTAGCGCGGTGGCGCATTTCAAGAACAAGGACCTCAATCCGCAGGCAGCGGGCAACGAATTGAAGGCCAGGGCGGTGTTGACCGGAAGGCTGGTGCGGCGCGGCGACGAGTTCTCGATCAGCGCGGAGCTGGTGGACGTACGGGGAAACCGGCAGATCTGGGGCAGCCAGTACACGCGGAAGGTGGACGACATCCTAGCGATGCAGGAAGAAATCTCGCGAGAGATCTCAGAGAAGCTGCGGCTACAGATGACGGGCGCGGACAAGCAGCGTCTGAATCGCCGCCAGACGGTAGACTCGGCCGCGTACCAGTTGTACTTGCAGGGCCGCTACCAGTGGAACAAGCGGACGCTCGAAGGCTTGCAGCAAAGCATCGACTATTTTCAGCAGGCGATTCAGAAAGATTCGAGATATGCGCTGGCGTTTGCAGGGCAAGCCGACGCGTACGCTCTGCTGGCGGATTTCAACGTGCTACCGGCGCGCGAAGTGCTGCCCAAAGTCAAGAGCGCGGCGGCCGAAGCGCTACAACTCGACGACACGCTGGCGGAAGCCCACACGTCACTGGGATGGGCCCAGTTCCACGATCTGGACTGGACCGGCGCGGAGAAGGAATTCAAGCGAGCCATCGAACTGAACGCGAGTTATCCGACGGCGCACTCCTGGTATGGCGAATACCTGATGGCGCAGGGGCGCTTCGACCGGGCCCTGGAAGAGATGACGCGCGCGTACCAGTTGGATACGCTCTCGCCGGTGCTGAACCTGGCGCTGGGCTACCGTTTCTACTATGCGCACGAATACGCGCAGGCCATCGAGCAATGCCAGAAAGTGCTGGCAATGGATGCGAACTTTGCGCCGGCGCATGTGTATCTGGGGCGCGCGTATGAGCAAAAGCCGGCGTTTCCAGAAGCGATTGCGGAGCTCCGCAAGGCACTCGATATCTCGGAAGGCGACACCAACGAGCTGGCTGCGTTGGGGCAGGCTTACGCCGTGTCGCACCAGGAGGGCGAGGCCCGGAAGATCCTCGATCAGTTGAAGGAGCGTTCGCAACAGACCTACGTGCAGCCGATGTGGATCGCGGTGATCCATCTCGGCCTGGGCGAAAAGGACCAGGCCTTCGACTGGATGCAGAAGGCGTACGAAGACCGGTCGGCGTGGCTGGTGTACCTGAAGGTGGACCCGCTGTTCGACCCGGTGCGTGGGGACGCGCGATTTGCAGATTTGTTGCGGCGGGTGGGACTGGCGGGGAACTAGGGCTTTGACCGGCTGATTTTGTTCTTGTCAGGGAAACCACTCCCTCACGGTCGTGGCTCGCATCGAATTTGCAGGGCGCGGGGCGGGCACCGCTCCCTAACCCGGCGTAGCCGGAACCAAACAGGAAATGGATTTTAACGCTGAGACGCGGAGGAGAACAGAAACAAAGTCAAGACCTGAGAGCGCTGAGGAAGCGGAGGTCCTGCGGCTGGACAGGCGCGAGAGGACTGGTAAGTCAGGAGTTTGAGTTATTTTCGGAGTGCACCCGAGCGCCCATGAACATGGAGCGAACACCACTACGATCCCGCGACCTGCGTGAAGTTGCTCCGTAAGGTGGGCCGTGCGCCGAAACCGGGAGGACGAGTGGCGGTGCTGGAATTCGTGCCGAATGAAGATCGGGTCTCACCGCGGATGGCCGCGGGTTTCAGCCTGGTGATGCTGGCGACGACATCCGCGGGCGACGCTTACACGTTTCGCGAACTCGAGGCGATGTTGCACAAGGCGGGCCTGGAAGGCGTGACGGCACAGGCGGTGCCGAAGAGCCCGCATACAGTAGTGATGGGGCGGGCGCGGGGCAGATGAAAAGAGCCAAAGCCTGGCTAGCCGCCGATGGACACCGATGAACGCGGATTGAAAAGAATTGGTTGCCTCCTCGGGGGAATCCGTG
>PMTR01000166.1:0-27081 GCA_003167255.1 Bryobacterales bacterium
GTCCCCCTGGACCCGCTCTTCGTGCGAAG
Source organism: Bryobacterales bacterium (assembly GCA_003167255.1). Taxonomy (GTDB): domain Bacteria; phylum Acidobacteriota; class Terriglobia; order Bryobacterales; family Bryobacteraceae; genus PALSA-129. The sequence continues at coordinate 30 of PMTR01000166.1, forward strand.
AATCAAGTCCTGGGTGAACGGCACCGGAGCTCGCATTGACATCCAAAAAACAAAAGCCCGGAGTTTCCGCCCCGGGCTTTCGGACTAACCTGATTTAGTTCCTTACCTTACGGATACAGCCCGCGGATCCGGCAAGCGTCCGCCACGCGTCCAACGCCCAGCATATTGGCCGCCAGCCGCATGTTGACCTTCTTGTCGAGGTGGATCTTCAGCACGTCGTTGAACGAACGCACCATGATCTTCTCCAGCTTTGCGTTCACGTCGTTCTCGTCCCAGAACAGGTGGTTTTCGTCCTGCACCCATTCGAAGTACGATACCGTCACGCCGCCCGCGTTGCACAGAATGTCCGGAATCAGGAACACGCCCTTCGTGTCGAGGATGCGATCCGCTTCCGGAGTCACCGGCCCGTTGGCCGCTTCCGAAATGATCTTCGCCCGAACCGCCGCGGCATTCTCGTCCGTGATCGCGTTCTCCAGCGCTGCCGGGATCAGTACGTCAACCTGCAACGCCAGCAATTCATCCGGCCGGATGCTGTCCGCGCCGGGGAACCCGACCACCGAGCCGGTGACTTCCTTGAACTTCACCACCGCCGGAATATCGAGCCCTCGCGAGCTGTAGATGCAGCCCTTGGTGTCGCTGCACGCCAGCACCTTCGCGCCCGCTTCATGGAAGAGTACGGCCGCGATCCCTCCGGCATTGCCGAAGCCCTGCACCGCCACCGTCGCTCCCCTCATCGGGATCTTCAAGTGCTCCATGGCGCCGCGCGTCGTATAGTAGCAGCCGCGCGCCGTCGCTTCGTTGCGTCCCAGCGACCCGCCCAAGGCGATCGGCTTGCCCGTCACAACGCCCGTCACCGGATAGCCCTTCATCATGCTGTAGGTGTCCATGATCCAGGCCATGATCTGCGGCGTCGTATAGACGTCCGGCGCCGGAATGTCCTTTTCCGGTCCGATGAGCGGCAGAATGGCGCTGGCATAGCGCCTCGTCATCCGCTCCAACTCACCCATCGACATGGACTTCGGGTTGCAGGTAATGCCGCCTTTGCCGCCGCCATAGGGAATGTTCACTACGGCGCACTTCCACGTCATCCACGTCGCCAGCGCTTTCACCTCGTCCCTCGTGACGTTGGGGTGGTAACGGATGCCTCCCTTCGCCGGGCCGCGCTGCGTGCTGTGCTGCACGCGGTAACCCTCAAAACGGACGATTTTGCCGTCGTCCATGCGGACCGGAACACTCACCGTGAGCTCGCGTTCCGGATACTTGATCATTGCTCGCACGTTTTCTTCGAGTTCCAGCGCGTTTGCCGCCAGATCGAAATTCTCCAGTGCGACCGAGTATGCGTTCTGTTCAACTTTTGTTGCGGTTGCTAACATGGCCAACCTCTCTTGGAATTCAGACTAGGAAATCCTGTACACCGGCAATCATAGCCCCCATCACGCACCACGTCAACGGGGTGGTGGTGTTCGGCGGTGTTCGGGTGCGCGACACATAGGTGAGAGCTTTACGCAAATGCCGGCCANNTAGGTCTATGGGCAACGCCAGCAACGCTCCCTTACGGTCGCGGCTCCGATTGGGGCTTCCTTCTCGTCCACTTCTGTGTCGTGCACCCGTGGTGTTCGGGGGGCAGGCGCCCACGCCTGCGCCGGACCTCCTGGTCCGGCTCTTCGCAGTTGAATTGCAGTTGAATTGGAATTGAAAGGTTTCGCCGCCTCGCGCCATTACCCGTCAGGTACCGCGGAAACATCGCGCGGCCCGGTGGTGTCTGAACCATCGACAGAATTGAGGCAAATATATGTCGAACGGATTTCGTCCCTGGATTTCCCTGCTCAGTTTCGCGCTTGTCGCCGCGCCGCTCGCCGTCGCGGCCGACGATCTGCGCATCTCCGGCCCCTTCACGCACGACAACCTTTCGGTCTTCCTGATCCACAGCAGCCGCCTGGATGCCGCCAAAGGAAAACTCCTGACGCTGCACGAAGCCATGGATGCGAAGAAAGTAGTGGTCTACGAGACCGGCACAGTGAATGAGCTCTCGATCGAGAACCAGTCTTCCCAAGACGTGTACATCCAGTCCGGAGACATCGTCAAAGGCGGCCGCCAGGATCGCGTCCTGACCACCGACCTCATCTTACCCGCGCACTCCGGCAAGCTCCCCATCTCCTCCTTCTGCGTGGAGCAGGGCCGCTGGACCAGGCGCGGCAACGAGTCCGCCGAGCAGTTCGGCACATCGGACAAAGTGGTGGCCTTCAAGCAACTCAAAATGGCCGTGCACGATCCAAACGCCCAGGTGCAAGTCTGGAACGAGGTGGCGAATGCACGCCAGTCGCTGGCAGAAACGGTGACAGTTACTGGCGCCGGCGGCGCAATGGCCCCTAATCCACCCGCCATGCCCCGGTCCACCAGCATGCAAATGGCGCTCGAAAGCAAACCCGTGGTCGACGCCACCGCCGCCTACATCAAAGATCTCGCCAAAATCGTCGACGGCCAGAACGATGTCGTGGGCTTCGTCTACGCCATCAACGGCGCCGTTAACAGCGGCGATGTGTATGCCTCGAACGACCTGTTCCGCCGCATGTGGCCGATGCTTCTACAATCGAGCGCCACCGAAGCCCTCGCCGATCGCGCCAAAGTCGCCAAGACCGCAATACCCGACCTGGCCACCGTGAAGAGCGTCCTCGCCGACGCCGACCGCGGCAAGGAATCCTCGAAGCAGACCAATGGCCGTCTGTCGATCACCAGGAAGGATTCGCCGCAAGCGCTGCTCTTCGAAACCCGCGACCCGAATCAGGCCGGCGACTGGATACACAAAAGCTACGTCGTCAAATAAGGGCCGTGGTGGGGCAGGCGGTGCTCGCCTGCCCCTGGAATTTGGACATCCCGCCGAAGCCGCGCCAAGTGGAACCGGCCTCCTGGCCGGTCGGCAACGTGGAGCAGGCTTTCAAACCTGCCACGCCGACATTCTTGTCGGCGCAGGGCAGGCGGTGCTCGCCTGCCCAAACCCAACCGGGGTTCGGCTTGCAAATCATCGCGGATCCTCGCGATGTGCGCCCTGCCCTACGTCCCCTTCGTCCGCGCCCGATCCATGTACTTTCGCGTCTCCAGATCCAGCCGGATCCAGTCGCCGCTCTTCACAAACTGCGGCACCATCACCTCGACGCCGTTCGCCAGTTTCGCCGGCTTGAAGGCGCTGTCGGCCTGCATGTGCATAGGCGGCGCGGTATCCGCGATCTTGACTTCCAGCACGTCCGGAAACACCACGCTCACCGGCCGGCTCTCCAGGAACTCGACCCCGATCTTCGTCCCGGCTTCCAGAAACACCGCCCGCTCGCCCACCACGTCTCTCGGAATCTCGGTCTGCTCGTACGATCCGGGATCCATGAAGCAGCACTGGTCGGCATCGCCGTACAGAAACTCCATCGGCCGCTTCTGCAGAGCGACTTCCTCGAACCGCAGCTCCGAGCGGAAACTGTGCTCCCAAAACGTGCCGGTATCCAGGTTCTGGAGGCGTGTATGCGCCACACCTCCCGCTCTTCCCTGCCCGGGATGATACTCCGCGGCGGTCACTCTATAAGTTTGCCCCTCGTGACGAATGGCCATCCCGGGACGCAGTTGCGATGCCGTAATCATTGCCACCTCCGGCTATACCGCCATCACGAAGAGGGTTTGTGATCGTGCGCGCTTGGCGAACCCGCCGCGTGCGGCGGTTCGACCGATGGTCCCCGGAATTTCTGGCGGGGGTCCAGCCGCAGTTTCATCGCCTGCGGCGGCCTGTAATGGGTTTTGGTCCGCTCCACGGTCCAGGTGCGGATGACGTGAGGATGACGTCCTTTGTCCACACATTCCTCCTGTCGTCCATTAGTTTACACCCCCGCGCAAGCGAACCCGCGCGTACCGGCGATGCCGCGCTTTGGCAGGGTCAGTCTGTCCGCGCCGATGCTCACTTCTACGGGCGACTATACGGCCGGATGGGGTCGCCGCCACGCTAATCAAACGCCAGATGCACCATAGCCAGCGCACGCCGGCCTTCGGCAGCAGCACCTCGAAACGAGACATTTGGGCGGATTCCGAGTGGCTCCCTAACCAGCCGTGGGTGACGAGGCTGCGGCGCCCAGCGGCCTCGGCTTGGCTCCCATGATCGCGAGCCACAGTATGATCGGCGCTTCTCCGAGGATTGCGATGTTGGCGATGCGGGCGACCGTATTCAGGTACTGCGGCATCAATAAACCCGTGAAGCTGAAAGCCAGGTAGCCGAAGCAGGCGACGAAGAGGAAGAGGCCCAGGATGCGAGGGATGAATCCCGAGCGCCAAACCAGCAGGCCGAACGGGAACAGCCACAGGCCCCAGAAAATCTCATTGGAAAAGACTCCGTAGTCATGTAGGCGGAGGAAGAGCATCACAAAGGCGTCGCGCTGAGGCTTTTCGAATGCGAACAAGAAGTCGGCCGGACGCGCAAACATTAAAGCCGCAACGTCGTTTAGCGCGTTGCAGAAGTAGACCGCCGCCGGCATCGGCCCACCGAGGATAACCAGGAGCACGGCCTGGCTCCGGCTGACTCCGTGGAACAGCCGGTAAAGGGCGAGCGTTACGAAGATCGCGGCGGTCGCGGTGATGAGATCGCTGACGATGCCGAAACGGAAGAGCAGCTCGTGGGCCGCGATGTTTTTTGTCGTCTCGGCGGCGTCGCGGCCAGCGAGCAAAGCGCCGGGAATGTACTTAAGGCGGACGACCGCGAAGCCGAGGAGCAGGTAGAGGAAGCCGGCAACTCTCCCTGGGTTATTGCCTGATTTCATGTTCCTCCCAATCGCGGCCGGGAGCGACGCATCGGCCAGCGAATTCAGCGCCAGGAACGAGCCCGACGCGCATCGTCATCCCAGATCCCGGCCAATTTAAGACGGTCTCAACGGTACCATCTTAGCGTGGCCGATCGAAATACTATCCTCGACCGAACAGCGTCGCCCTGAAGGGTGCGGACCGTTCAGTTGCCGGGAAACGCCCAAACCGCCGACGTGCCACCACCCGCCTTTCAAGACTGACTGACTACCCGGCCCTTTCGTTCCTACTTCGCCGGCTGCCGCCCCGCCGCCGCATCCACCAGATTGAGCCTTTCCGCCCGGAAGTGTGGCCGCACCGTGATCGGCGCGCCCAGTTCCAACAGGCGCTCCGCTGAGGCGGTATACGCGGGCCACTCGGGCAACCCGGCGCGGTTGGGGTTGCCCGTCTTGGCAAACTGCACCCAATACGCGCTGACGGTTTCTGCCATCCGGCGGTCCTCCGCCGTAGCCAGCAGGCCAATCGCGGCTGGAAACTGGTCGAAGACAAATGGAATCTCCGCTCCGTGCCGCGCGCCTGGCGCCTGCCCGCGGCGCCTCTCCCCGACATAAGAAAAAAAGTAGAGGTAGGCCGGCTGCCGCACTTTCTCCATCTGCGAGGCCAGATACCGCGCCGGCCCGAGGAAGACGTGGTCGGTGAAGAGTTCGCGCGCGGCCGTCTCCGGGTCGTCGCCGTAAAGCTCGCGCACCTTGTCGCGGTTGGCTCCAGCCTGCGACAGGACCGCATCGGCGCTCAGCCGGAATAGCGGCATCAGGCTGGCTTCAAAGCTGTTCGCGCCCAGCAGGAACTCCACCGGCGCCTGCTTGCCGTTGGCGAAAGCTTGACCCGGGGCTTCCAAAACGTATTTGCCGTCCACCACCGGCCCGTACTCCGCCAGCGTAAGAAGCCCCAAATTCTTGATGATGTCTTCGGCCGGCATGGCCCGCAGCACTTTCAGGTCAGCCGCGCCCCACTGCCGTGCTTTGCGTGCGCCCACCCGTTCCAGATCGGCCAAAGTCCGCGCGCGCGATTGCCCTCCGCCGCTTTCCGCGATGGCTCGCCGGAACAGCCCGCGCGCCGGCGGCGACGCCATCAGAAAATTCACCGAAGAGCCCCCCGCCGATTCTCCGAAGATGGTCACGTTCTCCGGATCGCCTCCCAACGCCGCGATGTTCCGATGCACCCATTCGAGCGCCGCGATCTGGTCCATCAACGCGAAATTAGCAGCCGGCTCCTTGCCCGATTCCTTCGACAGCTCCGGATGCGCGAACAGCCCGAAATCGCCCAGCCGGTAATTGATCGTCACCACCACCACGCCCTGACGCTCGAGCGACGTCCCGGCATAGGCCGCCGCGGCGCCCGATCCTTCCACGAACCCACCGCCGTGAATCCAGAACATCACCGCCGCTTTTTGCGCTTGCCTGGGCGCCCACACGTTCAGCGTCAGGCAGTCTTCGCTCTGCGGCGGCAGCACCGCCGTGGTGAGCAGCTTCGGCTGCATGCACGAATACCCGTACTCCTCCATGGCGCGCACGCCTGTCCACCGGGCCGGCGGCTGCGGCGGCTTCCATCGCAGGGCGCCAACCGGCGGCGCCGCGTACGGGATTCCCAGCCAGGCCCGCTCGTCACCCAAATCCTTGCCCGTAATGCGCCCCGACGCGATGCTGACCGGAGCGGTCGCCTGCCCGAACAAAGAGGCCGCCCAGAGACCGGCAATCAGAAAACGGCCCGCGCGATCTGGCACGTGACTCCCCCTCCGGATGTAGTCTACACCCGCGTTCGAATTCTTCCGAGATTCCCCAGCCCACCTGCCCACTATCTCTCTAAAGTGATACTGCGAACGCTCATCCTATTGATGCTTGCTCCGATGGCCTTCGCCCAGGCTCCCGACCCGGCCTACGAGCCCCTCACCCGCGCCTACGAGCAACTCCACGCTCACGCCTACGACGCCGCTATTTCCAACTTTCGAAAGGCCATCGAGCTCGCACCCAAGCGCGCCTCCATCCACAAAGACCTAGCCTACACCTACCTCAAGGTTGGTGAAAACGAACTGGCCCGCGAACAGTTCCGCGAGGCCATGGAGATGGAGCCGGCCGATGCCCAGGTGGCCATGGAGTTCGCCTTCCTGGCCTACGAAACCAAGCTCCAGGCCGAGGCGCGGCGCATCTTCGACCGAATCCGCAAGGCCGGCAACCCTACCGCCGAGCAGGCCTTTCAGAACATCGACGCCCCGCTGGCCGCCGGCATCGAGCGGTGGAAGAATGCCATCGCCATGGGTGCCGACAACTTCAGCGCCCACTTCGAGCTCGCCGCGCTCGCCGAGCGGCGCGACGAACTCGCGCTCGCCGCCGAGCATTACGAAAAGGCCTGGCGCCTGCTCCCCGACCGCCGCTCGGTGCTGGTCGATCTCGGCCGCGTTTGGAAAGCCATGGGCCGCACCGAAGAGGCCACCGCGGCGCTGCTGGCCGCCTCCCGCGGCGGCGAGCCCCGCGCCGCCGAGCTCGCCCGCGAGCTTCTCCCCGACCGCTATCCGTTCGTCCCCGAGTTTCAGGCCGCCCTCCAACTCGACCCGGCCAACGTCGAACTGCGACGCGAGCTGGCCTACCTGCTGCTCGGCATGGAACGCCAGACCGAAGCCGAACAGGAATTCCGCGCCATCACCGAAGCTGCCCCGGACGACCTGCTGGCCGCCACCCAGCTCGGCTTCCTGCTGTACGGCCGCGGCGCGCGCGATGCCGCCATGCCGCTGTTCGAGCGGGTCCTCGCCGGCCCGGATGACGACCTTGCCAACCGCGTCCGCGCCGTCCTTCGCATGCCGCAGGTGCTGCACGCCCGCCCCTCGCCGCAACCCGCTTCCATCGACGCCAAAGTCATGGCCGAACGCAGCATGAAGGCCGGATACATGAAGGACGCCCTCAAATACCTGCAGGTGGCTCACGAAGCCGACCCCGGCGATTTCGACGTCATGCTCAAACTCGGATGGGCCTACAATGTCACGCACCAGGACCGCCTGGCGCTTCCCTGGTTCGATCTGGCCCGCCGCAGTCCGGACCCGCAGGTCGCCTCCGAGGCCGCCCAGGCCTGGCGCAACCTCGAGAGCGCCGCGCGCCTGTTCCGCACCACCGCCTGGATCTATCCCCTCTTCTCCACCCGCTGGCACGACTTCTTCTCGTATGCTCAGATCAAGACCGAATTTCGAACCCGCTCGTTCCTGCAGCCCTATCTTTCCATCCGCTTCATCGGCGATACCCGCCTCACCATCGGCGCCGCCGCTCCCCAATACCTTTCCGAAAGCTCCTTCATTGCGGGCGCCGGCGTTCGCACCGTTCCCTGGCACAACCTCACCGGCTGGTTTGAGGCCGGCTCGGCCATGAGTTACGTCACCGGCCATATGCTCCCCGATTACCGCGGCGGTACCTCCGGCCAGTGGCACAAGCTGCCTGAATCCGCCGGCTGGTTCGTCGATACCAGCCTCGATGCGGTTTTCATGAGCCGCTTCGACGACGATTTCCTGGTCTACAGCCAATCCCGCCTGGGCTACGCTCTCAACCGCTACACACAGCTCTACTGGAACGCCAATATTACCGGCGACATCAAGCGCCAATACTGGGCCGATTTCGTCGAGACCGGCCCCGGCATCCGCCTTTCCGCCGCCTTCCTGCCTCGCTCCATGTGGGTCTCGTTCAACTTCCTGCGGGGCGCCTATCTCACGAATACCGCCAACCCTCGCCGCCCCAACTTCACCGACCTTCGCCTCGGACTCTGGTATGCCTACACCACTCATTAAGCGCTTGCTGACGCGCGCGGCTCTGATCGGAGCCGCGACCGTAAGGGAGCGTTCTTCGCGGAATACGAGAGGATGTTCATGAAACGGTGTACTAAGCCGTTCGCCATGCTCGGCGGCCTGCTGCTCTGTGCGGCCTCCTTGAGCGGCGCTTCGCTCCCTTACTTCGCCGTCCTCTCCGACGACGCCGGCGCCTGGCCCGATATCCTCTCTTCCATCGGCCTCATTCGCCAGCCGGCTTCCATCTCGCACGTCTTCGTGGCCCGCACCGGAGCGCCTGCATCGTCGGAGTGGAATGGCCGCGTCGAGCAAGGCGCCATCCTCATCCTCGAAGGCGAATCGTCGCTCGCTGAAATGTTCGGTTTCAAGCGCGGCTCGGGCAGCGTCCGCGTCACCAGCCTCGCCGACGTTCACCGCCCCACGCTTCCCATCGTGTGGGAAAAAGGTCTCGATCTCCCGGTCTTCGACCTTCCCGCCAGCGCGCAGGTCTTCACGCGGGCGCGCTGGGGCGGCGCGCCCATGGCCGCGGGCATGCGCCGCGGCGCCGGCGCGGTCCTCTGGATCGCCGTCCCGCCCGGCGAGCACGGCTATGAGCGCTTCCCTTATTTGCTCGAGGCTCTCTGCGATCTCGGCATGGACCCGCCTTTCCGCTCCTCCCGCCTCTGGGCTTTCTTTGATTCCGCCTACCGCTCGCGCGTCGACCTCGATTACTTCGCCGCCCGCTGGCGCCGCTCCGGCATCTCCGCCCTACACGTCGCCGCCTGGCACTTCTATGAGCCAAACGCCGAACAGGACGCCTACCTCGCCAAGCTCATCGAAGCCTGCCACCGCGAAGGCATTCTGGTCTACGCCTGGCTCGAACTTCCCCACGTCAGCGAGCAGTTCTGGAACGACCACCCGGAGTGGCGCGAGAAAACCGCCGTCCTGCAGGATGCCCAGCTCGACTGGCGCAAGCTGATGAACCTTACCAATCGCGACTGTTTCCGCGCCGTTTCCGCAGGCGTCCAACAGTTGGCTGATCGCTTTGATTGGGATGGCGTCAACCTGGCCGAGCTCTATTTCGAATCGCTCGAAGGCATGGGCAACGCCTCTCGCTTCACCCCCATGAACGACGACGTGCGGGCCCTGTTCCGGCAACAAAGCGGCTTCGACCCCATCGAGCTTTTCTCCACTCGCAAAGACGCGGCTTCCCGCGCCGCTTTCCTCGAATTTCGCGCCTCCCTGGCCCGCAAAATGCAGGAGGAATGGATCGGCGAACTGGAGACCGCCCGCCGCCGGAAGCCCCACCTGGATCTTGTCCTCACGCACGTCGACGATCGCTTCGACCCCGGCATGCGCGATGCCATTGGCGCCGACGCCGCGCGCGTCCTGCCGCTGCTCGACAGCCACACTTTCACCTTCCTCATCGAAGACCCCGCCACGGTCTGGAACCTCGGCCCGCAACGCTACCCCGCCATCGCCGAGCGCTACCAAACCCTGACTCCCCATCACGAAAAACTAGCAATCGACCTTAATATCGTCGATCGCTACCAAAATGTTTATCCCACCAAGCAACAGACCGGCACCGAGCTCTTCCAGCTTGTGCACCAGGCCGCCGCCAGCTTCCAGCGCGTCGCTCTCTATTTCGAAAACTCCCTGCTTCCGCCCGATCTGAGCCTGCTGCCGTCCGCCGCCGCTGCTGTCACTCGCGTCGAGAAGGTGGGGCCGAAAACCGTGGTCGATTCGGTCCTGGGAGCCGGTGTGCCCTGGAAAGGGCAGGCGATGGTGGATGGCGCGCCCTGGCCGGTGGCCGACGGCGAAACTGTCTGGCTCCCCGCCGGTGCGCACAGCCTGGAGCCGGCTGCCGGCGCGCCTGGTCCGCATTTGCTGCGCCTCACCGCCGACCTCGAATCGGCTCGCGCCGTCAACGCGACCACCATCGAATTCTCCTATCAATCGACCGCCCGCGCCATCGCCATCCTCGATCGCGCGCCGCTCGTTCTCCAGGTGGATGGCTCAAGCGAACCGCTCCAATCGACCGGTCCCAAGACGATTTTCCTGCCCCGCGGCCAACACTTCGTCACGATCATTACCGGTAACCAGTGACTTTGCCGCCGGGTTGAGCTAGGATGTCGAATGGCTTATGACGGATGTCGCGTTGCAGACCGGTGCTCCCGAGATACCCGATAAGCTCTATTTCAAAATCGGCGAGGTGAGCGAACTTCTGGGCGTGGAGCCTTATGTTCTGCGCTACTGGGAGACCGAGTTTCCCGTGCTCTCTCCCAAGAAATCCGGCACCGGCCACCGTCTCTACCGCCGCAAAGATGTCGAGTTGCTGCTGCGCATCAAGCATCTGCTTCGCGACAAGCGCTTCACCATCGAAGGCGCGCGGCAGTCGCTGCAGGCCGAAGCGCGCGCTCCCAAGCCACCGCGCGCCGCAAAACAAGCTCAACAGGAATTGTTTTCCGAGGACCCGTTACCCGAAATCCGCAGAGAGTTGGCCGACATCCTGCGACTTCTGAAATAGGAGCGCAGCGGCTTACTTCGTCTCACCCACAATCGTGTCGTAGATGCGGTCGAGGTCTTCCGCCGAGTAGTATTCGATCTCGATCTTCCCGCCTTTGCGCTTCTCGGTGATGCGCACGCGAGTCCCCAACACGCGCTCCATCTCCTGGATCGCCGCCTTCACATTGGGATCGATCTGCACTTCATCCACGTGTTTCGGCTGGCGGTCGGCCATCATTTTCTGGGTGGTCCGTTCCGTCTGGCGCACCGACCAGCCTTGTGCCACGGCCTTCTCCGCGACTTCCCGCTGCAACGCCACGGTCGGCAATGTGAGCAGGCAGCGCGCGTGTCCGGCTGAGAGGCGCCGCTCCGCCACCAGTTGCTGCAGGTCTTCGGAAAGCTGCAGGAGCCGCAGGAAATTAATCACGGTGGTGCGATCTTTGCCGGTCCGTTGGCCGATCTGTTCCGGGCTGAGCGAGAACTCAGTCGACAGCGTCGAGAAAGCAATTGCCGTATCGATAGGATTGAGATCCTCGCGCTGAATGTTCTCGATCAGGCTGATTTCGAGCAATCGGTCGTCCGGAATGTCCCGCACCGTGACCGGAACCTGCTCGACGCCCGCCAATTTCGCCGCGCGCCACCGCCGCTCGCCCGCAACCAATTGATAGCGGCCACCGGCCAAGCGTACTACCAGCGGTTGGATGATGCCGTTCGTTCGGATCGATTGCGCCAGTTCCGCCAGGCGCTCCGCTTGGAAGATCCGCCGCGGTTGCATCGGATTGGGATCGATGGAGTGGATTGGGACTGTCTGTGCCGCCGGTTCCGTGACCGGTTCGGTGGGAGCTGGAACCGGCTGCGGCCGCGTCGGCAGCAGCGTCCCCAGGCCTCTACCGAGCGCCCTGCGCGGATTGTCGGGTTTGTTCATGGTCCAAAATCTCTTTCGCCAACTTGATGTAGCTTTCCGCGCCCCGCGAGCGGGGGTCATACGCCAGGATTGGTTGGCCGAAGCTCGGCGCTTCCGCGAGGCGTATGCTCCGCGGAATCACGGTCTTGAACACCAGTTCGCCGAAGAACTCCGTCAAGTCGGCAGCCACCTGCCGGGTGAGGTTGTTTCGGTCGTCGAACAGCGTCAGCAGGATTCCCTCAACCGCCAACGGGTGCTGGAAGCCCTGGCGGATTCGTTCAATCGTGTCCATCAGCTCCGAAATGCCTTCCAGTGCGAAGAATTCGCACTGAATTGGGACTAGCACCGAATCGGCCGCAATCAGCGCGTTGAGCGTTAGCAGATCCAGCGCGGGCGGGCAGTCGATCAAAATAAAGCGGTAGTCTTCGCGAATCGCCGCCATCCGTTCTCGCAGCCGGAATTCGCGATTCGGCAGATCCACCAACTCCAGATTGGCGCCAACCAGGTTCTTATCTGCGGAAATCAGGTGAAGCCCCTCAAACTCAGTCGCCACAATCGCGTCTTTGGCGGCCGCGTCCGCCAGAAGAACATTGTAAAGGCTCGGCCGGCTGGTGTCCTTGGTTACGCCAAGTCCCGTCGTGGCATTGCCTTGCGGGTCCGAATCAATCACCAGCACCCGGAAGTCATTGGCCGCTAAGGCTGCCGCCAGGTTGATGGCGGTAGTTGTTTTCCCAACGCCGCCTTTTTGGTTCGTAATGGCAAAGACTCGGCTCAATCGGCCATACTAGCATGGTTGCCGTTTCACGTGAAACCAGAGGTTTTCCGGTGCTTCCCCTTAACTAAATAGAACACATCACTTTTCATCACTTCGCTGTTTCACGTGAAACTGCAACTCCGGTCCGCAGAAACCTCTGCTTCCCCCATGGCAGGGGGATGCCAGCTTCCCAAACGAACCCAATTCCCGCTGGTGGCGCTTCTCCTCCAGTCAATAGATCGGCAGCAGGCGCAAGATTCTGTAGGAACGAAGCCAAATCTCTGTAGCTGACGGCCCGGGAGATCACACGGTCAAACGGTTCCGTCACCTCTTCAGCCCGCTTCGCCAAAACCCGAATGTTCGGCTGCTTCCGTGAGCTTTCCCGCAGAAAGACTGCCTTTCTCTGGTGGGACTCAATCAGGGTCACCTGACAATCCGGACGCAACACAGCCACGGGAAAACCCGGAAAACCAGCGCCCGAACCAACGTCTGCGATCTTCCAAGCCCCTGGTGGCAAATGCATTCCCAGGAATAGCGATTCGCAGTAGTGGCGTTCGATCGCCTCCTCCCGGTTCCGGATCGCCGTCAGGTTCAGCTTCTGATTCCACCGCAGCAGCATTTCCAGATGCGCCTCAAGCGCGCTTTCCTGCTCCGCCGACAGTGGGAAATCAGCAAACACGGTCCAGGCTCAGGTAGACATCCAGAATGGCGATGGCCGCCGGCGTCACACCAGGGATGCGCGCCGCCTGGCCCAACGTCTCAGGGCGCACTCGCTCCAATTTGTCCTGCACTTCGCGTGACAGCCCCGGAATCCCGCCGAATCCGAACGCCGCGGGAATCGGCCGGCGTTCGGCGTCCTTCATTCGTTCCATCTGCCGCTCCTGCTGCGCGATATAGCCGCTATACTTGGCCTCGGTCTCGACCGTCGCGAGCAACCCCCGCACCGGCTCTCCACCCAGAATCTCACGCACCCAACCGGAGATCTCCGCAATCGACGCTTCCGGCCGCTTCAGCCACTGTCCATTGCGGTGCTGCTCCAGGGCTTTCGCCAGCCGCTCCTTCTGCTGCAGTTTGCGGTTGAGCGTCTCCCGCCGCTCGTCGGTCACCAGGCCGGCGCGGCGCCCCACGGGGGTCAAGCGGGAGTCGGCGTTATCAATCCGAAGGTGCAGCCGGAATTCGGCGCGCGAAGTGAACATCCGGTACGGCTCGTCCGCGCCTTTGGTAACCAGATCGTCAATCAGGATTCCCGTGTAGCCTTCCGTGCGGCCGATGATCACCGGCTCTTTGCCGCTCAAGCGGCACGCGGCATTGATGCCCGCCACCAAGCCCTGGCAACCGGCCTCTTCGTAGCCCGACGTCCCGTTGATTTGCCCGGCCAGATACAACCCCGCAATCGACTTCACCTCCAAGGCGTGGTCCAGCTCCCGCGGGTCGATGGCATCATACTCGATGGCATAGCCGGGACGGATCATCTCGGCCTGTTCCAGCCCGGGAATCGAAGCCACCATGGCGGCCTGCACGTCGATGGGCATGCTGGTCGACATCCCGTTCACATAAATCTCGTTGGTGTCGAAACCTTCCGGCTCTAGAAAAATCTGGTGACGGGGCTTGTCCGGGAATTTGACGATCTTGTCCTCGATCGACGGGCAATACCGCGGTCCCACCCCCTCAATCTGGCCGCTATAGAGCGGCGAGCGCGGGATCGCTTCCAGCAAGATGCGGCGCGTGGCCTCGGTCGTGTAGCCGATGTGGCACTCGATCTGAGGCCGGTCGATGCGGGCCGTAAGAAACGAAAACGGCGTTGGTTCGGCGTCCCCGGGCTGCGGCTCAAATTGCCCCCAGTCGATCGTCCGGCGGTCCAACCGCGGCGGAGTTCCGGTCTTGAAGCGAGCCCATTGCAATCCCAGCGTGCGAAGTTGATCTCCCAGCAGTTGCGACGGCGCCTCGCCATTGCGCCCGCAACCGTACTGCATTTCGCCGACGTGCGCCAGCCCGTTCAAAAAAGTTCCAGTGGTCACGATCAACGCGCCGGCCTCGATACTGCGTCCGTCGCGCAGGTACACGCCATGGGCGCGCCGGCCGTCGATGGCCAGCGCCGCCACTTCCGCCTGCTTGATGCGCAGGTTGGGCTCCTGTTCCAACACCTCGCGCATGCGCGCGCGATACATCTTCTTATCCATCTGGGCGCGTGGCGACCACACCGCCGGCCCGCGGCTCGTGTTCAGCAGGCGGAACTGAATGCCCACGGCATCGGCCACTTCCCCCATCAAACCGCCCAGGGCGTCGATCTCCCGCACCAGGTGGCCCTTAGCGATTCCCCCGATCGCCGGATTGCACGACATCTGCGCGATGAGGTCCAGGTTCATCGTGACCATGGCGGTGCGCAGGCCCATGCGCGCACACGCCCGCGCCGCCTCGCATCCCGCGTGACCCGCTCCGACGACAACTACGTCGTACTTCTCCTGCATTGTTATGATTGTAGCGAAATGAGAATCCTGGTCCTGGGAAGCGGCGGGCGGGAGCACGCCCTCGCGTGGAAGTTGGCTCAGTCGAACGGCGTCGAAGTCTTCGCGTCGCCGGGCAACCCGGGGATCGCCCGCGTCGCTACGTGCCTGCCGGCCGGCGCGTCATTCCTGAGCCTGGCGGAGGAGATCGACGCTTCGCTCACCGTGGTCGGGCCCGAAGCCCCCCTGGTGGCCGGCGTGGTGGATGAGTTCCGCGCGCGCGGCCGCAAAATCGTTGGTCCGGATGCAGAGGCCGCGCAGCTCGAGGGCAGTAAAGTTTTCGCAAAGAACTTTCTTATACAAAGCAATATTCCAACAGCCGCGTTCGTCACGGTGGATAGCCCCGCCGAAGCGCGCCGTGCCCTCGACCGTTTTGGTTTTCCGGTAGTCCTGAAGGCCGACGGCCTGGCTGCCGGAAAAGGAGTGGTGATCGCCCACGATCGCGTCGAAGCCGAGACGGCTCTCGAAACTCTCACCGGGCGCCTGGTCATCGAAGAATTCCTGCGCGGCCAGGAAGTCAGCTTCATCGCCTTGTGCGACGGCCGCCATGTCGTTCCGCTGGCCCCCACCCAGGATCACAAAGCCGTCTTCGATGGCGACACCGGTCCCAACACCGGCGGTATGGGCGCGTACTGCGACGGCGCCATCCTCACCGAGCTTGAGACGCGTGAAATCCTCGACCGCGTGATTTACCCGACCGTGGAGCGCACCAAATTCACCGGCTTCCTTTATGCCGGCATGATGATGACCGAAGCCGGCCCAAAAGTCCTCGAGTTCAACGTCCGCTTGGGCGATCCGGAAGCGCAGCCGCTGATGCACCGCATGGCTTCCGACTTCGTGCCCGCTCTCCTCGCCGCGGCCACCGGCTCGCTCGCCGGCGTCAAACTCGAATGGCGGCTCGGTCCCAGCCTCTGCGTGGTTCTGGCTTCGGGCGGTTATCCCGGTTCCTACGAAACCGGCAAGCCCATCCATAGTGTGGAAGCAGCCGAAGCCACCGGCGCCACGGTCTTTCACGCAGGCACCCGTACAGGGGCACACGGCCTGGAAACATCCGGCGGACGCGTGCTGGGAGTGACGGCCGGCGGCGACGATCTTCCGACGGCCATCGCGCGCGCCTATCGAGCCGTAAAGCCCATCGGCTTCGATGGCATGCACTACCGCCGCGACATCGGCCGCAAGGGGTTGATCGGTCGGCGCGCTAGTCCCGAGTCAAACTCCTAGACTAGACTAGACTAGACTAGACTAGGACCCCCGGAATTAACCAAACGGAGTATCGAGAGAATGCGCCGCGTGTTCCAATCAATCCTCGGGTGTTTGCACGGAGGTCCAGAAAAAAATGATGGCTTACCTCGGGTGCGTTTTATTCGGATTGATCTTCCTGGTGATGTCGGCCAAGTCAAGCGGTGCTATGGGAGAGCGGGTGGATCGGACATTAACCTGGCTGCACGCCTGGGCGCCGTTCTCATACCTTCTGCTCCTTATCCTGCTGGCTGCTCCCGTCGTCTCTTTCAAAATCATGCACTCGTGGCCCAAGCATGTGGAGCCCGAGGACCCCATGGCTCGTTACCGCCATGGCGACGATGTGCTCGATGATTAGACCCAACCGGCAACGGCTTTCTCGCCGCCACGGTACAATGAAGCGACCAGTGGGGACGTAGCTCAGTTGGATAGAGCGGCCGCCTCCTAAGCGACAGGTCGGCAGTTCGAATCTGCCCGTCCCTACCACTTCTCTCCCTCCTATCTTCGCTTGTCGGGATAGTAACGTTGTGACCATGCCACTGCCGGCATCGCCAGACCACTTCGTCGGGATCGCCCATTAGCAAAGGGCAGCCATCAGAGCTCCGCGCGCCGTGGAGTGGAGCGGGTCGCTCGACAAGCGGACTTCCGACAGGCGCAGCGGAAATTCACTGGCGTTGAGCGTCTTGTTGAATTTCTCCAGGAAGCCCTTGGGCATCATGCTGCCGCCGCTCAGTACCAGCGGAACCGATTGTTCCAGCTTCGGCAACTTCTGCGCCGACGAAATCTGGTTGCGCAGCGAGCCGATCAGGTTGGTGATCATCTCCTGGTAGTAAACGGTCAGCGCGTTTTGCACGCGGTCCGTGGAAAACCCGTTGAGTTGGAAGGCTTGTTCCTTCAGGATGCGTAGCCGGTTGGCGCGATCGCCGGTGACGTCGGCCGCATTGGCATCGATGAAATCGCCGGCCTTGGGCGCGCTAAAGCTGATCACCGGCACCGAGAGCACTGCCAGGCACACATTGCACAGCCCGCTGCCGCAGGAAACTCCGATTCCGCTGTAGTTCGAACCCGACAGTTCGCCGTACACCACCGCCAGACCCTCTTCGATGGGCGTCGCCTGGTAGTCCAATTCCGCCAGAATCTGCTGGATTGACGCTGAGTGGTACGTAATCGCGCTGTCCAGGCTCTCGCCTGCCGCCGGCACGCTGAAGAAGATCTTCTGGCCCGGCACCGCTGCCTTCCCCACCAGCCTGGTGATGATGCGCCGCACTACGGCCAGGCTGTGCGGCTCCTGCGGATTCAGCACGCCGTTCTTCATCGGCCGCCGCGTCTCCACATGGAAGACTTCCGCGAACTTTTCCGCGTCATTGCCCACCACCACCAGGTCGGTTCCCTGGACTTCGTGGAAAACTTCCTGCTGCCGCAGAAGGTCTTCCGCCAGCTTCGAGTACGGCAGCGCCAAAAACGCGTTGAGCTGCGTGTGGTATTCGTATTTCTTGTCCTTCGTCGCTCGCGCCACAACGATGCGGCTGGTGCCGACGTCCAGTCCGAGCGGTTGGGTGTATTCCTGTTCCACGTTGTTCATGACTCTCTCCTTAATCCATGTGGGCACTTACGTGGCGAACTCTTTCCGCCATGCGCCTCGTTCCGGGAAAACTAGCTAGCTACTTCCCGGCGACGGCCGTTTGTGACCGGCCCCGTACCTCACGGGCCAACGCTGCAATCACAAACTTGATCCAAACATCGGCGCGCTACGGGTTTTACATTAGGAGTCCACCCTTCTTTTCTCGAGTCAGAAGAATATTGTTCGTACACCCCCTAAACTTTTGACCCATTCCGACGAATATTAAGCATGACTACGCGAGCGCATCAGGGACTGTCCCCCGAAACGCTGGCAGCTCGAGTCGCAGGCATGATCGGGGATCCGGTCCTGCGGCTGCGATTTCTGAAAGTGATGAGGCCGCCGGCCCGCAGGCGCCGGCGCCGTTTAGGCATGTGGATGGTATGGCCCGCGCTTGTATTAGCGGTGATAGCCTTCTTTCTTGCGAAATACGCGGCGGGTAAGCCGGAAGCCGCACCGGCGGTGACGATGAGGGCGGAACCGCCGGTAATCCGGGAAGTCGCTCAGCCGGCATCCGTCTGGCAGGTGGAGAAATCGACTGGGTCGGAAGTCTACAGCAACGGCCTGCGCATCGATACCCGGTTTGAGGTGGCCAGCCACCCCAGATCTTACCTGGCTTTCCCCAGCAGCACGGCCGGCTCCCGTGCGCCCGCTCGGCGGTCTATGCCCGCTGGCATCGTTTTCCATACCACGGAGAGTGCCCTGGCCCCCTTTGAAGCTGGGGAAACTTCGGCTCTCAAGCGACTGGGTGAATCGCTTCTCGATTACGTGCGCCGCAAGGGTGCGTATCATTATTTGATTGACCGGTTCGGCCGCGTCTATCGGGTGGTCGCCGAATCCGATGCCGCCAACCACGCCGGCTATTCGGTATGGGCCGACGACAACTGGCTGTATTTGAACTTGAACGAGAGCTTCCTTGGGGTGTCGTTCGAAGCCCAAACGCCTGGCGGCCAGAGCAACGATTTGGTCAGTCCGGCGCAAGTCCGCTCTGCCGGCATGCTCACGGAGATGCTGCGAAGCATTTACCAGATTCCCGCCGGGAACTGTGTCACACACGCCCAGGTTTCCGTGAACCCTTCCAACATGCAGATGGGCTATCACACCGACTGGGCCACCGGCTTTCCCTTCGCGGCACTCGGCTTGCCGGATAACTATGCACGCGCTTTGCCTTCCCTCTGGATCTTCGGCTTCGAATACGATCCGCGGCTTTTTGGTTCGCCGGATAATCGCATCTCCGCGGGCGTTGGCCTGGCTGAACAGGATTTTCTGCGGGCTGCCGCGGCTGCCGGTCTGCAGCCAGCGGCCTATCGCAAGACGCTGCAGCAGCGCTACCGGGAGTATTTGGCCGAGGTGCGCCGTGGCGGCCAGGGACAGAGCGAGGAAGGCGACAAGTAGCTGGTCTTGGTGGCTGAGCGCATCCCGCAACCGCTTTCCTTCGCTCGACAGGAGGGAGTTCCGGTGTGGCGGCGGCAAGTCCCGAACAGACGCTAACTATAACTAATCGAGACGGACCAGTGTCAGGTTTTTCACGCGCTGGCCGCCAATCTGCCCGCGGTTGTTCTCGGCGCCGAACGCGACACCGGCCGCCCCCTGGTTTTGGCCGATTCGCTCGGGGCTTTCCCATGCGGCGGGAATCTCGACGCGATCCGCCGGGCGGCCTGCCTGCTCAAACCAGAGCGGTTTCCCGTCGAGCCACACCTGCAAGGTCGTGCCACGCGCTTCCACCGTCAGGGAGTGGAAGATTTCCGTGTCAAAACCGGAGATCGGGGATGAGAAGGCCACCACCGAAAGCGGATTCAGCCGCCTCACCTTGACCATTCCGGTGGAATGGAGTTGTACCCAGTAACCGGCCGAACTGCCACCCATCAATCCGTCACCCGGTCCCGCGATACGGCTGCGGAAGTATGGGCCGGCCTGAGTGATACTTCCTTTCGCGTCGGAGGGTGTCAGCACATCCATGGAGATTCTGAGGTTCTGTCCGGCATCGGCTCCCTCGACACTGGTGATGGCGCATTGGCCATCGGACTTGGCCAGTTGCATGCCGACGAAGTCCGTGCCGGCGCTCCGGAGGGGCGTGGAAGGAGAGTCCGTTGCGCGCGCCTCGCGAACGAATCCCGGATAGGAAACCGGCAAATAGTAATAGTCGCCAAGATCTTTGGCCGCCGCCGTGCACGAATACAACGCCGCGATTTGAGATTCGGTAAGCGCGCGCTTGAACACGCGGACATCCTTAATATTCCCGCGGAAATCGGTGCCGGCGGCCAAAAACCGGCCGATTTGCCAAAACGGCCCGTCGCTGGTGGAGGGAGGACGCTCCAGTCTCTCCGCGCGGTCGAGTTTGCCGTCGATGAAGATGCTCCCCATGCTCGATGCCCCGCCGTCGTAAGTAGTGGTCACCATGTGCCACGCGTCGTCGTCCAAACGGCGCGTTCCCGTGCCGTAGCCATGGAGTATGTGGCTGCCGAAACTGATTCTCCCGTCATTGAGCAGACCGAAGGAAAAACTGGTGGCATCGGGCCCACGGAAACCGCGGCCGTAGTTAAAGATGGCGGTGTTATCGACCAGCGGCACGGCGGTCCTGATCCAGGCGCTCATAGTCCGGGGACTGTCCCCAACCGGCAGCACACCGCGCGTGCGGCCAATCACCGCGGCATCGAAGCCGTTAAACCGGAGGCCGCCCGCTGCCCAGGTGGCGCCCTTGGTTAGATCGCCATCGAGCGAGTTGCCGCTGGCATCGCGCACCACAGAGCCTTTGCCCTCATCCAATTTCCACCACGCCACTTCGCGCCAGTGGACGGGAGCCGGCGCCGGCGTTCCCCAGCTGCCCGGCAACCCGCGGAATGCGCCGGCCAGCAGCAAGACTCCGGCGGCGGCGAGGCCCCACACCAGCGGCTTTCGCCAGGAGCGGGCATCGCTGGAAAGTTCTTCCCGGTATTCCACCTGGACTGTGGTGGTCTGCTGCACCTCCAGCGCGGTCTCGCCAAGGCGGCCGCTATCCGGAACTTCCTCTATCGCTCCCACCAGCTCGTAACCGACCTTGGGGACGGATTTGAGAAACCGCGGATTCCTGAGGTCGTCACCCAGTGCCCTACGTAGCTCGCTCACGCACTTCACTAGAGAATTCTCGGTGACGGCCACGCCCGGCCAGACCTCGCTCAGAATCTCGTCCTTGGTGGCAATGCTCCCGCGTCGTCGAATCAGGAAGCGCAGCAGGTCGAAATTCTTGGGCCGGAGCCGCAGGGATTCGCCGTTCCGGCACACGCTGCGCGCAGAAAGGCTGATCTGCGCGTCTCCAATGCGGTAGACCGAATCTTCCAGTGCTCTCACAGACTGCTCCTGAATAGCTAAGGCGGCGGGATTTCACAAAAAGGTAAGTCTTTTTTCACTACCCAGCCGCGCCCCTGAGTTCATTGTTGGCAGTGAAGATTCTATCACAGCCCGTCCGCGAGGAACCGTCATGAAGCAGATCAGAGAATGGAAAATCACGCGCACCGAACAAAGGACCATTCGCGTACTACACGTACCAGAATCCAGCTCCGGGCTGGTCTCTCGGGATCCGAATCCCGCGGCTTCTCAGCCCGTGGCAGAGGCCGCTTCCCGGCGCTGGAAGCAACTGCTGTCCCTGGTCCGCGGTTGGTCGCGGAACCTCGCCCCGGCTTTGGCTGTGGCTCTGTTTTGCGGGTGCAGCCTGTACGGACAGGGCAGCGTGATTGCGACCATGTCCGCGCACGAGATCAGCTCCATCACGAGTAAGGCTGGGCTCAGTAACGTCAACAATGGCACGGTCCCGATGATCAGCCGCAACGGAAACCGGGTCGCTTTCATCACGAATAATCCAAACGGCAACTTGGACGTCAATGTCATCAATTCGGACGGCAGCGGCCTACGCCAGTTGGTGACCTCTTCGACGTCGGCCAGTTTGGTGGACATCAGCGATGATGGATCGCTGGTGGCGTGGGGAACCATCTGTTGTCGCCCGATCTCACTGGCCGTATCCGCGGCGGATGGCAGCAGCACGCGCACCCTGGTCGCGACGCAGGGAGGCTACTTCTTCGCGCCCCGCATCTCCGCCGACAACAGTAAAGTGTTTTTCGTGCTTGACCGGGACACCGCCCTGGCGGACAACACCCCCGTCACGCGAGGCGTCTGGTCCATCAATACGAATGGCACCGGCCTGCATCAGATCATCTCCGCGGCCAGCGCGGCCGCCGCGCTCGGCCTGACAGCGGCCCAAGTGCCCTACTTTGCCAATGGTCTGGACCGGTCCACCGACGGTAGCCATATCGTGTTTGGCGTGTCGGGTACCCCAACCGGGATCGCCCTCCTCGCGGCCAACACGGATGGCACCCAGGTTCATTCCATTCTGACGAATGTACAGTACCTGAACGACCTCTCCCTGAGCGGCGACGGCACGAAAATTGCCTATAACATTCATCTCAATCCGTTTCCGCAGCCCAACCAGATCGTGGTGAAGAATTTTGACGGCAGCGGCGCCGTTTCGCTCGCCACTAATTTCAATGACGATGGCTACCCGATGCAGTTGACCTCGAATGGATCGCAACTGCTGGTCGGAACTGCCGGGCGTCTTTACAGAACCGACGGCAGCGGCTTTCTGCTCCTCGCGGCCAACGGGCCTTCCGACGAACTCACTGGCGACCCGCCGACGATTCTATACACCGGAACCTTTGCCGGCACCATGAACGCGTCCGGCAACCGGATTGAGTACCTGGCCAATGACGCGAACAATGTATCGCAAATCATCGTAATGGACGTGAATCCCGCTTCCACCGGAGCGTCGCCGGTGATGTCCAATCCCGGCGTGTCGCCGGATTTTGTGTTGATCAACAACCAATCCTCCGCTACCGAAACCGTCACGGTGACACCGGCCACGGCCAACCTCTACCGCGTCAGCTCTGTGACGGTCGTAGGGGGAGTTCCAGACACAGGTTCGGGAGGCACGGTCTTTGAGGGCATCTTGTACGACGATGGCACTCACGGCGATGCGGTGAAAGCGGACCACATCTTTACCAACAACGGCGTCACAGCGGACTCGATAGCGGTGCTGGGGACACGCATCATTATGTACCGTGCGGAAGCCCTCAGCAGCGATGGAAAGCGGCACGCTTCAGAACTCCAATTTTCTCCCTTTTCCGTGCTGAGGACGGCGCCTTACACCTACACTGTCGCCGCCAGCACGCCGGGGTTGACGGTGGTGGTGGATGGCGTAGCGTACTCCGCCCCGCAACAGTTCTTGTGGGATGCCGGCGACAGCCATACCCTGACGGCCCCATCTCCGCAGACCTATCAGGGCAAGACCTATACGTTTAATAACTGGAGCGATAACAACTCACAGACCCATACCATCACCGCCCCGGGGGCCAACACCACTTACACCGCTCTCTTCACCGGCAGCGGTGGGGGCTGCGGGAACAGCCCGTTCGTCGGGACGGTCAACACCAATCTGGGAGTTTTGACAGTGATCCAAAACCCGAATTGCTCGTTGACCGGAACCATTCCGGGAGGACCTACTTTCACTGGCACCGCTACAGGCAACACCTGGACCGGCACCTTCACCAGTCCCACCGGTTCGGGCACCTTCACCTTCACGGCCTCGAACGGTGGCTTTTCGGGTACCTATACCTACACCTCGGGGTCCGGGACCAGTGGCACCTTGACGGCCACCACGGGCAGCACCAACGGCAACTGCGCCTATAACTTCCCGCCTACCTCCGGTGTTCCCACAGCGCTTTCCGGCGCCGGCTACAATAACCTGCTCTTCACTCTCCAGACCGCGCCCACCTGCACCTGGTCTGTGGCCGCCGTCGATGGGTGGATCCACATCCTCGTACCCCCGCCAAACACCACCATCACCGGCGGATCCGGTGTCTCTGCGCTACTGGACGCCAACCCCAGTTCCACCTTGTCGCGCACCGGCACCATCACCGTCAGTTGGCCGGGCGGTTCCGGCAGCAATCTCGTCACCCAGGGTCCTGGCCCGTCTTGCGCCTTTACTCTTTCGCCGGCGGCAACCCCCACGAACATCTCCGCCAACGGCGGCCCGGGCAGTTTCGCCGTCAGCGCTACCCCGGCATCCTGCCTGTGGACTGCTACCACTCCCAATCCCACCTGGATCACCATCACCGATCCCAGCGGTCCCAGCCCGGTGAATTTTAAGGTGGCAGCCAACGGTCCCTACCCCGCGGGCACGCGCCAAGGATACATCATGGTGCAAGGCCAGACCTACACCGTGAATCAGGACGCCGCGGCCGCGCCCAATGCACCCGTGATCACCGCGGGAGGCGTCACCAACGCTGCCAGCTACGCTTCCGCCAGCCCGCCCAATGGTGGCGTGGCTCAGGGTTCTTATATTTCCATCTTCGGAAGCGGCCTCGGCCCTGCCGCGGGTGCCCAGGCGCCCGCCGGTTCCACTCTGAGCCCCACTCTGGCCGGAGTCTCCGTGAAGATCACTGGCGGCAGCACCTCGGTCGACGTTCTCCCGACCTTCGTGGCCGGCCCGCAGATCAACGCCATCGTACCTTCCAACGCGCCCCTCGGGACTGTAGCGCTCACCGTGACCTACAACGGCGTCACCAGCGCCTCCACTCCGGTGGTCATTCTCCCGAATGCGCTCGGCATCTTCACCGTGGGAGCCTCTTCGGAAGGCATCATCCAGACCTTCGGGCCCACCGCGCCGGCGGACCAGCGGCCCCTCAACAGCAATACCAATACCGCCGCGCCAGGAGACTACGGCATTGTGTGGGCCACCGGAATCGGCGCTAACATCCTCAACGGTCAACTGCTGCCGGACAACACGCCACCCCCCGGCGGCCAGATGGCCGTGCCGGTGACCGTGACCATTGACAATATTCCCGCTTCGATTCCTTACAGCGGCCGCGCTCCCGGTTTCGCCGGTGTCGACAATGTCTACTTCATCGTGCCCGCTGGCGTCCGCTCGGGCTGTGCCATCGCGGTGAAGATCCAGGCCGGCACCCTGCCCGCCAACAATGTCACCATCGCCGTCGACGCCAACCACCAGACGTGCACCGGAAGTGCGCAAGTGCCGTAAAACCGGGCGTAAAACCGGGTAAAACCGGGGACAGCTACCAATTACCCCTTTTGGAATTGGATCGCTGGACCCCCGCTTTGCCCTCGGCGCGGAGTATGATTCTACATATGCTCATGAGGAAACCGGGGGTCGCCCTCCTTCTGCTGGCTGCTTCACCCCTGTGCGCGCAAAGTCGCTGGTTCCAACCATCGCTGCTCGAAAAACCGGAGGTGCGGAAGGCCCTCCAGTCGGTGGACGGCCGCGCCGCGGACATCATCGAAGAATGGATCCGCCTGGTGGAGATACCGGCGCCCTCCGGCAAAGAGCAGACACGCGCAAAATACATTCGGGCGGAGATGGAGAAACTCGGCCTGAGCGAGATCCGAACCGACGACATCTCTAACGTGAGCGGCGTCCGTAAAGGAACCGGCGGCGGTCCCACGGTTGTGTTTGCCGCCCACATGGACACCGTATTCCCCGAAGGTACCGGCCTCAACGTAAAACGCGAAGGAGACATTCTGCGCGCGCCGGGCGTCGGCGATGACACCTCCAACCTGATGGCCACTCTGGAAATGTTCCGCGCGCTCAACCGGGGCGGCGTCAAAACCAAGGGCGACCTCATCTTCCTCGCGTCTGTTCAGGAGGAGCTCGGCCTGCTGGGCGCCAAACACTGGCTGGAGACCAGCGGTTATAAGCCCGATATGTTCGTGGCCATCGATGTCTCATCCACTGAGGTCTGGTACGGCGCGCTGCGCATCGACCAGTTCAAGTTCTTCTACACTTCGCCCGGTGCCCACACCATGGAGAGCCGCGGCGCACCCAGCCCGGCGAAAGCCGTGGCCAAGGCCATCAACGCGCTCTATGAGATTCCGCTGCCGCCGGTCGCCGAGGGCCTCGACACCTTCAAGCTGCCCGTTTTGAACGTGGGAATGTTAGGCGGCGGCACGGTAGTGAACGCGGTCCCGCGCGAGGCCTGGTTCACGGTGGACCTGCGCTCTCTGGACAGCGCCACGCAGGATAGCCTGGAGAGCGCCGTGGTTTCCACCGCGCGGCGCATTGCCGAACAGGAAGGCGTGGGCTTCCGCATGGAGAAGAAAATGGGCATCGATTATTCGAAGGCCCTGCCGCAGAAAGAGCGGCTCAACCACCAGTTGGTGCAGACGGCGCTGGCCACCAGCAACTACTTCCGCAAGACCGGCACGCCGGAGATCGTCGCCCGCGATGTGGGCTCCACGGATGCGAATATCGCCGTGAGCATGGCCATCCCCGCTGTAGCCATCGGCGCGACCATCGAGCGCATGCCCCACCGCTTGGAGGAAAACGCTGATGCCGGCAGCATCGTGCCCGGCATCAAGTCGTTAATCGCGCTCGCCGTTGCGTTGACCAGCCATTAATCCATCGCCGCCAATTTGTGGGGCAGACCCCCTGGTCTGCGCGGGTCCCCCTGGACCCGCCCGCCTGCGGAAGGGCACGTTGGAGATCGGGAAGCTGGCCGATTTCGTGCTGCTGGACCGCGATTTCACTCACATTCCTGCGCCGGAGATTCGAAATGTGCGCGTGCTGGCGACCGTGGTCGCCGGCGAGACGGTGTTCGAGGGCGGACGGTAACGGTATCGGAGACTGACAGCCCGCGCGCGGATCGGCGTACGCGAATCGTGCTCCGGTTTGCCAGCGGAATGGCTTCCGGCCGACATTAACTCACTATGGCACGGTCCAGTTGCCCAGTGCGGTCCAGCCGGAATTAAGTCCGCCGGCTGCCTGGGCGTACCCATACACTGTTTTGGCCCCTACGAAACCAGTCGCAAAGCTTATAGCCAGATTGACCGTCGCGTTATTACCCGATAAGCCAATGCTGGAACTCCCTCCGTTGATTGTGCATTGGCTATTCCCTAGGGTGCTGGCCGTTGGCAGGGT
>PMTR01000166.1:27228-27785 GCA_003167255.1 Bryobacterales bacterium
CTGCCTGGGCGTACCCATACACGTTCTTGACTCCTCCGAAACCAGTCGCAAAACTCAGCCCCAGATTGACCGTCGCGTTATTACCCGATAAGCCAATGCTGGAACTCCTTCCGTCGATCATGCATTGGCTGTTCGCCAGGGTGCTGACCGTTGGCAGGGTAATCGGTCCCTGCCAGGCTGTGGCGCCATCGTTGACCAGCAACAGAGTCTTGTGCACGGGATCGATGCTGACATAGCACCCCTGATATCCGGAGAGNNGATGCTCCGTTCGCGTCGGAGTATACGAAGCTGAAAGTATTACTGCTACCCGTGCCCGATGAAGGCGTCACCGAAACGGCTTGTGGGGGACCCGCAGGCACGGTCCAATTGCCCAGTGCGCTCCAGCCGGAATTAAGTCCGCTGGCTGCCTGGGCGTACCCATACACCGTCTTGACTCCTCCAAAATTACTTGAAAAACTCAGCCCCAGATTGACCGTGGCGTTATTGCCCGATAAGCCAATGCTGGAACTCCCTCCGTTTATGGTGCATTGGCTGTTCGCCAGGGTGCTGGCCGTTGG
>PMTR01000195.1 GCA_003167255.1 Bryobacterales bacterium
CTCTCCTACTCTACCGGCTCTGATCCGAGCCGCGCGCGTTAGCAAGCGGTATTCCAATAGCATCAAATCTCGCGGTCATGGGACTAATTAGTTCCGCGGGAACACGTGGCTGCAGTTCTGATTGTCGGTCCATGCCACCGTGTTGCCCGATAGCGGGCTCACGGCGGTGCCCGAAATGCAGACCGTGAACTGCGTCACGGTGGTGGGCATGGTCGCGTTGAGGGTCGTCGAGCTGCCCACGGTGCCTCCCGCAAGGTTGCCGACGGTGATCGGCAGCGCGGTGGTGTCCGTGATGGCGCCGGTCCCGGCCGCCGCCGTCCATACTACCTGCGTGACCTTGATGTTGTTGTAATCCGCTCCGTTGTTCCCCACCTTGCCGGCCATCTGATACGTGGAGCCGGATGCGTATCCCCAGTTGGCTCCGCCAAAGTTAAGATTGGGCGCCGGGTACAAGCTAAAGTTGGCCGTCACTGCCGAGGGGCCGTTCATCACCACGGTCCGAGTAGTAGTGAAACCGGTACCGGCGCCCGACCAGGAGCCGAAGATATAGTTCTGGGCCGCCATCGCGGTGGCTGTCAGTGTCACGGTGGCGCCCGGGGCGTAGCAGTTCGCGGGCAAGCCGGCCAGACCGCCCGAAGCGGGACTGAGCGCGACCGCGCCGCTCGCCGGGGGACTGACGTTCACCGTGAGGACATAACACGCCAGGGCGAAGTTCGCGGTCACGCTTGTGTTCGCGGTCGCCGTCACCGTCGTGCTGGCGATGGCAGGGTTAGCTACGGTTCCGGTCCAGTTACCGAAGGTGTAGCCTGTGCCGCTCACCACCTGAGGAGTGGTCACGCTAACCGGTGTCGCGATGCCGCTGGCCACTGACTGCGAAACGGGCGCCGTGCCGTTGACGCTGTTGACGGAGGCGGCCAAACCCGTCGGACTCGTGTTCACCGTGATGGTGACCTTCGGGCTGGTCCCGAACGTGGCGGTGACGTTCTTGTTGGTATTCAGCGTCAGGGATGCGGGATTGGTTGTGCCGGTGAGATCGACGGACCACCCAAAGAACGATTGTCCCGTGCCGGGGACCGCCGTCAGAGTCACCGTCGTGCCACAGGGATAGCTGCCGGTGCCGGTTGGACTCACCGTCACGGTGCCGCTTCCTACCGTGGTCACGGTCAGCGTGCACTGCGGCTGCGTGGGGATGGACGGGTTGCGCTTGAGGGCGCGGGCCACTGTCACTGAAGTCGGCGCCACCCCCACTTTCAAATCCTTCGCGGTGAAAGTGCTGGTGGACTCGTTGAAGTACTCTGTCACCTTGTTGGCATTCAACGACGCCGCCAGGTACGAGGAGCCATCGAACGCCGCCAGAAAAAATGCATTCCCCGGGGTGGCGTTAGACGCGGCGGCGGTGAGCGTCGAAGTGGCGTAGGGTTGGATCGAGCCTGGTCCAGTCTGGGCCGCAGCCTGGCCGGCCCAAAGCGAGACGCCATTTCCACTCACCGCCACCGCCAGGGTGTTGGGCAGCCCGGTAATGGCGGTCGAAAGCGTGTCGGTCGAGACGTCGATCATGCTCACGGTGCCGCTTCCCGAATTGGAGACGTACACCGAGTGGCCTGACGGCGAAACCGCCATGCGGTTCGGCTGGCTGCCCACGGCGATAGAACCGGTGACAGCCAGGGCTGTGGTGTCGATGACGCTGACGCTATTGGTGCCGTAGTCGGCTACGTAGAGCTTCATGCCGTCCGGGGTCAGTACGACGCCGCGTGGTTGGCTGTTGGCAGGCAGCGCGATGGTGGCGGCGGCCTTGTATGCGTTCAGATCCACGACCGTCACGGAGTTGCTTCCGCCGTTGCTCACGTACGCAAAATCGGCGTTGCCGTCGATGGCGAACGCAAAAGCGCCAGTACCCACGGGCACCGTCGCCATGGTCTGAAAGCTGGTTCCCACCTTTTCCAGGACCACCAGGTTGCTGGACGTCAGCGCGTACAGCCAGTCGGACGTCGCGGTGAAGCTCAGTGCCGCCACTTGGTTGACCGAACTGCCCGGCGGCAGCGCGGCGATGGTAAGCGGCGCCGGATCGGCGGGCTCGGAACGGTACCAGATAGCGTTGGGATCCTGTACGTGCGAGATGTAGAAATTGGGCTCGGTAGGATTTGCTACGGAAGAGGCGCCTCCGCAACCGCCCATGAGGGAGAGCGCGGTACTGAATACCAACGCGGACGCCGTCACTGCGGCGAAACGCAGCCAGAGAGGCCAGCGGCGGAATTGCGATTGGATGGTCATGGTGGTCTAGCGGACGGACAGAATGGCCAGGACGGTCAGATCCTGGCGAGCGCTGAATATGCGGACCTGGTCCGGAGTGTCGGTTTCGTGCATTGTGGGCAAGGCGCTGAAGAACAGCCGCGCATCGCCCTGGCCGGCCGCGCCGCTGACGGCGGGCAAGTTGGCAAGCACGTAAGACGGGACGAGCATGGTAGAAGCGCCGGGGGCGGAGACGCAGAGGAACAGGCCGGAGCTGTTTGTCGGCTGGTCGTAAACGCCGCCGGCGATGAAGGCGGAGACCCCGGGTTGCGCGGTCCAGGAGACGCTGGAGTCGCGCGAGCGGTCGATGGTGGTGAGCGCGTCGAGATTTGGGGAGGCGAGTGTCGGGCCGGGGGTGACGGGCACATCGAACGAACTGCCGTCGGCGCCGCCGGAAGCGTGGAGGGAAGGTGTGCCCGTTCCGAAGAAGAGCGGCAGTCCGATGGGATAGCCTCCTCCGAGAATCGTGTTGAAGAGTCCGGCCTGGAGGGTGGTCAGCGCATCGGAGACGCCGGCGAGAGTCACGGAAAGAGCGCCGAGATCGAGGGCCCTGCCGCCGGAGGACAATTGAACGCCCGTGGTGAGGATGTCGCCGCTCATCGAGTAGCTGGTGCAGGCACCCTGAGGCGGCATGGAGAGAAACGGGTCAAAGGCGAACTGGCCGCCAGCCTCCTGCATTTCGCGGACAGCGGCCTTGTCGACAGAGAACGAAGTGTCGATGCCGGCGAATTGGCCAGCGCTGGTGGATGCGCGGAACAGCATCCCATCGACGATTTTGCCGCCTTTTACCAGTGCGGCGGCGATGGGATTGTAGGCGTCGGAGCAGGCGCCGCCCTGCGGCATGATGGCCATTGTGGTGGCGTTGCTCACGGCGCCATTCACGCGCACGTAGACCGGTACGAAACAGCCGGTGGGGGCATCGCTGGGGAGGTAGAATACGAACTGGTCGAGGCCCGAAATGCCCGGCGCCCGGCCGGCGTACAACAGTTGGGTGACCGGGCGGCCGCCGACCAGAATGTCGATCTGGTAAGGCAGGTTGCCGACCGGCGGCGTGTCGCCATCGGCGCCGGTGATCGCGCCGGCACCGGTGAGCCAGAGGGTGCCCGCCTGTCCCGGGGTGGCCGAAACCGTCTCCGAATTGAGCGGCTGATTCGTGGCCGAGATGAAGTTTTGGAAGACCGTCACTCCCCGGCCGTACCCGGTTGCGGTGAAAACGCCCGGCGCATGGCCCACCACAAGCACCGGGATCCAGTTGCTGGCCTGCCCGTTGTAGGAAACCTGCAAGGAAACCGTGCCTAGCGGTGTGGCCGAGGGCAGAATCGCATTGATCTGACTGGCGATGACGAAGATCGGAATGGCCGAAAGCTGCTTCGATCCCTGGCGCAGATTAATCGAGACTCCTGCCAACTGAGGTCCCAAAGGAAAGCTCGACACCTGCACAGGCGTGGCGGGCCCGATGGCGCGGCCGAAGATGCTAAACATCGATCCTTGCGCAATGCCGCCGCCCGGCATGTCGTTGGGGACGAAGCTAGCCGAGTTCGCTATGCTTCCCCCGAAAATGAAAGGCGCGTCCTGGGCCAAAGCCGGCAGCGCGGTAAGCAGAATGCAAGCAATGTGACGGGTCTTCAACACAATCAGGTCCTTATACCCCTAACTTTCCGGCGCACAGCCGTGCAGCCGTGGCGCGGCTGCGCGGAGTATATCACGGATTGATGGCCCGTCCCAAATTGCGCGACAAATTGTGGGTTCCGTGATCCGTCGAAGACGGATTTCGCGGCCGTCCGTGGTCGGAAGCACGATGTCGGCGCTTTGCAAACTGCCAAGTAGAGCGAGCGCTTTCATGGGCGAAAGTGGTTGCGCGTTGTTGACGCCGCTGGCGGAAGGCGCCGGGACAATTTCCGGCCGGCGCTTCAGCCAATGTTTCAGTGTGACCCAGAGAGCGTAGCCCAGAAACGCCACCATCACGTGAGCCTTGACGCGCGACTCCAGTTGGTGAAACAAAGGCCGAATCGACAGCTCGCTCTTCAGGGCACGGAAGGATGCTTCGGCTTCGGTCAACTGCATATACTTGGACCACAACTCTTCCGCCGTCTCTGCCCGGAGATTGGTGCGAAGCAGGTTGGCGCCTTCGCGCGACTCGCGCCAGGCCTTACGGTCTTCTTTCATCTGCCAAAACAAACGGACGCCTTCGGCCGTCTCCCGTAGCGAGACCTCATATGGCCGAAAAGGATCGACTCCGGCCATGGTTGAGTGTCATTTCGAAATGCCCCGCCAAACCGGACGCTGCACGGGGCCGAGGTAGGCGACCTGTTTATGACGCTGATCCACACCTGCCAGTTGTGCGGCGCCAACTCGTTCGACTATCTGACGCAGTTGCAGCGCCTTGCCCGGGAACTGACAGCCCAGCCCGCGGAGTGGATGCCCTGGAACTACCGCCAGACGCCGGAGCCGCCTGGCGTATGATGGATCCTACATGGCCGAAAAGGATCGTCGGCGGCCAGGCGGGAGCGTCACGCGAAAATGGCCGGAAATCGGGCCCTTCCGAAGGCAAAATCCGGTGACGTTTTTGGCCAGCGACGGAAACCGTCGAAAATGTTCCGCGCCGGCCTCTACGCCCGCGTTTCTACGAACGATCAGCAGACACTTCCGATGCAGAGCCGCGCCCTGCGGGAGTATGCCACCCGACGCGGCTGGACGATCACCGCGCAAGTCCGTGAGGTTGGCTCCAGTGCGGACAAGCGAGAAGCTCGTGAGAAACTGATCGAGGCCGCCCGTCGCCGGGAGATCGATGTAGTGCTGGTGTGGCGGCTGGACCGCTGGGGCCGGTCGGTAACGGATCTGCTGGCGACCCTTCAGGAACTGGAGCATCTGGGTGTCGGGTTCGTTTCCCTGACCGAGGCGTTGGACCTGACCACGCCAGCCGGTCGAGCGATGGCCGGCCTCCTGGCTATATTCGCTGAGTTTGAAAGGGAAATTCTGCGGGAACGAACGCGGGCTGGCCTGGCCCACGCCCGGCAGAACGGCAAAAGGTTGGGCCGGCCCGAAACCGCGGCGCTACACGCCGCCGAAGTCCGCAAACTACATCGGACCGGCATCAGCAAATCCGAGATCGCCCGTCAGTTGCGGATCGGACGCACGTCGGTCCGCCGAATCCTGGGAGCAAAGTCATGAAGAAATCCAAGAGAGACCCTGTCCGAGAGGACCGAATCCACAACGAAGCCATCGCGGACGCCAATGGGCCGGAAGAGCAGGTCATGGGATGGCATTCCTACCTCGATGACAAGATCCGATTCCCTTTTCAGGCTAGGTGCATCGCGGTCAAGATCGTTTCGCCTCTCAGGAAAGGGGAAACCGTCGAAGTCCAACGTATGGCACCTGAAGATGCCTGCGCCGCCGATATGCTCGTGCTGATCCGCTGGCAAGATCGGACAATGGCAGCCCCCTTATCACAACTGGCGGCTGTTGATCCCGACGACTCGACCGCCGAAGCCATTGCCGACTGGCATTACTGGGTGGGGCAAGGCTACTGTTTCTGACTTACGCACGCCTGCCGAAAGCTCACGGAACATGAAGCCCACGGGGAGACGCCAATGGTTGGCTCCAGCGTGAGGTGTGTCTGGTGGCCGGTGGGCAGCAACGTTCCATCGCGCGAAGCGGTTCCCTGGGCCGCATAGTTCAAGTGAGCTTCCAGGCTGTATTCGCCGCGGGTGAGCGGCTCGTATTCGTAGGGCGACCCGCTGCTTTTGCGGCAGGTGATCATCCCGCAAAACTCGTCCGTGGAGCCCCTTTTCTCCCCCACTTCCGGATCGCCGGCCATCCAGGAACTGCCCAGCGTAGCGTCCGACTGGTTCGGGGTTCCCAGCCGGTCCGCCCGCTATTGCACGACGTACTTGCCAACCCCTCCAGAGAAACTGCCTATAGCCTCGGCCCGTGATGCCCGGTCCGGGCTCCACTTCATACCCGAACGCACGTAGCGCGCTTTCAACGGGTTCGTTCACTACGACGAACTTCTCCGGCTGGCACATCGCCAAGAGCTTGGTGGCGAGATTACGTCCGACTCCAGCAATTTCTTGAAGTAGCTCTACAGACTGTTCGACGGGAAGGCTCTGTGTAGCGACTTTCGCGAGTGAGATCTTGAGCTTCGGTAGCTGTGCAAGGGTTTGCTCCTCGTGCCCGAGCCTAATACGGCCAAGCTCCGGAATGCGGAGAAAGCTGCTTCACTGGGCTGGGCCAAATTGGAACCTCGGATAATCCAATGCTGTTACGCATGTCCGAGATTGCTTTCTCTCGCGACTCTACCTCATGAACGCCGTCTTCACTCTTCCAATACTCGCCGGCCAGCTCTATGGCCCTTCGCCGGTGCCAAGTGGCTTCGCTGTCGGCCTGTTCATTGGTCTCCGCCGCGATAATCGCAACCTCTGGCGCGGGCCGGAAGTCTCCCAGCGGGAAGGTGGCGCGGGAGCGGCCCCCGGCCCCTCTCATCGGTGGTATGCCATCCCCCAGGGACTAATCTCGCGCAAAAAGGCGCCGATGCCTCTCGGAAACGTGTAGCCGGTTCGCCGCTTCGCCCGGCGCCACGCCTCCCACACATTGCCCGCCAGCACGCCCGCCAGCAGATAATACACCACGCCTGCCCATTCGAAAACCACATAGCTGACCACCGCCACCATCACGCCGCACACCATCTGATCGGGATACTTCGCGGGCGACGTCGGCGGATCGGTCAGGATGAGGAAAGC
This sequence comes from Bryobacterales bacterium, assembly GCA_003167255.1. GTDB lineage: Bacteria > Acidobacteriota > Terriglobia > Bryobacterales > Bryobacteraceae > PALSA-129. The sequence goes on from PMTR01000195.1 coordinate 7,029, forward strand.
GAAAAACAGTGCCGCCTCCAGGTCGGGAGGCCGAAACACTTCGGAAACCCACCGCGGATCGCTCACGAACGCCGTGACGGTAAACAGCAGGAAGTAGGTTCCCAGAAACGCCAGCACCAGCGGCATCTTGTTGACCCTATCGGCGATGAACACGCCCGCCGCAACCAGCACTACCTGCGCCAACGGCGTGACCTCGGGCAGCGCGCCCCACCAACTCTGGCCCGTGTGGAACACATAGAAATTGGCGATGATCGCCAGCGCGGCCGGATTGAACACGTTTGCCGCCCGCAGGCGGAAAACGTACTTGCTGAGAATCGCGGCAACCGAGGTGATAGTGGCGACATACCACGGCTCCTGCGGCCGCAGCACCATCGCCACGATCATGGCGGTGAGCACCGCGCCGCTCGGAAACTCCCAAGCCTTCTTCCTCGCCCGAAGGATCAGCGCGTCCACCAGGCCCGCGGCAATCGTCGCGCTCACGAGTCCCGCCGCCACGGCCGGGACACCCTCACCCGGCGCAGCCATGGCGGCGAGGATCACAAGAATGATCGTGAGCTGGCCCTTCGGCGTTTTGAAAAAGTTCTTTGCCTTACGCCGCATGGCACAAGCCTCGCGTTTCGTACCGCTCCAGCTCCGGTGTCACGATCAGCCCGTCCACCCCCATGCGGGTCAGGAGCCGAATGCCGTCTTCCGGGCCAAGCACAAATGCGGCCGTTGCCAGCGCATCCGCCAGCATCGCCCCGGACGCGACCACGGTCGCGCTCGCCACGGCTTGGGGCGACGCCCCGGTGCGCGGATCCAGAATGTGATGCCCGGCCGAGTCCACGTCGCCGCCGGAAGTCCGGCGTTCGTAATCGCCCGACGTGCACACCGCCTGGTTCGAGACGCGCAGGGAATCGATCAGTTCATGGTCGCGCCGCGGATGGCGAATCCCCACAGCCCACGGCGCGCCTTGCGGGTTCGATCCACCCAGATACAGGTCGCCGCCGGCGTCAATGGCAAAATCCCTGAACGGCTCGAGCTCGCGCGCGGCCATGTCCACGGCCAGGCCCTTCGCCACGGCGCCCAGGTCGAGCGTCAAGCGGCGGCGCAGCGTGATGGTCTTTCGATCCGGATCGAGCTGCACGTCCCGGTAACTGACATCGTCGTCCGGTGTGATCGCGGTGCGGACGATCTCTCCGCTGCGATGTTCCCGGTTGAAGCCGCGTGCCTCCATCCGATGGCCGACGGTCGGGTCGAACGCGCCCCCGCTCTCCTCCGCCACCATCAACGCAAACCGCACGGCTTCGTAGAGGATCGCGCTCGCTCGCGCCGGAGCCCCCGCCTGCGCCGTGAGCTGCATCAGTTCGCTCCGCTCGCTGAACCGCGTACACCGCTCTTCGATCTCGTGAAACCATCCAAACGCGCGATCCATCGCGGCATGAACGCCGGCTTCAGTCGCGGAGCGGACCACGTGAATGGTCACCAGCGTGCCCATCACGGCCTCGGTGCGGATGGGCACGTCGCCGCTCACTTCGCCTTGCCCAGAGCATCGACCACCGCATAGTAGAAGGCGTTGGCGCTCTGGGTGGCGCCGGAGACGTAGTCGACATCGGGGCTTTGCCGCTGGGCCACTTGCGGGGGCAAGTTGGCGATTACCGAACACGAATAGCGCGTCCAGCATTGAGCGATCGTCGCCGATGCGATGCGCCCGCTGTCGATCACCACTGCCGCCTGTATATCGCCGTGGCGGGACGTGCCCCAGCCGTAGTACGTTCCGTCCTTCCATGCGGGCGCAGCCGGCGCGGCCGGCGCCGGTTTAGCCGGTGCGGGTGTAGCCGGTAAGGCCGCGGACGCGGCGGCATCTGCCTCCGCTTTATGTTCAGGAGCCGGCCCCGCTGGCTCTGCCGCCTGATTGGCCACTGCGGCCACGGGTGAGGCCGCCGATGGCGGCGCCTTCGTCTCGGCAGCCGAAGCCACAGCCCCGTCCGCCGGAACGAGGCCCGCTGTTGGCAAGGGTCCCGCGGGCTCGATCGGGCTGGCCTTACCGGCTCCATCGCGCGTCGGAGTGGACCAGGCTGACGCCGCCAGGGGGGGCGCCGCCGCGGCAACGTTGGGCGCCGCCGGCTGGACCTCCGCAAGGGGAGACGCGGTTCGCGGCGGACCCGGAACCGCCGGCCTCCGCTCCGCAGCCTGAGCTTCAAACCGCTGTGCCGCGTACCGGGTCCGCGTATATCCCGCGGCGTACACCGCTAGCACCGCCGCGGAACTCACGGCGACCAGACTGTTCGCGACTTTCTTCTTTGAACCGCTCTGAGTCATTTCTAATAATTGTACAAATACGGACCCACATTTTGTCTCGCCGCGAGCGTCCGCTAAAATACCAGCGGAAGAAAGGTTTCCAAAGATGGCCGGCTCGCTTCTTCGTCGCGGGTTGCCCCGCTACGCGCCGCCTGATCCGTCCCGGCTTGCGGATTTTCTTTCCAGCCGCACCCGCAGACCTTGGAGCTGAGAAATAGTGGGCGGTTGCAGGAGGGGCAGGTCATTTAGTTATCTTCTTTGCCTTTTTCTTCGGTGGCTTGAACGGATTAGGTACTGCGCTCTTTGGAACGGATAGCACCGTCTTGAGAGCATTCCGAAAGCGCTGGTACGCTTCCGGGCCTTCGATCATTTCCGGGTGAGGTTTCATGCGAGTGGAAGTGCTCTCCCTTTCAGTCTCTTGTTCACGTTTATAGCATCTCTGCCAATACTTTCGATTGCTCTCTGCCAAAAAGCCCCACGCTGTAACGCGCTTTGTTTGAATTTCCCTCGGTCATCAGGAAATTGAAGAGCGACTGATACTCGTAATGCGTTCCGCTGATTTGCCGCTGCACTTCAAGGCGCAACAAAGACGAAACCGCCGCCATGCGTATCACCGGCAGCATTCGCAAGTCCCGCAACACCCTTCGCATCACCGCCCATCTGGTCGATACCGCCAGCGGCTGCTACCTGTTTCAACAGCCCCTCAATGCCCCCATTTTTTCTGGCGGAATGCTGGAGCGCGCTTTCATCGACCGGCACGCATCTCTTCATCGGGTTGCTAGGCGGATTCTCCACGACAACCAGGATGCCGAGGACTGCGTGCAGGATACCTTCCTGCGGGCGGTGCGGTTCTGTGACACCTGGCGGGGAAAGCAGCCTGACGACCTGGCTGCACGTGATCTGCGTCCGCTGCGCGCTCGAAATGCTGCGCAAGCGGCGCGCGGGGGCGCCTCTGGTTTCTTTGGAGGCCCTCAGGGCAAGTTCTTAATGTTGATTTCGAAATCCGCCCTTATTTTGTGCCGCGAATACCCCCGAAACCCACGCCAGTCGGTCGCCAGGGAGTGCTTGCGCTCTTGCTGCAAAAAGGCCTCGACCGACAAAACGGCGTGAGAGCGTTTTCTTGCTGATGCCGGCGACCCGCACGACCTTCTTTGTGCGGGCGCCGTAGGCCACCAACATGGCGGCCCTGAAGATCGTTACCTTGGAATGTTTGCCCCCTGGCATAGGTCAGCGGATCACGCCGGAATTTTGCTTGCTGGGAAAAATAGGGTCACCGAGGGTCATCCGTTCGACCGCGCTTCAACCGCCCAATATGCGTATTCTGAGCGGTTCGCACCGATTCAGTGCCCTTTTCCCCTGTGTTTTTCGTGCAGTCCTCCCTTGTCCCTCCGGTGTAACGGGCGGTTCGTAAAGTGCTCTCGTTTTCCGGCACGCTTGAGGTCTCCTGAAGGATTTGAGCCGGGGACTCGATGCTGCTCCGGCTGGACCCGCCAAGGCGGATTCCGATTCCTTCCAAGTGGAAGTTGGCGAAAAAGAAAAAGGCGCCCATCACCGGGCGCCCGTCGACCGGAGTTTAGGATGTACCGGTCTACTATTAGCATATCACGACCGTAGCGCCCGTTACCGAATGCCGACCTGCTTGCCGAATTCAATGAGGTACCCGGAACTCGGTTTGCCGCGTACGAGGAAGCCCTTCAGCAGGGTGACTGAAGCCAGTTTTCGGTAGCAACCCTGGTAGCAACGCCGTTCGTCTAGCACCGTCTACAGACGTTTCCGCAGTCTAAACGTGTTTCTAAGTCACTGAAAATAGACGAGGGCGATTTCCGTAGACGCCATTCCTACGAACTTCGAACCAGTAGGCCGGGAGTTCGAGTCTCTCCGGGCGCACCAAAAATCAACAAACGCCCGCAGCCTTCAGACGCCCTACGGCACTGCTAAGCTGTAAGCATCATGGCCAGCACGAGCGGAAAGAAGAACGGCATCGCGACGTCGGGTGCTCGTCCTGACCGGCTCTCTCGAGGCGTGCCGCGTATCGCCAAGATTGCGCAACGGCTGGGAAGCATGATTCCCAAGAGCGAGCTGAACGCAATTCCGAAAGATCTCTCCGGCCAGATTGATCATTACGTGTACGGAACACCGAAGAAGTGAAGCACATGCGTCGCTCCCGCCCTCGCTTGCTACGTCCGCCGTGCAGTTGGCTCAAAGGCGTGCCGGTCCTCCCGGCAGCCATAGAGGACATCGGCATCCGAAATTTCTTATAGGTGGGTAGGCGCCGCGGCCGCGATCCCGCCCCTATTGCTGCACGAAAACGTTGAACTGGGCGCTGCTGGTCCCCATCAGGAGCTTCACGTTCATCAAGCTCTGCTGTGGTGCGACGAAGTTGACCTGAAAAATGCCTGCGGCCAAGCTCGGAGCTGCGCCAGCAAAGGTAACCGGCAGTATCGTGTTGTTGTTATTGAACCACTCTAGCTGGATAGGCATGCCTGGGGCCGCTAGCGGACCAGCGTTGACTTGGCCATCCTGGCTCGGCGGATTCCCTTGCCCCGCACCGGCCAGATAGAGGCTCATTACCGAACCTGCCTTCGCCGGATTCGACGCGGAGTTCGCAGAGAAATCCGCATTGAATACCCCGAGAATCTGCAAAACTAAGCCAGTTACGGCGACCTGAACCGGGTTCGATTGGGCACCGTGGTATTGAACCTGAATCGTGGTGGCCGACTTTGTGGCTAGTCCGAAGGGCGCCACCAGATCGATTTCTTGAGCGCTCACCGACAGTAGCGGCACAGCGGCTCCATCGAATGTGACTTGGACGCCAGCCACGTTGCTTGCCAAAACTCCCGAATTGATCACTCCGGGCGTGGCCGCAGCCGGACCCATCTGCTTGCCGAGGATTCGGATCACCTCTCCAGCGGCGATCCCGGGAAAACTGGATGGATTCGCAGAAGCGACCACACTCATAACAGAATCCAGCGAAATCTCAGGCGGCGCGGGATCGATTTTGGCAATGTAAACTGGCACCGTGACGGGGTTGTAAGCACCCGTGCCCGCCACGTAGGCCAAGCCGGAGGAGTCGAGAGCAAGACCGGCGACCGAGCCGAAATACGTTGAAAACAGCAACTGCGTGAAGTCCGCGCTGAACTTGCTGATAAACCCTTTCCCAATTCCGATCTCGAATGGGCTCACGGTCGCCGGTGCAGCGCCCTCCGGGTCCAACGTGCCCAAAATCCAGGGCTCGCCCGAAGAATCGACAGCGATCGATGACCCGGAAAGACAAAGCGGCGCCCCAAGATAAGTCAGACGCTGGATCGAATGCGCCTTAGGATCGAGCTTCAAGACGAACGCATTGCCTTGCGGGTAAAACTCGGAAGGCCCAATAAAGAAGACCAGACAACTCGCGCTGGCCTGTGGTTGGAATGCACCCGGAGAGGCAGGCTGAGACAAGCCGCCGCTTTCGCCCGTGAGGTAAATGTTGCCGGACTGATCGAAGGCGATCGCGTTCAGAGCGTCGTAACCCGAACCGCCGACGTAAGTCGCATAGTCGAGACCCCCGGAGGGATTGAAGCGCGCGAGGTATCCGTCATAGGTTCCACCGCCGAATTTCGGCTGCAAGGCGTCCGCGGTGACGGGAAAATCCGGAGACTCAGTCGATCCGGCTACCCAGGCGTTCCCGCTCGCATCCACCGCTACATTCGTGCCGTTCGTCGCACAGCTCCCGCCGAGCAATGTCGAATAAATAAGCGCGTTGCCGCCGGCCGCGATCCTGGTCACGAACGCGTCACCCGAAATAGGCATAGAGGGAGATGGGAACAGGTAGCAACCTGCGACCGGCGCGGTTTGGAACGCGTTCGCTGTCACGGGAAAACTGCCTTGTGTGTACCCGGTGATCACCGCATCGCCCGTATTATCCACGGCAATGCTCGTGGACCCTGTCGGCTGGCAACAGTAGTGCTCCGTGAGGTCGCCCCCGAGCAGCGTGGAGTAGATCAGTTGCGAACCATCCGGGCTCAGCTTCGCGACAAAGACGTCCTGCGTGCTCGTCAGCTTCGTCTGGAACGCGCCCCTGGTGGTGGGGAAATCCGGCGAGGATGTCAATCCGGTCAGGTACGCGCTGCCGTTTCCATCCACGGCGATTCCGCTGACGCCGTCTTTTTGGCTTCCGCCGAGATAGGTGGAGTAGAGAACCTGGCTGCCATCCGCGCTCCACTTGGTGACGAACACATTGTTTTGAGTGAAGGCTCCCAGGAAAACTCTCGAGTCTGCCGGCGAGACGAAGAGCGACCCCGGGAGGACCGCATAAGGCAGCGAAAGCGGCGACCAGGTTTGTTCCGCATCCGTGCTGCGATAGAGGATGTTATTAATGTTCGCCGGGTATACTTTGGCCGCCGCGTATACGGTGGCTGGATTCCGTGGATCCACCGCAACCGCGCCGAAGTAGATCGAGTTGACAGCGGGTAACACCACGGTGAAGGTCTGGCCGCCGTCTGAACTCCGTTGAAGTCCCGACGAGCTGACCAGGTAGACAGTAGATGGATTATTGGGCGAAATGGCGAGCTCTTGATTGTTATAAACGCCTTGACTCGCCCCGGCGGTCCAGGTATTTCCGCCGTCGGTGGAGATCAGCAGGCCCGCTGCGGTCGCGGCAATAATCGTTCCATTCGAGCCAAAGACCATGGCATTTACCGGGCTGACCAACTGGTTGGGCGGCGCAAACGTGAGCTGGGTCCAGGTCTGCCCGAAGTCGGTGCTGCGGAACAGAGCAAGTGGATACTGGACGCTCGCAAATACAGTTCCGGCCTGCGTGGGATGGGCAAAGATCGCCGTGATGCCAGCGCCCGCGGGACCGCTCGCCGAGGCCCGCCAGCTTGCCGCGCCGTCGGTGCTGACGAAGACGCCTTGTGCTGTCGCAGCGTAAAGGGTGGTGGCCAAACTCGCATCTACCGCCAGGGCCGTTGCTGGACTCGCAAGACCGGTGTCGGTTGTAGCGGTCCAATTTGTCCCGCCGTCGGCGCTCTTAAAAACACCAACCGGCGTTGCGGCGTAGACCACCAACGGCGCAGACGGTGCGGCCACCATCGCGCCGACTGAATTGGCCGATCCAAGCGATGGGTAGCTCCAATTTTGGCCGGCGTTGGCAGTGACCAGAAGTGGCGCTGTGCCCAGGTGGCTCTGGACCGGATTTACAGTTGCAAAATCCGTTGAGTCCGTGGTGCCGGCGACATAAAGACCGCCTTGCGTGTCCCGAGCCAGCCCCGCGGCCGTGCTCACTCCACTCCCACCGAAGGACTTATCGAAGACGATTTGGGGATCGATCACAAGAGGGCGCTCGCGATCGTAGGCGCCGGTTCGGAAGCGAACATGATTCGAGGCGTCGATCCGATATACCGCATCGACCGGCTGCTTTTGGCCCGCAACAACCTGATAGGCCACTGGCTTGGGCTGATGGATCTGGATCGCGCCAACTTGCAGAACGAGACCCCCGTTCGGATCGATCCGAATCTCGTCAACGCCCTCGAAACCCAGCTTGATTCTTCCCGGATCGCGCCCGGCGCCGACTTCGAAATCGTATTCGAGATGCTCCTGGTTTCCTCGAAATACCAGATCAATGCCCGAATAGACGCCGTGCCAACGGACGCGGCCGTAGAGGCCGTAAGACGCGCGGACGTCCCTACCGAGGAGATAGTTTGCCCTACCCGGCATACGGTCGAGAGCTTCCAGTGACGATTTCGCACTCGCGCCGGCAACCGACATACGCACGGCATGGCCGCTTAGACTCAGGACTGCCCCGCCGGAAGTCACCGACAACGCATAGCCGGGACCGTGCGACACGTATTGCCCGTTGCGTGCTTCGAACGCCAGCACGCGAGGTTTGCCGGTAGCGTTAAAATTTGCGCCAAAACAGGAGAACGTAAAGAGTAAACAAATGAGAACACGCAAAAGTTCCCTCCAGAGCGGGACGCGGGAAAGCCAGTCTGATTTTAGCATCAGAGGCTCGGTCGGCAATTCCGCAGCCACGAATTGCTACTATACATCTGCGCATAATTGGCGGGACATGTTGTCCGTCGAGACTGCCGTGGTGGTGGGACAGGCGATCGGTTTTTGTCGCCTGTCTTCAGCACCTTGGCCGGATGGGACCCGTTCGGATTTTACTGTCTCGGTGAGTTCTTGGTTTTGTTTTTCTACGAAGGGTCCTTTGCTGGACGGGCGCCGTGTGGCAATTTCTCGTAGTTTCCGGCAAGCCCGTTTGAACTAAGTCCCAAATCCGCTGCCCAACTGAGCCTGGGTTGCGCAATCCGTTCAGAAGGGCCAGAATTGGATACGAAGTATGAATCGGGAGTTTCACCATGAACACCTGTCTGGCGTCGGCCATCGCCCTCGCCGCAATTAGCGCATTAGCTGCCCAGAACGCCCCGAACCAGCCAAAATTCGAAGTGGCGTCGGTGAAGCGGGTGGAGGGAGGCGACATCAAGACTTCGCTGGATCCCGGGATCTTGACACTAAAGGGCCTCCCCTTGAAAGTGGCTCTTTCGCAGGCCTTCCAAGTGCCGATGGACCAAATCACGGGACCTGCCTGGCTGGATGAGGATTGCTTCGACATCATCGCCAAGATGCCGGAAGGCGCCACCAAAGATCAGATGCCGGCGATGCTGCAGGCGTTACTGGCCGAACGGTTCAAGCTCGCCGCGCACAAGGAGAGTCATCCGCACCCGGGTTATGCGATGGTCGTCGACAAGAACGGCCCGAAATTCAAGGAGGTTGAAAAGCCCAAGGATACCGGTGTGCCTTCGGGTCCACTGGGTAAGAGCCGCGACGGCGTCGTGACGATGATGATAGGTCGCGCCAACGCCGCGGGCCGGGTCGCTTTTAAGGGCCCGATGAGCATGGCGCCAGTTGCCCGTATACTTTCGGGCAAGCTGGGCGGTCCGGTGCAAGATCTTACAGGGCTCACAGGCGTGTACCAGATCGACTTTGACTGGACGCCGGACCCGGGCAGCGCTCCGACGGCCGCAGACACCGCATCCACTCCTACCGGCTCACTCGTCATCGCTGTCCGGGAAATTTTGGGATTGAGGCTGGAGCGCCGCGATTCGCAGGTCGAGACACTGGCAATCGACCACATCGAGCGGGTTCCAACAGAGAACTGAACCGGCGGCGAACAGTCGCCGCCATCGGAGTCGCTTCTATTGTCTGTGCGATCTTCGCCGGAGATACGGGAGATACGGGGACAGGAGATACGGGGACAGTACACAAAACCCCGAAACAAACTAAACAGATTCTGAAGGTTATGGAGCGGGAGACGGGACTCGAACCCGCGACGTCCAGCTTGGGAAAATGGATTTCAAATGAACATCAAGGACTTAGGCGTCAACGGCGTGTTTCCTGGTTCAAGTAAGTTCTTAATTTTCAACCCCGTCAATTGCCAGCCTTGCTTATCAAGGTAAGCAAGGTACAGCGAACAACACCTCATCAACCGCTGAAAACCTCGCCTCGCAAGCTACTGCGGCAAACAAAAGCGCCGCTGGTGGGCGCCGTCGTGAGGTTTGCATTGAAGTCGTCCGTTACCGGTGTACGCGAAGATGGCGCAAGTAGAGATGGCCAGAGTGCGAACGCCGTCACGTTCCAGTCCGGTCAACCGTTCAATCCGTACCGACTCTTCCACGGAATCTTCATTCCCGAAGCGTTGGTACGGTGCCTGGACCTGACACCTGGTGCCAAGATCGCCTATGGCCGGCTGGTTCGGTACGCGGGGAAAGACGGAGTTTGCCATCCGCGGCAGGAGACCCTTGCCCGTGAGATCGGAGTTTCCGCCAGACAAGTCCGCAGCTACCTGCAAGAATTGATCCGCAATCGGTTTCTCAAAGTCATCCGCAAGGGACTGCACGCACCGAATGAGTACGTTTTCTTGTGGCACGAAGTTTTCAACCCGGCAGACCGGAAGGATACTTCCGGTCAAGAGCGGAAGGATAGTTCCGGTCAAGAACGGAAGGATAGTTCCGGTCAAGAACGGAAGAATACTTCCGGTCCCATATCAAGAGAGTCCATTCAAGAGAGTCCGTTTCAAGAGAGTCACCCGTCGTCATCGAGTGGATCACAAATGAAGACTCCTCCCCCGACCCCCGCTGGCCGTGGGGGTGAAGGTGCGCACCTGTTCGAGGTTGATGTCCCCGACGGACAGCCCGCAGGGAAGGAGCGTTCCGAACTGGAGGTTACGCTTGATCGCGTAGCGGCATCGATCCACGGCAGACACCCCGGGGTCCGACGGGACTGCAGCGTCATGGCGGTTGGCGGCAAGCTCGCGGCGATCCTGAAGTACAAGCGTGTCCCCGCGGCCGATCGTGTTCGATATCTTGAATCGATTAACAAGAACCACGCTCAGATGTGTGCAACTGAGCAGTGGACGAAAGACGGCGGAGAGTACGCAAAGGGCCTCGAGAATTGGCTTGCGCCGACGAAGGACCGGTATGAAGCCGCGCCGGCACCAGCGCAGCCGCCCCAGTCCAGAACAAATTACAGCGAGTGGGATCCGCTCGCGGGAGGGGAGGTATGAACGGAATCGCTCTACCAGTCAATGTAGATGTCGAACGCTTCGTTCTCGGTTCGATCCTGCTCGATGGGGAGCTGCTGCCGGACGTCCGTCCGGTCCTAACGCCTGACGATTTCAGCCTGGAGAAGCACCGGCGCATTTGGAAGCAAGTCGTGGACCTTTACGACGCCGGCGGCCACGTAGACCGGGTGACGGTCGCGAACGCGTTGCAGGAAGTGGGCGAGCTTGAATCCGTCGGCGGGTTCTCATATCTGGTCGCGCTCGATGACGGGCTACCCCAGCTCCCCGATATCTCGGCGTACGTCAAGATCCTCAAAGACAACGCGACCTGGCGGCGGATCATGATGGCGGGCGACAGCCTGATGAAGCGCGCGGCGAACCGGGAACCGCTACAAGGCATTCTGGACTCCATGGGGAGCCTCGCCCTCGATATGGCGCCCACCGACACCGGCAAGGGGCTGGTGAGCGTGCAGCAGTTGGTCGACCGCGTTGGCATCACCGACATTCTGGCGCCGCGGGTTTCGCGCGGTGTGCCGTTTCCATGGGAATGGCTTAATAATGCCACGTGCGGAATGCTGCCCGGTGAGTTGTGGGTGTTGGCCGGACACACCAGCAGCGGCAAAACGTCCGCGGCGATACAGACGGCCGTTCACGTTGCGCGCACACAGTCCAAGGCGGTTGCGGTATTCAGCTTAGAGATGGGCGACGTGTCCGTGTTCCAGCGGGCGATATGGCAAATCTCCAGTGTGGATTCCGAGCGGGCGAAGCTGGGTCGGCTCACCGCGGAGGAACGACGGCGGGCGGGTGACGCGGTAAGCATGCTGTATGAATTGCCATTGCACCTCGATGACAGTTCTTTCTCAGTTATGGAGATTCACGCGCGGCTGCGACGGCTGCGCGCTAGCGGTGCGGTGGGTCTGATTGTAGTGGATTATCTGCAACTGCTCCGGGACGGCGGTCGGCACAACACGCGGGCGGAAGCCGTGGGCGCAAATGCGCGCATGCTGAAGTTGCTGGCCAACGATTTTGGGTGTCCGGTGCTGCTGCTCTCGCAATTCAACCGGGACAGCGCGAGGGCGAAGCTAAACGAGCCCCTGCGCCAGCCAGAACTGTACGATCTGAAGGAATCGGGCGATATTGAGAACCACGCCAACGGGGTTTGGTTCATCCATCGGGAGGACCAACAGGATCAGGAGCGCGTGCCGGTGGAATTCCTGTTGCCGAAGCAACGCGACGGACGCCGCAAAGTGAAGGGCCACTTCTGGTTTCAGCCCAGCTTCCAGCGATTCGACGCGCGGATTCCCGATGGCGAGGAGGGTTGCAATAGTTCTACATCAGCAGCGCGACTCTCCCGCCCCACCGCCGACCACCAAGTCCCGGCCTTCCAAAAGGCCTTACCGTGAGTCTGCAACAGTGGTCTCATCTACCAAGGCTTTTGGGTCGGCCCCCCCCGGCCCTCCAAAACCACAAGATTTTGGAACGGTGGGAGGGCCGCCACCAAAGGGAAACGGGGAGTCCTATGCTCGGCCCCATGTCCAGCACCCACAACGAGTCCCGCTTGGCGGCTTGCACGCTGTCTGGTGTCACGGGGCGCGTTCGCGCTCCCTGTCAACTAATACTCTGGCGAGTTGGAAGATGTGTACCTTCGCTTTACCAGAGTACGTGGCAGCGATGAAGGTGGCGGCGGGGAGATCAGGCAGTGCGTCGGGCGCTTTGCACGGATGCTCAGACCAAACGAAAACGGCAGTAAAGCACGATGACGCCGATCAAGGAAGGCGATTTGCTGAAGATGCGGAAGCGTCCTGAGCGGTCCTGTGAGCCGTGGCGTGGCTTTCTGGTGGTCCGTGGCGACGATTGCCGGAATCATGGACCATTGGACAGAGACGAAAAGCGGGGTCAGCTTGGTCATCACGCAACCGCCTATAGGCAACCGCCTTTACAAGCGCTTCCTTTTCAGGCCAACTCTGAGGCAAAAGCAAGGTTCTGGATTTCGGCCTGGCCAAGGCGCTCACCGGTGAGAGCGACACCGCATCCAGCTCTCCCGCAAGCAGCCCACCATGTCTCCCTTCCGGAGAAATAAGCGGGCGGGGAGCGGCAAAAGGGTCCGGCGTCTTGACACGAACCGTTGACCGTCGTAGTTCGAAGAGTAGGCTTATCGTGCGCGATTCCGGCGAATTCGTTGATAACGCTCTCCGTACGAGTCGGCTATTGCCGGGTCATACTACGATGACTACCTTGCCGAAGTTTTCGCGGGCGGCCAGCCGCGCGTGCCCCTTGCCCGCCTCGGCGAACGGAACCTCGAGGTCGACGATGGGCTTGAACACTCCTTGCTCGACCAGTTTCAATATCTCAACGAAATATCCCCCCAACAGATCGACCTCGCCCCACAGCCTTCCCATGTTGATGCCGAGGACGCCGCGGTTATTGTTCATCAAAGGGACCGGCAAGAAGATTGGCATCCCAATCATCGTCCCGACGGCCGCGAAGAGGTTGCGGCCAAGACCGGCGCTCATCGAACTGGCGCCGAACATCATTAACTTTCCCGCGGGGGCGAGCGCGCGAAAGCTCTTCTTGAACGATTTTCCGCCCACCGGATCGAGAGCGATGTCCACCCCCTTCCCGTTTGTCAAGCGCATCACTTCGGCTTCGACATCCTGGCTGCGATAGTTGATGGTGTGGTCGATCCCCATCTCCTTCAAGCGCCCGTGCTTGCCGGGCGACGCGGTCCCCAGCACCTCGGCGCCAATGTGTTTGCAGATCTGCAGAGCGGCCGTGCCGACACCACCGGCCGCCCCGTGCACGAGGACGCGCTGCCCTTTGCGCAAGTGGCCTAAGTTGACCAGCATGTGCCACGCGGTTAGCCAGACTACCGGGATCGAAGCGGCCTGCGCGAAGCTGATGTTCTCCGGCATACGCGCCGTCGCGACCGAGAGCGCGCAGACGGTGTCCGCATATCCCTTGAATTTCGTGAGCGCAACCACCTTCTCGCCGACCCGCTTCGCATCGGCGCCTGCCCCGACATCGTCGATGACGCCCGCGACCTCATACCCAGGAACAAAGGGAAGCTTGGGCGCGTCGGGATAGAGGCCGATGCGCGCCATCGTATCGGCGAAGTTGATTCCCGCCGCGTGCACGCGGATGCGCAACTCGCCGGGCCCCGGAGTCGGGTCTTGCGCTTCGCGCACTTCGAGGACTTCGGGGCCGCCGACGCGGGTGATCCATATCTGTCGCATGCCGCCTCCTAAAGAGGTGCCGTGACGTCAAACCGCAACCCTGCCAGGTGTATAGTATGAACAGACTGGCTACCAATCGCTGACCGTTCTGGCATCTCGCGTACCCTTCTTCGGTTGTCCAAATTATACGTTGCTCGGAGTCGCTACTGTCATTAGCGGCCGTGCCCTCCCCCGGAAGGGCAGTGTCAATATTGGTACTGCCAAAAACTTGCGCGGCGTAGCGAATTTGTGCCGTTACGGGAAAGAATGCCATCTCGCGTGAGCAAAAGTCTCACTTTCACAACGTTGGCAGGCGAGTTTCGCCGACGCGACTATGCCGCCATTCCGGTCAACCCCGGCGTGGCGGACGTGGAAGGCGTCCGCTGTTATGCCAACGTGCAGGACATCGAGCCGCCCGTGGATCGAGCGGTGCTGGTGACGCCCGCCGCCCTTAGCGAGCGGATCGTGCGCGAATGCGATGCGCGGCGCCTCTGGCCGAATCAGAATGCCATTGGGCGCCGCTTCCAGTTGGGCAGCGATGCCTGGTTCGAAGTCATCGGGATCTCTGGCGATGTTCGCGCCAGCCTGCACAAAGCTCCCAATCTCACGGTCTACCTGACCTACTGGCAACGCGACCGTTCCGGCTTTGCGCTCATTGTGCGCACCGCCATGGATCCCAGGACCATTGCCGGCGCGATGCGCGCCGCGATTCGCCGCATGGACCCTCAACTGGTGGTTCCCCAGCCATTAGCTCTGGCGGAGATCGTGGACGCTTCCGTGCGCCAGCGGCGCTTCCAGTTGGGTCTGGTTCTAGCCTTCGCGCTTTCCGCTTTGTTCCTGGCGGCCATCGGTGTCTACGGAGTAGTTTCGCAGTCGGTCACCCAGAGGTCTAGAGAGATGGGAATTCGAATCGCACTCGGGGCGCCCCGCCGGCATCTGTGGGGCGTCATCGCACGCTACGGCTTGAGCCCGGTGGTCGCCGGATTATGTGCGGGCCTCGGTGCTGCCGCCTTCGCTTCGCGCTGGATCAGCGGCCTGTTGTTCGGCGTGCCCGCGTTCGATTCACTGACATATCTCGCCGTCACCGCGGCGCTGTTGGGCGCGGCGTCATTGGCCTGCTACTTCCCGGCGCGCCGTGCCACGCGCGTCGATCCGCTCGCCGCTTTGCGCAATGAGTGAACCCGCGCTAGGTTCTCCCCCTCCAGTACGGTGCTCGTCGCGGAGACAAATGGTGGTCGAATCGCGCCGCACCTGTGCCGGGGTCCGAGATCAGCTAGGCGAGCGTTAACAGTGAATATCGCTAACCCAAGTTCGTCACGGAACCCTCGGTTTTCGCTTTTTTGGGGCTCAAGACGACAGCAAGTGGCGCGCCTGCAATCGCGGTTTGCGAAAAACGCGATGTAGTGCAGACCTGCCCTCTTGAAGGCTCCTCGCAGTGATGACACAATCGGGCCAGGATGTTCTTGAGGCCACACGCGCGCAAGAAGGATGGCAAGGGGCACACCTACTGGTCGTTGGTCGAGACGGTGCGCACAGCCGATGGCCCGCGCCAGAAGACCCTCTGCTACCTGGGGGAGATGAACAGCTCCGCGCAAGCCCGCTGGCTGAGAACCGTCGAGGTCTTTAACGATCAGGGCGAAGCGCAGCAACTGAAGCTTTTCCCGTCGCATGTGGAGGCACCGCCGGACGACCCGCAGGTGGCGCGCGTACTGGTGAAGCGAGTGCGTCTGGAGAGGACGCGCCAGTTCGGCGCCTGCTATCTGGGGCTGCAATTGTGGAAGCGTCTGCAACTGGATGGTTTCTTCGAGCAGGCCGTGGATGACGATCCCGCCGATGTGCCGTGGTCGCGCGTGGCGGCGTTGCTGGCGATCAACCGGTTGTGTGCGCCGGGCAGCGAACTCGCCATCGAGGAGCGCTGGTATCCATCGACCGCGCTCGACGATCTGTTGGCAATCGAAGACGGCAAGATCAACGACACCCGCCTGTACCGCTGCCTGGACCGGATTCTGCCGCACAAGACGAAGCTGGAGCGGCATCTCAAGCAACGCTATGGCGAGTTGTTCGATGCCGAGTTCGACGTGCTGCTGTACGACCTGACGAGCACGTATGTGGAAGGCGCGGCGGAGAGAAATCCGATGATCCGCCGCGGCTACTCGCGGGACCACCGTCCGGACTGCGAGCAGATGGTGATCGCGCTGATCGTCAACAGCGAGGGCTTCCCATTCAGCTACGAAACATTCGACGGCAACCGCGCGGATGTCTCGACGATGGAAACCATTCTGCGCATGGTGGAGCGCAAGTATGGCAAGGCGCGCCGGATCTGGGTGTTTGATCGCGGCATTGTCAGCGAGGAAAACCTGGAGGCGATTCGCAAGCGCGGCGGACAATATCTGGTGGGCACGCCACGCAGCCAGATGAAGCGGTTTGAGGCCGAGTTGCTTAAAGACGACTGGACCCAGGTGCGGCCCGAAGTGGAAGTGAAACAGGTGGCCCTTCCGCAGGGCGAGGAGACTTACATCCTGTGTCGCACCGCCGGTCGCAAGGAAAAGGAGAAGGCCATCCGGAAACGATTCTCCACCCGCATGGAAGAGGCCTTGAAGGGCCTGGAGAAAACCATCGTCGCGGGCCGGCTGAAGGACCGCCACAAGATGGAACGGCGGCTGGGGAAGATCCAGGCGCGGCATCCGTCGGTGAACGATCTCTACGAGGTCTCTCTACGGGACACGGCGGAAGGCGTCCGATTGTCCTGGCAGATGAAAGACGACCGCAAGACCTGGCGCGAGTCACGCGAAGGCGCCTATCTGCTGCGCACCAATGTCAGGGCCGGGACGGCGGAGGAGTTGTGGTCGCAGTACATGCAGTTGACCGAGGCGCAGGCGTCCTTCCGCGCACTGAAGAGCGAGTTGTCGATTCGTCCCTTGTTTCACCAACTGGAGCCGCGCGTCAAGGCCCACGTGATGGTAGCGTTCCTCGGCTATGCTCTCTGGGTGACGCTGAAACATCTGCTGAAGCGTCGGCCTGCGATCCTTCCCCAGCCATCGACCAGCGGAGTGGAAAATGCGCAGCCGTTGTCGCCGATGAAGGCCCTGGCTCTGTTGTCCACGCTGCAGAGCGCCGACATCGTCCTCCCCACGACGGATGGACGCGAGATCCGACTCCGCCGGATCACCGAGCCCACGGCGGAACAAAAATCCCTTCTTCACCAACTCGGTATCAGCCTGCCGGAACGTCTGGACTTTCACCCCAAATGTAGTGCAGACTTAGCGATCGCCTGAACTCATTTTGAACGAGTTAGCTGAGTTTTCGACCGTTCCGTGACGAACTTGGGTTAGCTTGCCGCCGGCAACGTGACAGTATTGCGTGTCGAGCAAGTGGGGCCGTCCTCCTGGGCCAAGTTTCCAGAAAACCCACTTTTCACTCGCTTATCGGAAACAGCCCTGCCCGGAAGTTCTTGTCACAGCAGCCTCAGGTCGCGAAGCCCGAGTTCCAGGGCGGCAGCGTCTAATATCGCGATGATCGCCTAATTTTTTGAAACACACTCGGCGTACAGCGGAGTGCCGCAGTGCTCCCCGCGCCGCGCCGCATATTCCCACTCTTGAGGTCTTTAGGTACG